>JAQXDW010000113.1 GCA_029251165.1 Myxococcota bacterium
TCAGGGACTGGGTTGTTGGATTTCACACCGTGGTTCGCCGCGCGGGCGGGCTTGTCACGGACATTAAAGCGGTTCATTGCTGCGATGAGCCCCTCAGAGAGGATCATCTCGACAGCGTCGCTGCCCGTGGCAATGCTGCCAGGAAGCCACGACTGCTCAGACTCTGCCCACTTACCGAGGACAAAGTCAGCGGGATCCTGCCCCTCATCCGGACGACCGATGCCGACACGGACTCGGAGAAAGTCGCGCCCGATGTGCGCGATGAGATCCCTCAGGCCGTTGTGTCCGCCGTGACCACCACCGCTGCGAAGGCGGATCGTGCCAGGCGAGAGGCCCATGTCGTCGTGAACGACGACAACCCGCTCAGCGGGCAGCTTGAGGTGGCCCATAATGGAGGCCACCGGCTGCCCGGAGCGGTTCATGTACTGCTGAGGACGGCCCAGCATCGCGGCTTCACCCCGATGCGTACCATCACTGACCAGTGCACCAAACAGCTTGCGGCCAGCCACAGAAATTCCCCAGCGATCGCACAGACGCACAATCACATCAAACCCGACATTGTGGCGGGTCTGGGCGTACTTACGCCCAGGATTTCCAAGTCCGACGACAAGCATCATGGTGACTACTCAGCCTCTTCGGTCTCTTCATCGACCTTGGGACCACGCTTACCGACGACGGTGATGACGTTGAAGTCTCCGCCGTAGATCAGCTCGGTGTTCTCGGGTGCGGTGACCTGAGAGACGCGAATAAACTCACCGACATCAAGCTCAGAGACCTCAACCGAGATGGTCGAGGGGATGTCTGCCGGCTTGCAGCGGACGTTCAGGTCACGACGCATGAGCTGAAGCTGACCGCCGAGCTTGATGCCCTGGGCAGTACCGACAGCCTCGACCGGAACGAGAACCGTAATGAACTGATTGTCATCGACTTCGTAGAAGTCGATGTGACGAAGGTTGCCGCTGACCGGGTGACGCTGGACCTCGCGGACGAGACAGAGTCGGCTGCCGCTCTCCAGGTCAAGGCTGACCAGAGTGTTGCGGTTACCAGTGCGGTTGAACTTCAGGGTGATCTCGGCAGGGTCGATGACCACCGAGGTTGCGTTGTCACCACCACGGTAGACGACGGCGGGGATTCTGCCTTCGCGGCGGATCTTGCGGGCGACACCCTTGCCGCTATCAGTGCGGGTGGTGGCCTTCAGACTGATCGTAGCCATGGGCTGCTCCTGAGAAAAAAGGGATTCCGGAAGCAGTCCAATGACAGAAATCACTCACATCCAGTGCCTTTGGGCCACTGGAGGGGGTGGGCTGTCCCTGTCATGGACTGCGGGCTCCACGGTGGAACCGACAGGGTGATCATGAATTTCGCATGACCAATACGCCGGAGCCTACCGGCGGCGAGGCCTTCTATGGCACCACAATCCTGGTGTCAAGCACGTACGACGGTGGATTGAGGCTTCATGCAGCTCAGTCAAACAGTCGACTGATGGAGTCGTTGTGGTGGATGGCTCGGATGGCCTCACCAAACAGCTTTGCGGTGCTGACAACCTCGATCTTGCTGCTCTTCACAGCATCCGGCTGGAGGGGGATCGAGTCGGTGACGATCATGGACTCCAGCGGACTGGCGTTGATGCGCTCAATCGCCGGCCCAGACAGGACTGCGTGGGTACAGATGCCATACACCTTGGTCGCGCCGTGCTTGATGACCGCTCCGGCAGCCTTGGTCAGCGTCCCGGCAGTGTCGACCATGTCGTCGACGAGAACTGCGGTCTTGCCATGGACATCGCCAATGAGGTGCATGACCTCAGAGATGTTTGCCTTCTCTCGACGCTTATCGATGATCGCCAGGCTGGCACCGAGCCGCTTGGCGTACGCCCGTGCACGCTCCACACCGCCCGCATCCGGGGAGACCACGACGAGGGACTCCCCCACAGTGACGCGCTCGATGTACGTACACAGCGCACCGGAAGAGTAGAGGTTGTCGACGGGAATGTCGAAGAAGCCCTGAATCTGCCCGGCGTGTAGCTCCATCGTCAGGATGCGATTGAGGCCCGAGGCGCTCAGCAGGTCTGCGACGAGCTTCGCTGTAATCGGCGCACGAGAGGAGACCTTGCGATCCTGACGCGCATAGCCATAGTACGGGATCACAGCGGTGATGCGACCAGCAGAAGCACGCTTACAGGCGTCTCCCATGATCAACAACTCCATGAGGTGATCGTTGGTCGGGGCGCAGGTCGGCTGGAGCAGAAAGATGTCTCGACCGCGGACGTTCTCTTCGATGTTGATGTTGATCTCACCATCGGAGAAGCGACTGACGCTGGCCTTACCCAGCGGAATCTCCAAGACGCTGGCGATTCCTTCGGCAAGAACCGGATTCGCGTTTCCAGTGAAGAGCTTAATGTCTGAGAACATGGAGCGATCTCCCTGTGGACTGTTCCACCGGTATCTGCGACTGGCTTGGATGAAATAATGTTGGGGCGGCAGGATTCGAACCTGCGCATGCCGGAACCAAAACCCGGTGCCTTGACCAACTTGGCAACGCCCCAATGGCCCTTGAAGGACGTCTTGTCTTTATGACCTCTGGCTCCGAAAATCAAGCCAACTTGATATGCCAATGTCATGGTTCCGATCCTCATTCTAGGCTGTGCAGAACAACACGCCGGGCCGACTGCAGCCCCGCCTGAGCCCATCATTGATGTCGTCGCCGCGCTGCCAGCGTCGTCGCGGTGCGGTGGTGACTCCCCTGCGGTTCAGTGGACCGGCCTGCCTCCAGAGACCAACAGCCTCGCCCTCACACTCATCGAGCCTTCTCCACAGGGGCCGTGGGTTCACTGGATGGCCTGGGACATTCCCTTTGATGAAGATGGTCTGAGCGCTGGCATACTCGCCACCCGAGCCCCACCGACTCAGGGCATCAACAGCAGCGGCTCGGTCGGCTATGCCGCGCCCTGTCCGACGGAACCAGCGCGCTATGAGCTGAGAATTTTCGCCCTCAGTGCCCCCCTCGCGCTGCCGCCAACAGCCACCTGGGCAGAGCTCGGTGCGGCGATCCAGCCCCGAACAATTGCCTGGGGTGCGCGCACCATTGAGGTGAGCAGTGCAGACAATTGAGATCCGTGGTGCGCGGGAACACAACCTCGACTCCGTTGATCTGTCCCTCCCCCGCGGAATTCTGATCGCGGTCACCGGGCCGTCGGGCAGCGGGAAGTCCTCACTGGCGCTGGACACCCTCCACGCCGAAGGGCAGCGGAGACTCGTCGAGGCACTCGGAGCAACCCGAGCACTTCGGCTCAGCCGCCCCGACGTCGACTTGATCACCGGGCTGCCTCCGTCTATCGGACTCTCTCAGCTCTCGAGAGCCACAGCACGCTCGACCGTCGGCACCCTCACGGAGACCCGGCGCCTGCTCAACACCCTCGCGGCACATGAAGGCCTCCTGCACTGTCCGGAGTGTGGACGCCCGCTGCCGGTCCACACCACCGAGCAGATCACCACGGCGCTGCTGCAGCACGACGGTGCGCGACTCACCCTGCTTGCTCCTCTCCGAAGAGGGGCAAGCGAGTCGGTCGGGCGACTCCTCGATGAGCTTCATCGCCAGGGTTTTGCTCGAATCCAGCTCAACGGCAAGCAGCACCTCATCGAAGAGGCCCCAGCACTCGAGCCCGGCAGCCCCCACGACCTCGATCTTGTCATCGATCGAATTCGCCTCGGCGCGAGGCACCAAGAGCGCCTGTTCTCGTCACTCCGAACCGCCCTGAGCGCTGGTCGGGGTCAGATCATCGCTGAGGTCGGAGAGGAGCGGTACACCTTCGCCGACCATCCACGCTGTCCCGACGACGGCAGCACCCTCCCCGCCCCGACGCCGCGAAACATCACCCATCCTGAGCGTCTCTACCTCGGTGCTGCGAGTCTCGATGCCCTCATCGCCAAGCCCGCTGCGGATCTAATTGACCACCTCTCCGGACTCTCTCTCTCTGAGCCCGGAGCGGCTGTCCGCGCAGAATTGTGCCGAAGACTTCAGCTCCTCACCGCACTTGGGCTGGGCCACCTGCCCATCTCTCGAGCAACAACCGCACTCTCAACGGGTGAGCTGAGCCGGGTTCGTCTGGCAGGGTGCAGCGCCAACGAGCTCTCCGGGATCCTCTACGTCATCGATGAGCCCACTGCTGGTCTGCACCCGGATGATCTCCCGATGGTCTTGCGCCACCTCCGGACCATGGTCGACAGCGGAAACACCGCCGTGGTGATTGATCACCACCCAGCCCTGCTCACCATCAGCGACCTCCAGGTGCGCTTTGGTCCCGGCGCCGGTCCGCTCGGCGGAAAGGTCCTGCACTGCGGACCACCTCAGCCCGCGAGCGCCCTGTCGTTTCCTGTTCCAAGCCCACAGGAGCCAACCGGACCGGTCATTCGACTCACCGGCGCCACTGGAGGCAACCTCGTCGGAGTCGACGCAGCATTTCCACGTGGAAAGTGGACTGCGATCTGTGGTGTCTCTGGCAGCGGCAAGTCAACCCTGCTCACCGGCACCCTCGTTCCTGCAATCCAGGTCGCGCTGGGGCAGACGCCAGAGCCGCTTCCCCACAGCACGCTAACGGGACTGGTCGGAATCCGACGCCTCCTGACTCTGGATCGAACCCCGCCAGGCCGCCAGAGGCGCTCCGTGACCGCGACTGCCGCCGGACTCTGGACCCCGATCCGTGCCCTCCTCGCCAGCACACGGAGCGCGCGAATTCGCGGCTTTGGCCCCGACCGGTTCTCGTTCAACCGGCCCGGCGGACGCTGCGAAGCCTGCCAGGGCGCGGGCCGACAGCGCGTCGAGCTTGACTACCTGCCCGGTGCAGACGTGGTCTGTGAGGTCTGCGAAGGACGGCGCTTTGACCGGGCAACGCTGCTGGTGGAATTCAAGGGGGCCACAGTCCATGACATCCTCCAGATGACCGTCGACGAGGCACGACTTCACTTCTCCAGCCAGCCCCGGCTCTTGCGCATCCTCACGGCGCTCTCAGATGTCGGGCTTGGCTACCTTCCGCTGGGTCAGACCGCGAACACCCTCTCCGGCGGTGAAGGCCAGCGAATCCGACTCGCAGCGGAGCTGTCACGAGCGGCAGGCGGCAGCCTTGAGGACGTCGTGGTCATCCTCGATGAGCCTGCGGCGGCCCTTCATCCGAGCGATGCTGTGCGCATCACGACGTCGCTGCTCAGGCTGGTCGGTCGCGGCGCCACGCTGATCACCGTCGCCTATCAGCCGAGCTTGCTGTCCGCAGCGGACCACCTCATCGTGATGGGCCCGGGTGCAGGACCGGACGGCGGAAGAATCCTGGCCGCCGGTCCACCGCGGGTGTGAGCTTACTCCGGAGCGGAGGCCTGCTCTTCAGCAGCGGCGAAGGCCTGGTCGATCTCCTGACGGAGCTCTCCGGACTGGTGCATCTGCGAGAGGATGTCGCTGCCGCCAAGGAACTCCCCGCCGACGTACACCTGCGGAAGGGTCGGCCACTGGCTGAATTCCTTCACGCCGGCACGAACACCGGGATCGAGGAAGACGTCAAAGTGCGTCAGCGGCTTGCCATAGGACGTCAGGATCCCAGCAGCGTTTGCCGAGAAGCCGCACTTGGGGGCATCTGGAGAGCCCTTCATGAACAGGACGATCTTGTTGGCGGTGGTGAACTCCTGGAGAAACTCTGCCACAGGCGTGTCTCCTCGCGGAGAGGTCGGCTCTTCCCACTCCGGCTTGAAGTCAGCAGCCGGGGGGCGAGGACGGGGGGCGGCAGCAGCCGGCGGTGGGGTTCGCTGACCGCCGATAATGGGGAGGCGTCGCTTGATCTTGTCTCTCAGACCCATGGTGTCACTCCTGGTTATCGGACTCCATAACGCAGCCACCAGCGCGTGCCTGCGGAGTCCACGGTGGTCGCCTGCGGACAGGCTCGTCTTCGTCTTGGTTGCCTGGCCCATCTTCGCCGCAATTGTCTCGAGGATGGACCTTCTTCCACTGGTGTAGTGACTGGAACACCACGACCGGGAGTCTTCCAAGGGCGGTCACCCTCACCGGCTTGAAGGATGCACTCAGCGGCACAAGAGACTCCCGATGGGAAAACTCCTCGCCGCACCTGCACACCGCTGCGGCAACACCACGGACGGCTCTGCCTCTGGGCACAGTCAGCAGCCACTCCCAAGCCAAGCAGTGCCGCTGGGTGTGGAGACCGCGATGGCAATGCATGCACTGTGGGCGGCAGCTTCAGGCACAACGCGAGCCGATTCCTCCCGGCTGTCAGCTGACGGATGGCACACATCATCACCATGCTCGCGCTCAAAAAGGATCAGCGCCGACAGCGGTCCACAGCCAAGAAGCAGGTCCGCAAGCGCGACGTCGAGCGGCTCCAGAGAGCGCTCCAGGGAAAGCCTGACGATGTCAGCGGCTGAGACCGGCTACTCCGCAAGCACTGAGACCTGCTGCTCCGGAGCCTCAGTGTCCAGCCAGACCCCGACGGTCATGGTCGAAGACATCCCCTGATAGTCACGGGTGAGGATGTGAATCTGGTTGAGGCCAGGAACCAGATCCTGCTCGACAGTGAACGGGAGCTCCGTGCCGCTCTCCGTGCCACCGCGAAAGAAGACCTTGTCGTCTCCCTGAAAGATCACCACATCCCGGACCCCCTGGTCATCCCGGACCACGCCGCTGATGACCGTCTGGGTTTCAGCGATCTGGAGCGGGGGACGCCGGGTGACCTCGATGACCGGACCGTGCCGGGTGGTGACCTCCATCACATCCTGAGGAGAGAGGAGGAGCTCTTCCTCGAGCCGAAAGTAATCGTAGAACCCACCGCGTGAGATCGTGGTGTAGTCATAGGCACGGTTGTCGCCGACCTGGAGCTCCAGCTTCCAGTCTTCGTCGACCGGCTCCCGGAGCTCGAAGGAGAACCGCCCGGTATACGACTCACCGGGAGCGAGACGGCGGGTGCAGGACCCCGCCTCCGCAGATGAGATGAGATCGTCTGGGTCACAGGTCTCGCCGAGGTCGTTTTGAGGCTCCCCGATCTCGATGACACCCGACTTCAGATCGAGGGTTCGACCGCTGCGGTTCTTGAGCCGGGCATACGCCTCGCGGGTGCTTCCGTCGCCTTCGTTGAAGACGGTGACCTCCAGCTCGATCAGCTCGCCAACCTCTGGCCGGCCGTTGCCGTTCCCGAGGCTGCTCCCAGAGCCATCATCGATGAGCGCCACCTGATAGGCCAGCTTCGGCAGCGGCTCGCCAGCCGTCTCGATGAGCTGCGTCGTGGTGAGCAGGACCGGTTCGCTCGGGTCCCGAAACGTGACCCCAATGCTGGCGATTTCCGCCCCATAGCCCGTCGGGAGCGCGATCCGCTGCTCGAATCGACGGGTCTCTCCCGGCGCGAGGGTGCCAAAGTAGAACTCACGGGCATCGAGAGCACGGTTGTCAGAGCGGGTGAGCGCAGAGAGCTGGTAGATCGGCTCGGTGGAGGTGTTGGTTACCTCCAGACCGACCTGCTCTTCCTGACCGGCGACGAGGACACCGTCCGAGCCCAGATCCAGCTGGATGCTCAGGCCCAGCAACTCCGGGTTGCTTCCAGCGGTCCAGTCGATGCCGACCGCAGAGAACGCCTCCTCGAGCGCTTTGGCTTCCTGGACCGCGTATCGGTCGATGATGGGGGCTGCAGCCTGGAGGATGTCTGCTCGGCGAGCCGACCGGGAAGCGAGGACAATCTCTCGGGCGAGCCCAACCTCCCAGTCATTGTTCGGATCGATGCTGTAGTCGCTGCTCTCGCCCTGCTCTGGGCGCAGGTAGCGCAGTCGGAGGGGGATATCGTCGTCGAGAGAGGCGCTGGCGTGGACAAGGTGGTGGTCGAGATCCGCCTCACGCTCCAGCCGCTCACGCCAATACAAGGAGATCGCCTGCTCGTCAGCATCGGTCGCAGGCCGAATGACCGAGGGCTGGAGGAGGACATCCGGCGGGATGCCGACCGACTGGATCGAGCGGTCGCCTGGTGTGAGGTACTGGGCAACGGTGAGCTTGAGGCGGCTCTGATCGCGGTGGTTGTAGAGGTGCTGAACAGAGCCCTTTCCAAACGAGCGCTCTCCGAGGATGAGGGCACGGCCGCGGTTTCGCAGCGCACCGGCGACGATCTCCGAGGCGGAGGCGGAGTTGCCATTTACGAGAATGGTTATCGGGTAGCTGGGCTCGTCTCCGTCGCGATCGGCACGGGTGACCTCGCGGTTGCGATCGTAGCCCTCGACGGTCGAGACAATGATGCCGTCTTCGAGAAACCGATCGCAGACCGCGATGGCTTGGTTGAGGTAGCCGCCCGGGTTGCTCCGGAGATCGAGAACCAGACCACGAACATCTCCGGTGGCTTCTCGGCCAAACCGCGTGAGGAGGTTGTCGAGATCTTCGGCAACATTGGCATGAAAGCTAAGGATCCGGATGTAGCCGACGTTGCCCTCGAGCAGCTCACCTTCGACGGGGTTGGTACGAATGACCGCTCGAATGATGGTGAACGACAGGGGGCGCGCCTCGCCCTTTCGGATCACTGAGATCGTCACAGGAGTGCCGACTTCTCCGCGCAGGTGGCCGACAGCATCGCTGAGATCCATGTTGATGGTGGACTCATCTTCGATGCGAGTGATGTGGTCGTCAGCCCGCAGACCAGCCTCGGCAGCCGGCGTGTCAGGCATCGGCTGCTTGACCGTGAGCATCCCGTTGCGAGAGGTGATCTCAATACCCAGCCCACCGAATTCTCCCTGGTTGTCGACTTCCATTTCCTCTGCCGCGCGCGGCGGAAGGAGCACGGAGTGGGGGTCGAGCGAAGAGAGCGCGCCGTTGATGAGGGCATACTCGACCCCAGCACGATCGACCTCATCGGAGAGGTTGTCGTCGAGGATCTCCGCAACACGCGAGAGCTCAGTGTAGAGATCGTCGAGGTCCTCTAAGGCGCTCAGCGGGAGGATGGTGGAGTACGCGCCGACAGAGATGTGGAGTCGATCACCACCCGGCTCGCGCACAAACATCACCTCAGATATCTGCCGCTCGGTGTTGACCAGTGCACTGGTGAACATGACATCGGCATCCAGGCGCTCTTTGTCGACGTACCGCTGCTTGATGATGTAGAGGTCGCGCTCCAAGATGCTCAGCCGGGTGAGATCGTGCTCCGGGTCGCCGCCGAGGGCTTCGGCGATTCCGAGCGGAGTGCGACCCGCCAGCTCAGCGACACCGACGCCGGCCGTCTCGGCGAAGAGTCGGTAGCCGATGAGCCCGAGCGGAATGGTCAGCCCGACGATGGCAAGGCGCTTGAGCATGGACTCTCCCGTGACTGCAGTCCCCTATGACTGCTATATCGAATCCGCGTGACGTCACTGTATCCAACAGCGCAGCCATTCACATCATCCCTGACCAGGACGACTGCATTGGCGATTGCTGTCATGGTCAGCTAAGAAGCGCGGCTTATGATCTCCCAGGCGACTGATGGCCCTTAAAATCTCCTGCCCACACTGCGGTACCCCCCGCCGCCTCCACAGCCCCTACCCGACCCCAGGGTCGGAGGTCCATTGTCGGAACTGCGGGCACGTTCTGACGATCTCGTACCCATCGGGAATGGTCGAGCGACTTCGACAGCGCGGAGCGGCATTTACAGAGCCGATTCCACTGACGATAAGTGAAGAACCGCGAGCGCCATCGGCTCCTCGGCCTGCGGCTTCCCCACCGGCTGCATCACAGACAGACGAGACCGCAGCGCTGCCGCGAGCGTGGCGCAAAGAGTCCACTCCGGAGGCGCCACCGGCACCAGCAGGAATGGGACAGACCGTCAGCCCGAAGCGCAGCGCCACGAAAAGCTCAGAGGCCCCCACACCACGCAAGGCCGCGCCGCCCCCCAGCAAGCCGACGAAGAAGCCCCAGAAGAAGCGCTCACCGCCGAGCAAGCCGCCCAAGAAGAAGCGCTCACCGCCGGGCAAGCCGCCCAAGAAGAGGCGCTCCTTTTTTCTCGCAGCGGCCGTGCTCACCCTGCTCGGCACGCTCATCGGAGCGGGGGCAGGCGCCGGTATCTGGTGGAAGTACAGCCAAGACCTTCCCACCATCGACATCCTCCAGAGCTATCGCCCGCCCACCGTGACCGTGGTCTACGATCGCAACGGCAAGCTGCTCGGTGAGATCTATGAGAAGCGTCGGTACGTGCTGCCCAAGGAGCAGCTCTTTCCGGTGCGTGAGGTCGCCGCTTCAGAGACCGACGAGTGCCTCAGCGAGTGCCAAGCGGAGGGGCTCCAGCCTGAGCAGTGCTCCTGCCACATCCCCCGGCACGTGATGGACGTGTTCATTGCTGCAGAGGATGCCAACTTCTGGGAGCACAACGGCGTCGACTATGAAGGCATCCTGAGGGCCATTGGACGCAACCTCGCGCAAGGAAAGAAGGCGCAGGGTGCGAGCACAATCACTCAGCAGGTCGCCCGAAACTTCTTGCTGACCAACGAGAAGACCTACGAGCGCAAGATCCGAGAGATCATTCTGTCTGGCCGAGTCGAGGAGACCTTCGACAAGGAGCACATCCTCTACCTCTACCTCAACCAGATCTACCTCGGCAGCGGCGCCTACGGAATCGAAGCGGCCGCACGGACCTACTTTGGAAAGCCCGCCTACCAGATGACCCTCGCCGAGGCTGCCATCCTCGCCGGGCTGCCCCAGCGTCCAAGCGACTACTCTCCGCACCAGAACTGGGACAAGGCGCGCAACCGTCAGGGCTACGTGCTCGGGCAGATGCTCAAGAAGGGCTACATCGACCAGGCCACACACGATGCCGCTCGGATCGAGCCGGTCAACATCGTGAAGCGCTCCAATGAGTTCCTCCTACAGGCCCCCTACTTCACCGAGCATGTTCGACGCTATCTCGTCGAGACATACGGCTTCAACAAGGTCTACAACGACGGACTTGTCGTCACCGCGACCTGCGATCTTGATCTGCAGAAGGCCGCACAGGAGGCGGTGGTCAACAACGTGACCCTCGCCGACAACCTCCGAGGCTGGCGCGGGGCGGCAGAGACACTGGAAGAGGAGCGCATCGCATCCTGGCTCGCAGAGAAAGAGACTGGGCTGGTCGAGACCGAGGCCCGTGCAACCCTGACCGTTGGCCCCGATGATGTCGGTGGCTACGGAAAGCCCCCGGTGAAGTCCACCCTGCTCGTCGGCCAGCAGTACACCGCCACCGTCCTGGAGGTTGAGGAGCGGCATGCCATCATCGGCATCGGCGCTCACAAGGCGATCCTCCCCCGCTCCTGGGCAAAATGGACCTACACCGTCAACCCCGAGCGGTCCTACCGCTACCGCAGCCAGGACGACCTCAGCAACGCCCTGAAGCGCGGTGACATTGTGACAGTCACCGTCGAGCACCTCGACTCTGCCGAGGCCGAAAACCTCAAGGGCTACAGCCCTGCAGCAGGCCTCCCGGCGGTCAAGCTCTACCAGTCCCCGCTGCTGCAGGGCGCAATGTTCAGCTACCGGCTCACCGACGGCGCGGTGCTCGCGATGGTCGGCGGCGTGGACTTCGAGGATTCAGAGTACAACCGCGCCATCCAGGCCCGTCGTCAGGTCGGATCGACCTTCAAGCCCATCGTGTACGCCGCTGCCATCGCCAGCCGAAAGTTCACGCCCGGCACCCTGGTTCAGGATGCCCCCACCGTGTTCGCCACCCTCAACAACCAGCTGTGGAAGCCGGGCAATTACGGCGGCGATTACCTCGGCAACATCACCCTCCGCCGTGCACTCCAGATGTCGCGGAATGTGGTGACCGTTCGAATCCTGGACAAGCTCGGTCTCGATCCGGTCTACGATCTCGCGGGCCCCAAGCTGCGCATCGGCTACAACGAGCCCTCTTGTTCCCGCACCCACATCCCATCCACCGAGGAGTGCGTCGGCACAACGACCTCCTCAACGGTCCCCGGGATGGTCTGGTGTGAGTACTGTGATGCCACCTCCTGTCCGCTGGTTGAGTCCGAGGTGCCCCGCATCTGGAAGGGCGGTGAGCAGATCCCGGTCGGCGACGCCAAGCAGTGCCTCGATGAGCCCGTCGAGCAGGCTGGAAGGAATTGGTGTCACAGCTGTGATGTCAACCTGAGGGTCTGTGACTGGCTGCCGCTCGAGCAGATCCCAGAGACCGATCCCTGTGTGGATGCTCGTCAGGACGGAGACGGACAGATCTGGTGTCGGACCTGTGACCTCTCCATGGGCCTCGGCTCATCGTCGCTGACCATGGTGGAGCTGTCGCGCGCCTACAGCGCCTTTGCGACCTACGGAACCCTGGTCGAGCCGCACTTTATTGAGTCGGTCGCCGAGCGAGACGGAACGATCATCGAGGCCTACGAGCCCCCCGCAGAGTGGCCGCAGGTCTTGGACCCCTCTGTGGCTGGCATCGCCCACTGGCTGCTTCGAGAGGTCGCCACTGGCGGCACCGGCGCGCGTACCAACCGACTCGGCATCCACGTCGCCGGAAAGACCGGCACCACCAACGACTTCTTCGATGCCTGGTTCGTCGGGTACAACCCTGACGTGATCACCGCAGCCTGGGTCGGCTTCGACACCCCAACCTCCATCGGCGTGTCGTTTACCGGCGGCAAGACCGCGCTGCCGATCTGGATGGACTACATGAAGGTCGCCGCGCCCAAGGAGCAGGACCGTCCCTTCCCCGCCATCCCCGGGGTCGTCACGGTCTCCATCGACGAGAGCACCGGCAAGGTCGCAAATGGTGGCCGCTCGATGCCGATGCTTCGGGGCACCGTGCCGCAGAATGTCGTCGGAGACATTGGACAGACCACCGCCGAGGATCTGCTCAGCGAGGGCTTCTGAGACCGACTTACGTTCTCGGAACACTCCAGGCGTCTCGCGGGTTAAGGGGCGTCCTCACTTCTCACAGGCCACCATGATCTCCCTGCTGACCGTGCTGCTCGGCTGCACCACCACCACCTCCATCAGCCTGCCCGTCTGCGATGTCGAGCTGACCATCGCCCAGCCAGAAGTCGGTGTGGCAGGCGACAGCGTCGTGCTCACCGGCGGCCCGCTGACCGACACCTGGGACACTGCGGTCTACTTCGGCTCAGATCGAGCCCTGGTCACCGACATCGATCGAGACACCTGCGGCGACTGTGATGCCTGTCGAGAGACCAACGGCTGCACCGCGTGTGGGGACTGCGACTCCTGTGATGTGCTCTGCGACACGGACTGTATCGAGACAGCAACCGTCGAGGTCCCTTCCCTGACATCAGGTGTCGTCGAGGTCTTCCTCTACAACGCATATGGGGTCTCAACACCGCTCGCATTTACCGTTGATGCGCCGGGAGACACCGGGGATACATCGACGGAAGACACCGGAGACTCAGGCAATGAAAAGGACTCTGCAGCAGACAGCGGTGCGGCAGACACTGCAGACTCAGGGAAATGATTCGGTCCTGATCCCTGCGGAAGGGTTGCGTAGACCGCCATCCCTCTGCTATGTCGAGACGAAATCTCCTCAGCGGTCCCCATCCGGAGTTCCGATGCGCAAGCTCACCATCCCGGTGATTCTCTCCGCCGCCTTCTTCACCACACCTGCCCTCGCGGGTGGTGTCGGTGTCATGACCACCGGCGGCATGCACGAAGCCAAGGCCTACTACTACGACAACCTCGGTCGCCAGGGGATCGACACCCAGCAGCGTCCCAACGCCGGCTTCGGTGCTGAGGTCATGCTTGGTGACAAAGACGACCGCATCATGGGTCTGATGCGCGTCTACAGCAACGTCGACTGGCCGACCGACGAGCCCACCCTCGATGGGGTCTCCGATGATGATGCCATCTATCCGGCGGCTCACCTCGAGGCTCCTCGCCTCGACGGCACCATCACGATGGGTGTGCAGTGGGGACTGTGGGGAGATCCCTCGGGCTTCCAGCTCGTCGCGACCACCCTGTTTGGCTCCGCGTTCATCACCCCGGACAACCTCGAGTACCTCATCGCTGAGGGCGGAGCCGGTGCGACCTACATGGTCAACGAGCGCTTCCAGCTTGCCGGAACCGTCGCCTTTGCAGGCCGCTTCCGCAAGCAGATCACCATCTCTGAGAGCATGTTTGTCTCAGCTCGGTACATGTTCGACTAGCATCGAGGTGTCGCGGGATGCGCATCTTCGCTGTTGCTTTGCTGATGACAGGTTGTGGGGCTGACAGCTCAGAGGCGGACTGGTCTGACCAGGTCTCTCCCGCTGGCCCCTGCTGGGAAGTCAACATCCTCGATGGTCTCGACGAGTCGAGCACCGAGGAGCTGCACGGACTGTTTGACTGCCTCAACCAAGGCGGCAACCTCGACCCCTTCAGCGGCGTCGTCGATGCCATGGATGCCGACTCGCGCTCCGGGATTCCCCTCGGGGTTGAGCTGGCGCTGCTGGTCAATGACCTGCCGAACGTCGACGTCGACGTGTTCAGCTTCGCAGGCTTCGCCCTTGACCTCATCGAGCAGGAGCCCGAGCTCATCGGTGACGGGCTGTCGGTGGTGGTTGAGCTGATGTATGGCGATGCCTACGACGACATCGCAGTCGCGGGTCCCTCCAGCTCTGCCAGCGCACTCGACAACGGTGTCATCCGTCCAGCCCTGCCTGTCCTGGCACAGACCGCAGGCTCGATGCTGGACGATGGCCCCGGCATCACCGCGATGCTCTCCGATGCCATGGCCTCTGAGGAAGCCGCTGACGGCGTCTGCACAGTCGTCGCGCTCTCGACAGACCCGACCACCGCTGACCTCACCGCAGATCTGCTGCCCAACTTAGGCGCTGCCATCACGCACGCACGCAGCCCAGACAACGACCGCTGGGCGGGCGCGAGCGGAGACTCCCTTCGGGATCTGGTCGCGGTCATGCTCGTCGAGACGGGCGGCGACAGTCAGACGCTCGTGGAGGCAATCAGCCCCGATCTCCTCGCCATCCTCACCGACGTCGCCCTGCGCGATCGGCTCCTCGCCGCTCTGGAGGGGGCAGAGTCCGACGATCTCCTCGATCCGCTCCCCCAAGAGCTGCTGTACCTCGCCAGCGTCGACATCGACGGTGGCGCGCTCTCCGTCGGAGAAGACTCTGCGCTGCTGTCGCTGCTGCGCATGCTCCATGCGGCCAACGGCGAGCTGTCCTGCTCCATTGATGTCTTCGGCTTCTTCGAATTCGACAACCTCTCTGTCGAGATCCTTGGACTGCTTGCCCAGCAAGAGCCCGGCACCGTCACCGCCGGTCTGGAGCTGCTCGGACCGCTGCTGGGAAACAGCGTGGTGGAGTGGCTGATCAATGGATTTGTCGGCCTCGAGACCTGCCCGCTGCTGACCGAGCAGCTCGTCGATGACCTTGAGAGCATCGACCGTCTCAACGACGACGAGGCCGCGAACCTCGTCACTGTTCTGCTCGATCTGCTCGGCGCGTTCTACCAGAACGACGACACCGACAAGACCACCGAGCTGGTTCAGATCCTCTCGATGGCCTACGCCCGGGGCACTGTCCCGCCCGTAGAGGAAGCACTCCGAGACCTCGCCGGCTCGGACATCGCCCGAGACCTCACCGATCTCATTCCCGTCCTCCTGGATCCTTCCGATCTCACGACCGAAGACTGCCCCACCGGCAGTGCCCCGCTGGACCTCGACGGTGTGCTCGATGTGGTGGTCATCGCGCTGGAGGAAGACGACTCCGGCGAGACCCCGCTGGTCGCCATGGAGCCGGTGCTCTTTCCCGTCCTGACCCACGAGAACACCTGGACGATCCTCGGCAACCTCAGCGGACTCTTGGTCGACAACGATGCCCGACTCCAGGACGGTATCGATCTGCTCGTTCGGCTCATCGCCCTGGATCCCGAGCTGACCCTGCTCTACGACAACATCGATCTGCTCGCAGACCCGACGCTGATCACTCCAGCCCTCAAGCTCGCAGAGAGTGAAGCGCTGGCCGATGCGATCGGTGAGGCCGAGCTAACCGTTGAGGGACCGCTGCCGTTCACCGCACGGCTGATCACCTCAGACATCATGCAGACCCTCCTCCGCACCATCGATCTGGTCTTAGAGGCGCTTGGAAGGTAAGACGCATTTCCCCTGGAGGAGTCCATGGACACCCAGTTCACCACCCTGCCCCGTCCCGGGACCGGCGTGCCCCACGCCTACGGAGATCAGGTCCACCTTCTGAGCTTCCCCTACCCCATGGCGATGCTCACCCGACTCTGTCAGCAGCAGACGCACCAGCCTGAGATCAACCACCTCGTTGCAGCGCTGTACGACTGGATGCTCTCAGAGGTCTCTAGTCGCATCCTGCGGACACGCACCGTCAAGCGCCCTACCCGGATGGCTGCGATGCACTCAGAAGGCATCTACGCCGGCGAGTGCATCGATGAGACCCAGCGTGTTGTGGTCGTGGACATCGCCCGGGGCGGCATCCTGCCCGCGCACCGGCTCTACCATGGACTGCACCACCTCATCGAAGCCGAGCAGCTCCGCCAGGACCACATCATCGCCAGTCGAACCACCGACAGCGACGGTCGGGTGACCGGTGTAGACATCTCCGCCAGCAAGATCGGGGGGGGCGTAGAGGATGCCACGGTCCTCATCCCTGACCCGATGGCTGCGACTGGCACCAGCGTCTCCGCCGTGATCGATCGCTACAAGCGCCTTCCTGGCGGCCCCCCCCGCCAGATCGCCACCCTGCACCTCATCGCGACGCCCGAGTACATCGCCCGGATGCGTGCGGACCATCCAGAGGTTCACATCTTCGTCATCCGCCTGGATCGAGGACTGTCCAGCAGCGAGGCCCTCTCGACCCCACCAGGCACGCGCCCCGATGCCGAGGTCGGTCTGAACAACACCCAGTACATCGTGCCCGGCGCCGGCGGTGTCGGAGAGCTGCTGAACAACGCCTGGGTTTGACCCCTTTGCCCACAGTCTGAGGAAGATATGCCCGATAACCGTCTCAGCACCCTGATCTCCGAGGAGGCCATCCAGGCCCGTATCTCCGAGCTTGGTGCTCAGATCAGAGCCGACTTCGGCTCTGAGACCATCACCTGCATCGGAGTCCTCAAGGGTTCCTTCTTGTTCATGGCCGATCTCGTCCGTGCCATCGGCGGCGATGTCCGCTGTGAGTTCCTCGGGGTGTCCAGCTACCACGGCGGCACCCGCTCCACCGGCGTCGTCCAGATCACCCAGGATCTTCGGTTTCCAATCGAAGGGCAGCACTGTCTGATCATCGAGGACATCATCGACACCGGCCTGACCCTCGACTACCTCCACCGGATGCTCTCGGTGCGCGGTCCGAAGACCCTCAAGATGGTCACCCTGCTCGACAAGCCGGCGCGGCGAGAGGTCGATCTCACTCCGGACTATGCCGGCTTTACCATTCCCGATGAGTTCGTGGTCGGCTTCGGCCTCGACCTCGGTGAGTTGTACCGAAACCTTCCATACATTGCGGTCTATCACCCATGAACATCGTCCACACCGACGACGCTCCTGCTGCCATCGGTCCCTACTCTCAGGCCACCGTGCACGGCGGCATGGTCTATACCTCCGGCCAGGTCGCGCTCCGCCCGGGCTCAACTGCTCTCATCGGAGAGACCGCTGCAGAGCAGGCACGCGTCGCGCTGGAGAACCTCTCTGCAGTCCTCACCGCCGCAGGCAGCAGCCTGAGCCACGCGGTGAAGGTCAGCGTGTTCCTCGCAGACATGAACGACTTCCCATCGGTCAACGCCGTCTACTCAGAGGCGTTCGGAGCGCACCGTCCGGCTCGCTCCACGGTCGAGGTCTCCCGCCTTCCGCTGGATGCGCGCGTAGAGATCGACTGTGTGGCGGCCCTGATTGCCTGAGGAAGCAGGGAGCCTGAGGAAGCAGGGAGCCTGAGGAAGCAGATTGCCTCAGGCGTCCGTGCTGATCTCGCGAGGGGCGGAAGCGTCCGGTGACGTCTTTCCACGGCGCCGCTTGCGCTTCCGGCTCTTCTTGGGCTTCGGGACACCAGAGACAACCTCCAGGATCTCGTCACCAAAGTCCACCACCTGCCAGTTCCGGATCCCCGGAACCTCCGAGAGCTCTTCTCGGGTGGTCGGCGCGAGCCGAGCGATGTCCTTGAGGAGCTGGTTGTTTGCCACGACAACCGGCGAGAGCTTCTTCGTCTCGACGAGGTTGTTGCGCCACGCCTTGAGAGGCCCGAGGAACTGATCCATGCCCGGCCCAGAGCGGGGAGCGCTCCTCTTGCGGGGCTTCGCGGGAGCAACCGGAAGGGGGCGCTCGTCGGCGCAGCCATCGGCGACCGCCTTGAGCAGATCGGCTCCGTGCTTGCGAGACAGGGAGGAGCCCTTGCGGATGATCTTGTGGAGATCGTCCTCGCTGCCCGGACGCTCGGAGGCGATGGCAACCATGATCGGGTCGGAGAGGACCTTGAAGACCGGGCGATCGATCGCCTGCCCCCGTGCCTCACGCCAGGTCCACAGCGCACGGAGAACCTTTCGGCCCTCGATGTCCAGTGAGCGAGACTTCTTGACGCGCATGAAGTCGGCGGGATCGCGTGTGCGCCCCGTCCATTCGCGGCGAGCGAGAATTCCGCACTCTTCCACAAACGCCTCATAGCGACCCGCGCGCTTGAGCTTGAGGGTGAGGATCTCGCGGAGCGCGAGCAAGAAATGGGTGTCACCACGCGCGTAGTGAAGATGCTCTTCGAGCAGCGGACGGCTGGACCAGTCGTGGCGCTGGTAGCGCTTGTCGATGTGGTAGCCGAAGTGGGTCTCGATGAGATCCGCCAGCCCGATGCGCGGCAGGCCGAGGAACAGCGAGGCGATCATCGTGTCGAAGATGTTGGCGAATGAGACGCCGAAGTCTCGCCGCATGCTCACGACGTCGTAGTCTCCGCCGTGGAGCAGGGTCAACAGATCGGGCCGAGCGAAGAGCCTCTGGAGGCTACTGCAGTCCTCGATCTTTAGCGGATCGACGATGTAGTCCTGCTTGAGATCCGAGAGCTGAATCAAGCAGACGCGTTCCTGGTAGTGGTGGAAAGAGTCTGCCTCGGTGTCGACGCCAATGATCGAGGTGCGCATCAGCGCCTCCACCATCGCTTCGAGCGCCTCGGTATCCTCAATGATTATCAACGGTGTGTCACCGAACATCGACTAATCCGACCTCTCTCGCTTAGGCTTCCCTGGCCGGTAACCCACCGGGCCTCCCCTCACCAATCCACGGATACCCTGTGATCCGCTTCATTCCGCCAATCGTCTACGCGCTCCTCGCCCTCACGGTGATGCGTGAGACCCTCGCTGCAGGGTTCCTGCCGGGCACCTGGAGTGGCGAGGCATGGGGCCGCGCGGCGGTCAGCAGCAGCATCCTCCGCTGGCTGTCTGGTGCGGACTCCGTCGGCAGCACGGCGCTCCTCAACTGGCCCGATGGCCTCGCGCTCTGGCCCATCGATCCCCTCCTACAGCTCATCGCTGTCCCAGTGGAGGCGCTGCTCGGCGGCGGCTCTGGCGTCACCGCAGTGATGCTGGTGCTGCTGACCCTGGCAGGAGTGGGTCCGTACTGGCTGGCGCGGAGCCTCCAGGCCAGCCCGCTCTCCGCAGGACTGGTCGGGCTCCTCGTTCAGCTCACCCCCTACCTGCTCCGCAACCTGATGGACGCCGTGGTGGAGGTCGGTGCGATCGGCCTCGTCGCGATCGCAGTCATTGGAATCCGCAGCGCGATCCTGTCGGGAACCACGCGTGCGGTCCTGCGCGCCGGACTCGGCATCCTCCTGGTCGCAGGAAGCAGCCCGTACTACGCTGTCTACCTTGTGATCGGCTGTGCTGCGGCAATGCTCTCGGCTCCGCGACGGTGGCGGGAGTGGCTGAAGATCGCCGTCATCGGAGCCATCGCCTGTTCCGTCGCGCTGCTCCCGCTGTGGCTGGCTGAGGGGGGTGATCACGGGCGCTTCGTCGAGCATGCTCCAAGTCAGGGCTACCAGCACGCTCCCTCTCCGCTCGTCGCCGGCACCCTTCCCGCCGCCGCGCAGGCTCCGATGGCCCGGCCCGGTGGACGCCCTCCAGCATGGCGTCGGGCGATTCAGCGGGCACCGGCTGGCGGTGCGATCCTCCTGGCGGGCTTCCTCGGCCTCATTCTTCCCGGCGGTCGGCGGTGGGTGGCCCTCGGGCTGCTGTTCTTTCTGGGTGGACCGGGGCCTGATCTCATCGGACGGATGGTGGGCGTCCGGGGAACGCCGCTGGATGGTCCGCTGCTCACCCTGCTCAGCACCCTTCCGCTGACCGACAGCCTGGGCAACCCGACCCGAATGCTCGCCCCGTTCGCGCTGCTCAGCGCGGTGGGCTTCGGAGCAGCGATGACCCGACGGTGGTGGCTCGGCCTCCCAGTCGCGGCGCTGATGATCGCCGAGGCGTTCTTCACTCTTCCCTCCCTGTCCATCCCCGCCACCCCGACGAAGGCAGAAGCTTCGGTGCTCGCAGCGCTGGAGGGGCCGACGGTCATCCTGCCGTCCGGTGACTTCCCCATCTGGAGTCCGGTGGTTGCTCCAAAGGAGGCGGTGTTTCTCTCTGCTCAGGCCGGCGTCCCGATCGCAGCGGACTACGGTCGCCAGCGCATCCCGTCGGACATCTCCATCCAGCTCACCCTGCTCCGGCTCGCGGGGGCACCCTACGGTGCCGCGGCTCCACAGCTCCCCGCCATCCGTGCTGCGCAGTTTGACAGCCTGCTGCTGCTGGAGGATCGGTTCGCCCCCGATGGCCTCGCTCGGGTCCGGACCTGGCTGGTGGAGCAGGGCGGAGAAGAGCTCGCACGGGGAGAGCGGTCGAGCGCGTGGAGGATCTCTCTGGCGGCGCCGCTATAGCGTTCGCAAGAAGTGCTCGACCACAGCGTTGAGCGGACGGGGGTGGGTCAGGTGCGCCCGGTGTCCGCCAGGGACCACCTCTGCGCCGACCCCAGGGAGAGTGCGCCGAACTGCAGCGGTGTCCCAGCAGACCTCATGGTCGACCTGCCCGCGCAGCCACAGCGTCGGGACACCGGGCGGGCCGTTCGGACGCCAGGACGTGACGGCCTCCAGGCGATCGCAGAGGGTGTCTCGTCGCGGCAGAGCAGCCAGGAGCACATGCTGGAGGGATGCGGAGACCCCCTCCTCGGTCATGCGCGCGGCGATTCGACGACGGTAGAGGCGCTGAAACACCGCCTCTGGCAGCGAGCGCAGGAGGCGCTGTGCAGGAACGAGGCGTCGGGGCACCAGGCCTGGGTCTGGGAGGGTGCCGAGGGTGATGAGGCCAACGACCCGCCGGTCGGTCCGCGCAAGTGACCGGGCAACGAGACCACCGAGGCTGGCCCCGAGGAGGACCACGTCCGACGGCGGGAGGTGTTGTGCGACGCGAGCCGCGAGATCTGAGATGCTTCGTCCATCTGGGAGATGGAGCGCCACAACCGGACGCCGAGCAGCCAGCTCAACCTGTCCAGCAAACACACGCGCGTCGCCTTCGATCCCCGGCAGCAGCACCAAGCGAGGCGGACGCCGATTTGCCCCAAGTCGGAAGCCACCAGGAAGCGGCGACATGCCCTCAGGAGCCCATCGGCTCACCACTTCTTGAGCAGCGCCTCGATGACCTGAGCCAGCGCACTGACCGCCTCTCCGACGACCTCCAGGACCTCTGCGTGGGTCAAGGTCTCGGTGGCGAGACCGGCGGCGAGGTTGGAGACAATCGAGATGGCGACGACCTTCAGCCCAGCGTGGGCCGCTCCGGTCACCTCGGGTCCCAGGGACATGCCGACGACATCACCGCCCATCATGCCGAGCATCCGAACCTCCGCTGGCGTCTCGTAGCTCGGGCCACTCACAGAGGCGTAGACACCACAGTGGGTCTGCACTCCGCACGCAGCCGCAGCCGCATCGAAGATCGCGCCGAGGGCCGGGTCATAGGCTCCAGTCAGGTCCGGAAACCGAGGTCCCACCTCGGAAAGGTTCTCCCCCATGAGGGGGTTTGGCGAGAGGTTGATGTGATCGGTGATGCGAACGAGGCTGCCTGGTGGCAGGCTGGTGCGGAGGCCTCCGACTGCGCTGGTGAGGATGATGCGCTTGACTCCCCAGGCAGACAAGGCGCGGACCGCCCGAAGCTGCTCGGCAGAGCCACGCCCCTCATACCCATGGACCCGCCCCGAGAGTACCGCGACGGGCTGGCCGGAGACCTCGACCAGGCTGAGCTTACCGCTGTGGCCAGAGACGGTGGTGGCAGGGAGCGCGAGGTCGGCGTAGAGCACGCCCGCTGCAAGAGTGGGCCAGCGCTCCAGCATCGGCGCGCCGCCGCTCCCGAGGACGATTGCTGCGGCGGGGGCGTCGCCAAAGTGGTGCTGCAGCGCTGCTGCAGCGGCCCGAATCAACTGAATCTCAGACATCCTCTATTTGTACCCCAATCAGAACTCTTCTACCGGTAGAAGATGCGACCGACCGGCCCCCACGGGCGGGAGTCTCCCGCAATCGCAAGTCGATTCGGCTCTCCAGAAGAGGCGAGCCAACCGGATACGCTCCGTGCATGACCCACATCCTCATCACTGCTGGCGCCACCCGAAACCCCCTCGACGCCATCCGATACCTCTCTGCGTTCTCCTCAGGCTCAACCGGCGTCGGCCTCGCAGCAGCGCTGTCCGACGTCGGCTCGGTCACCCTGCTCGGAAGCGCTGAGGCCTGCCTGCGGGCCGGTGATGGTGTGCAGACCCAGGAGTTCGTGTCCACCCGTGATCTGATGGCCCGGATGGAGCGCTGGGTTCTCGCTCACCCCGATGGCATCGTCATCCACGCTGCAGCCGTCGGCGACTATGAGGCGGCGGAGGACGACGGCGAGAAGATCCCATCGGGAAAAACGGAGCTGATCATCCGGCTGCGTCCGACCCCAAAGATCCTCGATCGGATTCGGGACTGGTCTCCTTCAGCACGCATCATCTCATTCAAGGCGGCCTCACCGGAGACCACCGATGAGCGCCTCGTCGAGATTGCCGAAGCCCAGCGATGCCGAACAGGAAGCACCTGCGTCTTCGCCAACATCATCGGTCGGCTACAGGAGGGCATCCTGCTGCAGCGAGAGACCGGCTCCGCATGGCACACGACCCGACCAGAGGCACTCGCCGCGCTGGTCACAGTGGTGAAGGCGCTTACTTGATGAAGCCATTTGCCTGTAGGTAGTCGAGGACCTGCTGCGCGCACTCATCGATCGAGAGTTCAGCGGTCTTCAGCACGATCTCGGCGTGGAGCGGAGGCTCGTACGGTGCAGAGATGCCGGTGAAGTTCTTGATGTCTCCTGAGCGAGCCTTCTGGTAGAGACCCTTGGGATCCCGCGCCTCGCAGACCTCAAGCGGAGTGTCGACGAACACCTCAATGAACGCGCCCTGAGGAACGACCGCGCGGATGGCATCGCGACCGGCCCGGTAGGGACTGATGAACGCCGCGGTGGTGATGATGGTGGCGTCGGCGAAGAGCTTGGAGACCTCGCCGATGCGTCGAATGTTCTCGACCCGATCCATGGCTGCAAAGCCGAGGTCCTTGTTGAGGCCGAACCGGACGTTGTCGCCGTCGAGGCTGTAGGCGAACACGCCACGGTCGAGGAGCATCTGCTCAACCCGGCGGGAGATGGTCGACTTCCCGGATCCGGAGAGGCCGGTAAACCAGGCAACACAGCCGCGCTGGCTGGTGGCCTGCTGGCGCTGTGCGTTGGTGACGTTGGAGCCGTGCCAGGTGATGTTCTTGCTCGTAACTTCGCTCACGGATGCCTCGCAGGTAGAGGGGGCGGACGTATCAGGCACCCAGATCCGGGGCAAGCTCTCCCCTCGGGGCTCCTGCAGAAGCCAGGGGTGAGCCATGGCAGGCTTTCTTCAACCGGAATGAGCAGCCATCCAAGTCCCATTACTGCCGTCAACATAGACGAGATGTTTTCCAATCTGCCGGACACGCTCCCAGGGTGTCATCGCCTCTTGGTACAGCGCATTCGGTGTCGACGTCGAAGGCCCAGGAGGCTCCGACCGCAGGGCGCTGAGGACATCCAGCACGCCACAGCGAGGCGCGCACCACCGAGGAGGCAAACGCAAACGATGACAGCGCATGTCGCCACTGGATACCAGTACACCGGCTGATACGCTCCCGACATGTATCCCACCGAACTCGATGAAAAAGCCGAGCTGTTCGTGGCCTTCCGCAGACTGCTCACCGAGCAGCTCGACACCTTACAGCGCACCCGACAGTCCGCTCAGTCTGGCACCCGTGTTGATGGTACACACCGCCCCGCGACCCGGGGTGAGCGTGGCGCCGTCACCAGCCAGGGCTACTTAGCGCTCGGCCTCGGCCAGCGCGTCACTGTGCTCACCGACACCTTGCTGCTGCTGGAGCGAATTCCTCCGGAGCCTCGAGCAGAGGTCGCAGCGGGTGCACTGGTGACGCTCGCAGATGGACGTCGCCTGCTGGTGCTGCCGGGAGGTCAGGGAACGAAGCTGACCAGTGCGAGCGGCTCAGTCGTCGTGCTCTCTCCCAGCTCCCCGTTGATCCGAGCGCTGGCGGGCTGTGAGGAGGGAGATGCCGTCGAGGTGGAGCGAGGAGGGCGCTGGGAAGAGATCACGGTCGAGACCATCTCCTGACCATGGACGCGGTGCTGTGCTTGTCGACGGCAGGCGCCCCAGTTGGTCAGATAATGACCGACAAAAACAAGCCCTCTCCCGTAACGACTCCCTCAGCGCGGAGAAAAGCCGCGTCCATCACAGGGAGAACGCCATGAACGCCTATGCAACCACCAAGACCTCGCTGAGCGATCTGGCCACACCAGACGAGATCGTGACCGCCATCAACCAGGGCATCCTCGCGGCGATTCGCAGCAACGGCACCGACTACCTCGGCGCAGTCGATGCGCTCATCGCGCTGTGCATCTACCACGGAGCCTGCTTCTCCAGCGGCGAGATCGCTGCCTGGATCCGAACCTACCGGCCAGACATGACGTTCAGTGCACGAAACGACATCGGCAGCCGACTCCGCAGCCGATACCGCTCCGGGATGACGCCCTACGCCAGCGGTCGAGTCGTGCAAGTCAGCCGCCACACCACGGGCTTCTCCACGACCCCCATCGGCCAACTCGTCTACGTCTATGCTCCCAGCGCGCTGGCTGGCCAGGCTCACCCTTTCGAGCTCACGGCCCCGACTCCTGGTGCGATGCCAGACCCCACCAACCTCCCGGACGCCCCCGTCCAGCCAGACACGCTGGTCAAGGAGAGATCCGCTCGAGCGCCGACCACTCGCAAGCGCACCCGCAGCGCTCAGCGCCGGTCTGCGAGGCGTCACAACGTCAGCCGCCCGAGCACCGCAACCGTTCACGGTAACGGACGCCTCTGCGTGCCCCGTGCGGCATTTGAGGCCCTCTCAAGGACGCTGAGTACTCCGCTCAGCGGTGGAGATGCCGTGTACATCACCCGCGACGGTGACGACGTCACCATCGCAGCGGCCGCCAGCCCTGGCGCGACGCCGTATACCCTCGTCAGGCGCCGCCTCCGGCTGCTGTTTGCCTCCCGATCGGGTGCCGCGTTCAAGCCCGACACCCGCTACCGGATCGTCGTGACTACCGACGGACTGACCATCGACCTCTCCGCCCCCCTGTAGCGACAGGGCGGCTCAGCTGTGGACTGTGTCCTCGTCAGGCGGCGTCTGCGCGTGAGCGGATGCTCCTGAGGCCACGCCATACCCGCGCTGAAGTCTCGGGTCCGCCCCTCGGCTCGCGGGGATGCCGACCTGGAAGCTACTGGTTGAGCCGCACGAAAGCGTCGCCGACGTCTGACCAGTCCTGCAAGTCATTGAGCGGACTGTTGCTCTTGGGCTCGTCGCCCTCTTCGTCTGGGTCTCCAGACTCGGCGAGGTCAAACTCATCCTCGGTGTTCCACTCACGGACAATGAAGTCGATGCGCGCCAGCTCTTCCTCAGCATGATCGAGGCACTGCAGGACGTAGTTCGGCTGCGAATAGACCCCGGTATGGCCGGGGGGAGCTCCCTCGGCGTGATCCTCAGGATCGTAGTGGTTTGCGAGGTTGAGGTTCGTGAAGAACTTCTCAGAGAGCGGCTCAAAAGCAAACGGCTTGCTGTAGTAGTCCATGTTCGTTCGTACAATATGGGTCATCGGCCAGCCGCTGTCGTTGAAGATGGCGTCCGGATCGATGAAGGCTGCGCCGCTGTAGCACTCCCAGGGTCGGTCTCCCCAGGAGAGGTTGTTGAAGACCGAGCTCTTCCCGCTCTGCTCATCATTGATCGTCAGCGTGTACGAGCCGGTGCAGCAGTTGGGAGACGACGAATCCCAGTAGTAGTAGTTGTACTCACAGTACGGGACCCCATCCAGGGAGTTCACCTCGTCGGTGATGTTGCCCTTCTCGTCGATGCTGTAGGAGACCTCAGCGGGACCGCTTCCGAGCTCCCACGCCTCGTACATGTAGTGATCCCAGGAGACGTACTCACATCCCGATGCGGCGATCGTGTACTGAAAGCTGCTGGCATAGAGATCGAGCTCTTTGATCTCGATGTAGCAGGTCTGCTGCTGGTAGTCGGCCAGAGATCCGTCGGTCTCGATCGCGCAGGCTGAGGTCCAGTCTCCGTCAGGGTGAGTGATGGTGTCGTAGCCGACGTCGCTCGAGGTCGAGAGCTGGAGATAGGCACCGACGTTGGGGGTGGTGTCGGTGCCGGTGTCGCTGGTGCTTCCGTAGCCTTCGCTCCAGTCTGGGAGGGCTTCCCGGTCCTGCATGCAGCCGGTGAGGAGCGCGAGCGTGGTGAGTCTCAGTGCCATCATCAGTTTGCGCTCAGGCCAGAGTCGAGGGTGGTGTCCGTGGCATTGCCAATGACATCCTGAAATTCAACCGGCACTGTGGCGGAGACCTGGACCGAGCTGTTCGTCGGGTCATAGCCAGCCAGCGTGACGGTGGCCTCTCCAGAGGCGGTCGTCTGGGTGGTGATGCCGATCTCCGAGCGCTGGCTGGATCCGACGAGGGCAAGCTCAAACGCGATGCTCCCACCTGGCGCAACCGTGAGGCTGAGGTCGTCCGCGAAGTATCCGATGTCACCGGACTCCAGCGCGTAGTCCACCCTGTACTGGAGGAACTCTGCCTCACCATCGCTTCCCCACGCGAGGTGCTCGGAGAGGGCCAGGGTGAAGCCAACAGCATCACCGGAGCAGGTGTCGGTGTCGCAATTGATGTCGATGAGGATCGTCTCGCTGTCCGCAGACAGCTCGGCATAGTCCGAGAACTCTGGACTGCAGCCTGTAATCAGCAGCAGAACGACGGCAGAACTACCGTTGGCGAGGATAGACAAGGAGGATGCTCCAGGGAAAGGCAGGGGTCTGACCATTCTACTGAGGTGAGACCCTGTCCACAACCAGCCGGTCCGCTCAGGCTGCCACAACGGGTCAGCCAGTTCCCCCGCGCCTCGGCAGCGGGTCAGCGCTCACTGGGAGAGGCTGCCGACACCTCCATCACTCAATGTAGCCCAGCAGCCGCAGCTCCTCAGCGGTGGTGCTGTCCATCTCGTCTTCTGGGAGCGTCTCGCTGTCTGGTGCGGCGGCATCGGAGCGGCCAGCGGGAATACCTGCTGCGGAGTCCATCGCGGCGCGGATGGCCTCTGGGATGGTGGCGGTGTCCAGCGGGACGTTCTCGTCGGGATCCTTGCGGAGGTCATAGTAGACCTCCTCACCATCTGAGCCCCGGATGAGCTTGTAGGGGTAGTAGACCGCGCCCCGGAGTGAGCGCCGATGCGCGGCGAGAGTCGGCCCGCTCTGTAGGTCCTCAGGGAATCCACGAAGTACCTGCTGAGGCCAGCCGTAGGTCAGCGGGAGGGCACGCTTGGTGCTGATCTCCCCGCGAATGTCCGTGCCGATGGAGTGCATCCCTGCGGTGTCAGCTCCGGCGATGTGAAGAATGGTGGGGGCAATGTCGAGCAAGGAGACCGGCTCATCACGGACCGTACCGGCAGTAAAGCCGGGTCCGCGGGCGAGCATGGGGACATGAACCAGGGGCTCATAGAGGGAGAAGACGTGGCCGAGGTGGTCGTGCTCGTTGTGGTGCTCGCCGTGGTCGGCTGTGATGATGACCACCGTCTCGCCCTCTCGAATCTCCTCCAGCCGTGCGAGGACCTTTCGGGTGACCTGATCGACCCGATGCAGTTCCCCCTCATAGAGGGCGCTCAAATCGCTCCACTCCTCCCCTGTTAGCGGATTTGTTCCTTGATAGTGGCGGACGGTGATCTTACCGGCGCCCTGAAAGTGCTCTCCGGCAGCTTGGTAGTCAGCCTTGGAGTCAAAGAATCGCTTTCCAGTGTCCACCGGCGGGGAGTACGGCAGGTGGGGCTCGATGAGGTTGACAAAGACGAAGAACGGCTCGTCGTCGTCGAGGACGGTCTCTTTCCAGGAGTCGATCTCATCGAGGGTGGCGTGGCGACCGGTCTTCTCTCGGGTCTTCTTGACCACCCACATCTCCGAGAAGTGATCGAAGCCCTGGGTGAGCCCGACACGGTGCGAGACCCATGGATTGTTGGAGAACCCAGCGGTCTGATAGCCCTTGGCCTTCAGACGCTCTGCGAGGGTGTCGAGATCTTCGGAGATCGTGAAGTTCTCCTGGGTGGCGCCGTGCTCGTCGGGGTGGAGGCCGGTGAACATCGTGGCGTGAGATGGCAGCGTCCAGGAGGAGACCGACCAGGCCTGATCGAACCGGACGCCGCTGCTTCCGAACCGCTCCAGGAACGGACTGGTCTTGCGCTCATGGCCGTAGACGCTGAGTCGATCAGAGCGGGTGGTGTCGAGCACGATGAGAACAATATTGGGCGGCTTCTCGCCACCGCGACAGCTCAGCAAGGCTCCAAACAGCAGCAACCAAACCAGCCTCATCCCTGACCTCCACAGACATCGTACCCGCATACCAGATGGACCTCACCCCAGGCGCTGTGAGACAACCTCTCCGATGGTCAGCCCAACGGCCATCGTAGTGACCTGAGGATTGACACCGAGGGATGTCGGAAAGACGCTGGCATCGGCCACAGAGAGGTTCTCCCAGCCCCAGACCCGCCCGTCGGGATCGATCGTAGAGGTCGTCGGGTCGTCGCCCATCCGGCAGGTTCCCATCGGGTGGCTGGCGTAGAGGTAGATGCGGCGGGCAGGGATGTCGTCGGTGATGACCCGAGCGATGTCGTCGGGGCTCTTGATTGTCCGAGAGCCGATTATCGGTGCGTAGGCCTCGGTCGCGCCCGCTGCGAAGAAGACCTCAGCACACTCACGCAGCCCAGCGAGCATGCGGCGGCGATCGCCATCTCCGAGAAAGTAGGTCAGCCCGGCAAGGCTGACGCTGCCGGTGGAGTCTTCGTCGTGGACCAGCGCGCCGGCCATTGCCATGTTCTTGAGGTCCTTGAGCACACCCATCAGATCCGGACCCAGCGACCACGGCATCCCAACATACGCCTGATCGACGTTGGCAGAGTAGGTCTGCAGCAGGTAGCCCTGCTCCCACCGATCGACATAGAACCCCTGTGTCACCCCGCTCCAAGGTCGAATCTCCTGCTCGAACCGACCGAGCATGCCGCCAGCGGGATGGAGGTAGAGGTGCGCACCGCAGACATCTGCGGTGGAGAGGCCGTTGCTGAGGAGAAATCGAGGACTGCCGACAGGACCGGCGGAGCTGATGTACTCCTTCGCCCTCACCCGGAACCGACCGGATGCCTTCAGGGTCACGGGATCGATGGTGCGACCAAGCAGCGCGGTGACGGCTCCGCCCTCGACCTCAACAGACTCCACACGGCAGTCGCCGTTGACGGTCACGCCGCCGGTCGCCAGCGCCTCGACGATGAAGTTGCGATCCACAGACCACTTCCCGCCGGTGGGACAGCCCATCTGGCAGACTCCGCAGCCCACACAGCCTGGAGCAGAGCGGGGCATCCACTCACCTGGTAGACCGAGCTTGTCGGCACCGTGCTTGAAGATGAGGTTGTTGTTGCGCTGGACGGCGACAGGGTTGATGACAACCTGGAGCGTCTGCCAGACCCGATCCAGACGCGGCTTCATCGCCGCGACGCTGAGTCGGCTGCAGCCGTAGTTCTCCACCCAGTCCTCAAGCACGACGTCCGGGGTGCGAAAGCAGATCGCAGAGTTGACCAGGGTACTGCCGCCGACACCGCGCCCTCCCGGAACTGGAATCATCGCGTTTCCAACTGCTGCCCTGGTGTTTCGCATGGTGTAGAGGTTGCGAAAGGCCCAGGCAGAGCTCGGCTTGAACTGCGAGGGCTTCCAGTGACTGCCGGCCTCCAGCATGATCACCGAGTGACCGTCTTCAGCGAGCCGTGCCGCCGCTGCCGCACCGCCAGCGCCCGCGCCGATGATGGCGACGTCCGCTTCCCAGGTTTCATCGGGTCCGTAGTCTGAAAACCCTCGCTTCATGTTGGCGCCTCGTCGATGCAGCCCCGTCTCCAGCCGATCTCAGCGATGACCTCAGGGCGGTTGAGAAAGCCGATACCGAGGAGGACCTTGAAAGAGTCAGAGACCATCCGCCTCGGCGCAGGCTCCTCGGAGAACCAGATGTCGATGACCTCCCGGGCTTCATCGGGAGAGAGGCTGGTGAACGAGACACCGCGCGCAATGAGGGTGCCAACCTCCATGGCGCGCAGCAGGTAGCGGAAGCCGTCCGCAGAGATGTCATCGAGCATCTCATCGAGGAGGACGTCTAGCCGAGGCGCTGTGCCGCCGTCTCCGCCGTGGACGCTGAAGGTGCCCGGAGGAAAGAGCACCGCAGCGATCGCCTCGATGATGTCCAGTTCCTTCTGAGAGAGGACACGCATTCCGGCTGCAGGCTGGGCCAGCCAGACGATGCGCCCAGTCAGCAGCGCGGCCCCGAGCAAGGCTCCAGACAGCAGCACTCCACGTCGGGTTATCGGCACACCCATCAGACAGCCGGGTTTGGGGATCGGTCTCGCGGTCAGTCGGAACAATAGTCAGCAATGGGGTGGCACACGGTGAAGAACACGAAAACTCCGGACATCCTGACCGCGCCTGGCATCACGCTGCTCTGTCAGGCGCTCACCAGAGACACCGACAGGCCGATCTTCGACGCGACCGGCCGCCTCCCCGGGACGGTCTATGCTGGAGAGGCTTCCGTTGCAGCGGCATGTGGGTATGCTGCGGCCAGCGGCCGGGCCGGTGCTGCGGTGATCGAGACGCATGACGGGGCGCTCGCTGCGTGCGCCGGGATGCCGGTGGTGCTGGTGGTGCTCTGCGACACCCTGGTCCCGACGGCGGGTTCCCGCTGGTCAGTGGTCGTTCGCGAGGCCGCGCAGCTCACCCGAGCCATTCAGCAGGCACTGACCAACACCCTCGCTTCCGCTCCCGGTCCGGTGCTCGTCCGGCTTCACCCCGAGGCCCTCGCCGAGGCACCAGCACCACAGTGGCATGTCCCCCCCAGCTACCCAGCGCTGAACGGTGCACAGGAGGATGTCGAGGCTGCCGCATCGGCGCTGTCTGTTTGCCAGACGCCGGTTCTTATTCTCGGACCGCAGTGGCGCTTCTCTCGCCATCCCGAGGCGCTTCGTCCGTTTGTGGTTCGAATGGAGCTGCCCTGCTTTGCGGTGGGGTGTGCCGCTGGTGGGCTGCCGGCGGACAGTCGGTTTGTCTTTCGCGCCGGACTGACCGCGGCGATCTCGGCAGCGGATTTAGTGCTGACCGTCGGGGTGGCTGGTGACTCCCCGCTCCTCACCGGGCTCCCAGCGCTTGCCTTCCTCGTCCAGGTTGATCTCGATCCGTCGGGACACCACCCAAGCGCAGACGTCGCACTCCGCGCGGACGCTGGACGCGTGATGGCGCAGCTGACCGAGTACCGAGAGGACGACGGCTGGCTTCTTCAGGTTCGGGCGTTCGAGCAGGCCGCCTGGGAGGGACTCTCTGCGGACCATCAGGCGATTCGTACTGCGCTGTCGGAGGGGGCGGAGGTGGTCATCGCAGAGGTCGCAGCGGATGCGCTGCCGAGCGCCTCAGAGCCCGGTCGGCACCTCACCGTACCGCACGGGGCTGGAGCCGGTGCGGCGCTCGGCGCGGGCCTTGCCTGGCCGACACATTCTGTGACGCTGCTCAGCGGTGAGCCTGCTGAGACCCACGTCTTTCCGCCAGTCAAGAGCAGCCGGCTGTGATACGAAGTCTCCAACAACAAGGAGGCACAATGTCCACTGCCCTCGCACCGATTCTGCTCCGAAGCGCTCCCCAGGAAGCCCGCGTCACCTACCTCAAGCGGGTGATGCTCTGGACGACCGGCGGACTCACGATCGCAGCCATCGTCGGCTCCTTGACAGCGATGGCGCTGTATGTCGGCCTCCAGATGGGCATGAGCTTCCTGCTCAGCACACCGGTCATGCTCATCGGCATCATGGGCAGCTTCGCCGTCGCACAGTGGGTGGCTCCAAAGCTGGTGTTTGGAGAGCAAAAGGTCGCCGGCTTTCTCCTCGCGGCCACCTTCGAAGGCATCGCGTTCGGCTGGCTGCTGCTCTCCGCGGTCCTGCTCGGTCTCCAGACCGGCAACCCCTTCGGACTCATCTTCTCCGCCCTCGGCCTCACCGGCCTGACTGGCGCTGGTCTGACCGCATATGTTTGGAGCAACCCCCGGGAATTCAAGCTCCTCGGCGCGGCCCTCTCCGCGCTGTTCGTTCCGATGCTCATCCTGATGGGCGTGAGCTTCATCTTCCCGAGCCTGTTCGGCGGGCCGATGGGCGTGGCCCTCTCTGCCCTGTTCGTGGTCATCTCAGCCGGCGGACTGCTCTACCAGATCAACACCGTGCTTCATAAGCTTCGGACGGACATGCACATGGAGGGTTCCTACCTCATCACCATGGGCATCCTGGTGCTGTACTGGAACATCCTGACCCTCCTGATGAGCTTTAGCCGCGACTGATGCGCGACTCAGTGGAGACTGCTGAGCAGCACGACCGCACGAGTCAGCGCACGGCGCAAGCCGCGCAGGACGCGCCGTCGAAAGGCGTCAGCGCGACAGCATGACCGCGCCGCGCATGCGAAGCAGGTCCGGGCCGCAGTCGCCGTGGCTGTAGCCAGATCGGCGGGGAAGCTCCCCGAGGCGAGTCGGCGGCTGGTTCATGAGTGCTTCCACGGATACTTCTTCTTCCTGCCAAATGATCGCGAGGCCACCATGCCGGATGAGAGTCGCGCCAGCCGCGCTGCCGCAGAAATCGAGCGGATCAACGCATTCTTCCCCATCATGCCAAGCCTGGGAAACCGCTGGGCGGCTGCGAGGCCGTTTGAGGGCATGACCATTGGGGTGTCCGCACACCTGACCACCCTGACCGGTGCCCTGGTCCGCGAGCTCGCGCTGGGCGGCGGAGAGTGGGTCGTGTGTGCAGCCAGCGCCGCCACCACAGACACCGCCGTCGTCCACTTGCTTCGCGACAGCGGAATCTACGTGTACACCGCTGGCAGCCGTGAGGATGCCCACCTCCAGGTCCTCGATCACAGCCCCCGGCTGGTCGCGGATGTCGGTGCAGATCTGATCGGCACGCTCATCACGCGTCGCCCTGAGCAGGCAAAGTCGCTGCTCGGCGCGGTCGAGGTCACCAAGAGCGGCATTGATCGCATCCGAGGGGCCGGCGCGCTTCCCTTCCCCGTGGTCAACATCAACGACGGCCGGCTCAAGGGTGCCATCGAGAACCGCCGCGGCGTGGGTGAGGGACTCTGGCATGCTTTCCAGGCGCTCACCGGTGTCCACCTCTCCGGCCGCCGGGTCGGCGTGATCGGCTACGGGCCGGTCGGACAGGGCGTCGCAGCGTTCGCCCGAGCACTCGGTGCAAACGTCGAGGTCGTCGAGGTCGATGCCGTCCGTCGAATCGTGGCTCACTACGATGGCTACCCCACGCCATCCCTCACCGAGTGCCTCTCGAGCGTGAAGATGGTCGTCACCTGTACGGGCCACGACAGCGTCATCAGCGCCGAGATGCTCAGGGGCTCTCGCGAGGGAATCGTCCTGATGAACGCTGGGCACGGCGGCAAAGAGATCGACAAGGCCAGCATCAAGTCCGCAGCAGTCTCGATCGATCAGGTCGCTGACCATGTGGTGCGCTACCAGCTGGAAGACGGCCCGACGGTCGTCCTCCTTGCCGATGGTCATCCCCTCAACATCGTGCGAAATGCGGGCTCTCCAGAGCCGGTCCTGCTGCACTTTGCGCTCCTGGGCCTGACCCTGGAGTGGATCGCAACCCAGCGCCGGATGGAGCCGGGTGAGATCCTCGTGCCCAACACCATCGAGCAGCGGGCCGCAGAGCTGGCCCTCCAGGCGCTCCGGGTCAGCCATGGCTGATCCAGACGGACTCTCGGTCGAGATCTACCGGAGGCTGTCGCGACAGGATGCTGAGGGGGCGCTGGAGCTGTTCGAGGACGCACTCGCCGCATCGGTCGACCGTCCAGCACTGCGGGCACGGCTCCACGGCTGGCACGCCCAGGCGCTTCTACAGGTCCGGCGGCCTGAAGAAGCCAGCAGCGCTGCGCTCCGTGGAATCCGCGCCGCGAGGTCTATCGGGGACTCTGACGGGGTCACCGCGCTGCGCGATCTGCAGACGCAAGCCATCGCCCAGGCCGGTGCGCTGAAGGCCCCACCGCCCGATGTCACCACCCCGGTCGGTCTCGCCGTCGCAGCACTCGATGACGGTCGCAACAAGGCCGGAGAGCTTCTGGCTCTCGGAGCATTTCGACAAGCTCAGGCTGCTGGAGATGATCGGGAAGCGGTGCTCGCGATGCTCGCCCTGGCGCGCCTTCCGCACCGAACCGAGGCTGCGCTGCGAAGGGCACATGGACTGGCCGATGCTTCTGGAGACATGAACCTGGTGACTGCCGTAGCGAAGGCGTTCAATGCAGCTGGGGTTGAGATCAAGGCGAAGGTATTCTGAGCACCTTTCCGGATCCACAGCACATGTAGAAACCACATGAAGCATTCCCAGTAAGTGGTTGATATTTAACAACTATACACATAAAATCGATGTCGATTTCGGGTCCGTAAGGGACGGCTGAGAGCGGTCACGATATGGGCGATTCAAGAGGTGTCATCATGGCGATCAGTCGCGCTGCGATCATCGACGAGAACTTCATCCGGGCGGTCAAGGCCCTCCCCACTCCAGCCCATCGTGCAGACCTCGATGCGCCGCTGCGAGAGGGCTCACGCCTGACCGGACGGATCGCTTTAGAGCTGCTGGAGTCGATGTTCTCCAGCCGCCACCTGGACCTCACCTCCAGAGAGCTGAAGAGCAGGGGGCAGAGCTTCTACACCATCGGAGCATCGGGCCACGAGTGCAACGCCACCGTCGCTGCTGCCACCCGGCATACCGATCCGGCGTTTCTTCACTACCGAGCCGGCGCGTTCTTTGTGCAGCGCGCTCGGCAGCTCCCCGGCTCGACTCCGCTCATGGACATCCTGCTCGGCATGGTTGCCTCGTCCGACGAGCCCATTGCTGGTGGTCGCCACAAGGTGTACGGCTCGGTTCCGCTGAACGTCCCACCGCAGACCTCGACCATCGCCTCCCATCTGCCCAAGGCCGTCGGCGCGGCCTTCACCATCGCCCGTCGGCAGCGACTGGAGAGCGGCGAGCGGGACGACACCATCATCGTGTGTACGTTCGGCGACGCCTCCTCCAACCACTCCACAGCCTGTGGTGCGTTCAACACCGCGACCCTCGCGGACTACCAGAAGCTCCCCTGCCCCATCCTGTTTGTCTGCGAAGACAACGGCCTTGGAATCAGTGTGCGAACCCCGACGGGCTGGGTCGAGACCCGCTTCCGCAACAACCCTGGCATCAAGTACTTCGGCTGCGACGGGCTCGATCTCATCGAGAGCTATGAGACCGCAATGGCGGCAGCGGAGTATGCCCGAAGCACACGACGCCCGACCTTCCTCCACCTCCGGCTCGTCCGCCTTATCGGTCACGCTGGCTCCGATGTCGAGCAGCTCTACCGAACCGAAGCAGAGATCACCGGAACCGAGGCCCTCGATCCCGTCCTGTCCAACGCAGCGATGCTGATTGAGGCCGGCGTCATCACTCCCGCTGAGGTGCTTGAGCTCTATGAAGAGCTTCGCACGCGCATCACCGCGCTTGGAGAAGAGGCCGCTGGTCGACCGAAGATCGAGACCGCCGAGGAGATCATCGCTCCACTCGCCCCGATCGTCCCCGAGAACATCGCCGCCGAGGTCGCCCGTCCGGTCGATCCCGCCGCGCGCGCTGCGTTCTTTCCCCGGCTGCCGGAGGCGGAGCGTCCCCGACACATGGCCATGCTGCTCAACCGCGCCCTGGGCGACCTCCTCGTCAAGCACCCAGAGCTGCTGCTGTTCGGCGAGGATGTCGGCAGGAAAGGTGGTGTCTATCATGTCACTGCCGATCTACAGAAGCGCGCGGGCATCGGCCGGGTGTTCAACACTCCCCTCGACGAGACCGCCATCCTCGGTCTCGCGATGGGTGCCGGTCAGATGGGGATGCTGCCGATCCCGGAGATTCAGTACCTCGCCTACCTCCACAACGCCGTCGACCAGATCCGCGGTGAGGCCTGCTCGCTGCAGTTCTTCTCCCAGCGCCAGTATCGCAATCCGATGGTCGTCCGGATTGCATCGCTGGCCTATCAGAAAGGCTTCGGCGGACACTTTCACAACACCAATGCCGTCGCATCTCTGCGGGACATCCCTGGCCTCATCATGGCCTGCCCCTCCAACGGCCGAGATGCCGTCGGGATGCTGCGCACCTGTGTAGCCGCAGCAAAGGTCGACGGGCTGGTCAGCGCATTCCTTGAGCCCATCGCCCTCTACATGACCAAGGACCTGCACGAGCCCCGAGACGCAGAGTGGTCCTTTGCCTACCCCGAGCTGGACTTTCACGTTCCGGTCGGAAAGGCGAAGACCTGGACTCAGGGCGAGCACCTCACCATCCTCAGCTACGCCAACGGCCTGTGGATGAGCCTGCGGGTCGCAAAGCGGCTGGAGGAAGACGGCATTCGGTGCCGCGTCGTGGACCTGCGCTGGCTCAATCCATTGCCCGAAGACGACATTGTGGCGGCGGCGCAGGCCACCGGAAAGGTCCTGGTCGTTGATGAGTGCCGGAAGACCGGCGGCGTCGCAGAGGGGGTGTTCACCGTCCTCGCAGAGCGCTGTCCAGAAGTCATCATGTCCCGGGTCACGGGCCTGGACACCTACATTCCCCTTGGAGCCGCCGCCAACCTGGTCCTGGTCCAAGAGCCGGACATCGAGGCCGCAGCCCGAGCGATGGTGGAGAGATCATGAAGCGCGCGCTGATCCTGTGCCCTGGACGGGGCTCCTACTCCCGCAACGACCTCGGAACCCTCGACGGTCTGGTGTCAGAGAGCCTCAAGCCATTCGATGACATCCGCGCTTCGGCTGGTCGAAAGACCGTACGCGAGCTCGATGCCGCAGAGCGCTTCTCAGCCCGACAGCACATTGCCGGAGAGAACGCCTCGATCTTGACCGCAGGAATCACCCTCGCTGACCTCGATCAGCTCGATGCGGAGCGCATTCGTCCGGTCGCGGTCTGCGGCAATTCGATGGGCTGGTACACCGCGCTGGGCTTCGCTGGCGCGCTGTCGCTTCCGGACTGTGCTCGGCTTGTCGAGACCATGGGGCAGTACCAGGCTGGCAACGTCATCGGCGGGCAGATCGTCTACCCGCTGACGGACGCGCAGTGGCGGATGGTTCCATCACGACTCGCCGCAGTGGAAGCGGCCGTTGCGGCCATCACGGACCTCAGCTGGTCCATACGGCTGGGCGGTCAGGCTGTCCTCGCCGGCACCGAGGCTGCGCTGGCGGAGGCAATCGCGCGCCTCCCCGCGCTCACCGTCGGCAGCTACACCTACCCCCTCCGTCTGCCGCTGCACTCGGCGTTCCATACCCCGCTGCTCGCCGGTGCCTCACAGCGGGCGCACACCGACCTCGCCGATCTCGACTGGCGCACTCCTCGGCTTCCCCTCGTCGACGGAACCGGGAACATCTGGCGTCCCCGTCATGCAGACACCGAAGAGCTCGCGGGGTACACCCTCGGTGAACAGGTCTTCGGCACCTACGACTTCACAACAATGCTCAAGACCGCGCTCCGTGAGTACGCTCCCGACTGCATTATCCTGCCCGGCCCCGGCAGCAGCCTGGGTGGTGCGATTGCCCAGACCCTCATCAGCGAAGGCTGGCAGGGACTCGACAGCAAGGATGCCTTCACTGCTCGCCAGGCCTCTGACCCAATCCTCATCAGCCTGCGGTGGCCCGATCAGCGCGCCCTGGCCTGTCGTTGATTCCAGGCTCGGTCTTGCTGGAGGTCCTCCGCCTCAAGGCGCTGCCACGCGCGGGCTGGCTGCGGGTCGGCATCGCGCACCCTGAGTCTGTCGCTGGTCACTCCTGGGGCCTGGCGTGGCTGGTGCTGGTGCTGTGCCCCGACGAGCTGGATCGTGAGCGCGCCCTGTCCCTGGCGGTGGTCCATGACCTCCCGGAGATTCTTGCCGGAGACATCACTCCACACGACGCCGTCTCCCCTGCGGAGAAGCGCCGCAAAGAGACCGCGGCAGCCGACCGACTGTTCGCTGACAGCCCCCAGCTGCGGGCGCTGTGGCAGGAGTACGACGACCACAGCACGCCGGAGTCGCGGCTGGTTCATCAGCTCGACAAGCTCGACATGGCGCTGCAAGCGGTCAGGTATCAGCAAGACCACGACACGGACACCCGTGAGTTCATTCGCAGCGCACTGTCACGCCTGAGTCCAGCACAGCAGGAGCTGCTGCGCTCAGTCCTTCCGCCGAGCGACGCGAACCCGCAGTGAGAGCACGCCGTGGGACCGCTCAGCATCGTTGTCCCAGTCCTCAATGGCCCGAACCTCGGCAATGGCCGCATCCGCAGAGGCGGCGTCCGGAAACAGCGCCTGCCATCCCTCAACCTCAACGAGGCGCTCCAGGTGGGGATAGTGTCGGACCGTTCCGACCGTGATACTGCCTTCGTTGCCGAATTCGAGGCGATCTCCAGATGACATGAACCGATACTCATCGGTGGCCACGAGCGCATAGACGGTCTTGCGCCGGCTCTCCATGCTCTGGAAGGCTTCTTCGTGAAAACTTGCGTCAAACGTTGCCATACCTGAATTTCCTGATGGATTCTGTTCGGTGTCGGAAGCAGCGACGGAGTCAGCCCGGAGGCCAACTCATCTGGCGACCGCCGAGCAGGTGTACATGGAGGTGGTAGACGCTCTGCCCGCCCTGATCACCGATGTTGGTGACGAGCCGATAGCCGCCAGGCTCCAGTCCCAGCTCTCGTGCCACCCGTGCAGCAGCGAGAAGAAGTCGACCGAGCAGCTCAGCATCTTCTGCATCCGCATGCGCGACCGATATGAGGGGCTTCCGAGGAACCACCAGCACATGCACTGGTGCCTGGGGGTTGATGTCCCGAAATGCCACGACGTGCTCATCTTCGTAGAGTCTCTCGGCAGGAATCTCGCCGGCGATGATCTTTGCGAAGATGGTCATGTCCACTCCTGAGGGTGCCCTCAAGATGAGGGCACTTGTCAGGAGCTAATAGCTAGCGGTCAAGGGCAGGACAAGTATCCCCTCATTGTACTTCGGCCCGGCGACGATAAACGTGCCATTTCGATTGACCGAGAGTGTCGTATCGAGGAGCTTACCGCCCTTGCCTGCGAGAATCTGTACCCGCATGCGGACGCGGTTGTCGTCGCGTGAGAGCAGGGTGATGGTGACCTCTCGCCCGCCCTGAATGGTGAAGGTCTCGCTGCCGTTGGCGCCGAGCTGAACCGAGCGGGTCTCAAGCAGCTCGTAGCCGGTGAACCGCATGTGGGAGAGGTAGCGGGTCAGGCTGCCGAGCCGTCCATCGACGTTGCTGTGCCGATCGGTGGCGTGGACCACCATCATGCCGACGGTGACCTTGTTCCCTCGAGGTGCCGTGCGCCCCTGATGCTGGACAGCGTCTGGGAGGGTCACCACACCACGCGGAGGTGGTGGTCGGACCGGAGGTGCTGCGAGTGCAGTGCTCAGGACCAGGGTGCCGAGCAGTAAGACCACGACCCGACGCATTCGCGTGGCCAGGCTGGAGATGATGTGAATCACAGCGGTTCCCCCTCAGATGACTCTGCCCCCACCTCCTCCATCTCGTCGATGAAGATGATGGTCGGGGCTCCCGCTTCGGTCTGGAAGATATGAACCATGGCCTCTGGGGCAGACTCAAGCTCTTCTATCTCGACCTGGTTGTTGTCCTGGATGTTGTACGCGAAGCTGTCGCCGCTGGGCTCGATGGGAGCCTCTACCGGCGCGCCAGGCACCACATAGAGCAGCAGAGCTGCTGCAATGGCAAGGACCGTCCCCATGAGGGCGGACCGCCCACCGAACAGTGGAACAACCTCAGCTTCTTGGCGACGGGCAGCGGGTGTGATGGCCTCAGCAGCCACCAGACCGAGCTCTGCCATGACCTCATCCGCGATGTCGATCTCGCCAGCATCGGCCGTCAGGGCCTCTCGGAAGAGATCTCCAGCATCGGTCGAGCCATCAAGCTGTGCCGAGATGCCAGTCCACAGATCTGGAGCCTCACCCCCATCGAGCGCGGCGCGAACCTCACCCGAGAGCGCCTCGGTCATCCCCAGAGCATCGAGGATGGCGTCTGACAGCTCGGGAGCCTCACCGGCATCAAGAGACTCCGCAATCAGCGCACTGAGGCTGCCCTCACCGCCGATGGCCGTCAAGACATCGTTCGCGAGGTCAGGTGCCTGATCGTCGGCCAGCGCACTCGACACAAGCAACCCGAGCCCGTCCTGGAGTGCGAGCTCTTCGAGGATGGGATCGGCCAGCTCCGGAGCATCTCCAGCGTCCAGAGACTCCGAGATGAGCGCGCCGAGATCGTTGCTGAAGTCGAGCGCGCCGAGGACGGCAGCAGCGATGTCCGGTGGGGCAGCATCAGAGAGGGCATCGGTGACCAGATCCGAGAAGTCTACGATGACATCATCGATTCCGATGGCTCCAATCACACCGTCAGCCAGCTCGGGTACCGAGCCAGCATCTAAAGACTCTGCGAGCAGCGCATGGAGGATGCTCTGTTCCTCAAGGAGAACCAAAGCATCTACGCCCGCAGCGCTCAGCTCCGCTTGATCGGCGGTGCTGGCGAGGCCATCAGCGGCCCGCACACGCAGCGTATCAAGACGGTTGAGTAGCATGGATGACTCCGAAGGTGTCCAGACCGTCAGGCCTGGTTCTTGTGCCAATAGGACGGCTGCCGCGTGGGCTTATTCAAGGTTTTGGTCACTTTTCCCGCTGCTCTTTGAGCGCACTCTGGAGCTTCTTGCGGGCGTAGTACAGACGGCTCATCACCGTCCCCTCCGGGATGTCTATGATCGACGAGATCTCCTTGTAGGAGAGACCATCGATCTCACGGAGGACGAGGACCTGGCGCTGGTCATCGGGCAGCTTCTCGATCTCTTCGAGGATGCGCTCTCGCATCTGCTTGCGCTCGAGGTTTCTGCGGGGGTCCTCTCGATGGTGCGCGAGGCTGATGACCCCGGCGCTCTCACGACTCGCGATGCCCTCGTCGAATTCTTCAGTCCGACGTAGCTTCTGCCGGCGGAGGTGATCGATCGCGACGTTCATCGAGATTCGACAGAGCCAGGTGTAAAAGCTGGACTCCAGGCGAAACCGGGAGAGGTTCTTGTACGCCTTGACAAAGGCATCCTGAGAGAGCTCTCGAGCATCCTCACGGTTGCGGACCATGCCGTAGATCACCGCATAGATGCGCCCCTGGTACCGCTCGACGAGGCAGCGATAGGCCATGCCGTCGCCCTCGATAGAGGCACGGACCAGCTCGTGGTCCTCCGGAGTTCCCCGCCCTGAGGCCGATGCGGTCTTTCCACCACCGGTCACGGCTCCCATCAGCGCGAGGCCGATTCCGGCCAGGCCGATCCCGGAGAGTGTCAGGGCTGAGGTAAGGCTCGTCAACGCCAGCATAGCTTTGTCCTTGGCTGCGATGTTGAGCATAACCCGAGGGACACGCCTCCTCCCCCAACGCCACACACCAGACGGACACGCTCAGCAGATATTCAGTCCGGAGAGCACATCTGTGGAGACTCATGTGGAGCCTCAGTGCGCTTCGTCCCAGGTTCGGCCATGGCCAGTCTCAACCAGCAACGGCACGTCGAGAGAGTAGACCCCCTCCATCTCCTCGACCAGCGCAGCCGAGATGGCCTCAAGCTGCGCCTCAGGGACCTCAAGGACCAGCTCGTCGTGGACCTGTAGCAGCAGTGATGCCTGGGGAAATTCGGTCTCCAGACGGCGATAGACCTTGATCATCGCCATCTTGATGAGGTCTGCTGCGGTGCCCTGGACTGGGGTGTTCATTGCGATTCGCTCGCCGGCAGCACGCTCGGCGTTGTTTCGAGAGGTCAGCCCCCTCACCACACGCATGCGGCCAAACAGCGTCTTGACTGAGCCGTTGTCTTTTGCTTCCTGGACCCGCTCGTCCATGTAGGTTCGAACCTGCGGATAACGCTCGAAGTAATTGTCGATGTATTGCTGCGCTTCCGCGCGGGGGATCTTCAGCTCTCTAGAGAGCCGAAACGCTGACATTCCATAGATGATCCCGAAGTTGATCGCCTTGGCTGCGGAGCGCTGCTCAGTGGTGACGGCCTCGGGCTTGACGTCAAAGATCTCTGAGGCGGTCCTCCGGTGGATGTCCTCTCCGTTCCGAAACGACTCCACCAGCGGCCCATCACCGCAGAAGTGGGCCAGCACACGGAGCTCGATCTGCGAGTAGTCTGCGGCCAGGAACATGAAGCCAGGCTTTGCGACGAAGCAGCGCCGGATTCGCTTGCCCGCCGGCGTTCGTATCGGGATGTTCTGGAGGTTCGGATCGAACGAAGACAGCCGCCCTGTGGCTGCCACGGCCTGATGATAAGAGGTATGGATCCGGCCATCTGAGGCGACAAACCCAGGCAAGGCATCGACGTAGGTGCTCTTGAGCTTGGTGGCCCCCCGGTAGTCCAGGATCATCTGAAGGAGCGCATCATCGGAGCGCTCCATCAGCCGGTTGATGGTCGCGGAGTCGGTCGAGAAGCCGCTCTTGGTCTTCTTGACCGGGGTGTGGTTGCGCTTTTCAAAGAGGATCTTGGCGAGCTGCTGGGTGGAATTGATGTTGAAGGTCTCTCCGGCAGTCTCGTAGATGACCTTGACCATCTCGTCGATCTGAGTCGCGAGCTCGACCGACATCTTGCCGAGCGCGACCGTGTCTACGCCGATGCCGGTCAGCTCCATGTCTGCGAGGATCGGAAGCAGCGGAATCTCGACCTCGTCGTAGAGCGTCTTCATCGCGCCCTCGAGGGGCAGCTTCGCCTCGACATGCCAGGCGACATGGGCATCCTCTGCCGCGTACTTTGTGGCGTCCTCGATGGGCACCCGCGCGAACAGGTTTCCGTGCTCCTGGGCGACCTCTTTGTACGAGATCATCGTGTGGCCGAGGTGCCGCAGCGCGAGCGCGTTGAGGTTGTGCTTCTGGTCCACATGAACGAGGTAGTCCGCGATCATGGTGTCGCCGTCGATGCCGCACAGGTCGAGGTCATTGGCGCGAAGAACCTCGAGATCGTACTTGAGGTTCTGGCCGGTCTTCTTGATGAGCGGATCCGCGAGCAGCGGCGCGAGTGCGTCCAGGGCACCGGGACAGTTCACGCCGACCTCATGCGCGATCGGCACATAGACCGCCTGGTCATCAGCCCAGCAGAAGCTCATGCCGACCAGCCGGGCCTGGAGGGGATCGAGCGAGGTGGTCTCGGTGTCAAAGGCAAACCGGCCGACAGCACGCAGGGTGGAGATGAGCGCCGCGAGCGCCTCCGGGGTCGAGATGGTGGTGTAGATCTCGCGGTCGATCGGACTCACCATGCTGGGGCTGTTGAGCCCAAGCTCCTTGAGCATCGCGAAGAAGCCGAACTTCTTGAGGGTCTCTCGGAGGCGCTCCGGCTCTGGCTCAGCGATCACGAGATCTTCGAGACTGGTGGTGAGCGACATGTCGGTCTTGATGACGATGAGCCGGTTGGCAAGCTTCACCGTCTCTGCGGCCGCAGCGACCTTCGCCGCAGTCTTTCCACCGATCTTCTCCGCGTTGGCGATGACGCCCTGCCAGGTCTCAAACCGCTTGAGGTAGCCAGCCGCTTTCTTGGCGCCGACGCCAGCGATGCCCGGCACATTGTCCGACTTGTCGCCGATGAGGCTCATCAGGTCCACGATCTGGCTTGGCGGCACCCCCCACTTTGCCTCGACCTCCTCAGCCCCAGACAGTGCCCCAGTGCGGGGATCAAACAGCTTGATGCGGTCGTTGACAAGCTGGGCGAAGTCCTTGTCAGAGCTGATGATGCGAACATCAACGCCAGCCGCAGCTGCGCGAACCGCGAGGGTGCCGATGATGTCGTCCGCCTCAAAGCCTTCCTGAGCGAGCGCAGTGATCCCGAACGACTCGCACAGCGGAATCAGCTCTGGCCACTGCTGCTTGAGCTCTGCAGGCTTGTCGGGACGCTGGCCCTTGTAGGCTGGATACAGGTCGTTTCGGAAGCTCTTGCCGACATCGAAGACCACTGCCATGTAGTCCGGACGGTGCTTCTTCACGATCGACTTGAGGATGTTTGTGAAGCCGAACAGAGCCCGGGTCGGGAAGCCGTCTGGGCTCCTCAGATCGGTGCGGATGGCGTGGTAGGCGCGGTAGGCCTGGTTGGATCCATCAACGAGGATGAGTGTGGGCATCGGGGCTCCCCGGATGAGGTTGCCGGGGGGCTATCCGATTTGCGCCTTCGATACACGGCCACCTTCTGACCAAGCCACTCGGATTGCTCAGTCCCTCATGCCCAGAAGACGGTTGTGGATCGGGGCGTGAACCCGAGCGAGGGCGAGGACCTCCAGCCACCGCTCCCCTGGAACCGTGCTCACCGGCTGGATGGCTTGCTGCGGAGAGAAGTGGATGTCCGCACCGATCTTTCCCCCCTCGGTGAACACATTGAAGATCTGGTGCATCACGTAGATGGGTGCCTCAGGGTTCTGCGTGGAGACGGTATGCAGCACCCGCTTGTCGAGGTCAAACAGCAAGATAGAGACCCGATCGGTGATCAACACCGGGCCGCGCTCCCAGCCCGTCAGCCACCAGACGATGCGCTGTCCGGGAACGATCACACGCTCTTTCACGTGGTCGGCATTGACGATGACGGTCTGCCCTTCCTCAGGCAGGTTCGGATCTGCGAGATTAAACGGGTTCATACGTTCTCCGAGTGCGACTGCATAACGTGGCGGGAGAGTCACTCCCCGCCATCGGACCGTTAGCTGGTTAAGGCATCGCTGCCTGGGGAGAAATCATGCACGACAACTCGCTGTTTACACCCACCGATGAGCACCGCATGCTGCGGGAGATGGTCCGTCAGTTCACTGCGGACCAAGTCGAGCCACAGGCGGCTGAGTTCGACGAGAAAGAACAGCTGAACATTCCACTCTTCCGCTCGCTTGGAGATCTGGGCCTGCTGGGCATTACCATCCCAGTCGAGCACGGGGGATCGGGCATGGACACCGTCGCGGCTGTGATCGTGGCACAGGAGCTGTCTCGCTCAGACCCAGGCTTCGCGCTGGCGTGGCTGGCCCACTCGATGCTGTTCGTGAACAATTTCTACTACTGCTCCAGCGACGAGCAGAAGGAGCGGTTCCTCGAGCCGACCCTGACCGGCGAGTGGGTCGGCGGGATGTGCATGACCGAGCCCGGTCACGGAACGGACGTCATCGGCATGACCACAACGGCGGTGCGAGACGGGGACGACTACATCCTCAACGGCACCAAGACCTACATCACCAACGGTCCCGAGGCGCACATCTTCCTGGTGTACGCCAAGACCGAGGGTCGGGTCAGCGCGTTTGTGGTCACCGCAGATGCCCCCGGGTTCTCCGCCTCCAATCACATCCCGAAGATGGGCATGCGGGCCTCCTCGATGTCGGAGATCATCTTCGAAGACTGTCGTATTCCGGCGAGCAACCTGCTCGGAGAAGAGGGCGGCGGGCTCACCCACATGATGCGAAACCTGGAGATCGAGCGGCTGGCCCTTGCTGCAATGAGCCTGGGCATCGCAGACCGCTGCCTGGAGATGATGGTCCACTATGGCAACGAGCGCATCGCGTTCGGTCAGCCGATCAACCGCTACGGACAGATCCAGCGCTACATCGCCGATTCCTATGCGATGACCGAGGCTGCACGCTGTCTCATCTATCAGGTTGCGCGCAACGTCGGCCCTGACGTCCGCAACCGCATCGGCTCTGATGCCGCCAAGCTGTTCGCCGCGCCCGTCGGCAAGAACGTCGCAGACAACGCAATGCAGGTCTTTGGCGGCGCAGGCTACTGCCGGGAGTTCCCCATCGAGCGCCTCTGGCGCGATGCCAAGCTCCTCGAGATCGGCGGCGGCACTCTGGAGAGCCACCAGAAGAACCTCACGAAGGACCTCACCCGGCTCTATTGTCGCTGAAGCGCAGCCTCGACCAGCGCCTCCAGGCTGGGACGCGCAGCGATCGTGTGAACGGGCAGCCCGGCTGAGCGGGCATCCGCTGCAGTCGAGGGGCCGATGACCACCACCCGCGCTGCCCCCGGCTGTGCTGAGCGGGCGAAAGCTCGGGCCGCAGAGCCGCTGGCGAAGGTGATCACGTCGACGGGGAGTACAGCAGAGAGGGCATCAGCGGCCGCTGCTGGTGCGTGGTTTTCATAGACCGACCACCGCACAGCGGACCACGGCGCGCGCGACAAGGCCGCAGAGAGCTGCGGAGAGAGCTGACGCGCACCAATCACCCACACCTCCCCGCGCCCATCGTGCTGCTCGGTGACCGCAGCAACCGCAGCGGCCCCGCCGTGACTCCCCTCAGCAGCGACCACGACGCCGATCCGCCTCAGCGCCACGGCAGTCTTTGCACCGACTGCAACCACAGGCACACCACAGAGATACTGCGCGAGGTCAGGAACGACGGTCGGGGTCATGGCGGAGGAGATCAGCGCGAGCGCCGGAGCCCCGCTCGGAGGCCGCTCGCCCGTCGGCTGGAGCGACAGCAGCGGCACATGCACCGGCTCCACACCCCTCCTCTGAAGCATCTCATCCATCGGTGCAGCCGACGACCGTGTAATCAGGACCCGAAGCATATAGACCCTCGCTGTGGGCCGATGTTACGACAGCATTCCACACCGGAGCCCGCATGCGCGGCAAGATCGTCCCCGTCATACTCACTGGACTGCTCATCGGCTGCACCATCAGCCGCGCGAAGTATCCCGAACAGCTGGCAGCATCAGAGTGCGATCTCTACGAGAGCTGCGATCTGCTGGAGGCGTTCGGAGGCTCCTACGAGCAGTGCGAAGAGATTGTGGAGATTGTGGAGATTGCCCGAGTCTCTGCCGAGGCATGCGACTACTCCGGCGCTGATGCCCAGCGCTGCATCGAGGCGATGTCTGAGGCATCCTGTGATGACCTGAGAGATGACGCCCTTGAGGAAGAGTCCCCATGTGAGATGGTGTGTGGATAGCGGAGGAAGACCGATGACACGATTGCTGACCCTGACGATGATGATGAGCTTTGGCTGCTACTCCAAGAGCAGCTACACCGAGGACGTCTCGACTGCGTTCTGCACCTTGTATGACGACTGCGACTACCTGGAGGTCCAGCAGATCGACGACTATGATGCGTGCATCACCGTGATCTCCGAGGCCCAGGATCCGGAGAACCGGGACTGTGACTGGGATGCTGGCGCAGCGAAGGAGTGCGTGGAGGGCATCAACATGATGACCTGCGATGATCTCTACGAGAGCGACTACCCCCTCGCCTGTGAGAAGACCTGCACGCGCGGTCAGTAGCACACAGCGAGCCCGAGTTAGCGAGCCCGAGTTAGCGAGCCCGAGCTGTGAGTCTGGACTCAGGCCGTGAGGCGGGACTCAGGCCGTGAGAATGTCGGCGAGCTGCTGCCCCAGGGCAACCGGCTCGTCGCCGCGAGCTTCTGCACGCTGCAGCGGACGGTCGCCGAGCTGCGCCATCGCGAAGACATGAAGCTGATCAGCTTCCGTTCGAGCGTAGCAGCCTGCCGCGATGTTGCAGCCGCCACCAAGTCTCTCCAGGAACGCTCGCTCCGCAGCAACGCGGCGGCGGGTGTCGGGGTGATCGATGGCCGCCAGGAGCGACTGAACCCAGGCATTGCTGGCGCTGCACTGCACACCGAGCGCGCCCTGCCCCGGCGCCGGGATCATCTCTCGGAGGCCGAGCGGGTGAATGTCAGGGCGAGCGATGGAGAGCCGGGAGAGTCCGGCCATGGCAAGGATGATGGCGTCGTAGTCACCACGATCAAACTTCGCGAGTCGGGTGTCGACATTGCCGCGGATGCCCTTGACCACGACATCCGGGCGCAGCGCCGAGATCTGACACCCGCGCCGCAGCGAGCCGGTTCCGACGACGGCACCCGACGGCAGGAGGCCGATGGGTGGGCCGACGAGTGCATCGCGGGGGTCCGCACGCGCTGGGATCGCACCGAGCATGAGTCCGTCGGGATCCTCGGTGGGAAGGTCCTTGAGAGAGTGGACCGCGAGGTGGATCTCCCCCGAGCGCAGGGCCGCCTCGAGCTCTGCGGTGAACAGGCCCTTTCCCCCGATGGCAGCTAGCGGCCGATCGATGATGCGATCACCGCGGGTGCTGATCACCTCCAGCTCAACGGGAACGCCGGTCAGCCGAGTGATGTCGCGAGCAACCTGACCGCTCTGGGCCAGGGCAAGCTGACTGCCACGGGTTCCCAGGATCAGTCTGTCCTTACTCATTGTCATCTTCCCCGTTCAGCGCCATCAGCAGGCGTATCAGGTTCTCGCTGTCTCCCTCGCTGGCGAGGTGGCGGGCATACGAGACCGGCTTGTGAAGGATCTTCTTGACGATCGCACGGGTCATCGCATCGACTGCGCGTCGCTCAGACTCAGAGAGCTGCTCAAGCGCAGAGTTCGCCCGCTGCAGCTCTGCCTGACGGATCTGCTCGGCTTGTCGGGGGATCCGGCCGATGAGCGGGTTGTAGGTCTCACCAAGAACCCGACCCCAGAACCGACCCGCCTCCTTTGAGACAATGGCTTCGGCAGCCTCTGCCGCGTCCTGGCGCTTCTTCTTGCCCCGGTCAGCGACCTGGACCAGATCGTCGACGTCGAAGCGATACACCGAGTCGATGCCGTTGATGCCAGTCTCGATGACGCGCGGCACCGAGAGATCGATGAGGACCATCGGTCGATACCGACGGCGGCGCATGACCCGGCTGAGCATGTGCTTGGAGATGAGGGTGCGGCCAGCACCGGTGGAGGTCAGGACGATGTCGACTCGCTCCAGGTAGCGCTCCATGTCGCTCATCGGGACCACAGCGGCCCCGAAGAGCTGGGCGAGGTGGCTGGCCCGAGAGAAGGTGCGGTTGGTGATGACCAGCTCGGAGAGCCCATAGCCACAGAGATTGCGGGCGACGAGCTTGCCGTGGGCACCGGCTCCAATCAGGAGCGCCGAGCAGCGAGAGAGATCGCCGAGCACCTGACGGGCCAACTCGACACCGGCGCGCCCAATGCTGACCGCCTCGCGCGCAATGTCGGTCTCAGAGCGAATCTTCTTGGCGACGGTCAGCGCGCCGTCCATCACCCGATGCAGCACCGGCCCCGTCGCCTGAGCCTCGGCAGCGATTCGATACGCCTCCTTGACCTGGGCGACGATCTGGGGCTCTCCGACCACCATGGAGTCGAGGCTGGAGATGACCCGAAACAGGTGACGCAGCGCGTCCTGCTCCTTGTAGTGGTAGAGGTGCTGCATGGCGGAGCGCTGGCTGAGTCCGCCAAGCTCCAGCATCCAGCGGGCGATCTCATCGGTACCGATCCGAGGGTTGGGCACCGTGTAGAGCTCGACCCGGTTGCAGGTCGAGAGCAAGACGGCCTCTGAGCCGAGACCGCGCTCTTGGAGCTGCTGGAGCAGCTCTGGAATCTGTCCAGGATGCGGTGCGAGCTTCTCCCGCAGCTCAATTGGTGCGGTGCGATGGCTGAGTCCGATGGTCACAAGGTGCATCAGCTGCTCACCCCATGAAAGCTTCGGAAGACCAGAGCTGCGACGGCCATGATCAGGGAGATCCCGCCAAAGCCGAGCACTCCGAAGAGCGCAGCGATTCTTCCCCGGTAGCCGGAGATCAGGCGCAGCTGGAGGCCGATGGCGTACCACAGCCAGACGACCAGGGTCGAGAGGGTGGTCAGGTCCAGCCGTGCGGTGCTCCCGTCGACACCGAGTGCCCACAGCGCACCGCAGACGATCCCGGACGTCAACGCGATGAAGCCCAGCGCCATGCTCTTCTGATTGAGATCATCCAGCGCAGCGAGAGATGGAAGGCGTCCGATGCCGACCAGTCGCTTGCCCTTCAGCCTGGCGCGTACCCAGAGGTAGAGCACCGACAGCGCAAACGACACCGCCAGCCCACCGAATCCGAGCACCATGAAGCTGAGGTGAATCGGCAGCCACCAGGAGGCGGGAGTGACCCCACCGGACTGACCGGGAGCAAGCAGACCGAGCACCAAGACCGCGATGGTCAGCGGGAGCAGGACACTCTCCAGAGCATCCATTCGAGGCATCCGGCTGACCATCTGACTTGCGAGCATGAGCAGCAAGGCGATTCCGACGAGCACGAGATGTGGTGTGCTGGTCGGCCCCTCGAGAGCAATAACGACGAGCAAGCCGATGCCGTGCAGGGCCAGCCCGGCCCAGCCAAGCCGGGGGTCGCGCGTGGAGCGTCCGAGCAAGGGCGCCAGCACGCGCCCCAGGTAGACCGCAACGGCAGCAATGAGGATGAGGTGACCCATTCGTCAGTGACATATCCTCTCCGGCAGCCATGACGGGGGCTATTCAGCCATCCGACTACTTCTTCTTGCGCCGAAACAGCCCAGAGAAAAGGCTACCGTTCGATTCGTCATCAGCCGCGGACTTGCGCATCTTGCGAATCCGCCCCCAGCGACGGGCACCGATGTGCTCCGGATTGAGCTGAAGAACCTGCTTGTACAGTTCGTGCGCGCGTGCCTCTTCCTTTTCCTTCATCAAGATCTCGGCGACCTCAAACAGTACGTCGGCCCGAGCGAGCCCGCGGGGACCATCAATGTCGAGGATCAGCTGTGCAGTCTCCGCGCCCGAGAGCACGCCGGTGTGGTAGCCCGAGCGACGTGCCATGTAGGCATAGCGCCACTTCCCCGGGTTGAGCCGCAGGGCCCGGTCGAATCCGTCGTGGGCGGCGGTGTAGTCCTTCTTGCGAAAGGAGAGCTGTGCCTTGGAGTAGAGAAGCTCGGCCTCGGTACGATCCCGGTCGGTGACATACTGCTCGCCGTTCTCTGCAGCCTCCAGACGCGCGCTGACCTCTTCGCGGAGGGTGGCACTCCGCATCGCTCCATAAGCATCCTGGAGTATCGCAAAGCACTCCGCTGCGATGGCACGGACAGGCTCCGGCTCAGCGCTGAACTGGTCTGGATGATACTTCCGGGATGCAGTCCGGTTGGCCCGATCGATCCCCTCGTCAGAGATCTCCGTCGACTGGCGCAGCCCGAGAACTTCCCAGGGTTTCAGGCCCTGGAGCTGCTTCAGCTCTGCGGTGAGGGTCTCAAGCGGACCGGCCACAGCAGGCTCTGGAGCCGCGGCGGGCTTCTTGCGGGGCCTCCGAGCCCGCGCAGGTGCCTCAAAAAGAGAGACGAGCCCAAGCTGGAGGAGGAGATCGACAGCGACCATGCGCTCGATGGGATCCTTTCGAATCACCATTCCAAGCGTCGGCTTCCGATCCGCGTTCTTCTTGATGATGCGCAGCAGCCGAAGCGAAACCGGGGTCAGCTCCCAGCGGTCAAGCGTAGTGTCATCCGGCAGCGAGAGGCGGATCTCACAGGAGAGCTTCTCAGCCAGCGCGGCCTCCAGCACAGCAACTGGACGCGTCCGCTCGAGCCCACCACGGATGATGCGGGGGATGCTCAGCGGCAGCGGAATGGCCGCTCCGCTCGGCTTGATGCCATCCTCAAAGCGAACCTGCCCGCCGGACAAGTCGATGCTGTTCGCGAGCAGGTCGCCCAGGCCGTTGGCCGCGGCGAGCATTGCCTCGTCGGGAGACGTTCCCGAAGCGATCGCGGCACCGATGAGCGCCATCAGGTCCGCATCCTCCGAGCCGCTCACACCGCATGCGGAGAGCAGCTCGGGTGCACCGATCAGCCCAACCACCTTGCCGGACTGCAGTGTCAGTACGAATGCACTGCTGGAGTGTTGAATCGAGAGACGGCCAGAAGCCTTTAGACGATACAGCGCAAACAGGACTCGAATCGGGGGGTACTCCTCGTTCGAGCCGTCAATTTGTTGGAGCAAACCCATGCCGGACCAGGAAGCACTCATGTTGAGGCCAATCCCCCCTCTTGCCGTGGTGGCCTGTGGAGCCTACATGGGTGCGACTGAGTTGTCATATACCCACAGCAAGGAGTCACGATGGCCAGCGACCTCATCAACAACGCAACGGACAAGAGCTTCGGCGCCGAAGTCCTCGAGAGCGAAACCCCAGTCCTCGTAGACTTCTGGGCGACCTGGTGCGGCCCCTGCCGCGCAATCGCTCCGCTCCTTGAGGCCGCCGCCGCCGACTATGATGGCAAGGTGCGCATCGTGAAGCTTGACGTGGATCACAACCCACAGTCCGCTATGAAATTCGGAGTCCGTAACATTCCGACTCTCCTGCTGTTCAAGAACGGCGAGCAGATCGGTAAGCATGTCGGTGCACTGAATCGCAAGACTCTCGATGACTTCCTGAAGAAAGCCGAAGCATAAGCAACGGCGCAGAAGTCGAAGCGGAGAGCATCAGCCTGCGACGGCATGCCCAGGACGGGGCTCGTCGCAGCGCAGAGCCCCCTTCACCAGGACAATGTCTGGGTCTTCGGGCACGATGACTGGCAGGCCGGTGGTCTCTGAGAGGCACCGATCGAGCCTCGAGAGCATGGCTCCGCCCCCAGTCATCACGATGCCGGTCTGGGCGACATCTGCCGCCAGCTCCGGCGGAGTGTGCTCTAAGCTGGCGCGGACCGCATCGATGATGAGCTGCACGGGGCTGCGCAGCGCCTCGTAGATCTCCTGTGCGGTGACCTCGACAGCTCGGGGATAGCCGCTCTTGATATCGCGCCCCTTGACCTCTCGGACAGCTGGTCGGCGAACCGGCATCGCGCTGCCCAGCTCGCACTTGAGCTGCTCACCAGTGCGAGGACCGATGAGCAGGCCATGCTCAGCGCGGATGTGGCGGATGATCGCCCGATCCATCCGCTCACCGCCGACCTTGACAGTACGGCTGTAGACCACTCCTCCCAGTGAGATCACGCCGACCTCGCTGGTGCCCGCCCCGACATCGACCACCATGTGTCCCTGTGCTTCATCGATGGGAAGCTCAGCACCGACCGCCGCAGCGATGGGCTGCTCGACCATCCTCACCTCACGCGCACCGGCAGCCTCCATGAGCTTGCGGATCGCGCGCTTCTCCATGTCGATGGTGTTGTACGGCACGCAGACGGTCACCCGCGGTCCGACCCACAGCGTCCGGCCTTGGACCTGGAGCATGAGGTGGCGAAGCATCGCCTCTGCGATCTCGAAGTCCGACAGCATGCCGTCGATGATGGGTCTCACGACTCGGATCTCTGGCGGCGTTCGCCCCAGCATTTCTAAGGCGGCCTCTCCAACAGCAAGGATTCGACGCGCACCCCGAACCTCATGAATGGCGACAGCGGAGGCCTCAGCGCAGACAAGGCCACGACCAGCGACAGCGATTCGGGTCGTCGCGGTGCCCAGATCGATGGCCATCTCATTGGAGATGGCTCCGAGAACAGAGCGGAACATGGCCAGGGCCTGGGGAGCGGGAGAGCCGGGGGTGTCGCCGGCAGGAAGGATGAACCCATTATCGCTGAAACAGTCCCGGCGTCAAAGGATTGCGCGACAACGGGCCAGTCGGGTTAAGCGACGGCTCCGAGGTGATTTCGATGGCTCTGCTTGAATCAATCCGCCAGCAAACCGACAGCCCATGGGCGAAGATCGTGTTCGGCGCAGTCGTGCTCGTCTTCGTGTTCTGGGGCATCGGAGCCAGCGGCGGCCCGACGACCACTGCGATCGCCGAGGTCAACGGCAATCGGATCACAGACACCGAGCTGCACCGGCAGATGCGAAACATCTCTCGCTCGCAGGGTGCCACTCAGAACGAAGATGACCTCAACCGCCTCGCAGCGGACGTCATCAAGCAGCTCATCCAGACCGAGGTCCTCCTTCAAGAGTCCGACCGGACTGGCATCGAGGTCTCAGACGAAGAGATCGTCCGTGAGCTGAAGAAGATCGAGGCCTTCCAGACCTCAGACGGCAAGTTCTCCACCGAACTGTACGAGCGAAACCTCAAGAACATCGGCCTGACCCGTGGCCGGTTTGAGGACCAGCTCCGTGACAGCATCGCGCTCCAGAAGCTCGAGACCCTGGCGCGCAACAGCGTCACCATCTCTGATGCCAGCCTGGAGCGCCTCTACCGCCAGGTCTCCACGGAGCTGACTGTCTCCTTTGTGCGCATTCCTGACTCTGCGCTGCTGGAGAGTGTTCCGGTCGAGGACACCGCGATCGATGCGCTGATTGCTGCGGATCTTGAGTCTCTCAAGGAAGCCTATCAGCGAGACTTCTCTCGGCTCTACCACAAGGATCCAACCGCTGAGCTGCAGACCGTGCTGCTCAAGACAGACGTCGAGGGCATCTCTGAGGAGGAGCTGAGCGCCAAGATGGAGGAGATCATCGCTGCAGCAGAGGGCGGTGCTGACTTCTCCGATCTTGCCCGTCGGTACTCTGAGGATCTCAGCGCGGTCAACGGCGGCTCCCTCGGCGCAATGGCAAAGCCCCAGATTGATCCTGCAGCAGTCGATGCAATCTTCGCAGCCCCGAACGCGATGACCACAGCGGTCAAGACGGCACAGGGACTCCAGCTCTTCAAGGTCGGTGCCATCACTGAAGAGGAGACCATTGCCTTCGAGGATGTCCAGCGCGACATCGCCCGCAGTCAGCTCGCGCAGCAGGACGTCGGCCAGGTCGCCGGTGAGTACGCTGAGGGCCTGCTCGCCGCCTGGAAGGCTGCCGGAGCTCCGCCTACCGAGCAGCTCGAGAAATACAACCTTCGAGTCTCAACCCCTGCCCCCACAGCCAAGGGCGCGCCCAACCTCCCCGGTACCGGCGGCAGCGAAGGTCTGATGGCTGCCGTGGGTAGCGCCAAGGAAGCGGGCGTCCTCGACGGCGTGTTCGCCACCGATGGTGGCCGCATCGTCGCTGCTGTTGAGGTCATCTCCGAGCCGGACATGGACGCGTTCGAAGAGCAAAAGGCCATGATCAGAGCACAGGTTCTCCGCCAAGAGCAGGAAGTCTTCCTCGCGGCCTGGAACGAAGACCTCGTCAACAACGCACGAATCGTTCAGCACTACGACCCGCTCAACCAGTAGGTTCCAGAGACCTGCTGCTGCCGCGTCTCCGGCTGCCAGCTGCGAAAAAAGCCTGTGCAGGCAGATCATGGCGTGGTACTGTCCAAACTCTTGACACGACAACACTCCCCCTCGGAGAGACTGTCAAGATCTCTATGAGGCCGGGCAGGCTTGAACCATTTCTGAATCTGACGCTGAAGATGTCACTGACACGCGCTGAAATCATGCTGAACGGACTGCTGGATCATGGGTGACAGATCCGAGAGTCCTCCTGTAGACGGTCACCCCGGCTCAGGCTTGCCCGCCTCACCTTATGAGAATCTCCCGCAGACCCAGCGGCGTCCGACCTGGGCTCTTGGGAGTCGAGATCTCTCTGAGGTTGTTGTCCGCGCGGTCATGTCCGCCGCCTGGTACAGCCGCAACCCGCGCACCCGCTTTGCCGTCGGCCCACGCCCGGCACCCGATCGCTACTACTACCAGACCGACGATGGCTGGGAGGCTCCGATCTGGCGCTATCCTCCCCGTCCCGATGCCGCAGGAGAGCCGGTTCTTCTTCTCCACGGACTCGGCCTGTCCGGGGTCGGCTTTGGTCTCCAGGAGCAAGACTCGCTTGTCGACGCCCTCCATGACGCCGGCTTCGACGTCTACATCCTGGAGCACCGTGGCGATCCCGGGTCCATTGCGCCCCCTCGGGGTGCAGGCTTCGACTTTGATGACATCGTCACCCGAGACATCCCCGCTGCTGTCGCCCGGATTCAGACCCTCTCCGGCTGGAAGCGGCTGCTTTGGATTGGTCACTCCATGGGCGGCCAGCTGCTCTATGCAGCGCTCTCTGGTCAGCCAGACACCATCGCTGCCGGCGTCAGCCTGTGTGCTCCGGTGCGGTTCGAGACCCCAAAGAGCCACGCTCGCATCGCTGGCCTTGCGGCGAGCCTCGTTCCTGCCGGCTGGAGCCTGCCCGCACGCAGTCTGCACCGCGCGCTGACCCCGCTGACTGGTGAGGCGCTGTGGAGCAGCCTGGGACGGGAAGTTGAAGGCTCACTCGCGAGGGGCATGATGATCCACGGCGTCGAGGACATCTCCGGAGGCTTGCTGAAGCAGGTTACCCGCTGGATCGCCTCCGGAAGCCTCTGTGATCGCGACGATAGGCTGGACTATGTCGAGGCCATGCGCGGGACCGATGTCCCGGTGATGGTTGTCGCCGCCGAGGGCGATCGGCTGTGCTCTCCTGCTGCTGCTCGCCCTGCGTTTGAGGTCCTCTCTCCCGAGCGTCGTGCGTGGCTGACCCTCGGCGGGCGCTGGGGTCACCTCGATCCCCTCATCGGCGCGCGCGCCTCCAGCACACTTCATCCCCGGCTGATCGGCTGGCTCCAGCGATGGCGCGGACGATGCTGGACGGAGGATGACCTCCCCGATGCCCGAGTTGGTGGATAGAGGATACTCATTGCCCTTGTGAACGGGCAGGAGGACTCTCGACATGGCGAAGACAAAGAGCACCCGGCTGTTGCTGTGGCTTGCGGGCATCGGTGCGCTAATCATGGTCGCGGCCACCGTAGCAGTGGTGCTGTTGCTTCAGGACGGCACGCCCGGCTTTGACGAGGATCAGTGGCTGCATGTCCGGTTCTCACCCATGCTCACTGATGCTCCAGGGAACGAAGGCATGCTGGTGGATCCCGCAGATCTGCCGCCGCTGACCAGCGAGCTGTCTGCGGCTCTGGAGCATGCCGCGACCGATGACTCCGTGACCGGTCTGCTGATCGACCTCGCGCCGATCGGCATCGGCTGGGCCGGCACCCAGGAGCTCCGCGACGCCATCCTCGCCTTCAAGGACTCCGGTAAGCCCTGCATCGTCTGGAGCGATCAGTTCACCAACATGGAGTACTACCTCGCGACCGCCTGCGATGACATCCGCCTCCCGCCTGCAGGCATCACCCTGGTCAACGGCCTCGCCATGACCCAGTCCTACTACGCAGACACCCTCGCAGAGCTGGGCGTGAGCGCCAACTTCGAGCACGTCGGCGACTTCAAGAGCGCAGTAGAGCCCTACGAGCGCAGCGGGCCCTCGGAGGCGGCCTCGGAGGCCACCGATGCCCTGCTCGACTCACTCTACAGTCAGTTTCTCCGCGGCATCGCACAGGGCCGCGGACTCTCAGAAGAGCAGGCCGCAGCCCTCATCGACACGCCGCCAATGAACCCGGAGGATGCCCTCGCGCGCGGCATGGTCGACAAGCTGCAGTACCGGGATCAGATGCTCGACGAGGTCGGCGAGGAGCGCCGCAGGATGAGCGACTACCTCCGCAAGCTCCGACAGGACTGGAAGAGCGGGGAGCAGACCGTGGCGGTCATCTACGCTGAGGGCGCAATCGTCGGCGGTGAGAGTGGCTCCCAGCTGTTCGGCGGCAGCATGATCGGCGATCGCACCGTCTCCAGTCAGCTTCGAGATGTCCGTGAAGACGACGACATCTCCGCGGTGGTTCTCCGGGTCAACTCCCCTGGTGGCTCGGGCTCAGCCTCCGACACCATCTGGCGAGAGGTCGCCCTGACCCGCGAGGTCAAGCCGGTGGTCATCTCGATGGGAGACTACGCCGCGAGCGGCGGGTACTACATCTCGATGGGCGCAGACCACATCTTTGCTGAGCCCGGCACGCTGACCGGCTCGATCGGTGTCTTCGGCGGCAAGATGAACCTCTCCGGGTTCTATGAGGAGTGGCTGAAGGTCTCCCACCACACCTACAAGCGCGGCGAGCAGGCCACCCTGTTCTCCTCGATGTCTGACTTCAACGACTCCGAGCGGGCGGTCTTCCGCTCCTTCCTCCAGGGCTTCTACACCACCTTCGTGACCAAAGCCGCTGAGGGTCGCGAGATGAGCTACGAAGACCTCCACGCCGTTGCCCAGGGTCGGGTCTGGACTGGAGAGCAAGCGCTGGAGCGCAACCTGATCGATGAGCTTGGCAGCACCAACGACGCCATCCGCCATGCTGCGAGCCTCGCCAACACGACCGACTACGCCATCAAGCGCATCCCAGAGCGCAAGAGCTTCATCGAGCAGCTCCTCGACGAGATGGCAGACCCGGAAGCCGCTGCTGCCATCGCTGCTGAGCTTCCGGAGGGCATCCGGTCGGGACTCTCCGACGCCGCGATGCTGGAGACCGTCCTCGGCGCGGGTGGTCCCGTGGTGATGCTGCCGGGCACGATCGAGGTTCGCTGAGCGGCATCGGCAGCCGCATCAAGCACAGTGGTCCCCTGAGGCCGTCGCCTCAGGGGACCATCTCCGCAGCCTTACTGCTACACAGTCTTACTCTTCGCAGAGCAGCGCGAAGTCGTCAGTGCAGACATCCACAAACCGCAGCTTGCCCGCCATGACAGTAGAGAGCGCGGTGTTGATGTTCTCAAAGCTCGCGGTGTTGGAGACGTTCATCCCTGCCACGCCGACGATGTAGTAGCTCTCCGAGGCAAACGCCTTTCCGGGGATCTCAACGAGGATGGTGTCGTCGGTGTCTTCGGACCCACCGATGACGAAGCCGTCGGGGTGCGTCATGTCGTAGAGGGCCGAGATGTCGTTGGGCTCGTTGGACCACGTGATCTCACCCGTCTCCACATCCATGACCACCACCAGCGCGGCATCGAATCCCTGGCCAGAGAGATCGACGGCGATCGGGGTGCCCGCGGCATGGTCCGGGCTAATGTCCAGGTTGGCGGCTGGGGGAACATCGACGGAGATGGCACGGTCGGTATCGCCATAGGTCGAGGTCAGGCTGATCTCCTCACCCGAGAAATACTCCAGGCCGTCTTCAGAGCTCAGCTCATACTTTCCGAGCCCGGAGTCGTTCATCGGCAGGCTGCCTCCGTTTCCTGGTGACAGGAGCATGACTGCGGTGCCGGTGATCGGCGCATCCTCCATCTCACTGATCTGGCTGGCATCCGCGAGGTATGCAGTCAGTCGGGCTCCGGAGAACGCCGTCTCAGAGAGGTCTACACCATCGGGTTGCTCGACGCCAAGGTAGATGCCGGAGACGACGAACCGCTCGCTCACGCCTTCGACGACATCCTGAATTTCGCTGAGCTTGCCGCAGCCCGTCAGGGTGATTGCGCTGAGCAGCAGTGCTGTTCTGGTGATTGTCATGGTCTCATCCCCTCTGTTCTTGTCACGTCATCGTATCGGCCAAAGTCTCCGTTACCTAAGGTCTCGATGAGCACAAGCATTCCCGGCGCTGCTCATGATGGCCGAAGCCGGCATCTGACGTGGACATCGAGAGCTTCTCGCACGGGTCAACGACAAGGCACTCGCGGAGACTCCAGCCCAGCCATCCCCTCGGTCACCCGCAGCTCCCCGCTCTCCATCGATTCAGCCTCACGCGCCCCGGCGCGCACGCGACAACGACGGAACTGCGCCGCAGGTGATGGGATCCGCCGACGCCGACTGAGCGCGAACGGGCTAACTGCGGGCAGGAGTATCGCAGCAATGAAGATCAGAGTCGGCCAGATGAACACGCTCGAGGTGGTGGACAGGATTCACGGCGACTGGGTCCTCTCCGCCGGCGCGGACAGCGTGAACCTTTCCAGAAATGAAGCCCCCCGAGATCTCGAAGTCGGCGACGAGATCAAGGTCTTTGTCTACACCAACCGCGGCGCCCTCGTCGCCACGACCAAGAAGCCCCATGGCACTGTTGGTCAGATCGTAGTCCTGGAGGTCGTCGACATCGCCGGGCCGGGGGTCTTCGTCGACTGGGGCTTAGAGAAAGATCTCCTCATTCCAAACAACAAGCTCCACTCCCCGGTTCGAATCGGCGGAAAGGCCGTCGTCGCGATTGTCCTAGACCGCGAGGAGCGGGTCATGGGAGTGACCTGGCTTCAGAAGCACCTCAGCACCCACACGTCACATCTCCGGATCGGTCAGGAAGTCCGCATGATTGTCTACGGCGAGACCGAGCGGGGCTACCAGATGGTCGTCGATGGCCGCTTCGGCGGCATGCTGTTCTTTGATCGCAACCACCAAGATCTGGTGATCGGCCAAGAGCTTCCAGGCTTTATCAGTGACATTCGATATGACGGTCGACTGGATCTCAGCCTGAGCTTGCCCAAGCAGAAGCCCGAGGCCCTTCGCGATGAGCAGTCCATTGTGGCAGATGGCATCGCAGAGAGGGGGGGCTTCCTCGAACTGACCGACAAGAGCACTCCCGGAGACATCCGACGAGAGCTGCAGATGAGCAAGAAAGCGTTCAAGCGTGGGGTCGGCGCGCTCTACAGGGCCCGCAAGATCACCATCACGTCTGATGGGATTCGCTGGAATGAGCCGACGGATGACGGACTGACTTCCTGAATATGACGGGGCAATCGGGAATCCGAGAAGCAAAGAGGTTGCCCGCAGCAGCGCGCTGATAGACAATCCTTGCCGGAGGGTGAGACATGATCTGGTTACTGCTTGCAGGCTGTGGAAGAGACTGTCCCGAGGTCGACAGCGACGGCGACGGTGCACCAGAAGCCTGTCCTGGAGAGACCGCGACGGCAGATGGATTCATCGACTGCGACGACAGCGACAGCGCTGCCCGTCCGGGAGCCTCCGAGGAGTGTGATGGCATCGACAACGACTGCGATGGTGCTGTCGATGAGGGCCTCGGTCTGACGTACTACGCAGACATCGATGGCGACGGCTACGGCGATCTCGACACCGCCACCGACACCTGCTCTCCCCCCGCAGACTACGTCCTTCTCGGTGGAGACTGCAACGACAACGACGCCACCATCAGCCCGCTAGAGGATGAGATCTGCGACGGTGTGGACAACGACTGCGACGGCACCCCTGACGACGGTGCGGAAGAGCAGCTGTGGTACGCAGACCTCGACGGCGACGGCACCCCAGGAGAGGAGAGCGATCCGATCTTGTCGTGCGTGGCTCCCAGCGGCTACCTCGCCACGCCGGAGACCTGGGACTGCGACGACGACGACGACACCATCGGTCCACACGTCGAAGAGGACTGCGACGGCATCGACAACAACTGCAACGGCCAGATCGACGAAGGCGTCCCCAGCATTTGGTACATCGACGACGACGACGACGGCCTGGGCAGCAGCACTGTCGTCACCGGTGAGGACTGCGCGGCCCCTGCTGGTTATGCGCTCAACTCCGATGACTGCGACGACTCCGATGAGTCTGTCGGTCTCGTCTTCCCCGATCCGCTGGACGGCGACGGAGTCGTCTTGGAAGCCGCAGACATCGCCGACCTCTGCCCCTGCTACACCGCGATCGGCGGAACGCTGCGCATCCGAAATGTGGAAGACACCACCGATCTCATGGGCCTGTCTTGTATCGAGAGCGCCGAGAAGCTTCAGATCTCAGACAACATCAGCCTCACCTCTCTCGCCGGACTCGATGGCCTAGAGGTCGTCGAGGGCTCTGCGCTCATCCAGGACAACGCACAGCTCGCCTCTCTCGCAGGGCTCTCCGGTCTTATCGAGATCGACAGCACCCTGAGCATCACCGGAAACACTGCGCTGGCCGACCTCTCCGGGCTGGAGAGCCTCACCACAATCAGCGGCGGGCTGACCATCTCTGACAACGCGGCCATGACCGACATCAACCTCAGCGCGCTGGAGACAGTCGCCAACGTGAGCATCTCCACCTGCAGCGCACTGATCTCGTTCAGCGGGATGCCGTTGCTGACCGAGGTGGAGCGCGGGCTGAGCATTGACGGCTGTGAGTCGCTGACCACAATCGATCTTCCCGCGCTCAGCACCATCGGCAGTGATCTCTACATCTACAAGCTCGCCGAGCTCACCGAGCTCTCCCTCCCCGCGCTGACGGATGTCGGCGGCGAGCTGCGGGTCCACTGGGCGGCAGGCATCACGGATCTCGATGGCCTGAGTGGAGTCCGACTGGTCGGAGACGATCTCGTCTTGTGGGGAAACGCCGCGCTGTTTGATGTCACCGGGATGCACACCGTCGAGCAGATCGGGGGCGACCTGAGCATCCAGAACAACACGGACCTCAGCACCGAGGATGCCGAGTCGATGCGAGACACCATCGGTGAGGACAACATCCGGGGCACAGTCATCATCTCGAACAACGGCTGAGGCCCCCCTGTTCCGGGCTCTACCGGGTGCCGCCTACTCGCCATCGCGCTCGCGTATCATCCGGTAGAGCGACTGATAGTCTGGCGTGTTCTTCAGAAAGAGATCGGGCCGACTGCTCCCGGCGGTCATCAGGGTGACCGAGCCATTGCTGAACATCTTTCCGAGCGCGCCCTGTCCCTGCTGGATCGAGTCGATGCGATCAAACAGCACGCTGGTGTGGGTGCGGTACAAGACCCCTTCTTCGACCACCGCCCGGTCTGACGCCACTCGATAGACCTTCCGCTTGACGCGCAGGACGACGTAGGGGGCAAGCAACCAGATCGGCGGGCAGAAGATGCCTCCGAGGAGAAGCGCCACCAGGGAGTTTGAGACTGCTGGGCGGAACTCCGCTCCCGCCGGGGTCGACTCGCGGGGCTGCATGACCGCCTCGGGCTCGATTCGACCGAGGAGGAGGTCATCGATGGTCTCCGTGAGCGGAGTGACCTCTTCGAGATAGTGGGCGATGAAGGTGTTCGGCAGCACCACCGACTGCCCTTTGCTGCCCTGTGTCTGGACCTCGCCAGCGACGAACACCTGCAGCCGGCCGCGACGGGTGCCCACGTATCGGCGGACCGAGATCTTCTTGATGTCGTCATAGCGCGCGTAGGTGTGCTTCTTCCATAAGATACCCGCCACATGCTCCATGTGATGGGTGTGGAAGGTGAGGCGCTGCTGGCGGTAGCGGACTGTGAGAATCGGAAGCGAAACCACGATGAAGCCGAGCAGCGAGAGGATCGGAAGGAGCATCTCCCAGCTCACCGCTGCAGCCAGGACCAGGCTCAGCAGGACCAACATCGGCACCATGACCGCACCGACCACGTGGGCACGCAGCCAGACCAGGAGACCAAATGAAGCGGGAAAAGAACACCGGGCTTCACCACCAGGGATGCCTGACTGGCGCAGCAGAGCCGGCAGATCAACAGCCGCGCGAGGGACGTGGGCGAGGTCGAGGGGCATCGAAGAGCCGATGCTCCAGATGCGAATCGTGAAGGTGCCGAAGAGCGCATCCCAGGGAGAGGTCCGGACCTGAATCCCGGTGACCTTGTCGTAGGCGAATTCAAGCTGCTGATTCCCGATGAGCGTGAACTGGCTGGACACTGAAGAGGGCCCGACGGAGTAGGTCGTTCCCAGCGCGCGGAGGATGGCGGCGCTGCAGAAGGCCCGCGCGGTGTTCATCTGCAGCTCAGCAGTCCAGGCCTCTGCGGACGGAATCGACTGAGCTGCAGGCCGAGTGGACTTCACACCAGATCCCTCAGCCTTGGGAGGCACCACCCTCAGCTGCTCACGCTGCTCCCGAGAAGCCTGAGCGGCATCAACCCGGCCGCGAATCACGCTCTGTAGTTTCGGACCGGACGCCAGACGACGAAACCCGATCTCCGAGCTGCTGCCTTGGCAGCTCACGCGAACATTGTACAGCCCAAGGACCCGATCAAAGGCGGTCTGTCTTGTAGAGGCATCTGCGATGTTCTCATAGGGAATGACGGCATTGGTGCGCGAGAGGAAGCCTTCCTGGTACTCGACGAGGTCGTCGTAGACCGTGTACGTCCGCCGTCTCATGTCGAAGAAATGCAGCACCAGGAAGATGCAGACAAGCAGCACGAGTCCGACGACCAGTAGGCCCTCCAGAGCCATCCCCGCAGGCCCCGCCGAGGACATGGCTCCCAGCACCCCGGCTCCGAGCCAGCCAACAGCCAGCACGCCACCAGCGGCGATGGAGGCGACCTCTACGACTGCACCAAGGGTACTCGGGCTCTCTTGATGGAGGAGCGTCTCTCCCTTCATCGAGAAGCTGTTGGTCTTCATCAGCTCTCGGATCTGTGCGTAGACCGCATCCGGGTTCTGGATCGAGCGGAAGACCACCTCTGCGCTGGCGCTCCCTGCGGACTGCACAATGACATCGCCGACGTCGAAGAACCGGTAGCGGATCCATGACAGTCGCTGCTTGACGTGGGTAATGTTCTTGACGTCCAGCTCGGTGGTCTGATCGCTGGCGAGACCGCCACGGTGCATGACCAGATGGTGGGGATGGATCTCGTACTTTTCCTTTTTCCAGGCCACCATCCCGCTCACCAAGGTCAGGACAACCAGAACGAACCAGAGGAGCACTCCAGGAATGACCAAGAGCAGCTCCTCAGCAACGACCGCGGTGATGCCCAACACGAGAGCGAGGATCGAGGCGAGGCTCACACCTCCTACGAGCCGAGTAAACATGAAGGATGAGCGCTTGGGAGACAACTCGGTCATCAAAACTCCTGAGGAATGACATCATAGGACAGAGATCTGTGCGCCTGATGGCATGGTGCGTGTGCTCCGAGGTGATCGCACCGCGCATGCGCACTGGTGCTGGTGCAGGCCCGGACAAAGAGGACGAGCAGGACCGGAGGAGCGCATGCGAGCCTCAGTGAAACCGACCAGAATCAGTCCACGCGATGCCCCTGAAGACCAGCACGACCTGCGAGCGTCAGGAGCCGTTCTTCAAGGCCAAGAGAGGACTGGAGGGCACACCGCAGCGTCAGCAACTACTTCACAGCAGAGAGAACACGCCCCGTCTTGTTGGTAATTCGAAAGCCCCCATCGGGAGAGGCTGCCAGAGGCTCCTCAGGGAGGTGAACACCATCTTCGACACTCATGATCTCAACAACCACCACTACCGGCTCCGCAGGCCGTGCTCCGAGGACCGCCACGGCGCTGTCGAGATCGAGGATGTAGTGGGTGTAGTGAGCAGAGCGTACCCTGGTGCCTGGCGAGAAGACGAGCGTTCCAGCCGGCTCGTCGTAGGTGATCTCATCGGGGTTGAGAGTGATGGTCTCTCGGATCACCGACAGTTCAGCCTCTTCTAACGGGACCGGTGCGACGACGCTCAGACGCTTGACAGCCTCCGGCACTGCGGAAGGAGGAGTCGCCTTACAGGCCAGGAACAGCGGGATCAGCATGGTGTCCACGCTATCAGGTATGTCCGCTGGTGTCAGCCGCGACCACTTCCGCTCAGGGCTCAGCATGAGCAGAGGTTAGCGGACCCTCAGCCTGAGGAGATCGGGCAAGCAGAGGCCGGCGCCACGCCCTGTGCAGCACGACACCGGGGAGCGATCTGGCCCGTTGACAGCAACTCTCAGAGAGGCTAAAAGCCGCCGTCATCTCTTTCCAATCTCCGCTGAATCAGGAGCCATCCATGGCCAGCAACACCAAGCAGACTCGTTTCCGGCGCAACCTGCGCAGCAAGAAGGCCGGTCGTGATCGCAAGCGCAAGCTCGTGAGCAACGGCACCACTCCGGTCTTCCCGATCCACACCCCCGAGGCCGATGCCAACGCACCGGCTGAGGCACGTCCGGCGAACAGCGAGAGCTGATCCGCAGCGTGTCTCGCTGAGGATCTCTCGCTGAGGATCTTTTCGCTGAGCATCTCTCGCTAAGGATATATCACCGAGCAGTCATGTCTCACCGAGCATGCAATGTGTGAGGGTCGACCAGATGGGTCGGCCCTTTTGCTGTGCTTAGGACTTGCTGTGCTCAGGATTTGCTGTGCTCAGGATGTTTGCTGTGCTCAGGATGTGAGCTCAACGGGTGTGAGCCTGTTCAGGCCTGGCGAGCAGCACCAAGCTCAGCAATCACCGCGCTGAGCAGTGCGTCAAAGAGGAGACGGCCATTGACGTAGGCGGCGAGCTCCTGGCGCGCCTTGTCGATGGCCTGTCCAACCCGCTGGCTGCCAGCCACGCCGAGCGCTGCAGACCAGGCGTAGACCTTTTCGGTGAGGTCGGCGTTGTACAGCCGCGCCTCGCTCCCGCCTCCCGCGAGGATCAAGGCATCTCTCACCATTCGGGCCAGTGCGTCCAGCATCTGCTCCGCCCGTGCTGTCCAGGTGGCCCGATCGCCACGCGTCAGCTTGTCGGTGTAGGAGAAGACCCCCTGCATAGAGCCCGCGAGCACATCGAGCAGGGCATCACGGCTCTCGCGCCACTCCTCAGCCTCTCCCCCTGCGAGAGCGAGGGCACGGCCAGGGCAGCCGTCGGAGAGGTTCGCGATCCAGTCAGGCTGCTCGATCTCTTGCTTGGCGAGCCACTCGGCCAGCCGATCTCGCTGCACGGGCCGAAACCGAATGCGCTGTGAGCGTGAGCGGACCGTCGGCAAGAGGCGGCGGGCCGATGGACAGACCAGGATAAAGCCCGTGTCTCTTGGAGGCTCCTCGAAGGTCTTGAGGAGCGCATTGGCAGACTGGGTGCCCATCGCATCTGCTGGGTCGATGATAACGAACCGCCGCTTGGCGTTGTAAGGGCGCAGGGCCATCTTTGAGATGACTGCACGGGCCTGACGCACAGAAATGATCGGTGCGGTTCGATCTGGATCGAGCCCGACAACAATGATGTCAGGATGCTGACCGTCGGTGATCGCCTTGCAGGACCAGCAGGCCCCGCAGGGCTCCGTGCGGGGGCCGAACATCGCGGGGCCGGTACAGTTTACGGTCTGCGCAAGCCAGATCGCCGAGGCTGACTTTCCGACGCCATTGGGCCCCTCGAACAGCAGGCAGTGGTGGAGCCTTCCGGCATCAGACATGCCGACCAGCTTGCTCCGCAGGGCCTCGTTTCCGAGCAGCTCGCCCATCACACCTCCCGAAAGGGTAGATAACCAGTCTCACCGCCTCCCGTCTCACCACAGCCCGGACAACGACCGTCCGGCTCCATCGCAGCCGGTGCGATAGGAGAGGCCACATGCAGCTTGCGAAGCAGTGGAACCAAGCGGTGCGCACGGATCCCACCTCGCCTGAAGCGTTTCTGGCCTCGGTCCAGGATGCTGGCGTGGTCTACGGAGATCGACCGCTGTGTGTCTATCGGCGACCGATGTTCATCACCCACACCACAGCACGCCGCTACCTGAAGCTGGTATCGGGCCTGCACCGTGCAATCCGGGTCGCACGGGAGATGATCGAAGCAGACGGACTCGATGGTCGCCCAGGAAGCCTCGCGGTCCGGCTGGGCGTCGGACCGGAGGCCCTCGCACTCGCCAGGCCAGATCCCGGCTACCGCTCCGCCGCTGTGCTCGCCCGGTTCGACTCCTTTCTCCACAACGGACGACCACAGTTCATCGAGCTCAACGCAGAGTCTCCAGCCGGCATGGGCTACGCCGATGCACTGTCCACGCTGTTCCAGAGCGACCCTCTGCTGCGCAAGCCCCGCAGCATCACCAGCATGCCCAGCGCAGAGGCTGCGGTGCGTGCCGTCCATGCCGTCTGGAGTGCCCACCACAGCGAGCCCCGTCCACAGATCGCGCTGGTCGACTTCATGGACGTGCCCACACGACCGGAGTTTCTGCTCATGCAGCAGCACTTCGAACGGATCGGACAGGACTGCGTGCTGGCCGATCCACGAGAGCTCGACTTCGACGGACAGCAGCTCACCCACGGCGGGATGCGCATCGATCTGGTCTACCGCCGCCTCCTCGTCGCCGATGTTGTGCGTCGGCCAGAGGCATGTCGGGCACTGCTGGAGGCGTACCGAGCGGGCAAGGTCATGGTGATCAACTCGTTTCGTACCAGCCTCCTCCACGGCAAGGGCCTGTTTGCTCTCCTCCACGATCCGGCCCTCCATGCCCGCCTCCCCGATGCGATCACGCGGGTCATCAAGTCCTCGGTTCCCTGGACCGGCATCCTGGCCAACACCCCAGCCTCAGCAGCGCCAGCAGAGCTCCGCCAGACCCTCCTCGACGAGCAGCGCGAGTGGGTCATCAAGCCCATCCACGGTCACGGCGGAGCAGGTGTCGTCCTGGGCTGGCAGTGCGACCGGCGTACCTGGGAAGCAGCCGTCGAGCACAGCCACAGCCACGTCGCACAGCGTCGGGTTGAGGTCGGCTGGGAGATGTTTCCAGATGCTCGAAGCAACTACAGCCTCGCCCGGGTCCACCCCTCCCTTGATCCGTTTCTTATCCACGGAAAACTGGCCGGCTTCCTCTGCCGACTGACCGATGGCCTGGGGAACGTCTCGGTCGGAGCCTCGCAGGTCCCGGTCTTCATTGTGGCTGATGGTTCAAGATAAGACGAACGGAACCGCGTACCGTACGGGTTGACTGACCCGTGTCCCGATGTCTCTGGAGTACCGATGCTGACCCTACTGCTTTCCACCGCTGCCCTGGCAGCCTCACCGGCTCACTACCATCCCGAAAACGTCGCGGGTGCCAGCGCGGTCTTCCGTGACAGCGCTGACGATCTGGCTCCAGCCTTCGACAAGGCACAGACCACGCTGGCACGCCTCGCCCGAGATCTGGAGAATCTTGAGATCGGCGTGGCGCTGCTGGGCGATCAGGCTCCAGCTGCTCTACAGGCCTGGGCTGACGAGTCACAGAAAATCGCCGCCGTCCAGTACATCTCCATGCAGCGCCACGTCAACCTGCTCCAGGATGGCTACGAGACGGTGTTCGGAGCAGCCCTCGATCGTGCCTTGGCAGCGCAGAGCAGCTACACCATCGCGGAGTGCGCCAGCGGCGGCGGGGTGACCGCGATGATGCGTCGCGGGAGCAGCGGTTCCTGTGAAGGAACGGATCTCAACGCCGACATCGCCGCAGCCATTGATGCCGACGCAACCCTCAAGTCTGACCTGGTCGGCCTGACCGACGCGCCGTGGCCAGAGAGCGGGATCGAGGCGAGCACGCAGGCTGCGATCCCGTTGACCGGCAGCGGTCGTGACGTCAACGTCGCAGCAATGGCCGAGGCGCTTATCGATGACCTGCTCGACCGACGTCTGGAGGACTTCGAGGATGCCCTCGCCCCCTTAGAGGACGGTATCGATGCCGGAGATGAGAGCACACTCGCCCGCGCAGCAGACCTGAAGGATGCCTATGAGGCCGCACTCGCTGCAGACGGTGCGGTGCTCCTGGAGGCAATCCAGATCGCCATCGCGCGCGCTGGCAAGAAGAGCAACACCGACAACATCGCCCTGTGCGCCAATCCTGCCGGACTCGGAGGCTGCGGGGGCGAAGACGCCACCTCAGAGGTCTTCGGTTTAATCAAGGACGACCGCAAGCTACAGAAGGCCGTCGCGGGCCTCAACGCACGCTGATCAGCGCACCTGAACCTGCAGCCCGAGGTCCGGCAGGCTGCGATCAGCAGCCCAGGCTGCGGAAGCTGACACGTCCAGACAGTCGCACGGCGAGCGGTAGCGAAGGAGAGGCCCCGCAGAGAGGGTCTGACTGAGGTCAGCGAGGTGTCGCCAGCCAACCGCGATCGGAACCCCAGGGATCCACCATGTGGTGCTGAGGTTTCCAAGGCCGACGTCTTCGGTGCGGACGGCGGAGAAGGTCAGCCGTCCGGGTGCATCCGACCACGCTGCGCTGGCGACCTGGAGGCCATCCTCCAGCTGAAGGCGCCCCGACCAGGCCCCGTGCTGGAGGCGAACAGCGGCCTCAGGACGAAGACCATCCGGCGTCCAGGGCAGCCCAGCGACCGCCGAGATCGGAACGCCGCGCGCGGCGATCCAGCGTGAAGTGATCCGAGGACCGACTGCGATGGCGTCTGGAAGACTCTCATCGGGAGCCCGGGGAGATGCCGCAGCAGTCCACCCTGACACCGAGGCGGTCAGCCCTGCAGCAGCGAGATGACGGAGTCCGCCGATGTCGCCCCACATCGGCACCATGGCGGTGACTCCGGCCTGCCCGAGCGCCCAGGGCTCCGCAGCCGACCAGGCCACCCCTTGCCCCCTCGCAGTGCCGGTCAGCTGGAGGGCATTCCAACGGTGGCTCGCAGAGATCGTCCCGACAGCAGCGCTGCGGAGCGCAGTCTCTGACAGTGCTGCGGGGTCGCTCCCCTCAGCAAACACATCGAGCCTCCCCTGCCCCCAGGTGCTCACGGCACCCCGCCCGCCGCTGGCAGAGAGCACTCCGGCAAGTGGCCGCTGAGTGGTGCTCTCTGCGGACTGGAAGGTGTCGCTCTCCAGCCGTACCCAGGGCAGCCCGAGCACACCGAGAGACTCCGTCCAGGGGGCCGCTCGGGTCAGAAAATCCCCTCCATAGTCTGACTGATAGTCCAGATCAGACCATCGCTGCGCATCGACGCCGACCCGAACTGGTCCAGGCGTCCAGGTGCCCTCCAGATCTCCTGCGCCGCGCCAGCGTCCCTCCTTGAGGTCGTCCCCGAGTGCTCCACGGAGCACCACCTCCTCAGCATCCGTCAGCGACAGCCGCCCCTCAGCCAGGCCGCGCACTCCTCGCTCCTGACGCCACGCGGGGCTTACGGTGAGATCCGCATGCGTGCCCGCTGCGATGAAGATCGGAGTCGTGAGCTGGAGGCCATCGACGCCGTAGCCGATGGCCGGGGGGAGCAGCCCGGTTCGACGCGGGGCGAGAACAACCGCGCCGATCGGAACGGGCAGGAGCCTGCGCTCGCAGACCCGGATCCAGCCCCCGGAGAACCGTGCGATCTCATCGAGCTTCACCGAGACCGTGCGGGCAGTGACGTCCCAGGTCTGTGGAGCCCCTTCTGGACAGCCGCAGACCGAGACCGTGACGGCCTCTCCCGAGAGGTGCTCTCCGACAAACGACAGGGAGCGCCCTGAGGCGGAGAATGACTCTCCGGTATAGCGGGCATTCAGCAGCACGCCGCTCAGATCTCCGAGGTCGATCTCGGCGCGAGAGAAGCTGACCGTGCCCTCAGCCCGGTGCCAGGTTCCCTCCTCAAGAAGGAGGGTGCCGGAGGCGACATCGAGCACAAACCGCTGCCCCTCGGCGCGCTGGTCGCCGAGCTGGATGGAGACGCTCCCGGTGCCAGTGGCGAGCCCATCCTCCGCAAGGATGAGATCTGCAGAGATGACCGCTGGTGTGGGTGCGGCCTCCTGAGCCGCAGCGATCCCGGACACCAGCGCCCAGAGCATCACGAGCCGGACTGCGCTCCGAGGAGGTCGCGCACGGCTCCCGCCAGGAAGATCGAGCCGGTGGCAACCACCAGCGAGCGACCGTCGCGGGCCAGGGCGATGGCCTGCTCGATGGGACCAGCAGGGAGAACCGGCATGTCGACGTCGATGAGCTGTCGTGCAATCTCGCCGGCCTCAGCGGCCCGAGGATGGTTGCACTGGGTCGTCATCACCCGATCAAAGTGGGGGGCGAGCTGGACGACCATCGAGCGGACATCCTTGTCTGCAGACGCCCCGAGCAAGAGGGTCCGAGGCCGATCCCTCGGCAAGGGTCTCAGGTAATCCGACAGGCTCACCGCACCCTCACAGTTGTGTGCACAGTCGATGAGCACATCCTCCGCCAGCCACTCCAGCCGACCCGGATGTGATGCAGCGGCGAGGCCAGCACGGATGGCATCCTCAGAGACCGGCAGGACGTCCGCCACCTGAGAGAGCAGCGTCACCGCAACTCCGGCGTTGTCGATCTGATGGTCCCCAGCGAGGGAGAGCGGCAGATCGCGGAGGGTGTGGTTGTCGAAGGCCCAGGTAAAGCGACCGGTGTCGCTGCGGAGCGTGCGGTAGTGCTCGCCAGCCTCCAGAAGCGGAGCGGTCCGCTCACGGGCGATGAGGCGAATGACCCGGAGAGCGTCGAGCGGAAGCGGCCCCACCACGACCGGACGACCGGGCTTGACGATACCTGCCTTCTCTGCCGCGATGCTGGCCAGGTCCGGACCGAGCTGCTCGGTGTGATCCAGACCGACGCTCACGATCGCACAGGCCAGCGGGTCGACGAGGTTCGTAGCATCCAGCCGACCACCGAGCCCGACCTCTAAGATCGCGACATCGACGGCATTGCGTGCCATGTGGACCAGCGCCGCAGCGGTGATCATCTCGAAGTAGGTCAGGGCGACATCTCCGTCGACCTCACCGCCGGTGACCTCAGCTGCCCACCGAATGCGCGCCGCTGCCAGCTCTCGGAGGAGGGTATCGAGGTCTTCATCGGTGATCTCGACGCCACCGATGCAGATGCGCTCGTTGATGCGCTGGAGATGAGGCGAGGTGAATTCTCCCACCCGATAGCCAGCCGCCCGGAGCATCGAGCCGAGCATGCGGACAGTGCTGCCCTTTCCGTTGGTGCCAGCGACGTGGAGGACCTTCAGACCCGCGAGCGGCTCCCCGAGAAACGTCAGGAAGCTGCGCATCCGAGAGAGCCCCATGCGGACTCCGAATCGGGCGAGGTCACTGAGAACGGGGTGACGGATCACGAATGATCCAGCAGCAGCGAGAGACTCCGAGCGATGGCAGTCCTCAGCTCGTCGCGGTTCACGATGCGATCAACCATGCCGTGCTCAAGAAGGTACTCGCTCGTCTGGAAGCCCTCGGGAAGCTGCTCGCCGATGGTCTGCTCGATGACTCGCGGGCCGGCAAAGCCGATGAGGGCATTGGGCTCGGCGAAGATGAGGTCGCCGAGCATCGAGAAGCTCGCGGCCACACCGCCAGTGGTGGGATGAGTGAGGATGGAGATGTAGGGCATCTTTGCCTCATCCCGCAGCTTCGCCAGCGCCGCACAGGTCTTCGCCATCTGCATCAAGGAGAGCACCCCTTCCTGCATCCGCGCGCCACCCGAGGCGCTGATCACGATGGCGGGCTGCCGCAGCGCACAGGCCCGCTCGAACTGTCGGGTGATCGCCTCACCGACCACCGAGCCCATCGAGCCCCCCATGAACGCAAAGTTAAACGTACCGATCTGTACAGGACGGCCGTCGATGGTCGCCGAGGCCGCGATGTAGGCATCGAGCCGTCCGGTCTTTTTTGAGGAGGTCAGCAGCCGGCTCGCGTATGCCCGTGAGTCGACAAACTCAAGGGGGTCTTGAGGCTTGAGGTGGGTGTCCTCGAACCGAGCAGAGTCTGGGTCAATGATCGCGTTGAGACGGGTCAGTGCATCGATTCGACCATGGTGTCCGCACTTCGGGCATATCTGAAGGTTTGCAGCGAGCTCATCCTTGTAGATAATAGCTTTACAACCTGGACAATTAAGCCATAAGTTTGCCGTTGTCAGTTGCTTACTGCGAGGGCGAATGCGAGGCTCGGGGGGAGCCTGCTCGAACCAGCGAGGTCCATCGGACACGGCGCACTCCAGGGTTGTCGGTGCCACGCCGGACTATCCCATGGAAGAAACTCCGGCACGAACGCTCGCTAGCGATACAATAAAGACCCCACCACAGGACGCATCGCGATGCCGAGAATTACAGTCTTCATCGCTCTGTTGGGCTCTGGCTGCTCTGACTACACCTTCGGGGTCGACGGCAGCGCAGGTGACGGCGAGCCGTGGTTTCCTCCTGTCGAGGAGCAGTTCACCAGCGGCCTCTCGCCAGCAGATGCCTGCGACTTCATCGAGCCGACGATCACCGAGGTTCCGATTGATGAGTCATGCGATGTCGAGCCATCTGAGGGTGTCTTGGATGCCGTCATGGAGTGGCGTCTCGCCAAATTCGCGACCTTCCGAGAGTACAGTCAGTCAGTCATGTCCCCGATGGTCGGACAGCTCACTGACGACAACGGGGACGGCGCCATCACCTACGCCGACACACCAGACATCGTCGTCATCTCCGACGACAACGGGTTCGTCAACAACGAGCACGGCATCCTCCGCATCATCTCTGGCGACGGCGAGGGCCCCAACACCCACACCAACCGCGCAGACATCCTCGTCGACGGCGAGAACCTCCAGCTCTACCCCTACCGATACTCCAACGTCGCGCTCGGAGACGTCGACAGCGACGGCACGCCCGAGATCGTCATGCTCGTCCATGCCGTCTCTGGCCCGGCGAACAACGGCGGCGGTGGAAGCTACGACACCAGCGACAGCACGGAGATCCACGACACCGCAGTCTCCTCACCAGGCGATGACTCTGGTGAGGTCAAGGACTCCGGCGGCGGGTCCGGCGGAGAGGACACCGAAGACAGCATCCGCCCTCCCCCTCCCTCCAGCAGCGGCAACAACGGCGGCAACGGCAGCGGCAGCGGCAACACCCTCACTGGCGAGAACTGCCAGGTTGCAGCCTTCGACACCAACCTCGAAGCCAAGTGGACCACATCGCAGGTGAACCTCGCCTGCGGAGGACACGCACCAGCCCTCGCCGATCTCGACGGCGATGGTGTCGTAGAGGTCGTCCTCGGCCCCTACGTCTTCAAGGGCACCGATGGCTCGCTCATCAAGAAGGGACAGGGCGACGTCGGGCGCTACTATGCCTACTCCGAGATCGGACTCCACTCCATCGTGACCGACATCGAGGGAGACGGCCAGCAGGAGATCATCGCCGGACGAACCGTCTACAACAGCGACGTCTCGACCCGCTGCACCGGCGAAGCGGCTGACGATGGCTTCACCGCCGCCGCAGACCTCGACATGGACGGCGTCGGCGAATTCCTGATCGTCGGCAACGGGCAGGTCTCCATCTTCGAGGGCACCGACTGCTCGAAGATCAGCTCGTGGGCACTCCAGGGCGGCGGGACCGGCGGTCCTCCGACCATCTCTGACTACGACGGCGACGGCATGCCGGAGATCGGGCTGGTCAATGCCGCGTCCTATACCGTCTTTGAGGTCGACGGATCGGTGCTCTGGAGCGTGCCGGTGACCGACGAGTCCAGCCATGCCACCGGCTCGGTGGTGTTTGACTTCGAGGGCGATGGCTTCCCTGAAGTGATCTATGGCGACGAGGTCACCCTCTGGGTGTTCGATGGCCGCGACGGCTCCGTCCGCCTCAGCGAGGACACCCGAGAGTCGAGAACCCTCCACGAGTTCCCCACTGTGGCCGATGTCGATGGCGACGGCTCCGCAGAGATCGTCATCGTCAACGGCGGCAGCCACTACGGCGATGAGGCGTTCGGCATCTTCGTGATCGGCTCAGAGTCCTCCTCCTGGGAAGCCGGACGCCAGGTGTGGAACCAGCACGCCTACAGCATCGTCAACGTCAACGACGACCTCTCGATCCCCTCCGCGCCGGCCTCAAACTGGCCCAACTACAACAACTTCCGCAGCGGCGACGTCAACCCGGGCTCCGGCGGTCGCTCTCCGGATGCAGTACCAGTGGTCACCGTCTGCACCGACGAGTGCGAGTACGGTCGACTCGTGGTTCATGCCCGAATCGGCAACCACGGCCCGGTTCCCCTTCGGTCCGGCCTCCCGATCACGATCTACTCCGAGAGCAATGGTGTCCTGTCACCGATCGCTACGGAGTGGACGACGGATGTAGCCGACTCTGGCGGGACCTCCGATGAGGTCTCCTTCGACATTCTGGTCGATGACATCCCAGAGGGGAAGGTCTGGGTCATCGTCGACTCCATCGGAGAGGGCGGCTACGCGACGGAGTGCAACGAGCTGAACAACAGCATCGAGCTGACAGACCTCGCCTGCCCGTAGCCTGCCCTGGGCGTCCTCAGCTCCAGCGACCCTCGGCATACAGCGCATCGACAATCGCCGTGAACAGCCGCGGACGGAAGCGACGAAACGCGATGGTCTTTGGCCCCGTCGCGCCAGGCACCGCGCCGCCCTCGACGGTCGGATGGACCCGGTTGGAGCACAGCGCTGCGACGATGCCCTGGCGAGGCGCGATCCACAGGCTGCCGCCGGTGAACCCGGTGTGCCCAACGCCATCAAGCGGCCATCGGGGTCCGGCAGACGCAATCCCGGGCGTGGGAGAGTCGAAGCCGAGGCGATGGCTGCCGACGGCTCGCTGGGTCCAGAAGCGCCGCACGACCGACGCCTGGAGCCCCTCGTCGGCACCGTGAAGCGCGCGCAGCTGCCAAGCGGCAGCGGCTGCAGCAGACTGAACCGACCCGAACAGCCCGGCATGAGAGGAGACCCCACCCAGGACTGCGGTGTTCAGATCATGGACCTCACCAACGATCACCCGTCCACGCGTCGGGCAGTCTTCCGTGGCGGCAGCACCCGGCCAGCCCCAGCGCAGATCCGCCCCGCAGTGCGCCCCGACCTCTCGGTGCCAGAGGACATCGAGACGCTCACCGCCGATCTCCTCAAGCAGCGCACACAGCAGCATGAAGCCGAGGTCAGAGTATGCGTAGCGCTCTCCGGGAGGAGCAGCGACCGGGGCAGTCCGAGCGAGCCGCAGCCCCTCAGCGCGAACCTCCGGTGAGCCCCAGCGCGCCTGATCAGTGAGGGTCTCAAACAGTGCGCGCCACGGGGGCAGGCCGGAGGTGTGCGACAGACAGTGTGCAGTCGTCACACCGTTCGGGGCATCGGGAATGCGCTCCGCAATGGGCGCGTCGAGATCGAGGATCCCCTGCCCGACAAAGCGCATCGCGAGCGGAGTGGTGCCGAGAATCTTGGTGATGCTGGCGAGGTCCCAGGGTGTCGACAGTGTGGCCGCGCGAGGCTCGGGGGTCTGCTCAGCCTGTCCAACGACTGCGGTGAAGCACTCGCCGTCCTGGCTGCGGACGCAGACCGCCGCGCCGGGAAACAGCCCCTCTGCGACGCCCTCCGTGAGCAATTGCTCGACCGCACGCCAGCTACCCGACATGCAGCCCCTCCACGCTCAGCACGCCCTCCACACCGACCTGCCACGGCCGGTTGCGGCTGCCGTGCCCGATGGGAAGACCGCTGATGACCGGAAGGCCCAGCGGTGAGAGGAGATCCATGAAGATGTCATGGAGGGTCCAGTCTGCCGAGGATGGGGTGGTGCAGTCGGTGAAGTCACCCAAGGCGATGCCGACAGCACCATCCAGCGCCCCGCTATCGCGAAGCTGGCTGATGAGGCGATCGATCTTGTAGGCTGGCTCGTTGATGTCTTCGAGCACCACGATGGCACCATTGGAGCGCAGCGACCAGGGAGTGCCGGCGAGGCTGGCGAGTACGCAGAGGTTCCCGCCGACCAGGCGCCCCTGGACTGCCCGATGGGGACCGCAGAGGTGACGACCCTTGAGCCAATAGCTGCCGCCCTCCAGCAGCATCTTCTTGAGGGCGGCAGCGCTGTCCTCGCTGGTGTGACCAGCCAGTGAGTGCAGGACCGGACCGTGGATGCCCCCGGTGATACCCACCCGCTCCATCGCGACCAGCAGCGCTGTGGCATCTGAGAAGCCGATGACTGGTCGTCCGTCGCACTCCGACCAGGGCAAGTGGGAGAGAAGCTGAGCCGTCCCGTAGCCTCCCCGCGCAAACCAGACGGCATCGATCTGTTTGTCGGTCAGTGCCCAGGTGAGATCGGCAGACCGCTGCTGGATTGTACCCGCGGTGACCCGATGTCTGGCGTGAAGGTTTCGGCCCTCGACGACCTGAAGTCCCCAGGACGTGATCAGGTCGATCCCGCTCTGGAGTCGCTCTGGGTTGAAGATCCCCGAAGGGGCCACCACTGCGACCCGCGCACCCTCGCTCAGCATCTGTACTCCTTGAAAAGTAGAAGGGGTTAACCTGCTGCATGATGAGATGGACCCATCTGGCCCTGCTGTCGTCGCTGGGATGCTCTGCGCCGGAGGTCGCCCCTGCGGCTCCGACCCCGCCCGACCCCTTCTCCGGTCGGCGCCCACCGGAAAGCCAGCCGGAAAATTTAGCGCGGCGACCTTCGGCACCCGATGCACCCGATGCACCCGATGCCGATCGACCACCGACTGAAGAAGACGTCGCTGCGGCTGGCATCACCGAGCCACCGCCGACTGAGGAAGAGCTCGCAGCCTCGGTCAATGCACCGCCGATGCCCACCGGTCCGATTGAGCTTCCGCCTGTTGACCGTGCAGACCTCGTGCACCTCGCGCCGCCGTACTCGGGCTGGACGATCTCTGCGCCCCTCGCCTTGACCGGTCCAGGCGGAGCCACCCTCACCACCCTGGATCGAGCCGGAGTCCGGGTCGAGGTCATCGGAAAGAGAGACGACCGGATCAACATCCAGTGCAGCGGCTGCACCGGTGAGTGGAGAGATGCCGGCGGCTGGGTTCCGGCCGAGGTCGTCTACCCCGCAGGCCACCCCGCCCCCTCAGACCTCCCCCTCGCCCCAGCGCTGTCGCTGCGGGCAGGCTGGGCACGGGGAGAAAACCTGCCCGAAGGAGCGGACCGCGGTGCGATGTGTCGGCTCATCGATCTCGGCTACATCACAGAAGACGAACAGAGCACCTGGTCCCAGGACGGTGGCCAGCTGGTGGTCGCTCGAGCCGATGAAAACTGGGAGGTCACCGCGCTGAGCGCTCCGTCGGAGAGCAGCTGGCGGTGTCGGGTGACCCGATCTGACGATACAGCCCTACCAGAGGCCGCCCCGCAATGACACGACGACTGCTCTACTCCGTTGAAGGAAACGCTCAGAAGCTCGACGGCGGAGCCATGTTTGGCAACGCCCCGCGCGCACTCTGGGAGCGATGGGTCACGCCAGACAAGAAGAACCGAATCGATCTGGCCTGTCGCTGCCTGCTGCTCCGGGAGGATGATCGCTGGATTCTTCTTGAGACCGGCATCGGCGCGTTCTTCTCACCGCACCTCAAGGCACGATTTGGCGTCCAGGAGCCTCACCACGTCCTGCTGGAGAACCTCGACCGCCTCTCGCTGTCTCATGAAGACATCGACGTCGTCGTGCTTTCTCACCTTCACTTCGATCATGCCGGCGGGCTGCTGACGGCGTTCCGCGAAGACAAGCCGCTGGAGCTGCTGTTCCCGGCAGCAACCTACGTCGTCTCCAAGCCGGCCTGGGAGCGCGCCTGCAGCCCCCATCCCAGAGACCGCGCCAGCTTCATTCCCGAACTTCAGATTCTCCTGGCGGCCAGCGGGCGGCTGGAGATTGTCGAGGTCGGAGGGCAGAGCAAGACCCTCGGCAGCGACTACCAGCTCCACTTCTCCAACGGACACACCCCCGGTCTGATGATGACGGAGATCCCAGGAAGCCTCGGACCCATCATCTTTGCCGCCGACCTCATCCCAGGACGCCCATGGGTTCATCGGTCGATCACCATGGGCTACGATCGTTTCCCAGAGCAGCTTATCGACGAGAAAGTTGCCCTGCTCGATGACCTCGTAGACCGCGGCGGGCGGCTGTTCTTCACCCACGATCCAGTCTGCTCCATGGCTCGGGTCACCCGAGACGAGCGCGGACGCTACGGCAGCGTCGGCGACAAGCGCTATCTCTCCGGGGTCGTGGCCTGATGCCATCACTGCTTGGCCAGATCCTGCGCAACCTCGGGGGACGCCTCGACGAAGACCTCCTCCCCGGTCTCTACACCCTCACCTCTCTGTCTACTGCAGGCATCCAGCAGGAGCTCACCGAAGCAGAGCTGCCGTTCTGCGATCCGGTCCGTGGGGTCTTTCCCCCCGAAGAAGAGCTGGAGGCTTCCGCAGAAGCAGTGGTCCATCGGGCCGTGAACCGGGCCAGCGTTCGCGGGGCAATCGGCGGCATGGGCGGCGCCTTCGCCATCCCCCCCGAGGTCGCCTTTGCGCTCATTCAGACCGTCCGCATGGCACAGCGACTCGCGGTGCTCTATGGCATTGAGCTGGAGACGGACCGGGGCAAGCTGCTGCTGTCGCGCGCGGTCTATGCTGCCTACGAGCTGAAGCTCCCCGAGCAGCAGGCGCTCGACATGCGCATCAGCCAGCTTCCCCAGGTTGCCCGCCAGCAGACTCCAGATGTCCAGCGCACAACAGCCTGGATCGCACGCACGGTCGCCTGGCAGATCACCCGACACATCGGCGGGCGAATCACCCGAATTGTTCCCGGGATAGGTGCAGGAATCGGGGCCTGGGACGCCAGCCGAAGCCTCCGCTCTCAGTCCGGGCGAATCCGGGCGGTCTACCGGCGCAGCTGGTCCGGCGCGATGCTCTCTGAAGACGCCATCGTCGAGGCTGAAGAAATCCTGGAGCCAGAGCGGGCTTAGCGTCTGAGAACCACCGTGATAAGCGATTTAGAATTCGAGAGGTCAACACCATGTCTATCGTCGACAAGATTCGTGACTGGAGCCCCATCGCTGTAGGAGAGAGTGCCCCTGCGCTCTCCCTGACTGCCGACGAAGGAACCTGGGTTCGGATGACGGACTTCAAAGATCACATCAACGTGATCTTCATCTTTTTCCGATCGCTGAACCGCGACGAGGTCGATGTCTGGCTCAAGGGCTTCCAGGCCCACCGGGAGCACTTTGAGGAGCTGGAGACGGCCATCTTTGGTGTGACCACCTCTCGGACCGACAAGCTGCGGGACTACCGCAACTCCCTCGGCCTCGACTTCTACCTGCTCTACGATCCCTTCGCCCTGGACTCCAAGAAGTTCCGCTGCTCCGGTCGCATCCGTCCGTTCTGCAAGGACTCAGTGGTTGTCGTCGGCAAGGACGGCAAGATCGCCTACTCCACGCGCGGTCGCCCCGATGCCGACGAGCTCCTTCAGTTCATCGCGCAGCTGGAGGGTAAGCCGGTTCCAGGTCAGGTAGAAGAGGCCGAAGAAGAGGAGCGCGCATTCTCTGCGGTCCGCAACCCCGGCCAGCGCCCGGACGAGGTCCACCACATCGGTACCGAGAAGATCCTCAGCCTCCTCAATGAAGAAGACTCTCTCTTCAAGATGGTCGATGTGCGCACCCAGTCAGAGTACGACGCTGACCACGTCCCGGGCACCCAGCACATCCCGGTCGATGAGGTCCCGCATCGCTACCAGGAGTTCGAGCAGACCACCCACCTGATCTTCATGTGTCAGGCCGGCGGGCGGGCCATGGCTGCTGCAGAGTTCATCACCAGCATCGGCGGCTCAGAGATCTATGTCGCTGAGGGCGGGATGACCGAGTGGTCTGGAGAGCGGAACGCGAAGAGCTGAAGTTCACACCAGACTGTAAGGTTTGGTTACCTCCGGGTGTTGTCTGGTCAAGTGTCGTATCGTTAAGCAGACCCGGACCCCCACCTGGAGCCACCTGCAATGAACAATGTCACCGAGGTCCTGCTCGTCACCATCGCGCAGACTGAGGCCGAAGCCCCTGGGATAATGGAGCTGCTCACAGAGGCGGACATCATTGTCCAGTTCGTCCTGTTCCTGCTGCTGGGCATGTCCGTGGCCTGCTGGGTGATCATCTTCAACAAGTTCACCACGATCCGCCGCGCCGAGCAGCGCACCCAGGCCTTCCTCAAGGAATTCTGGGACGCTGGCCAGCTCGATGAGGTCTATGAGCAGCTCGGTCGGTTCACCGGAAGCCCGGTCGCGTCGGTCTTCAAGGCTGGCTACGTCGAGCTGACCAAGCTGTCTCAGGCCGGACAGCAGGGCGGCATGCTCTCCGGCGATGCCAACCTCTCCCGGTCCCTGCGCCGCACGGCCACTGCTGAGCGGACCAACCTGGAGAATCGAACCACCTTCCTGGCGACCACCGGCTCCACCGCGCCGTTCATCGGCCTGTTCGGAACCGTCTGGGGCATCCTCAGGGCGTTCCAGAAGATCGGCGCCACCGGAAATGCCAGCATCCAGACCGTCGGCCCCGACATCTCCCACGCCCTCATCGCCACCGCCATCGGTCTCGCCGCAGCGATCCCAGCGGTCATGGCCTACAACTACTTCAACCGTCGCATCCGGGTGCTGAGCGGAGAGATGGAGAACTTCTCCTCCGACTTCCTCAACATCGTCAAGCGCCACACCCAGAGGTGAGTCATGGGGATGTCTTCGGGAGGAAATGACGACCAGGGGATGATGGCGGAGATCAACGTCACGCCGTTTGTCGACGTCATGCTGGTGCTGCTGATCATCTTCATGGTGACTGCGCCGCTGATGACCACCGGGATGGAGGTCGAGCTGCCCCGCACCGACGCCCCCACCCTGCCGATGGACGACGAGGATCAGCTCATCCTCTCCATTACCGCAGAGGGCGGCTACTACATCAACGAGCACGACTTCACCATCGACGAGCTGCGCCCCAAGCTCGTCGCCATCGCAAAGGCCAACCCGGATCAGGCGCTGTTCCTGCGCGCAGACGGCGCGGTTCCCTACGAGAAGGTCGCGCAGCTCATGGCGCTGTGTACTCAGGCCGGCATCGCGAAGATGGGCATGGTCACCCAGCCCGGAGTGGGCCTGGAAGGAACCGAAGCCGAGGGGGGAGAGTAGGTGAGCGGCCGCATCTCCTGGGAGGTCATCGCCTCGCTGTGGCTGCACATCAGCCTCGGAGCCATGCTCGTTGTCGGCGACCGGTGCAGCCTCGGCAGCGATGAGCCGCTGTTCAACCCCCAGGATGTCATGCGGGTCAGCATGGCGCCGATGCCCTACGCACCGATCGTACAGAAAGCCTCTCGGGCCCCCGAGCAGGCGAAGGCACCGCAGAGCACCCCCACCCCCAAGAAAACGCCGGCCCCGACCACCACCAGCGACATGGTCCTGCGCACCGAGAAAGATGAGCCTGACCCGGTCGACAAGCCCCCGGAGAAGGAGCCGACGCCGCCAGAGCCCACGGAGGCCCGAGAAGAATCGGAGCAAACAACGGAGTCGAGCAACCAGTCTGCTCGGGATCGCCTCCTGGAGAACCTCAACGCCCCTGAGGGGGCCGTCGACCGCTCCGCAGCAGGCCCAACGGGCTCTGAGAACGGGGTCGCAGCCAGCGCCATCAGCCTCTCGGATGCCCCACCGGGGGTACAGGCCTACATGCAGAGCTGCATGGACATTCTCCACAGCAAGTGGTCTCCCCTGCCCTCGCTGGTCTCCGCAAACCCTCAGCTCCTCACCACCATCCGAATCCCCATCGCCAAGGATGGCCGCTTTGGGGCGCACAAGATCGTGGTCAAGAGCGGCGACACCTCGTTCGATCGTTCGGCAGACATGGCCGTGCTGAAGACCCAGCGCTGCGGTCCGTTCCCCGCTGAGCTGACGGACGACTCTCTGGTCCTCAACCTCGAATTCCCGGCGAGCAACAAGCTATAGGTCGGAATCCACAAGGACATGGCGCGTTGAACTCTCAGAGTCATTCGTTGGAGCGAGCATGAACCGAAACAAGCAGGTTGGACTCACGCTGGCCATCCCCCTGGTGGTTGCGCTGCTCCTTCCGCTGGTCAGCCCAGCCCAGGAGGGTGCCCCGGAGTACATCGCACGACTCCAGGAGCCCGGACGCAGCCGGATCCCGATCGCCCTGCCCTCGCCAAACACCGCCGGCTCGGTCGACGTCGAGACCTTCTACTCTGTGCTCGCCAACGACCTCACCCTGTCTGGCTGGGTGGAGGTCATCGACCGCGACGCCTACATCGAGCCCTCTGGAACCGGCCTGAAGCCCGGTGAGTTCAGCTTCGATGACTGGGAGATCACCGGCGCGGTCGGGCTGGCAAAGACGAACCTGTCCGCCTCCGGCAGCAAGCTGCGCAGCGAGGTGTGGGTCTATGACGTCGGCGGTGAGCGAAAGCTGGGCGCCAAGGCATTCACGACCGCAGACACCCGGGCGCTGGCCCACAAGGTCGCCAACGAGATCATCTTCCAGCTCACCGGCCAGCAGGGGATGTTCAACACCCGGTTTGCGGCCGTGACCAATTGGACCGGCAACAAAGAGATCACCATCGTCGACTTCGACGGGCACAACCCCCGCCGGGTCACCAAGAACGGCACGATCAACCTCCAGCCCTCGTGGGACGCCTCCGGCTCGAAGCTGGCATTCACCAGCTACCTCGGTGGAAACCCTGATCTATACGTCGCCGATCTTGGCGCGGGTCGGGTCACCCGGCTGTCTGCACGCAGCGGCATCAACACCGGCGCGGTCTGGAGTCCTTCCGGCGACCTCATCGCCCTGGCCCTCTCACCGGGCGGCGATCCAGACATCTACACCATCAACGCCGCCACCGGAAAGCAGGTTGCCCGGCTGACGCGCTCCGTCGGCATCGACACTTCCCCCTCCTTCTCTCCCGACGGCAGCAAGCTAGCGTTCGTCTCTGAGCGGTCTGGCGGGGCGCAGATCTACATGATGAACCTCGATGGCTCGGGGGTGGAGCGGGTGACCTTCCAGGGCTCCCACAACACAGACCCCTCCTGGAGTCCCAGCGGCGATGAGCTGGCCTATGTCAGCCGCTCCGGGGTCTTTGATGTGTTCACTGTCCGCACGGACGGTCGCGGGGTCAACCGGCTGACGCAGGACATGGGAGACAATGAGGATCCCACCTGGAGCCCCGACGGACACTACGTCGCATTCTCCTCAACCCGCACCGGCAGCCCACACATCTGGATGAGCACCTCCGATGGATACCATCAGGTTCAGCTCACGAAGGGTAAAGGTGGATATACCAACCCATCCTGGTCCCCACCGCTGAACTGGTAGGGACGCTGCGGCGGAGAAGCGCGTGAACCGGGCCACCATCGACATCGGCACCAACACCATCCTGCTCCTGGTCGTCTCGGAGAGCGGCACAGTTCTTCACGACATGGCGCGGGTCGTCGGCCTCGGCCACGGCATCGGGGATCGCGGCATGCTGCGTCCAAAGCGCATGGAGAGCGCCATGGAGGTGCTCACCGAGTATGCGCGCATCGCAGAGCAGAACGGTGTCCCCGCCTGGCTGGTCCGCGCGGTGGCGACATCGGGTGCGCGGCGGGCAATGAACGCGCGGGCCTTCCTCGAGCGGGTCCGCGAGCAGACCGGGCTGCGGGTCCGGGTCGTCTCGGGAGAGGAAGAGGCCTGGCTGACCTGGGCGGGCGCACGCAACGGCATGTCCCTGCCCTCGGGTAAGGTCGCGGTGGTCGATGCCGGCGGCGGGAGCACCGAGCTGGTCATGGGAGAAGACGAGCGCATGGCCATGCAGATCAGCCTGGAGCTCGGCACCGTGCGGCTGACCGAGACGTTCATGGACTCCGCACGGTATCGCCCCCAGGACCTCGCCCGGATGCGCAACCACATCAAGGGAGTCCTCGCGAGCGTGAAGTGGCCCTCCACCCCGCGCGCGCTGATCGGCGTCGCCGGGACGGTGACCGCTCTGGCATGCATGGAGCACGGCCTGACCACCTGGGACCGCAGCCGCATCCACGGCACCCGCCTCTCCCGACGCCACCTGCGCAGCTGGATGGATCGCCTGCTGGAGTCCACGCCGGCGCAGCGTCGGGAGTGGGCTGCAGCGGCACCGGACCGTGCTGACTACCTCCTCGCTGGGGCCTGTCTGCTTGAGGAGGTGTGCACCACAGCACGCAAAGACAGCCTCTACGTCTCAGACGGCGGCGTCCGCTATGGACTGCTCAGCACCTACTGAGGACGCCGTAGGGCACTCCGAGCGCAGCTGACCGCTCCCTGACGCTCTGGTCTCCAGGGCGCGCACCGGCCTCACGCGGAGACTCACAGGGTCCCCAGCGAGAGGTGCAGGATGAACGAGGCCTCGTCTCGGTCGCGTATCGGATCGGGGTTGAAGCCGATGTCGAACGCCGCGGGTCCGACGGGTGTTCCCTGGCGGATGCCGACACCAACCCCATAGCGAACCGGCGGATCGCTGCTGCCGTCGGGGCTGTCGATGGTGGTGATGTCGCTGTCGAGAAAGAAGGCCTGGCCGATGTCGGTGAACAAGACCGCAGAGGTCGTCTCCCAGCTCCCCAGCCCCACCATCGACAGCGGCACCCTCACCTCCAGAGACCCCGCAGCGAGGGCATCGCCGCCGGTGGCGATCCAGCGGATGGGGTCATCGCGCAGGGTCGTGGAGTCGATGATCGGCTCGAGCTGAGGAGGGTAGTCGATGTCGGGACGAAGGGTGAAGTTCCCTGGGCCCACGGTGTCCAGCGCAAAGCCCCGGAGGCTGTCGGTGCCGCCGAGGAAGAAGCGGTCCTCAAGCGGGAGCGTGGAGCCCGCAGCGGACAGGCCGACGCCACCGAGGAAGCCCAGCTTCACCACGGTTCCCTGCACCGGCCACAGCTGGTCCCTGCGACCGGAGAAGCGAATGTTGGTGACGTCAGAGAGGAGCCCATCCGCGACCTGGATGCGCCCCGACGAGAAGGTACCCTCCGTTGGATTGAACCGATCGTCGCGATTGTCCCAGGCGATCTGAAGGGTCGGCCCTCCCTGCAAGCGATAGTCGGTGGGGATCGTGGGATCGCTGGTGTCATCCAGGACATCGAGCCACGGGTCACCCGGTACCAGGACGCCCGGATCGATGTCTTCCAGGCGCCGGGCCTGGACCTGATAGGTCAGCTGGAGCTGGAGATCTGACCGCTTCTCGAAGCCAACACCGATCGACAGCCCTGAGCGAGACAGCCGATAGTTGGCTTCCTGAGTAAGTTCGTTGATGAGGCCTTCGAGAATGAGGCGCTGTGATGGCAGCGGAATTCCCGGGGCTTCATACCGAACGGCGGCCTTCCAGACCGGACTGTTCAGGGCCAGCCGCCAGGTCTCGCTCTGCCACCCATAGCCGACCTGCCCCAGCGCGCTGAGGCGGTGTGCCCGACCGCCGATGTTCCGATGGATTGCACGCCCGGTCGCACGAATGCCCTGGTCAGTCGAGACACCACCGCCCCCCTCGAGCAAGATGTTGGGGCGCTCCTCGAGGTACAGGAGGAGATCCCGCGCGCGATCATCGTCTCCGACCAGCTGCGGGGAGACCACGCGAAACAGCCCGAGCTCATAGAGCCCCGAGCGGGTTGTGCCCAGGGCAGCCGGCGTGATCGGATCGCCGACGTCGATGGTGATCTTGCGCTCGATGATCTCTCGCCGGGTGCGCTGGTTGCCCTGAATGATGAGGCTGCGCAGGAAGACCTGGCTGCCCGGCTCGATCCGGATCATGGCATCGGCGACGTTGAGGAGACCGTCTGCACCCTCGACGCGGCTGAGGCTGAGACCGAGCTGTACGTCGACATTGAGGTAGCCCGAGTCCCGATACCGATCGGCGATCTCCTGTCGGAGCCGCTCCAGGGCTGCACGGCTCAGCGGGCGGGGCTCAGAGAGGTCAGCAACCAGCGCATCACGCGCGCTTGCAATCAAGTCCGCCTCGACCCCAAACCCACCGTCAGACTCCAGCCCACGCAGCCAGGTCCGCTCGCCCTCGGTGACCTCCACTTGGAGGACGAGCGAGGCGTTCGCTCCCCGTCGCCACCGGCTGAGCCCGGCCTCTTCGATCAGCAGATCCTTCTGCCGCAGCTCCGCAGAGAGGAAGCCCTGCCCCCGGTAGAACTCCTCGACCCCCTCCATCGCACGCTGGATGCCGTCGTCGGTGACCAGATCGCGCGCGAGGGTCTCCGGTGCCGCCTCTCGAAGTGCCCGCCCGATGTAGGCCTCCGTCCAAGTCTCAGCCCCCCAGACATCGATGCGTCGGAGGGAGTGCAGACCGCCGCGCCGGGATGTCAGCTTCAGCTCAACCCCGCCGGGGATCTCGGAGAGCGCACCGGAGACCTTCGCCTCGCGGTAGCCGCGCTCCTGCATCCACCGCTTCAGCGCCAGCTCGTAGTCTGGCAGTGACTCTGGACGGATCGGATCTCCAGGGAAGAGCTGGAGGACCTCGAGGAGGGCATCACCGGAGGGAGCGTCGCGACCACGAACCACCACCTCCAGCGCCGGACCGGACTCGATGAGCACGTTGACCCGGTCCCCTTCGTCCGCACCGCCAGGGCTGTGGATGAGGTTGACCCGGCCCTCCAGCCAGTGTCGCTTTGCAGCCCAGGGCTGCCGCCTCAGGCCCTCGCGGGTCAGCTCATTCAGGAGGCGGTCTCGGGCATCTGTGAGGCTGCGGTAGACCACCCGCTCGCCCTCAGCCACGCCCTCTTGCCGCATCCAGCGCCGGAGCCTGCGCTCGGGGACCACGAGGTCACCGCCGATGACAATCTCCTCAAAGCGCCTCGGCTCACCAGCGCGCACCGAGACGAGGAGGTCGATCTGCGCACCGTCGGCGTCTGGGAAGTCCTCCAGACTGACCGTCGCCTCGATCCAGCCTTCTTCCGCGAGCGCGGTCCGAACGGCAGAGGCAAGGATCGGCTTCTGCTCGTCGGCAAAGAACGGCTCTCCAGGCTCGATGCCGATGGCTCCCTCGACGATGCGGCGGGTGTGTCGGTCCACCCCGACCAGCTCGACCTTGCGAAGCCTCGGCGGAGAGTAGACCCGGTAGATGACCCAGACCGCATCGACCGGCTCGCCGCTCTGATCATCGAACATCACCCACGGCTCCGCATGCGCCTCGACCGCTGCGAACCGACCGAGTCTCTGGAGCATCTCCAGGTCCTGTCGCACCTGAACCGGCAGCAGCAGCTCGTCCTGCTTCACCCGCAGGAGCGGCTCCAGATCCTGCTCTGGCAGCGCTCCCTCGGTCGCCTCCAGCGACACCTGGGCAACGGGGAGCCCGGTGTACCAAGGGACCTCAGCCCGTGCACGGGAGAGCAAGACACCAGCGAAGAACCACAGCAATCAGTTCAGCTCCCAGCGGAGGTTGAAGTCCACACCATAGGCACCGCCGATCTCCATATAGCGACCCTCCTGCTCGGTGGCCCAGTAACCCCGGAGGTACAGCCGACGGGCCAGACGCTGCTCTAAGCTGAGGTAGGTGTCGTCGACGCGGTTGAGGTTCTGCTCCAGGGTCACGCGGGTGTCCTCGCCGATGTCCTTCTCCGCCAGCAGACGCAGCTCGCTGGTCACCGCGAGCCCACGCTCCGACACTCCGCTGACCAGATCAACCCGATCGAGGCGGAAGAGATCATACTGAAAGATCCCCTCTCCCACACGCTCAACCAGGCCAAGCTTGCTGGCAAACAGATCGCCGCTCTCGATGAGCAAGGCGCTGGAGAGTCCGCCGTACCGCTCCAGCTCCTCCCGGGTCATCCCAAACAAGAGCAGCGCGTTGATGTCGGCCTGCGCAAGCGGTGGATCGGAGGCGGTCTGGGCGTACCAGTCGGAGTACCGACCCAGCACCTGATAGTCGACGGAGACGTCGCGATCCCGAGTGGAGATGGTGGTGTTCATCGAGATGTCGACGTCTGGATCAAACGAGAACGGCTCGATAAAATTCAGCTCTCCGCGCAGCAGCTCGAAGTTTCGCTCCTTGAGCAGCACCCGTCCACCAGGCACCGAGCGGATGAACCCGATGACACCCGGCCGTGAGGTGTCGCCGATGATGGTGAGCTTGCCGCCAGCGGTCAGGTCCGCGACGTTGTTGCGCATCCGGATGGTGTCCTCAGCGGTCACCTCGATGTCCATGGAGAACAGGTCATCGGTCTCCGCCGACACGGCACCGACGAGCCGCTCCTCAGACAGCTCCAGCACCCAGCTCTCCCAGTCGATGCGATCGGCGAACACCATCTCATGGACGGTGATGTCGCCAGACATCAGGAGATCGTTGGCTGGCCCGGAGACCGCGAGGGTGGCATCTCCAGTGATCGGAGGAAGGAAGTCGAGGTAGCGGACCCGGGCGGCGGCGAGGTCTCCGGAGATGTCGTAGCGGGTCGGTCGCCAGTCCTCCGCGTCAATGCGACCGGACATCACAAGCTCGCCGCCGCCGAGCCGACCGGTCATCTCTGCGATGTCGTAGCCATCAGGCGCTGCGGAGACGCGGCCATCGATGGACTCGACGGGATGCGGGAACCAGTCTCCCTCCAAGGAGGCATCGGAGAGGGTGGCCATGATGACCGGTCGGAGCGCTCCAGAGACACCGTCGATCGACACGGTGAGGTCTGCGATTCCCTCTGCGGTGGTCATGTCGGGGACGACGAGGCGGAGAAGATCGAGATCCAAGGAACCGCCGCCCTCAAAGCGGATGGCGCCCGAGTCGCTCCGGCCACCCGCGATCGACAGCGCCGTCTGACCACCCACCAGGGAGACGCCCTCGAGGGAGAACGCTGTGCCTGACTGCGTGAAGCGCCAGGGCTCCTCAGAGCGCAGCTCATGGGTCCCCCAAGCGAGAGACGCAGAGGAGATGGTGGCGTCGACGTTGACCGGCTCGGCCGCCGCACCGCTCACCGCGATCTCCCCCCCGACGATGGAGCGAACCGGAGAGCCGTCAGGGGCCTCTGAGTAGAGGACATGCATCGGGAAGTCATCGAGCTTCGCAACGAGCGCATAGCGCTGCTCCTCCCACAGCTCGATCTGACCCTCCAGCCCAAGCCGGTTGCCTGCGATGCCCCCGCCGATCTGCATCGTTCCGTCTTTGGTCTCAAAGCGCACCGTGGTCTCGTCGAGCGGACGGGCCGCCAGCCAAGTGTTTCGCAGGGCGAGCCGTCCAGAGGGCTCTGGCTCCATCAGGGTGCCGCCGACATGGACATCGAGCAGCACATCACCAGACAGCGGTACCTCTCGACGAATGAGGTTGTCCAGCTGCTCCAGCCGAACGCCGCCGGCAATGATCTCGAGGTTGGTCGCATACCCCCGACCGACGCTTCCCCGTGCATACAGGCTCTCTTCTCCCTTTGCACGAGGCCGGCGCAGCTCCATGCGCTCCAGGGTGAACAGCCCATCCTCCATCCAGGCGACCGCCTCCCCCTGCGGAAAGTACTCCCCGTAGAGCTCAACCTCCTCCATGGCGAGGCGAATCTCTCCATCGAGGGCATCAGAGGGTCCGAACAGGCTGAGCGTGCCCTCGACATCCCCCTCAATCTCCGGCAGCTCGAGGACCACACCGGTCAAGTCCGAGAGCCGACCGTCGGGGATGAGGAGCTGGAGATCGATGCCCGTCTCGTCCCCAAAGCCCACCTCGAGCTGTCCAGAGTAGTCGGTCTCGCCTCGGGTTCCTGTGAAGCCGGGAAAGTGGAGGCTGGTGAGGCCAGGCGAGAGGATGGTGCCGCGGATCTGATCGGCGAGGGGCAGGCCAACGAACGAGAAGTCCTGGAGGTTGACGTCGGCCTCTGCAGAGAGAGCACCAAACACCCCGTGGAGCCACACCGAGGCTGGCCCGTGCCCCTGAAGCTCGAGATCATTGAGGGGGCGGAGATCTTCGAGACTGAACGCGGGAAAATTGAGCCGGATGTCGATGTCGCCGCTGTCACCGGGACGGGGGTAGCGGAACCAAGCCGTCCCAGCGGCACTCGAGCGCACCGTATCGAGCTGTCGGATGTCGAGGTAGAGCTGATCGGAGTCGACGCGGAGCTGGGTGATCGCGGTGAGCAGCGGGACCTGGAGGATGGTGGGCTCAGTCCGCACCGGACCAGCGGCAGCCTTGAGGTTCGCCGCAGCGATCTTGACAGAGCCGGCGAGGTTCAGGGGCCGGAGGGTGCCTGCGAGCTGAGCCTCCAGGTCGGCATCCATCTCAACCCAGGGGTCGTCTGAGGCATCGGTGTCACGGCAGACCTCGCGCAGGGAGAGTCCCTCGCCAGAGAGCGACAGCCAGATTCCGGTGCTCTGAAGGTCCGCCGCACCGGAGATCTCGACGAGTCCCCCACCCCACCGAGCCGTTATCGGCTCAAAGAAGACCTGTTGTCCCTCCAGACGCCAGCCGACGGTCAGGGGATCTCCGAGCGGGAATCGACGGCCGACGCTCACCCGATCAACGACACCGTCCTCCACCGCCAGCGCGCCCTCGAGCACCGGCTCGGCGGTGGTACCGGCGAGGCTGACATCGAGCCAGGCGGTGCCCTCCAGGACCGTGCCGCGTGGTCGAAGCAAGGGGTCGAGCGCAGCAAGATCTCCGACCAGGGACAGCTCACCACGGAGCCCGCCGTCGGGATGAACAGCAACAGCCCCCTCGATAAGAACGTCCGTCAGCGGGAGGCTGAGATCGGGAATGAACACCCGCCCAGGAGCCAGCGCGAGGTCGCTGAGCACGATGGAGCGAGCGGTCTGCGAGATGCCCGCGGCGTCGAGATCGAGTCGATCAATGCGAAGGTCAGTCCGCCCTTCCCACTGCTCAATGGTGATGTCATCGAGGCTGACATCGAGGGCTTCACCGGTCACAGAGACCGCACCATCCTTGACCACCATCCCTCGCCAGGGAAACGCGGTGGCAGGTGTCTCGCTGCGGACAACATCGCGGAATTCGCGGAGACCGTCTTCGTCGATGTGGAGCTTGAGGACCGGATGGTAGAGATCGATCTGAGTCAGCCCCGGACGCCAGCCGGTGAAGCCCAGCCGAAGAACCAGCCGATCAACCGCAGCGATGGTCCGACCGTCGCGCTCGGAGTCCTCGGATTGATGGCTGATGAGCACCCCATGGGCTGTGACCACGCCGCGCATCGGCTTGATGTTCAGCTCGCCGATGACCACATCTTCACCGAGGCGCTGCTCGATGAGGCGCTCGATGGCGCTCGTCACATGATCGAGAAATGCATCGGTTCGAATCAGCCAGGTGCCTCCCAACCAGAGCACAGCCAGGACGATCAGGAGTCGACGCAGCAGGCGCCTCCATCGCTGCTGGCGCTTCCGGGAGTTCACCGCGCGCCTCCTGGAAAAAACGAGTCGCCAGTAAAAAACCGCGGAGCCAGTGAAGGCACCGCGGTCAGAGAGCGGGCGACGGGATTCGAACCCGCGACAACGAGCTTGGGAAGCTCGGACTCTACCAACTGAGCTACACCCGCAGTTCCGGCCCCAGCGAGGCCAGAGACTTTATGACACATCCGATCCCCACCGGCAAGTGCCACCGACGCAATTTGCCGACCGCTCACCCCTTCGCCAGCATCAGCTCCAGCCCGCGACGGCGGGCCTTGCAATCTCGCTTTCGCCAGGAGGGGTCTGCCTCCTGCAGCTCGTCGAGCATCTTCAGCCCAGCGTCTGGCTTCTTTGCCTGAGTGTAGAGGTCTGCGAGTGTCCAGATGGCCTCCTGATAGCCCTGTTCCCCTCTTGCGGACTGCCCCAGTGCACTGCGGAGAACGTTCCGAGCACCGCGGAGATCTCCGACGCCGATCTGGATCTGCGCGACCAGGGTCCGGGCCGGTAGATCTTGACGACCCTTGAGAAAGGGAACCGCTTCCCGAAACATTCCAACAGAGATGCGTGCACGGGCCTCTGAGAGGGCCTCGTCCTCCGCTGGTTCATCGTCGAAGTCATCGTCGAAGTCATCGTCGAAGCCATCGTCGAAGCCATCGCCGAAGCCCCCCTCCGGGTCGTCCTCGATGTCATCAGGAGAGATCTCCGCGAAGGTACCGCCCTGGCTGAAGGAGAAGCTGAAGTCATCTGAGCTCGCGTCGTCCGGTTCGTCGTCGAGGCGTGCCATCATCTCGCCGAGCTTGACGAGGAGGCTGTCGTTTGTCGGATCGGCATCGATTGCGGTTCGGTAGGCAGCCACTGCCTCCTTGACCCGACCTGCTATCGCGAGTCGATCTCCCTCCGCCTCATGGGCCGCAGCGACGCCGTCGTCGTCGTCTGTAGAATCGTCGAGGAGCTCGTCGTCATCATCGATCAGATCATCATCGTCATCGATCAGATCGTCGTCAATGAGGTCATCACCGTTTAGCTCGTCGCCGGCTTTTGACATGGGCTTTTCGCCACGCAAGATCTGCTGGCGGAGATGGAGCTGCTGGGTCGCGGCGGCGTCAGGAGCGGTGACCTGAGCCAGCTCCTCGAGGGCCGCTTCGAGCTCTCCGAGATCGACCAGGATCTCAGCCAATGCGATTCGAGCAGAGAGGGCCTTGCGGATGTCCGAGGCAGCCTCCAGGGTCTGTCGGGCGCGGTCCTTGAAGCCGTAGTCGGCCTCGACTTTGGCCTTGATGACCACCTCGACCTGGCGCTGGTTGTTGGGCTGCACCCAGTCTTGCTCCCACAGACGCAGAGAGCGCAGCGCGAGGACCTCATCTGCTTCCTTTAGCTCCGCCTGGATGGTGGGATCCTGACCGCCAGAGCACTCCAGCGCCCCACGGAGCGCCCGAACGTGGCGGTCGATCTCGCCGGCTTCCTTGTAGAGCCGGGCAGCCTGAAGCCACAGCTGGCGGGCCTTGGGCTTCTGGTCAAGCGCCTGCAGTCCCTCCGCGAGGAGCGCGAGGACCCGAACCGTCTGCTGCTCGGCGTGGGCCTTCTGGAGGTGAACCAGTCCCTGCCTGGGGTCACCCATTCGGATGCGCGCCTCAGCGGCATCGACCAGGACGTTCCAGTCTTCTCTCAGCGTCATGGCACGCTCTAAGAAGCGCGCCTGCTCATCGGGACGTCCGACCCGACGGCTTTCCTTGCCTAAGGCCACCCACGCAAAGAAAGCGCGCTCAGACCAGTTGGAGGCCTCAAGCAGCTCAGCATGGCGGATTCGGAGGGGAAACTCACCAGGTGAGAGGGCGACGAGCTTGAGCTGAATCTCCTGAGCCTTGTCCGGCTTGTTGCGTGCGGTCATCTCGACCGCCTTCTCGTAGCACTTGCGCGCATCTGTGGGGAAGCTGCTGGTTCGGTAGCAGTCCCCGAGCTCGTCGACGATCTCGTGGTCCTTGGGACGGAGGCGGAGGAGCTGCTGGTAGATCGGAATCGCCGATCGCTCCTTTCCATCCTTGCGGAGGCTCTCGACAATCTCAAGGAAGCGCCGCTCGGCATCCTTGTTCTGCCCCAGACGAAGGTGCAGCTCCGCCACGGTCTTGCGGACCCGCCGGCTTCGGGGATCGAGCCGGAGGAGCTGCTGGTAGCTGGAGAGCGCCTGCTCTATCTGCCCCTTCTGAAGCTGGCGCATGGCCTGCTGCTCAAGCTTGTTTCGATCGACCGCCATTGTGTTGTCCTCGCCGCTCTCGTTGCAGGGCGATGAGCATACCGGGAGCGGGAGGGCGCGGCGGGGGAAGGTCTACCAGATGCCCCCATCGAACAGGCTACTGAGCGTCCTCACCCTCAGCCGCTTCGGCGCGCGCCTTGAGCCACGTGTCGATGAAGCGGGTGTGGAAGCGACCGTCTCGGAATTCTGGCGTGTTCAGGAGAATGCGCTGAAGCGGCAGCGAGGTTTCGATGCCCTCGACCACAAACTCATCAATCGCCCGGATCGCACGTCGGATGGCCGCGGAGCGATCCGGAGCGGTGACGATAAGCTTGGCGATGAGTGAGTCGTAGAACGGCTGCACCATCGCTCCCTCGTGGACCGCAGAGTCAATTCGAACGCCAGGTCCACCCGGAGCGTTGTAGCCAACAATCCGACCCGGAGACGGGCGGAAGTTCCAGGGGTTCTCAGCGTTGACCCGGACCTCGATGGAGTGGCCGGTGAGGGTGATCTCATCCTGGGTCATCGGCATCCGCTCACCTGCAGCCAGACGAATCTGGAGGTTGATGAGATCCACGCCAGTCACCTGCTCGGTAACCGGGTGCTCGACCTGGATGCGGGGGTTGACCTCGAGGAAGAAGAACTCATCGCCCTGAACGAGAAATTCGCAGGTGCCGACCGAGACGTACTGAGTAGAGGCCACCAGATCGACAGCGGCCTTGCGGATTTGATCCCGGAGGACGTCTGAGAGACCAGAAGCCGGTGCCTCCTCGATGATCTTCTGATGACGCCGCTGCAGCGAGCAGTCACGCTCGCCGAAGTGGACCGCGTTTCCGTACTGATCTCCAGCGACCTGGATCTCAATGTGACGGGGAGCCGGGAGAAACCGCTCCACAAAGACCGCGCCGTTGCCAAACGCAGCCTCCGCTTCCGCCTGGGTCAGCTCGAAGACCTTTCGCAGAGACTCGGGGTCATCGACGATCCGCATCCCTTTACCACCGCCACCAAATGCCGCCTTGAGCAGCACCGGATAGCCGATCTCGTTGGCGAAGCGGACAGCCTCCTCGACATCACTGAGCGAACCGGGACTGCCAGGAAGCAGCGGGACCCCAGCGGCACGCGCCGCAGCCTTCGCAGAGAGCTTGTCTCCGAAGATGGCGAGATGTCGGGGCTCAGGACCGATGAAGGTCATCCCGTGGGCCTCGACCGCCGTGGCAAACGAGATGTTCTCCGCCAGGAAGCCATAGCCGGGATGGATGGCGTCGGCGTCGGTGATCTCCGCCGCCGAGATGACGTGTGGGATGTTGAGGTAGCTGTCGCGGGCCATTGCTGGACCGATGCAGACCGCCTCATCAGCGAACCGGACGTGGAGCGAATTGCGATCCGCCTCGGAGTAAATCGCCACAGTGGGGATGGACAGCTCGCGAGCAGCCCGGATGATCCTCAGGGCGATCTCACCGCGATTGGCGATCAGGATCTTCGAGAACATCAGCCCGACACAATGCGGAAGAGGGGCTGGCCAAACTGGACGGGCTGGGCGTTCTCTACGAGAACCTCCGCCACAACACCGGAGATCTCACTCTCCAGCTCATTGAACAGCTTCATTGCTTCGATGATGCAGAGGGCCTGCCCTTCGCTGATCCGAGAGCCGACCGTGACAAGCGGGGGCTCGCCAGGCTTGGCGGAGGTGTAGAACGTTCCAACCATCGGGGACTTGATGATCGTTCCCTCGACCTGAGGAGCAGCAGCCTGACCTGGGAGGGCAGCGACCGGAGCCGCAGCGAGCATGGGGGCCGCGGCGACAGCGGGTCCAACGAGGCTGATGTTGACGCGAGAGCCCTCGCTCTCCACTTCCAGCGTCGCGACGCTGTACTCCTTCATCAGCTTGAGGAGGGTCTCAATCTTCTCCGTATCCATCAGGCGTACCTTCTATGATCGGGTTTTGACGTTATTTTCTGAGGACATATGCTGAACGATTGCGCTCAGTCCAAGAGAATAGCTGTTGGGGCCGAAGCCAGAGATCACACCGAGTGCGATCGGAGAGAGGTAGCTGTGGTGGCGAAATGACTCGCGGGCATAGACGTTGGAGAGGTGAACCTCAACGAACGGGATCGCCACTCCAGCAAGGGCGTCTCTGAGTGCCACCGAGGTGTGGGTCAGTCCGCCTGGGTTGATAACGATACCATCGATGGCGCCGAAGGCATCATGGATGGTGTCGATAAGCACGCCCTCGTGGTTCGACTGGAGGACCGTGAGTGTCACACCCAGGCCAGCAGCCTGAACCATGAGGTCGTCGTTGATGCCTGAGAGGGTCTTGTGACCATAGATCTCAGGTTCCCGTTGCCCCAACAGGTTGAGGTTGGGTCCATGCAGAACCAGAACCTTCACAGACGCCTCCAAAGTGCCCGCATCTGGATGCCTGTTATTGAACTCACTCCGCCGCGTCGAGGCTACTTTTCCTGTTCAGCACGACGCAGCAGCGTCAGGAGCCGCCGGAGGGGTCCTGGTCGAGAAGGGCTTCGGCCTGAAGTGTGGCTTCGCTCATCTCGGAGGGTGACCTCCTCAAGGCCAGCAGGACGTGAAATGCGACGCTGAAGACGCTCCGCTTCACGGCTGGCTTCGGGGTCAGATTCCTGGCGCGCGATGACTTCCCAGACCGCTGCCGCACGGGAGAGCCGACCAGCACGCTCCAGGCGCAGCGCCAGCTCACGCGTGGCGAAGGGATCGAAGTCCCCGGGGCGGCCGAGGCGTGCAACCAGACCTGCCCGACGCGGATCCGTCTCCGGGACACGTGCAACGGCCTCTGCCGCATCCCGACGGCGGTTCAGCGCAATGAGCAGCTCGACATGCAGTACCCGAAGCGCGATGTCTCCAGGGTCCCGCTGGAGCAGACCGGTGACCAGCGGTAGGGCCTGATCGGCCTCACCACGCTCAGCAAACACCCGGGCGAGGGTTGACTGTCCGCTGTGGAGGTTTGGGTGATACCGAAGCCCGCTGCTCAGCACCTTATGCGCAGCGTCGAGCTCCCCACGACGACGCAGAGATTCTCCCAGTGCCACAAACTGGAGCGAATCCGGACTGGCGCGAACAACACGCTTGAGTCGTGCAATCTCAGAATCGTTCATCACGGAGGCATCAGGTGCCAGGCTTGAAGGGGACCGGGATCAGGTGACGACGGAGATGCTGAAGGTCTGAACATCAACGCCGATGCTCACGGTGATGACCACATCAGCATACGAACCCGCTCCCAGGTCTGGGAGAGTGTCGATGAGGAGGTAGCCCCGATAGAGACCGCGGCTGTTGGTCGACGCATCCACGTAGGTCGGGGCGTACCAGTAGAGGTCGCCGCTGTCCAAGGAGGTGAAGTTGTCCGCGTAGGTGCCAGCAAACGAGTAGTACTGATCCGTGACAGAGTCCCAGTACCAGGCACACCAGTCCTCAACGAGGGTGTAGTTGCCCTGGTCATCGCTGCAGTACTCTCGGACATCTGCCTGAGAGTTAATGCCCTCTGGCACGGACGGATAGCCGACCAGCTCGATGGACTCCTGGGGCACGATGTAGACACCGCCATAGCTCGTGGAGATCTCGACCTGGACGTTCTCCATCGGGAGCCCCTCCGGATCGAGAACCTGAACGTCAAACAGCTGAACGACCCCGGCCAGATCGTAGTCGTTGTAGTCTTCGCTCCAGTTGATCTCGATGCTGTTTGGAACAACAATCGCAGACCCATAAGGGGCCTGGATGATACTCGAGGAGCAGCCCATCGAGAGCAGCATCAGGGCAGAGGTGAACATCAGAACTCCAATCGGGCCATCATGGAGAGTATTTCTCCGGATGGAATCCGCTCAAGACGAACGCGTCCAATTGTCTCGAGGATCGCGGTTGACAGTGTACCACGGGAGAGCTTCTTGTCTGCTCGCGCCGCAGTAATGAGTTGGTCGTGGTCAATGGTTGGCGCACGCGTGGGCATCTGAAGCCGCTCCATGCAGGCACGGAGACGGACCGGGACTTCTGAATCGCAACCCCGCTCCTCAACCGCCCAGCGGGCCTCCGCAAGCATGCCAATACCGACACACTCGCCATGGCGCATCTCACCATAGCCAAGGGCATTCTCGATGGCGTGTCCGACCGTGTGACCGAGGTTGAGGATCGCGCGGATCCCGCCCTCACGCTCGTCCTGCGCGACCACGTCAGCCTTGACCCTACAGCAGCCCACGACAAGAGCACGCATGACATCTGGACTTAAGGCCAGAATGTCCTCTGGGCGCTCTTCACAGAGAGCGAACAGAGCGGGGTCCTGGAGGAGGCCGTGCTTGATGACCTCTCCCAGTCCGCTTCGAATCTCGGCGATGTCGAGGGTGGTGAGGGTCTGAAGTCCTGCGTAGACAAGGCGCGGCTGGTAGAACGCACCGATGAGATTCTTGCCACGTGGGCTGTTGACGCCGGTCTTGCCACCGACGCTGCTGTCGACCATGGAGAGCAGAGTGGTGGGCACCTGGACAAGCGGACAGCCCCGCATGACCGAGGCTGCAGCAAAGCCAGCGATGTCTCCGGTCACCCCTCCGCCGAGAGCAATGATCGGTGTGGACCGTGTCATTCGGGCTGCCAGCAGCGACTCAATTAGCGCATGCCAGGTGTCGACCGTCTTGTAGGCCTCGCCGTCTGGAATCATCACGCTGAACGGCTCGAAGCCGGCTGCGGTGAGGCTGTCCATTGCAGCGTCAAGGTACAAAGCACCAACGACGGGGTTGGTGACCAACGCAGCGCGCCCGGGCGGGAGCAACGCTGCGACAGCAGCCCCAAGCCCTTCCAGCCCACCATCAGCGACGTGGATTGGGTAGGCGCGCTCTCCAAGCTCAACGGTCAGAACCATCCTTGCTCTCCCCCGCCTGTTGCAGCGATTACCCGGCTGGCGATGCGCTCTGGAGTCAGTCCATCGACTTGGATCTGAGGTCCGGCGCGACGGTAGAGCGGCTGGCGCTCCGCGAGGAGCTGCTCGGCGCGTGACCAGAGCGGGCGGCTCTTGCCACCACGCGCCTTGATGGTCGCCAGCGTGGCTTCCAGAATCACGATGTCCATGGCCGCCTGGATGCGCTCCAGGTTGTTTAGCTGATGGAGCGTTCCACCACCGAGGGCCAGGACGATGCTTCCCTGCTCTAAGGCGCTCCCCAAGGCCTCACGCTCCAGCGCTCGAAACCCCGGCTCGCCACGGCTGGCAAAGATCGCAGCAACCTCCATGCCCGCATTCTTGGCGACAAGGGCATCCAAGTCGACAAACGGGACACCGAGCTGCCGCGCGACCAATGGCCCCACGGTGCTCTTGCCTGTGGCCATGAATCCACCGATCGCTATCCCTCTGCGCACAAAAGCCTCGGGATGCTACTGGTTGTCGGCGACAGTTCGTCCGATGATGTGCGGCGTGATGAACACCAGCAGCTCGTTTCGAATCCGAGACTCGTTGGAGTTCTTGAACAGGTAGCCCAGCAGCGGAATCTTGTGGAGACCGGGAACGCGCCCCTGGCTGAAGCTCTCCTCCAGCGAGAAGACACCGCCGAGGACAGTGGTGTCACCGTCTGCAACGAGCACCTGGGTCGCGACTTCCTTGATCTGAATGGCCGGGTTGCCCTGGATGAGCTGGGAGAAGTCCGCCCGGTTGTTCGAGATCGTGACGTCAAGGAAGACCTTGTTGTCGCTGGTGATGTGCGGGGTGACCTGTAGATCGAGCGCCGCGGTGATGAACTGAACCTGAGTACCACCAGCGGAGGTCGACAGGAACGGGATGCGAGCACCCTGAGAAACTGTCGCGGTCTCGTTGTCGAGTGTGGTCAGCTTGGGCGAGGAGACCACCTTGCCGAAGCCAGTGCTCTCCAGTGCAAGGAGGCGGGCATCGAGGTCGATGAGACCGGGAATGCTGCCAAGGGAGAAGGCCACACCAGAGGTTGCACCGTCCGGTCCGAGATCGACGAGGAGGCTCTCTTGGTCCTGCGTGTAGAAGATTGGATCGCCGGTGCGATCCAAGCCACCGCTGGCGCCGATGCTGTTGGGGAAGAACATCCCGGTGGAGTAGCCAGTGGAGGTGCTGGCATCGAGCTCCGAGCCCCACTCAATGCCGAGGCCCTTGGTGAAGTTGCTGCTCGCTTCTACGATTCGGGCCTCGATGAGGACCTGCGGCGTCTGCTGATCGAGCTGACGAACAAGCTCACGGATCTGGGCGAGGATGCCCTCGGTCTCCTTGACAATGAGCTGGTTTCCACGCTCGTCTACCTCAAGAGATCCCCGCTGGGTGATGAGGCTGGCGATCTGGCTCTTGAGCTCGTCTGCAGTGGAGTAGTTCAGCGGCAGGACGAGGAGCTGAAGCTCTTCGAGCTCGTCCTTGGCGCGCTTGGCCTCCAGCGCCATCTGCTGTTCAGTCTTGATGGTCTCCAGGGGTGCGACTCGGACGATGTTTCCGAAGCGCTGGCTGGCGAGGCCCTTGGCCTGAAGGATCGCAGCGAGGGCTTGATCCCAGGGCACGTTCTCCATGCGGACCGTGACGGTGCCGTTGACATCATCACCAGCAACGATGTTGAGCCGTGAGACGCTGGAGATGAGCCTGAAGATCGAGTGGATGTCTGCGTTGACGAAGTCGAGGCTGATCTGACGACCGGAGTATGGGACATCGGTGGCCGAGGTCGAGTCGATCATGAACCCACCGGCGAGCGCGGAGGGATCGTTGGCGCCGCTACCAGAGCCAAATGCAGCCTGGGGGTTGACCGTGCGGCCGTTGCTGCCGATGAGGACCTCGTCCCGGTAGCTGCTCTCGATACCCTCGCTGCCACCTGATGGACTGACGGTTGCAGCCGACTCGATGGCAGACTGTCGATCGTCCTTCATCGAGGCCGGGACCGGAATGTCGACATAGAGCATGTCTTCACCGGTCGTGATGGAGTACTCCGCAGTCGAGCGCAGGGTGATGATGATGCGCGCGCCGCTGGAGTTACGGTAAGCGCGGACCATGCGAACCGGCGAGATGAACTGACTGGCGTCGAGGACTCGGGTGAGGCTCTGGGGCACAAACGCGCCGGGAACATCAACGATGATGGTGTTCGAGCGGGGCCGGGAGTCCTGGTAGGTCGTGGTTCCCTTCAGGCCAATGACCACCCGAGAGACATCCTCACCGTTGACGAAGTCAAGCGAGGAGAGCGCCGCACCATCCCGAATGTCGTCGGGGCCCGATGGCGGGCGATCAGTCGTCGGTTCAGAGGAAATTGAGGCCAGCGGATCTGCGCTGCTCTCGTCTTCTTCAGCAGAAACCGGAGTGCCACCGTTGCGGGAGAGTCGGACGACCACCCGATCACCCTGGACATCAAAGGTGAAGTCACTCTCAGCGGCAAGGCTCAGCCGAACCCGAGCGAGCGAGCCGAGGTTGTCCTCGACACTCTCGACCTCGACCTTCTCAATAAGGTTGCCGTCGTTGCCAACCGATCCGAGATCAGGCTCGACCAGAGCATCAGCAATGTCGATGGTGAGCTGTCGGTTGTCAGAGGACCGAAAGGCGCTGACCGCCGCCCCCTCGGTGAGCTTATTCAGCATAATGATCAGCTCTGCAGCTTGATCATCCTGAGTAATCTCGACCTCTTGCAGGGCAAGTTCCTCTGCGAGGACAGGACCTGCAACCCCAGCAGCAATGAGCGCAACAATGAGAGAGGTTCTCTTCAGCGTCTGTCGCATCGATTCTCCTAAAGATCGCCTTCAACGAGGGCCATCTTGATGGGGTTGACCACCAGCTCACCGTCGAGGGTCTGATATTCTTCGGTGACAACCACCTCACCTGCCGTAATCTGGGTTACTTTTCCCCAGTTCCGACCGATGTAAGTGCCGATCTCCATGACGTGCCCGATCCCTTCAGGGTCCTCGACCAAGGCGCGCGGACGGTCAACGCCCCAGATGATTCCGACCAGGCGATACTGATCGATCTCATACTTCTGGAGCGGCGTGCGCGGCGTGGTCTCTTCGGTACGGGTACCGAAGGACAGGAAGGAGCGGAACGGATCCCGCTTCCCGATCGGGTTGTAGACGTAGCCCTCCTGCGCCGCGATTGCGATGTCCAGGGGGTCTTGCTTGCGAGCGGCGGGTGCAGTGGGTGCCTTCGGGGCGAGAGCCTCGGAGTTGGCATCACCGCGACGCGGCTCGTCAGTATCACAGGCTCCTAGCATGAGGACACCCAGAGTCAGCATTGCTGCACTCACTTGCCACCTCGCTTGCGCTTGGCCTTGCCCTTGCCACGCTCTTGAGCCTTCTGGTTCGCCGCAATCTCTTCGTCAGTGAGGAAGCGGAAGGTCACAGCGTTTCCAGTAACCGTCAGGTATACCTTGCCGCCGCGCTCCTCCGGCTCAGCCATCTCGATCTCAGAGATGTAGACGATTCGGTTCATCTTGGAGAGTCGGTCGAAGAACATCGCCACTTCGTGGTAGCTGCCCTGGACCTCCAGGGAGACCGGGACCTCTGCGACATACTCACGCATGTTCTCGGGCAGCACGGTAAAGCGGCGGACTTCGAGACCGACCTTCTTACCCAGCGCACTGATTCCCTTAAGCAGCCCTGGAATCTCGCGGTCTTCCGGAAGCTCCTTGAGCGCAAGCTTGAGATCGGAGACCAGCTGCTGCAATTCCATCTCATACAGCTTCTTGTTCTTGACCCGATCTTCGATCTTCGAACGCTCTGTGATGAGGTTGTTCTGTTTGGAACCCAGGTTGCTCTTCTCTGTGCTCAGCGGCATGTAGAGCACCGAGACGTAGAGAACGAGGAAGAGGATGTAGAGGACCGAATAGATGCCCAACCGCTGATTGCGGGGGATCTTTGAGAGCCGGTCGATGATGACGTTGATGTTCACGTGTGATCTCCCGGCGGCTCTAGAGCGCCTCATCCCCGGTGCCCGGCACCACAAGACGAGCGGTGAGCAGGAAGCCCTTCAGCCGGACCCCCTCACGCTCGGTCTGCTCGATGGCGTTGAGGTAGACGTCGGTGAAGTACTCCGACTGCTCGAGGTTACTCAGGAACTGAGAAATGACCTCATTGCTCACAGAGATCCCGACGATCTTGATGCGCCCCGACTTCTCCTCTAACGAAGAGAGCTGAAGCTTGTCCGGAGTCGCCATGGCGAGCTCATCGAGCATGCGAACAGGACCAGACTTGTTGGCCTTAAGCTGCTTGATGACTTGAAGCTTCCGCTCAAGATCCGCTTTGAACTTCTCCGCAGCGTCGACCTCAGCAGCAACTTCCTTCAGCTGACTGATCTCTCGCTCGAGGGCAGCGTTCTCAGAGGCAATGGTGTTGACCCGGGTCAGCGCGACGCCGTGAATCAATCCCAGCATGACAAACAGCAGGAGCGCACCTCCGCCGACGAAGGTCAGCTCTGCCCGTACAGTCTCCTGACGACGATTGCGCTTCTGGGGTACTAAGTTGATCCGGATCAATTGTCGCCAAGCCTCCGAATGGCCAGCCCAACCGCCACCGCCGCCTGGGGCGCAATGTCGCGAAGATAGCCGGGGTTGAACGTACGCTGATCGATTTCAATCGCTCGAAAGGGATCGACGATCTCGACGGGGAGGCCGGTCTGCTGTGAGATGGCCCGGGCCAAGCCCGGAGTTCGAGCAGCACCACCGGACAGAAAGACCTGTGAGAGCCCGCCACCGGCAGTCGTGGAGAGGTAGAAGTCCAGAGAGCGCTGGATCTCTGCGGCGAGGTTCTCACCGACCGATGAGAGAACTTGCTCAATCTCCTGAGGAACCATTGAGGTGGCATCGGAGTCATCGCCGCCCACCTTCATCGCCTCAGCTTCTTCGTAGGAGATGTTCAGCGTGCGCTGAATCTCTTCCGTGAACTGCCGACCGCCCATGCCGATGTCTCGGGTGAAGGCAGAGACACCATCACGGAGGACGTGGATGTTGACGTTGCTGGCGCCGATGTTGATGAGGGATACCGCCCCCTCGACGCTGCCGTAGTTCATCTCGAACATGTTCGCGACAGCGAAGGAGTCCACATCCATCACCATCGGCTTGAGGCCAGCCTGCTGGATGAGGGTCATGTACTCGTTGACCAGGTCCTTGCGGGCAGCGACGAGGAGGACCTCCATCTGCCCGGGATCATCCGAGGCGCCCTCGAGAATCTGAACGTCGATGTTGACGTCGTTGATGTCGAAGGGAATGTACTGCTCGGCTTCCCACTGGATGGACTCTTCGAGCTCATCGAGGGTCATCATCGGTAGGTTGATGCGCTTGATGATGACCGCGTTTCCAGAGACCGACGCGATGACCTGCTTGGTCTTGACGCGATGCTGGGCGATGAGCTCGTTGATGGCATCGACGATGACGTTGGTGTTCATCACCGAGCCATCCACGATGGCCTCTGGCGGCAGCTCAGTCATGCCGAAGCTGATCAGTCGCCACTGGTTTGTGCTCCGGTCATTCTCAAGTTGGAGGAGCTTGACGTGGCTTGAGCCGATGTCGAGCCCGACGACCTGTCGATTTCGGGAGAATAAGGAAGCCATTCAAGCTATTCCGCTGAGTGGGAAAGGGTCGTGGGTACGGTGTGACGCCATCTTACCGGACTTGTATCTATCAGACATGGTCTTGACGTGTAAAGATAAAGACCGGGAGTGCCTGGAAGATGCCACGTCCCTGCCTGTCGTTGGAAGGTGTTGTAGCAACTGGCACGGATTCAGGTCAACACCGGGGCAGACAAGGTGACGCACAGCGACACGGCGCTACACTGCTCAAGGTGACGAACCGGACCAGGAGCCGCGCACAATGACCCCTCTGCATGCTGTTTCTGGCACCGTCAGACCTGCCTTCGCTGCGCTGGGAGCGGGGGCAACTGCCGGTCTCTGGCTCAGACTGACGACAACTCATTTCGGTGCTTCACCCAACGGACTCATAGCGACCGTTGCAGGAATTTCATTCGGAATATTCCTCGCAGGAGCCCTCCCCTGGCGGGTCCGCAGTGGTGCGCACGGAGCAGCAGCACTGCTGGCTCCGCTGCTGTTTCTGTTTCTGTTGGATCCGGGCTTGATTCTCGTCGGTCAAGCCGGTCTGACGGCGCATGCTTCGGCGCTTATTGTCGGGGCGCTCGTTGTCCTCGGCAGCCTTCCATGGCTTCAAGTGATCGGCGCATTTGCTCAGGGAGGGACCCTGACATTGCTCGCGGCCCTTCCCGGTCTCTTCGTCATCCTGCTTCCTGCTCCGATCGGGGCGCTGACGGTCTGTGGTCTCCTGATGGCAATATGGGGTGGTCGTAGACTTCCCAATGTTCCGAGCTCTCGGGGCATGCTCTCCTCGGTGCCAGGTGTGCTCCTGGCGGGAGCAGCAGGGACCGTCGGACTGCTGAGCCTGCGCGGGATGCTCGATCCAACTCCAGCCTCTGCGCTGGCTCTTCTTGTCGGCGCCGTCCCCGGTGCCGCGCTGACACGACGGCTGGCCCCACTCCCCGGCTCTGCCGGCCTGCTGCTGGGCGCTGGGAGCCTGCTGGTGGTCTGGGCAGGCTGGGGCGCGAGCTGGGTGGTGCTGTTGTCGCTCTCGCAGGAAGCCATCACCGCAGAGCACGGGCGCCTCTTGCTTCTTCTCCCGTTCGTCCTGCTTGGCCTGGGCGTCGGCGGTGCAGCCGGCGGAGCATGGGGTCGAACGCCGTCACCGCTCGCACTGCTTGGCCTCACCATCGGCCTGGGCACTGCGCTGCTCGACCTGCCCCCCCAGGCTCCACCAGTCCTCATCGGTGTGGTGGGTGTGCTGGTCATCTTCTGGTCAAGCCACACACCTACTCGTGTGGTCGGACTGGCAGTGGCCGCAGCGGGTATCGGGGTGTTCCTCAGCGACCGAGGGCCCTCCTCAGAGCTCGCAAGCGAGGGGCTCTACTCTCGGCTTCGCACCCCATCAGCGCGTGCGGAGGACATCGAGATCCGATCGACCATGCGGGCTGCACTGGCTGGCTGGAGCGCACGGGGCGTTCTGGCGGTCCACGCACCAGCGTCCGCCTGGGATTCATCGGTCTCAGAGCGCAGCGTCGGTCGCGTCATGGCAGAGCTGGATGGCTTGATCTCGGAGACCCCCAGCAGAGCAGCCACCGCAGAGGGACTCGCCGGACACCTCGCCGGCCTCCTGCCCGAGACGCCTGGCGCCATGGTGCTCCTCGGAGATGACCTCGGCGAGGCCGCGACCGCGCTGCTGATGCACCGCCCCAGACAGGTCCGAATCGCCACTCCGATGCCAGGGGTAACCCAAGCTATTGCCCGTCTTGATCCCATGCGACAGACCACCTGGCTGAGCCCGGCTGTTCAGCTCATCCCAGCACACCCGGAGCTTGTCCTTCGAACCTCCAGCAACCTCGATGCAGTCGTCGAGATCATCAGGAGCCCGTGGGCCGACGCCGCTCGAAGCATCCCGGACGCCAGACGCGCAGCCAACCGCCTCAACCCAGGCGGAGTTTATATCGCCCTCATTCACCTTTCCTGGTGGGATGTCGGCACCCCACAGGCCGTGGTTGCCGACATCAGCGAGACCTTCGAGCAGGTTCAGCTCTGGCTTCCGCCCGCTGGAGCAGACACCCTCATCGTGGTCGGCTCACAGGAACCCATTCCGCTGTCGCGGGTGCTCTCGCGCGCTGGAGAGTCCGTGCTGACGGATCTGGAGATGGCCGATCCCCTCGATCTCGCCAGTCTCGCAGTCTCCGACAAGGCCAGCGCACGCGACTGGGCACATGAAGCCGCGGGGGTCCATCGTCCCCTGGCCCTCCCCGCTGCCATCTTCTCGCGCCCTCACCTCCACATCGGCAACCTCACCGCACATCCGGCCGAGCCTGGTGCCGTCTGGTCGATGGATGACGCTGCAGCACAAGCCAGCGTGCTCGACGAGCGCATGCAGACCCGGCGGACCCTCCTGGGTTTGCTGACCGAGGCTGCGAGCGGAAACATGGCCGGAGTCTTTGAGCAGGCGGAAAAGATCCAAGGAACCACGCTGTCCGTTGAGACCCTCGATCCGCTCATCGAACCACACTTATCAGGAGCCCGGCAGGCCATCGCTGAGGCCAGCAAGGAGGGTCCAGACAGCCCGAAGTGGGATGCAGCAGCTCGCTACGCCACGACTGCGCGCATGCTCTCTCCCGACAGCCCCCGTCCGCTCATCGCGATGGGCCAGATCGCTGCTGGACAGCTGAATCAGGACGCCGCCCGCACCCACTTCGAGGATGCCCTGGAGCGCGAACCCGGCGACCTCGCGGCGCTGACTGCGCTCGCCCGTCTCGCTCACCAGCGCCGCGACTTCACCACAGCTGAGCAGCACCTCCAGCGCGCTGTCGCCGCCAACCCGCAGTCCTGGATCGCCCACCATCGCCTCGGCACTCTCCTCCTCGGCCTCCAGCGTGCCGAGGATGCCGAGCGCAGCCTCCGTCGCGGGGCATCCCTCTCCGGGGGCAGCGAGCCCACACCACACACCGCGCTCGCACAGGTCTACCTCGATCTCGATCAGCCGGTGCGAGCGCTGGCCGAGGCAGAGCTGGCATGCCAGCTTGATGGCGGCGGGTTCGCGTGGTTCTTAAGGGGACGGGCTCACTTTGAGCTGGAGCAGCTCGATCAAGCAGAGTCAGACTACCAGCGCGCGGTGCTCCTCGATCCCGACCTGACCCTCGCCCACGGTGGCTACGCCCATGTCCGCGCGCTCCGCGGTGACCTGGAGACCGCGCGGGAGTCCTTCCGGCATGTGCTGCTCAAGGAGCCCGGCAACGCCGCTGCTCGCGAGAACCTCCGCCTCATCGAGCTTCAGCTCGCCGCCGCTGAGGGCATCACCCCATGAGGCGCCTCTCCCTCCCCCGGAGGCTGCTGTACGGGGCGGTCACGACGATGGGCCTGCTGCTGCTGGTCGAGTCCGCCGTTCGGATGCTCTACCGTGCCGAGCTGAAGGCCTGGGCATCCCCGCCTCCAGCTCATCATGAAGGTGCCCCCACCCTGCGCGGCAACCCCTACCTCCTGTTCGAGTTCGCACCGGGTATTCGGCACGAGCAGGGCGTAGAAGTTCGCATCAACAGCCTCGGTCTTCGTGGAGCAGAGCCGGTCCTGCCAAAGCCCGACGGGGTGCGCCGGATACTGACCACCGGAGACTCCAGCGTGTTCGGCTTCGGGGTCCGTGAGGAGGCGGTGTTCTCCGCAGTCGCCGCGGAGCAGCTTGGAGAAGAGGTCGAGGCCATCAATGCCTCGATACCAGGCTACTCGAGCTATCAGAGCATCAACCTGCTGCGCCTGAGGGCCCTGAAGACCGACCCAGACCTCATCGTCATCGGCAACATCTGGTCCGACAACAATTTCGATTCGTTCGTCGATCGGGATCTCCTCGCGACCACCACCGGCTACGAGCGGAGTCCCACTGCACGGCTCCAGCGCATCCTGTCGGGCAGCGCGGTCTATCGGGTGGCGGACTGGAAGCTGCGGGTTCGCGCCCGGTCAAAGAAGATCCGAACGGTGAGCTGGCAGGTCGGCAGCCAGCAACACATCGGCCTGCGTCGGGTGGCGATCAACGACTATGCCAAGAACCTGGAGATCCTCGCGGGGATCGCAGATGAGGTCGGCGCAGAGATCGTCTTCCTGCTGCTGGCGAATGAAGAAGATGTGCGCACCCATGTCGGAGGAGAGAAAGCCTGGACGCCCTACCGTGAGGTGATGCGGCAGGCCGCTGCGCGCCACGGCGCACCGATCATCGAGGTTCCTGAGCTCTTCCGGGACAGCGGGCTCTCCAAGGACGCGCTGTTCCTCGACGAGATGCACCCCACCGTCGCTGGTCACCGGCTGATGGGCGAGGCGCTGGTCGCGGTCCTGACGCCGTGGGCCGCAGGCACCGTCATCAACACCAAGGGAGACGGCAGCGCGCTCCCGACCTACACCGACCGCTTCGTCCAGGGCAGCCCACAGACCGGCCCCGTGACCGGCCTGCAGACCGCCAGCGCCGATGGCATCCGCATCCAGGGGATGCTCAAGCACACCGCCAGCACCGGCGAGCCCATCACCATCGAGGCTCATCCAGCGGAGGGGGGCGGCGTGCTGCGCAGCATCGTTCTCGACCGCCCCGGACAGTTTGTCCTCCAGATCGGCGCCCCCCGAAAGGTCGTGCTGATGGTGCGGTGCGGCCAGGAGGTCCTGGATCTCACCGACACAGTGTTCGCGCTCGACCAGGGGCCGGCCGGCAGCATCGTCATCGACCTCGACGCTGGAGCCCTCCACCAGCAGTGACCCTCAGCGGCTCACAGGACCATCCGAACGCCCTCGACCGCATTGAGCGCGGTGTAGAGCGCACGGATCTCGTCAGCGCTGATGACCGTCACCCCGAGTCGAATGGCTTGATAGTTGCCCTTCGAAGACGGCTTCACTTCCACCCCTTCTGCGGGTCGAGACAGCACCGCCAGCAGCGCAGCCTCGCAGGCGCGCTTCGTCTCCTCTCCGGTGTGGGCGACGACCCGGAAGACGAACAGGCAGGGAAAGGTCAGCAGCTCCTCGAACCGCTTCTCGTTGCTCTCAGGCATTCAAAACTCCGCGCGTCCGCCGACCAGCGGGACCAGGGCCGGCCCGACCACGAGGGCCTGCTCACTGTAGTCATAGCTGTAGACGGGGTAGAGGGTGTTGGCGCCTGGCGGAACAAACCAGGCCTCCAGGTACATCGAGAGGGTCCAGCGCCTCAGCGGGATCTCGTGGCCGAGGTGGAGGTCAACCTTCTGGTAGTTCTCCAGCCGGACGGAGTTGGTCTCCCCGAGGATCGGGAAGTAGCTGTCGGAGGTCCCGTCATACGTGCTCCCGACGATGGGCGTGTAGGGCAGACCTGAGGCGTAGCGATACCGAACACCGATGTCCCAGCGGGGCGCAAACTCCCAGCTGCCGACCAGGTTCAGCGCATAGGGCTGATCAAACGAGAACACCACGCCGCCGCGCTCCGCCCGCCCCACGGTGAGGGAGGCCCAGGAGAAGAAGCGCTCGCGGAGGCGATAGCGGCTCGTCAGCTCCAGGCCGACCGCAGTCCCTTCCTCGACAGTGGGTGTGGCCCCCGGCTCCTCGACGAGGACATCGTGCAGCCGCTTCCCCCAGGCGTCCACAGCGACCTCCCACCGGCTCGCGATGGTCTTGTCGACCCCGACGCTGACGTGCTCGGAGCGGGCAACGGGGAGATCGGGATCACCAGCGACCGGCGAGAGGGCATCGAGCTCGGGCGACTGGCTGTAGCGACCCGCGCCGGCACGCAGGAGCCAGTCTCCGGAGAATGCAGCCTGGACGGTCATGCGGGGATCGAGGGTGACGGTGGAGGTGGCGGTGTCCCACTGAAGGCGTCCGCCAGGCTGAAGGGTCGCGGGACCGATGGCGATGCGGGGCTCCAGCCACATCCCCGTGCGGAGCTGCGTGAGCTGCTCATTGACCGCCACACCACGGGCCAGAAGCGGCGCCTCACCGCCGAGCTCCGCCCAGGCACGATCCGTGTCCGCCTGGCGGTCGAGCCAGACCATCTTGCCCTCCAGGCCGACCGCGAGCTGGTAGTCGTCCGATGCGAACAGGACCGCGCTGTGGCGCAGCCAGGCATACCGCTCGGCGCGCGCCTGCATGGCGGTGGACAGCTCGCCCTGCCAGAGATCGTCGACGAACGCTGCGGAGGTCGTCAGCCCAGCGACCGGCGAGGTCAGCCGGTGCCGAAGGATGACCCCATGGAACCGTCGACTGAACTCAAACGATGGGTTCTCTTCCTGCTCCAGCGGATCGAGGACGGCAGCATCCCCGGCATACCGCCCGTAGGCGTCTCCAGAGCCAATGGCGGTCAGAGAGAGACGACTGTCCGGAGAGAAGGAGTGGTCGTAGCGGCTGAGGTAGTCCCAGAAGACTGGCCAGAGGGTGTACTGGTCGTTCTCGCTCTCCAGCAGATCTGCATAGCTCCGACGCCCGGAGACCGACACCGCGCCCTTCTCGCCAACCGGCGCGGTCAGGTAGGCCCCGGCGGTGATGAGGTTGGCGGAGACCTCTCCGTGGACCCGATCGGTCTCGGCATCTCGGGTGGAGACAGCGACAACCCCGCCGGTTGCATCGCCATAGGGCGCGCCGAAGGCCGATGGATAGACCGCCACCTCGTCGAGCAGCCGGGTGTGGACCACCGAAGCGTACTGCTGGAAGTGGTAGAGGTACGGGATCTCGACGCCGTCGAAGTAGATCCGAGACTCTGCGGGAGCCGAGCCACGGATGACGACCTCTCCAGCGGAGGGGCTGTACTCTCGGGTGGCGACCACGCCAGGCAGCGACTGGAGCAGCCGCATCGGATCGCCGAAGGTGCCCGGAGTCTGCTCAACCCGCTCTCGATCGAGGATCTGTCGGACGGCATGTGGCGAGGGGCGCTCGGACTCGATGACGATCTCAAGCTCGGGGATCGCCGGGTCCATCCAGACCTCAACGGGCTCTCCAGGCAGGCGCACCCGAAGCGTCACGGGTCGGTAGTCCTCTGCGGTCACCGTCAGCTCGTGCTCGCCATCGGGCAGGGTGATGGAGAACGAACCCCGACCAGTGGCGGTACCAGCCACAGCGCCGTCGACGGTGAGGGTCGCCGGGATCGGATCTCCGCTGCCCCGCCGGCGGATCTCACCGGTCAGCTCTGCGGCGAGCGCAGCATTGAGGAGAAAGAGGATCACCAGACCTCCAGCACGACCCGAGCGCCGAGCACATCGGCTCGAGCACAGCGGCCCTCAGCGATCCAGGACAGGGACATCGGCACAGCCGGGATGCACGGCAGGTCGTCCTGCTCGGCGGTGTCTGTGACCGGCACCACGTCAGACAGCCCGACCCCGCCGATGGCATCCTCGATGAGCGTCGCGGCGATCAGGCCCGGCTCGGCTGCGGCGTCTGAGACCACCAGACGCCCCTCGTGGCGGAGCAAGAGCTCACTTGAGCCGACCGCAGCATCCGTCCACAGCCAGCGATTCCCGCCCTGCCCGTCGATGACCAGCGCGAGCAGTGGGTAGCGGCCGACGCCGGCATCCTCGCGCGAGATCAGCTCGCCATCGTCGATCACGATGTCTTCGGCGAGGAAGTCTGCGGTGTCCGCCTCCAGCTCCATGATCGTACCGCCAGCACTCATCCAGCGGGCGCTCTCGACATCCGAGAGCGTGGAGAGCGTCAGGCGAACAGCCTCACCAGCTTGCGCGGCAGTCTCGATGTTGCTGCCCGTGACCGCGCGCCGCTCCTCAAGGGTCAGCCCGTCGATCACGACCGCCTGCCGAGCAACCGTGAGCGCGCCACCAGACGATCGAACGTCCACCACCGCAGTTCGCTCCTCACCGCTGGCGCTGGTGGCGGTGAGCGACAGCACTCCCTCCTCCGCTGGCACCGTGACCTCAAAGCCCTCTCCGAGCGGCTCACCATCCAGCGCCCAGCTCAAGGTCGGAGTCTGCTCATGCCACGGCCCCTCGCCGCTCCAGACCGCAGCCTTCGCGACGCCATCCTCGACGCCGATGCCGACGATGCGGAAGCCGACGAGGTCGTGTCGATCTTCAGAGAATGGTTCCTGGCAGGCCGCCAGGAGCAACGACAACACGATCAAGGGGTCTCCGAGGGGCTGAGGGGGCTCGAATAACACCAGGACAGCATCAGCACACCGCGAACCAGTCGCGCCCTTCCTGGAGCTGCGGCCGAATCACCGCGAGCAGGGACCGAATCTCATCGCGTGCCCCGCGCGCACCGACCGCAACGAGCAAGCAGTCCAGCACCACATCAGCCAGCCGCTCCGGCGCGACCACCGCAACGCCCTGGCGCTCGGTGCGGCAGAACGCATCGATCACGACGGGCACGCGGTGTCCCTCCGACAGGAGCCATCGAATCCAGCGCCGACCTCCACGCCCTGCGCCCCAGACCACGACCCGCTGCGGCACCTTCAGGCGGGTGGCGGCGAGGTGGGCCATCTTCAGATCGGTGAATGCACCGCGACGGTACCGGGGATCGGTCCGGGTCAGTCGCTCGGCGCGATCCCGGATGGAGACAACCACCTGCTCGACTGCGGCGATGCGGCCCCCGGCTGCAACCAGCCTCAGCCAGAGGTCATAGTCTTCAGGAAAGTCGCCTTCCCGCCAGCCCCCGACCGCCGTGAGGGCGCTCGCGCGGAGGGTGACCGCGGGGTGGAACAGCGGGCTCTCCACCAGCAGGCTGGCGTGGAGATCCGTCAGTGCATTGACCCAGGCGACGTACCGCGCCATCCCAGTGCCCAGCGAGCCGACAAGCCTGGCCTGCCCGCCGACAGCCACCAGGAGCGGATCGGCAGCGAGGGCAACCTTCTGGGCCACGATGCGACCCGGAATCGCGACATCGTCAGCGTCGAGGCGGGCGATGAGTTCCCCCCTGGCCCGTGCTCGGCCGGCTTCCAGGGCCGCTGTGATGCCCCGCGGAGGCTGCTGGAGGAGGACAATACGGGGATCTTCCGGCAGAACCGATGCGGGATGGTCTGATGAGCCGTCGTCGACCACAACGACCTCGTCGTCATCCTCACACTGCGCCAGCGCGCTGCTCACCGCCTCTGCTAGCCAGGCCGCGCCGTCTCGAACAGGGATGAGCCAGGAGACCCTCACCGGCTCACCAGCCAAGCCCCCAGCACCAGCAGGAGCGCACCCAGCCAGCGATCCCAGGTTGCCTCACGCAGCGCAGCCCCCATCCATCCGTTCTGCTCAAACACCAGCGCCGAGACCATCTGCGCCGCCACCGTCAGCGCCAGCGCCGATCCGACACCGATCTCGGGGATCGCACGGTTCATTGCAGCCATGCCGCTGATTCCGATCACACCGGCGAGCCATGCCCACCATGGAATGGCGGCCAGTCCACCTGCCCACTCCCCGCGCATCCCGCCCACCGCCAGGCTCAGCCCGAAGACCGTCCCGACGACGTGCAGGATCACCGCAGACTCCATGCTGCCGGTGTGTCCGGCGATGCGGAGGTTCATCTGCCAGATGACCGGCTGACAGAGCCCGACCACGAGGGGTACAGCGAGCCAGAGAAGACTTGAGGACATCGGCTACTCGAACATCTTGCGGAGCCGGCGGCGATCGCCGCCGAAGGTGAACGCGGACTCGAGGAGGTGGGCATTGCCCGGGTCGAGGAGGACCGGCATCGCGACGCGGACAGCCTCCAGGCGATCTGCGCTGAGCAGGAACGTCTGGAGGAGCCGGGCGAGCTGTGAGGCCGTGATGTGGGCCTCGACGACGGCCTCAGTGAGAATCTCCAGCTGGCGTGCACCACGCCCAGCCGCGGCGAGGCGCTCGATGAGGGCCAGCAGCTTCATCTCGGAGATCGGCTGGAGCAGGTCCACATCGTCCGCAGTCAGGGCTGGACCGGAGCGCCCACAGTCGGCAGAGAAGATCTCCGCGTCGTAGGTGACGGTGCAGGTCGTGTGCTGACCAGAAGAGACCGATGCAGCCCCGGTCAGGACCTCTTCCCCCTCCAGCCAGACGACAAACCCGGCATCTCCAGGCGAGAGCGCCAGCGCGACGAAGGAGCGGGTGGGGTAGCTGTAGGGCAGCGGCTCTCCGGCGAGGCGGACAACAAATGCGCCGCGATCGAGCCCGACAACCGACACACTCCCCGGAGCACCGTCGGTCATGCCACCGAGCACGAGGGGCTCTTCTCGGAGCACAGAGAATGAGCCCTCGAAGTAGCCGACCACAACACGGGCATCTGCACCGACCTGCAGATCGATGGCCGCGATGGTCTCGCCGGAGCGGTTTCGGGCATCGAGCCGGTGGACCCCGTCCGAGAGCGGTGGAGAGCGCAGGCCCGCGGCCGTGGACTCCATCACCCGACCATCGACCGCGAAGACGGCGGGGGAACCCTCGATCTGGATCTCACCAGCCAAGGCGACGGGGGAAAGGAGGAGCGTGAGCATCGCCTGTAGATACCTCGACCTGCGTTAGGCTGCCCGAGATGCGTCGTCTGTTTGCCCTTCTTCCCGCCATCGCGATTCTGCTCGCATACCTGCCCATTCTCTCTGCTGAGCCGGTCTGGGACGATCACACCCTGCTGCAGCCTGGAGTGCTGGCGGCGGCATGGGGTCCGCTGCCGTTTAACCCCGACTACTTTCGTCCCCTCGGGGTCTGGACGCTCACGCTCGGCGCGCGCGCTGCCGACCCGATGATGGCCCACCACCTCATCAACGTCCTGCTGCATGCGCTCAACACGACGCTGGTCTTCATCCTCATTCGCCAGCGACTCCCACCGGAGCGAGACTGGGCGCCCATCGGGCTGTCGCTGCTGTATGGGCTGCATCCCGCGCTGGTGGAGGGCGTGGCGTTTGTCTCGAGCCGGTTTGATCTCCTGCTGACCGGAGCGTTGCTGGCGATCCTGGTGGTGGACCGAGGCCTGAAGGGCACGGCGCGGCCCGTCGCGATCGGGGTGCTCTTCCTGCTGGCTGCGCTGAGCAAGGAGATGGCGGCGGCCTTTCCGCTCGCGCTGCTGCTGTGGCATCGGGCGGACGCCGACAGCTTCCGCGCCGTGGCTCGGGAGCGCTGGACCACCTACAGCGCCGTCGTCACTGCTGGGCTCGTGTACCTCGTGCTGCGCAGCCAGGCCCTCGGACAGCTGATGGGCCATGAGCGGGCCATGCTCGATGCCGGCGAGCCGATCTCACACCTCCTGCTCATCGCGAAGTCCTTCGCCTCTTACCTGGGCCTCGTGGTGCTCCCGATGGGGAGCCTCACTCCGATCCACTTCACCGTGCTGCCCGTCTCCCCTTCTCCGACGAGCATCGGCTACGCGGTCGGATTGATCCTGCTTGTGGCGCTGCTGCCGCGCCTGGGGCCGCTCGGCTGGCGCGTCCTCGCCGGGCTGGCGGCGATGCTTCCGGTAAGCAACCTCCTCCCGCTGGACCTCACCGGAGGCGCCTTCATCGCCGAGCGCTTCCTGATCTTCCCGCTCGCGCTGGTGGGGGTCGGAGTGGCGGTCGCCCTCTCCGCTCGCCTCGACTGGGTCCGCCGTCCGCTGCTGGTCGTCGGTGTGGTGCTGTGGAGCGGTGCGGCGCTGGCGGGGGTTCGTGACACTCTCCCGCACTGGCAGACAGAGCACACCCTGTGGCAGTGGGGGCGCACGGCCGCACCCCGCTCTCCCCTTCCCCAGATCAACCTCGCGAAGCTGATGACCGACAGCGGCGATCCCCGCAGCGGACTCGTCCTGTCTGATGAGGCCATCGCCCTCGATGGGTCCTCCGCCCTGGCCTGGAACAACCGCGGCCAGGCCCTGTTCCACCTCGGGGAGCTGTCCCGCGCAGCTGAGAGCTTCACGACAGCGGCCTCCCTTGAGCCGAGCACCGCGATGTTCCACGCCAACCTCGGCAGCACGCTGCTGAAGCTCGGTGAGCTGGAGAGAGCCCGCACGGTCCTCGTCGAGCATGCCTTGTTCTGGGACGCGGAGAACGTCGAGGCCCGGCAGCACCTGGTGGGGGTCTACATCATGTCCGGGCGTCCAGATCTCGCCCGGCCCATCATCGACCGTCTCGACGGTGCCCTGCCGCCAGATCACATCGAAGCGATGCGGTCCGACACCATGAGCCACGCCAGCTGGCTCGCGCTCGGCGATCAACTGAGAGACCAGGGAGAGCACGACAAGGCGATGGCCGCGCTCGACGAAGCGGCACGACTCGGCGCCGCTCCGCTCGACCTCGCGGTCAGCCGCAGCTCCATACTCATCGAGACCGGACAGCTCTCAGCAGCCACGCAGCTCCTCGGGGGCATGCTGGCGGAGCGTGACGCCCGGGTGCCGTACAACCTCGGCGTCATCGCAGAGCGGGCCGGTCAGCCGACCGCCGCTATCCAGTGGTACACCGAGGCCGCAGCTCGAGACCCGCAGTGGGTCATGCCCCGTCAGAAGCTGGCGGAGCTGACCGAAGCGCACACGCCAGACAATACGCCGCGATGAGCCCCAGGCCCAGCATCTCGCGCCATGCCTCGACGCCGGCGGTCTTCATCGTCGCGTCTCCGAAGAGCGCCGCAAGATCCAGCGGCCCCAGCCCGCCAGCAGCGATGGAGATGGCCCACACCGTCGCGGCCACCGCCACACCAGCAGCGACCATGCGCCGCCGCCGCCCGACGAGCGCAACCGCCGCCGCAGCCAGGTAGATCACCACCCAGCGCAGCGGATCTGGATCGTTGAGCTGGACCACGGCACCGAGGACAAACAGCACGGCGAGCGCGCCATGGAGGACACGCATCACGCCTCTCCTCCAGTGCTCGCCGGATTCCGCACGTAGGCGTGCGCTGCCGTGAATTGGCCGCAGCGGCGCACGGAGCCGGTCAGGACCGGCCCAGGGACAGTGCTTGGGGGCTTCATGCCGCCCGAGAGCCAGCGGATCCGCCGCAGTCGTCTCATGATCACCTCGATGCCAGAAGCGCTGTAACCGAGCCCATGGTGTCTCTCCTGTGGCCGACGGAGGGGATAAAAGGTCATGCACGGCGCTGCACCCCCGGCTCCACGCTCGCCTCCCGCCAGGGTACGCTCTGGAGTCTACTGAGCCGCCGACTGCGCGACATGCTGCGGCGTCTCACCGTCGCCCACTGGGAACCCGAATGGAGCTGATGTGCTGACCCTTCTCCTCGCCTGCAAGCACACCCCCGCACCGGCACCGCAGCCCGTGCTCCTCCCCATCGCCGCCGTAAACGACTGGCACGGTGCGCTCTATGAGCAGCCGGTGCGAGACTCCGCGGCGCAGGTGGCGGGCGGCCTGCCCTGGCTGGTCGGCACCATGGATGCCATCCGCGCCCAGCACAGCGACCTCGTCGTCCTCGACGGCGGCGACATCTTCCAGGGCACCTGGCCGATCAATGCCTCGAAGGGCGCGGGGGCGATCGCTGCCTATGCGCTGCTCGGAGTGGACGCCGCAGCGATCGGTAACCACGAGTTTGACTACGGGGGCACCGACACCCACCCCCTCCGTGGGGCCCTGATGGATGCAGCCTCAGATGCCCCCTTTGCCTGGCTCGCTGCGAACATCACCGAGGCAGACGGCACCCCCTGGGCGCCGCCCGGGATCACCGCGACGACCATCATCGAGCGGGGCGGGTTCCGGCTCGGAGTCATCGGGCTGTCCACCACGGAGACCCCCCAGACCACCCTGCCCCGCAACGTCGCAGACCTCCGGTTCACCGATCCTGTCGCCGCAGTCCAGGCTGCGCTGCCAGCCCTCGCCGGGGTCGATGCGATCGCCGTGGTCGGCCACCTCACCGGATCCTGCTCTCCGACCGACTTCTCCACGCCCGACGAGGGCTGCCGACCGGACGGTGAGATCGGCCGCCTCCTCGACACCCTCCCCCCGGGAACCATCGATGTCATGGTCCTCGGCCATGCCCACACCCTGCTCTCCAACCGCGTCGACGACACCTTCATCCTGGAGAGCCGCTCCAAGGGACGGATGATCGGTCGGGTCGACCTGATGATCGGCCCAGACGGCGTCGACGCAGATGCCTCCATCCTTCATCCCCCCGTCACCATCACGCACACCCCGACCGAGCCTGGCTGCACCGACGCAGCCTTCGTCTCCGCTCCTCAGCGCATCGGCGGCATGACCGTCACCCCCTCGACGCGCGCGCTGGCGCTCGTCGAGCACCTGGAGGAGCAGGCCGGCAGCCTGTGCGACGCGCTGGGCTGCGTCGCGGAGCCGCTGACCCGCAGCCGGACCCAGGGCAGCGCGGTCGGTCACTTCACCGCCGACGCCATGCTCGCCGTCGCACCTCAGGCAGACCTCGCGATCACCAACTCTGGCGGCCTGCGGTCGGATGTTCCGGCGGGAACCCTCCGCAGAGAGCACCTCCAGGCGGTGATGCCGTTCGACAATCGTCTGGTCGTGCTGGAGCTGACCGGTGCGCAGGTGATGACCCTGATGCGGCTGGGGTCATCGGGTGGACACGGGGTCCTCCAGCTCGCAGGAGGCCGGTATGGTTACGATCCGGAGCGGACGGGGGGGAGCGATCTCGACGGGGACGGAGCGGTCGCGGAGTGGGAGCGGGATCGGCTGTGCTTTGTCGAGATTGCCGGACAGCCCGTCCGCACAGAGCAGACGTATGCTGTGGTCACCACTGACTTTCTCTACGATGGTGGCGATCACCTCGGCCCCGCGCTGAGCGGTGCGACGATCCTGGAGCGTGGACCGCTGCTGCGGGAGGCGCTGTTTGACCACGCCGCAGCTCAGGATGCCTGCATTGAGGCAGACGATGACGTCCGGGTCGTGCTGGGGAGCTGTGACTAGCCGGCGGAGGTCGCCTCACACAGTCCTGGGTGTCCCGTCAGAGAGCCACCGGGGCGGGAGATGAACGTGGTACAGCGTCTCCGCCTCGGCCAGCACGGAGTGCACCTGCCCCTGGGCCGCCAGCGGCACGATGTCCAGTGCATCCAGCAGGCCGTACCGCACCTCCAGCGCCGTCGCAGTCCGAGGAGCATACGGGGCATGCCAGATGGTGTATCGACCGATCTTTTGGTCGTCCCCTTGGTAGTACCCCTCCCAGGGCTGGGTGAGGATCGTCAGCCCGTCCCCGAGCGTGGAAAACCCCGGCAGCGCCCCCACCGGCTCTCCCACGACATAGCGCAGCGACATCGGCCACTCCCCGGTCGCCTCGACCGCTCCAGGCGAGAAGCGATACCGCGCCCGTCGCCAGGGCATCTGCCACAGGTAGCGGGGCACACCGACGAAGGCCGTGTCGATGGTCGTGCCGATGAAGAACACCCCGCGGCGACCCTGCCGCTGAACATAGACCCGGTAGTTGGTCTGCCCCAGAGAGAGCCCGATGGGCAGCCAGTAGGGCCGGAAGGTGGTGTTGTAGAAGGTCACCGCTGAGATCAAGGCGGAGCCATCGAGCAGCTCCAGCGTGAACCCATCGGGAACATGCGGTCGCAGCCGGGCCGGCTCCACCGCCCAGGTGACGACGGTCAGATCCGTCAGCCGGCTGCTGACGGTCTTCCAGTCTGGATCAGGACGGGGAATCAGGGCACAGCGGCTCACGACCGCTGGCCGCAGTCTTCCCTGCTACAGCATCTTGAAGAAGTCATTGCCCTTGTCGTCCACGACGATGAATGCAGGGAAGTCCTCGACCTCGATGCGCCAGATGGCCTCCATCCCCAGCTCCGGGTAGGCCAGACACTCGACCTTCTTGATGTTGTCATGGGCCAGGACTGCGGCCTGACCGCCGATGCTGCCGAGGTAAAAGCCACGGTGCGCCTTGCAGGCATCGGTGACCTGACGAGAGCGGTTGCCCTTGGCGATCATCACCAGGCTGCCGCCAGCGGCCTGGAATGGGCCCACGTAGGGATCCATGCGCCCGGCAGTGGTCGGACCAAAGCTTCCCGATGCATAGCCGTCCGGCGTCTTGGCCGGACCAGCGTAGTAGACGGGGTGCTGCTTGAAGTACTCCGGCAGCCCCTCGCCAGAGTCGATGAGCTTCTGGAGCTTGGCGTGGGCGATGTCGCGCGCGACGATCATCGGCCCCGAGAGGCTGACCCGGGTCTTGACCGGGTGACGGCTCAGCTCATCGCGGATCTCATCCATCGGGCGGTTCAGATCGATCTGGACCACCTCCTCGGAGAGCGTCTCGGACTGGACCGGGGGCATGTACCGAGCGGGGTCCGTCTCGAGGGCCTCCAGGAACACTCCCTCTGCCGTGATCTTCGCCTTGATCTGACGGTCTGCCGAGCAGCTCACGCCGATGCCGACCGGGCAGCTTGCGCCGTGCCGAGGAAGGCGGATGACCCGCACGTCGTGGCAGAAGTACTTGCCGCCGAACTGGGCGCCGATGCCGAGATCCTGTGTGATCTTGAGGACCACCTTCTCCATCTCCACGTCGCGGACGGCGTGACCGAGGCTGTTTCCCTCGGTGGGGAGATCGTCGAGGTAGCGACAGGAGGCGAGCTTGACGGTCTTGAGGTTGGCCTCAGCGGAGGTGCCACCGATGACCACCGCGAGGTGGTAGGGCGGACAGGCTGCGGTGCCCAGCCGGGGAATCTCTGTGCGGAGAAACTCCCGCATGGACTCTGGGTTCAGCAGGGCCTTGGTCTTCTGGTAGAGGTAGGTCTTGTTTGCGCTGCCGCCGCCCTTCGCGACGAACAAGAAGTTGTACTCGTCCTCTCCCTCCGAGTAGATGTCGATCTGTGCCGGGAGGTTGGTGCCGGTGTTGGACTCCTCGAAGGTGTTCTTTGGCGCCAGCTGGCTGTAGCGGAGGCTGGACTCGGTGTAGATCCGGTAGACCCCCCGAGAGAGGTGAGACTTGTCCGCTCCGTCGGTAAACACGAACTGGCCCTTCTTGCCCATGATGATCGCAGTGCCGGTGTCCTGACAGCTCGGCAGCACCCCCGCAGATGAGACGTTGGCATTAAGCAAGAGGGAGCGGGCGACGAAGCGGTCGTTGCTGCTGGCCTCTGGATCCTCGAGGATGTCGCGGAGCTGCTGGAGGTGCCCGGGACGGTAGAGGTGACTGACGTCCCGCATCGCAGTCCGAGCCAGCTCGGTGAGCACGCTGCCCGAGACATCGAGGACCGTTCGACCGCGCCACTCGCTGACGGTCACACCGTCGATGTCGAGCTTGCGCCACGGGGTACTCACCGGGTGGGCGTGGGGAAACATCTCCTGGTACTCAAACGGCGGCGGCAGCTTCATCTGGGGCCTCTCGGAAAGCGGGAGTGCAGAATAATCCGCCAGCAGGCGATGTGGGGTAGCATCACCGCCATGCCCTCCTCCATCTTTCTGCCGGACAAGGTCGCTGCAGCCCTGGACCGTGACGTCCTCGCCGCCTGGGCGCGCACCGATCGTCCCACAGCGCAGGCGCTGATCGCTGCCGGGCTGCCGGTCCCGCTGGAGGTGACGGATGGTGCCCCTGCGGCATCGCTCGCACGCTACACGGCGGCAGGACTGAGGGCGGAGCTGGCCGGCGCAGACGTGATCCCGAGAGAGTGGCTCAAGGCGACCGCCATCCTGGCGCTCACCGCGCTCATCTTCCGCGTCATGGGCTCCGATCCCAATGCCCTGCTCAACCTCTCAGCCCTTCCCGCGATGGCCGGCGCCTACACACTCGCCATCGCTGGCGTGACCTGGGGTGTGCGCACCCGCCGGCTGTCGGCCACGCTCGCAGCCCTGGGAACAGCCCGAAACCACCTGACCACCGCCGAGCCCGTCGGCCCCAGCATGACGCTCATTGTTCGGATTCGGGACCTGCGGAGAGCGGTCGTAGAAGCCACGCTCAGCGCTGCGATCCAGGGCGCGCTGCTGCGAGAGCTGTTCGATCTGGAGGCAGCCCTGAGCACGACCGGCACGATTCCGGCAGAGGCCACGTCGATGATCGACGACATCGCAGAGAAGCTGGCGCGCGCGCACTCCTGATCGTCGGCGAGACACGCGACCGGCGCTCGGCTGCGTCACCGAGAGAGCCTGGGCGCTGCACAACAACAGGAGCCCCACATGTCGCGCGGACGCAACAACAGCACGGCCGCAGGCTTCAGCGGAGACCGGCCGCCTACTCGGCGCTGTTCCGATCGCCTGGACTGGCGAGAATCTCCTGGGCATAGTCCGGGTTGACCACGCCGGTGCCGACCGGACCGGTGAAGCTGTACCAGCTCTCTGGCAGGGTGCCATCGCCAGACTCTTGACGCCGCTCCATCGACCGGACCACGTCGCCTTCCGGACCGCCGGCAAACGGCGGTCCACCGTCACCCACCGTGTCCACCACCGCAGCGTCCGGGTCCTGCAGGAACAGCTCCATCGTTCCATCCTTCAAGTACAGCCGTGACTGTCGGTTGTCGTTGAAGGCGTTGACCACCATATCGCCGGAGAGGTAGGCGCTGCTTTCATCCTGCGGCGCGCCGTCCTCGTAGGCTTCGAGGGTGTGATCGACGATGAGGAAGGTGTCGTAGGCCGGGACCGTGCTGCCCGGCGGCAGGCCAACCACGAAGTCATCGACGCCAGCAATCTGCCACATGTCGAGTGAGATGTCCTCAGCAGTGGTGTTCCTCAGCTCGATGAACTCGTCGTACCCTTCATCGTCTCCAGAGTGCGCGCCGTACCACATGATCTCGTTGATGATCACGTCACCCGGTGCGATCGAGCCATCCGCGATGCGGCTGTCTCCCATCTCGAAGCCGTTGTCCCACAGCGAGGTGAAGTAGTCCGCGTACTCCTGCGCGACCCGACCGCCCTTGAGGACGAGCAGAAACTCGTCATTCGAGACCGTCGCCGACGAGGACCAGTTGAACGATCCGGTGATGACGATCGGCTCCTCTCCCTCGGCGTCGATGAGCATCGTCTTGGAGTGGAGACGCCCGCCGCCGGCCTGGTAGTCGCCAGGCTGCATGGAGGTGTTGTTGCCATCCAACCGCATCGGAATGCCTGCGGAGAGCAGCCGGTAGACTTCGTGGTACTGCCCGTTGCTGTGGAGCTGAGAGCGGTCGACGACCCCGGCGACGCTGCGGCGCTCCTCGAAGGGAAGCTCGGAGGTTCCGTCGGCAGCATTGAGGGCGTCGAACTCTTCCTGCTTGCGAATGAACGCGCTGCCGACCTGATCCTTGGTGAAGGCGAAGATGGTGAAGCGGATGCTGGTCTCAGCGGCATCGACCAGCTCCAGGATCCGTCCCATCGCGTCCTCGTTGGGCGAGAACCAGACCTCAACCTCCGTGTCTCCGACCTGGTAGGAGCGCTCGTTGGCAAGCTCGACCTTGTTGTTGCCAAACACCCCGCTGTACATCTGCTCAAACTCTGCGGAGAAGTCATCAGCGATGGCAGTGGAGTCGATCTTGACGAAGTTGTTGGAGTTTCGGATGAGGTCAGTGGGGGTCCAATTGGAGGTGCCACAGAAGACGAACCGATCGTCCACGATCATGAACTTGTCGTGCATGATGTGGTTGAGGTTGCCGACAACCATCGGGATTCCGCGCGCGTCGAGCCGCTCGTAGCCGTCGTTGTAGAGGTGCCCGGCATCGCCGACCATGCGGACAACGACGCCGCGATCGTGTGCAGCGATCACGGCATCGACGACAGGCTCATAGGAAAAGCCCATGACCGCAAAGTCGATGGAGGTCTTCGCGGCGTTGACAAGCTCGATCATCGAGCGCACAGCGTCCGGATCCCACCAGGCGTTCTCATCGCGGGTCCCCGGGTCGTTGAACATCACCTCAATGGTGTTGCCGCGGGTGGTGTCGAGATCGTCATCTGAGGGGGCCGGGTTGCAGCCGGCGAGGAGGAAGGGAATCACAGCGCCACCCCCGCTTCCCATGCCGCCTCGAAGGCAGCCTCCAGGTCCGTCAGCTCCGGGCTGGGCGCGCCGAAGTCATTGAGGACCCAGAGGTTCCCGTCGACCAGCTGGTCCGTGACCACCTCCGCTCCAGCAAACAGTCGGTTGGCCGACCACACCGGGTGCGAGAGCATCATGCCCCGGGCAGTGTTGTAGCGGCCGGTTCGGTCGCGCTTGAGATCAACGAGCATCATGGTCGGGACCACCACATCTGAGAGCACGCGCTTCTGCAGCCCAGGAGTCTCCCGAGTCAGGATCGCAGAGCTGTTGGGCGAAGAGAGGCCAAAATTCGGACCGACAACAACCCGGACGTCGAAGCCATCGACAGCCTTGGCGTAGAGGGCATTGATCATGCCCTCGTCGGCCAGATCATCGGTCATCAGCCAGATGCTGCCGCGCGCGCTGTAGGCTGAGTCGATCATCCGCTTGATGAGGCGCTCCTGGGGGCCGAACCACAGCTCCAGGGAGAGATCGGTCTGGGTCGGGTAGGACCAGCGGGCATCGGTGACAGACTTGGCGAGGCTGTCGAAAGCGGTGCGCGCGGAGGCATCGGTGCCGCCGTAGATCTGGTTGTGCTCGGCGGCAAAGTCACCGCCGATGTCTTCTCCCCGTCCCCGCCAGAGCAGGCGCGTTCCCTCCCCCTCGCTCAGGGTGCTGGCGGAGAGCACGTCGACCTCATCGACCACCAGCACGGTGTTGCTCATCACGACCTGATCCGAGGACCAGGAGACGTCGGCATTGATCGCGAAGTCGAAGTAGGTCACCGCGTCGTCGGCGTACTGCACCACGAGTCCGGCATCCTCCAGTGCGACGAGTCCAGACTGACCGGAGGAGTCGATGTCGGTGACCACCTCGACGCTCACCCCGCGCGCAGCCGCTGAGATGAGGGCCTCGACAACCGCTGCGCTCTCCAGGCCGGGCACCATCAGACCGATGTCGATGGTCGCCGCGTTGATGCTGTCGACAAAGGCCGACTCGACCTCCTCGGCGCTGTCGGTCGGAGTCACCGAGACCTGGTGGAAGGCCTCGGACATCTGGGGGCCGTCACAGGCCAGCAAGAGCAGCGGGATCATTCGAAGCTCCCGGTAGAGTAGGCCCCGGAGTAGTCCGGGGAATTGGGCCGTCCCGGAGATGCCAGGGTGAGCCCCTGACAGTCGGCAGCGATGCGGTCGTTGTTGGGAACATCGACCTCAGCGGGTGTGTAGTAGTGCCAGCTCCCAGGCTCCATGCCCGAGCCGCCGAACATCAGCTCCACCCGCTCCATCGACCGAGAGCGGACCAGATCGTAGCCGCCAGCATACGGCGGACTGCCGGAGTTTCCGACCGGCTCGATGAGGCGCTCGTCAGAATCGACGAGGGTGATGCGAAACGGCTCGCCGTACTGGAGGTTGAGCTCGGGCAGCAGGGCATCGGGTGCCGGGAAGCAGCCGGTGTTCTTGGTGGCGAGGAAGATGTGCTCCCCCACCTCGATGAGCGGAAGCTCCGGGAGGATCACGGTCACCTGAACCCCGGCATCAAACTCCAGCTGCCAGCCGGTGAGGTTGACCGGTCGGGCGCTCTCGTTGCGCAGCTCGATGAACTGATCGGTGGGGTCGTGGGTGCCATCGGAGGAGACCGATCCAGCCCACATGACCTCAGAGATCTTCACGCTGCCGCGCTCTCCGCTGGAGGTCGCGGTGTCGGTGCCGTCTCGATAGCCGATGGTCTGGGTGGGATCCCCGGGGTCGGGGTTGCAGCCGAGGAGGAGAAACAGCATCAGAAGCTGACCTCGGTTCCCGCTGAAGCCGCCCAGGTCACCGCCTCGCCATCGAACCCGAGCTGATCACCGGCCACCCGCGCGACCGGGATGTCGTAGTAGCCACCGGGCAGGAACAGCGCGCCGTTGGCAAACAGCCGGGTCTTCTTCGAGAGGTTGTACTTGACGTCGAGGTTGACCTCATGCCCAAGCATCCCGCCGACTCGCTCCTGCGCCGCAAACTCCTCACGAGAGTAGCCCTCCGGCGGGGTGATGTTGTCGAGGTCAGACAGGTCGATGAAGGTCGTCGCGGTGTCCCAGAGGGTCCACCATGCCCCGCTCACCCGCCACTTGTTGGCCTGATAGCCGACCCGACCATGGATCGAGCGGGTGCCGGAGATGCGCGTGATGTCGTGGGGGCTGTCGGTGACCCCGAACATGCCGACGTAGGCGCTGGGGTGCCAGCCCATGAAGCGATCCGCGATGGTGCCGCCGACCTGTCGGGCCTTCATCGAGGTGTAGCCGTGGCTGTCCATCAAGCCGTCGGCGTCGTAGGTGGCACCCGAGGCCTGGTAGAACTCCAGGCGGCCGAACGCGCCGGCATCCTCAGGAACGACCCGGAGGCCAGCGGTGATCGCATAGCCGTCGGTGTCGACGTCTCGGGCAACGAGCTCCTTGCGGTCAATGCCGCTGGAGAGATCGAGCGCACCGAACAGCCGGAGGGCGCCCGCCTTGTAGCTGCCGCGCACGCCGTAGTTGGCCACCCAGTCGTTGTCGACGAAGTTGGCGAGGGTGCCGTTGTAGGAGATGTCCGAGCCCGTTCCCAGCGCGCCGATGTCGGTGTAGTAGCCGTAGGCCCGGACGTTGAGCTTCTTGGAGGACTGGAGGTGCAGCAGGCCACCGTAGCGCATGGTCCGGTTGTCACCGCGGAAGCCATTGAGGGTGGTGCTGGACTGGCCGAGGAACGACACGAAATTGGCGTTGTCGTAAGCGGACGCGCCACCGACGATGGCCGCCGGCATCAGCTCTAAGCGGACGGCATCGGACAGCGGAACCTCAACGAGCACCATGTCGAGGACGTCAGCGAGGGCATACTCGGTGCCACCAGCGAGGCCGCCGAGCTGGTAGAACTGCCGGCCAACGCGTGCGGTGACCTGCTGATCTCCCAGCTTGTTGTTGTGCTCCATGTACAGGCCGGTGAAGTACAGCCAGCCGCCAAACTCATTGACCGCGCCGATCTGGTCGTTGCCCCAGAGCCCGCGATGGCTGGCGGCGACGACCATCCGGGTCCGCTTGTCGGCCTGATAGCTCAGCTCGACAAAGCCACCCGTGAAGCCAAAGCCGCCGCGATCATCCGTGTCGAGGATGGACTGATCGGAGGACTCGTCGAGGAGCTGCAGATCGAGGTTGTCAAACTCATGCCACTGAGACTCGATGGAGCCGTGAACGACGAGCTTCTCGTCTTGCGCGTCGGTCTCGCCTTCGCGGTACTCAAGATCAATGGTCTGGGCGAACGATGTCGCAGTCAAGATGGTGAGAAACAAGGGACCTCCTAAGGTCTGCTCTGCTCAGAGTCGGTCGTTACAGCGCCTGGACCTGCCCGACGCGCATGATGACAATGGAGTAGACGTCGTAGCTGAGGATGACCGGGCCGGTGGCCTCGATGCGGGTGCCGAGGTCGAATCCGATGCCCCGGCGGCTCAGCTCTGAGTCCAGTGAGATGGTGAAGATGGTGCCGTCGTCGGCCTCGACCTCGAAGTCGCCGAAGGTGGACTTCTCGGAGACGACCGTCCCAGAGACCCGGCGGACCTCTCCGACGTCGTCGGCTCCCAGGGCTGCGACAGCCTCGGTGTAGAAGACGTCGTGGGTCACGTCGCGCTCGATGGCGACGACGTCGTGGGCGTAGATCATGTCGAGCCCGTAGGCCGTCCGAGCCCCACGCAGCGAGATCCGGACCTTGGTGCCGACGTCGAAGTGCGCGACTCGGGAGTCCCCGAGCACAAAGACCCCGCCGGTGGCGTCCTCGATGAAGTACGAGCCGTAGTACTTCTCGTCGGAGGCGGCGTCGCAGCCGTTGGTCTTGAAGTAGTAGCGGGGGTGAAGGGTCACGACCGCCTCGACCTCCCAGGGCAGCTCATCGACAAGCAGCGACGTGCAGTCTGTTCCGCTGCCGAACTGATCGTCGGAACCAAACGCGATGCTGCCCGCAGAGACGGGAAAGACGGCATCAATGAACGCACCGATGCCTGCGCTGGAGTCCGCAGGGAAGTCATAGGGGGTGTCGGTGAAGGACACCGGCTCGATGACCTCCAGGCTGCTGCCCGGATCATCCCAGTCGCTGGTGTACTCGAGGTCCTGGCGCGGCGAGGCGCATGCAAGAAGAAGCGTCAGCATCAGTACACGCTCACCCAGTCGTTGTTGTCGATGTTCAGCTGCGGTGAGCCGCTGTAGACCGTCAGCGGCGCGAGCACGTCCACGCAGTCACCCGCCGAGAAGCCCAGGGACTCCGCAAAGCGCAGGGGAATGGTGTTGTCTCCAAAGGAGAAGTCGGCACAGACGGAGCTTCCGCCGCAGCCCTCGGGCTCGCTGACCAGCTCTCCGAAGCCCCGGATGTTCTGGTTGAGGTGGTCTGTGACCGTGACGGCGGTGGTGTTGCCGTCGACGACATAGACCAGCGCACCGGAGCCGGTGACCGAGAGGTCCACCAGCCCCGTCAGCTCAGGGAGGCTGAAGTAGGTGGTGATCTCGGTGGCGGTGAAGCTCACGGTGTCGCCGGGAGCGACGTCTTCAGCGGTGAGGTTGATGTCCACACCGTAGGTCTGGAGTCCGCCGCCGGAATCCGCCAGCCAGAGCTGGTCGATCTCACCGCTGAACTCAGTGAAGTTGGTGACCACCGCATCGGTGACAGCGATGTCGATGCTGGCAGCATCCTGGTCTGGCGCAGCATCGAGGATGTCGCCGATGCCCGCAGCGAAGTCGTAGGGCGTCGTGGTGACCCGCTCGGGATCCACCGCGCCCGCCCAAGCATCCGGGAACGCCGGTCCATCTGAGCAGAGCACCGCGCTTCCGGAGTCCACATCGAGCGGAGTCGGTGTGGTCGGCTCTCCAGGAGCAGTGCCCCGAACATCCTCGGGCTCCTGGGGGGTGCAGCCAATCATCATCAACGCGACGAGGCTCATGGGATCTCCGGAGGCTGAGGTTCTTGTCTGCGATTAAGACGGAGGAGTCACTGTGGCGAGGGATGATGACACCCTGCTGAAGGGATGTCACCACCTGAAGACTGAACCTGGACCCATGGAGTGCTCGAGATGCGCGCGTCGTTGATGATGATGCTGTCCCTGCTGGCCTGTGATGAACCGCTCGCAGCGCCTCCTACAGCCCCCACACCACCGCCCATCCCAGAGGTTGTGGTCCCGGTGGCTCCCCTCACCTCCGGTGCGCTGATCGAGAACGAGCGCAACACCATCTCGATATTCGATGCTGCGGCCCCCGCGACGGTGTTTGTCACCCAGAAGCAGCAGGTCTCCGACTGGTCGACCCGGCGCATGGTGGAGGTGGAGAGTGGAACCGGATCCGGCTTCTTGTGGGACACCGCAGGGCACGTGGTGACGAACTACCACGTCCTCGACGGGGGGCGGAGCTTCGAGATCAGCCTCCAGGATCAGCGCAGCTACACCGCGACCTACGTGGGCGGAGATCCGCGCAAGGACATCGCAGTCCTCAAGATCAACGTCGACGCCAGCCAGGTCACGCCGATCGCGCTCCCGCCGCAGGGGGCTCCGCTGCTGGTCGGGCAGAAGACCATCGCGATCGGCAACCCGTTCGGGCTCGACCACACCCTCACCACTGGCGTCATCTCCGCGCTGGGAAGAGAGGTCGTGGGATACGGCGGGGTGACCATCAAGGACATGATCCAGACCGACGCCAGCATCAACCCCGGCAACTCCGGTGGTCCGCTGTTGAACTCGCAGGGGCAGCTCATCGGCATGAACACGATGATCTACTCCGAGTCCGGAAGCTCTGCGGGCATCGGATTTGCGGTGCCGGTCAAGACCATCCGCCGGATCGTCGGGCAGCTCATCGAGAACGGTCGGGTGACGCAGGTGGGCATCGGCGTGGTCCTGGTAGACGATGCGCTGGCATATCGAGCCGGTCTTCAGGGAGTGGTCATCGAGCGGGTGCTGGAGGACTCTCCTGCCGCAGATGCCGGACTGACTGGAATTCAGCAGGTCGGGCGACGCTCGATGCCCGGCGACATCATCACCGCAGTCGATGGACAGCCCGTCAGCAGCTACGACGACCTGTACACCGCGCTGGATGAGCGGTCGCCCGGAGACGTGGTCACGTTCACGCTGACCCGCAGCGGCTCAGAGCGCGAGGCAGCGGTCACCCTGTACGAGCTGCCGTAGCGGCGGCAGGTCCCGTGACTGACACAGCCTCGACACCCCGCAGCCCCAACGCATCGGATAGGTCACCACATGCGAATTCTGTTCATTGACGATGATCCAGAGCATGTCTCTCTGGTCAGCCGAACGGTCGAAGAGGCACTGGGTGCCGAGGTCTTGGTGGTCACCTCGGTTGAAGATGCGGTGAAGGTGCTGCACGAGAAGGTGTTCGATCTTGTCGTCACGGACATCTTCATCCCGCTGGGCCAGAAGCCCCGCGAGGCCATCGGCCCCCGGGCACGACGGTATGCCGAGAACCTGGTTCACCTCGGCGGACTCGTCCTGCTTGATGAGCTGGACCGAGTCTCTCCTGCGCCGAAGATCCTCGCACACACCGCCTGCACTGACTTTGCGCTGCTGGAGGTCCTCGGAGAGCGGGTGACCGCTCGGGTGCCCAAGCCCGCTCCGGTAGATGTGCTGCTGCGGGCTGTGCTGGAGGCGCTGGAGCTGCCAGTGCCGCAGTGAGGGCTTCAGCCGGGGTGTCTTGCTGAGCGGACCGGCGCTGCTGTCCTGCCCGCACGCCGTCAGCTCGGCGTGCCGGAGTCACTGCTGACGACATCCACCGGGTCCGGCTCTGCCAGGACCTCAAGCTCCGTCGTGGCCGTGCGTCCCTCCGCGTCGGTCACGGTCATGGCGAGGACCATCGTCTCGTACGACAGCAGCTCCGGTGGTGTGTCCAGCTCGCCGTCCGCGATGTCCCCGACCGAGAGGTAGCCGTACATTCCCGGGAAGTAGCCCGCGCACTCTCCGTCCGTGACCAGCGCGACCCGGTAGCTGTTGTCCGAGACCACCGCACCGGTGCTCTTGACGGTGATCGTAAATTCAATCTCCACGATCTGATCGACGTTCTCGACCCAGATGCTCGCCAGCATGTGCCAGCCACCCTGCGGGCCATGGACCATGGTCAGCCCGTCGCCAGACGCGACATCCTCAAACGTAGACTCCCCCGATCCAATGCGGACCGAGGGTTCTTCGGCAAAGCACCCAAGCCCTGCAGCGGAGTCGGAGGGGCCTTCTTTGTCGCCGCAGCCCAGCAGCGCGAGCGGGAGCATCCAGAGTGAAGTCATGGCGGCAGGATAGCACCGACCACCAGACCCTCACCACCTACATTCCGAGAAGACCGGGGGGAATCGGTAGACCGGCGGTGAGCGCCGAGAGCGAATTCTGGAGGTTCTCCTGAGCCTGGCGCATGCCGTCGTTGACCGCTGCGATGATCAGGTCTTCGAGGAACTCGCGATCCTCGTGGGCCTCGTCGGTGATGGACAGGCTGACGATCTGCATGTGTCCGTTGCAGACCGCTTTGACCAGACCGCCGCCGGACTGACCCTCGAATTCAGCGGCCTTGGCCTCTTCCTGGACCTGCTGCATGCGCTGCTGGAATCCAGAGAGCATGTTTCCAAGTCCACCCATTCCACCGAGCATGTCTAAGGGATTGCCCATATTTTTCTCCTGCTGTGAAGCGCGTTTCAGTCTGCGTCGAGCATGCCCTGGAGACCCTTCAGCGCACGCCGCCAGTCGGTGTCGAGCTGCTTGAAGTGATCGGCATCCTCGAACTGCTCGCCGTGGCCGGTGTGTACGATGGAGAGACGGGTCTCGCCGCCGTCCAGGGCGAGCTGAAAGGCCAGCCGCGAGCCGCTGGTGGGGAACTTGCCCATCTTGTCCCAGGAGATCTCGAAGTGTGAGGTCGGCCTCCACTTGCTGATCATCCCGTGTTCTTCAACCGGGTTGCCATCATCATCCTCGTTGACCATCATGATGCGACCGCCCTTCCGGCCATCGATCCGGGCCTTGTCAGCCAGCCAGCTGGTCAGGCCATCTTCAGTGGTCAGCGCGCGCCAGACCTTGCGCGGCCCTGCGGCAATGTGGATATGCCGACGAATCGAGGGCATCCTGAACCTCCGTGAACACGACTCGCCCTTTTACCGCGCCCCGCCTCTGCTGACCACCGGGAGATCCCAATGGCTGCATCACTCCTTGTCCTGCTGGCGACAAGCTGCACTCTGACCAGCTCTGAGACGAAAGCTCCCCCACAGGTCAGCGCCGACGCCGACACCGACACCGACACCGACGCCGACACCGACACCGACGCCGACACCGACACCGATCCCCTGGTGGGGAGCACCGACGGCGAGGGCTTCGGTGCCGCTGTTGCGTTTGTCGGGGCAGACCTGTACATCGGCGCACCCCATGGGGAGCAGGGACGTGTGCTGCGCTATCGGTCTGGGAAGCTGACGCCCGTCGTCACTGGCGGCGGTCGGACCGGCTCGGCGCTCGCAGGAGGCAACGACCTCCTCATCGGCGCGCCGGTCACCAACAGCGGCAGCGGAGCAGTGCTGACGGTGGACGGCAGCACGCTGCTGACTGGCGGGAGCGCGGGTCTGGCGGTGGCATGGGCGGATGACTGGCTGGCCGCAACCGCCACCGGCTGGCAGTCGGCAGCCGGCGGCGAGACCACCCCGGCGAGGCCCTCCGCGCTCGCAGCCCTCAGCGATGGCGTCGCCTGGACCATCGGAGTGGGCATGCTCACCGGAGACATTGCGCTCGCAGCAGGCAGCCAGCAATTCGCTCGCCTCAGCCCTCAGGACGAGGCGGGCTTCGCGCTCGCGGCAGGTGATGTCGACGGAGACGGACTGGCCGAGTGGATCCTCGGCGCGCCCGGTGCAGGACGGGTCGACGTGTTGTCTGCCACAGATCTATCCATCGAGGCGACCCTGAGCGGGACCGGACGGTTCGGCGCGGCGCTTGCTGTTGGGGATGTCGACGGCGATGGAATCGCCGACCTCCTCATCGGAAGCCCGGCAGCAGGAGAGTCGCTGGAGGGGGCCGCAGCGCTGTACACCAGCGGCGATCTCACCAGCCCAGCAGCCACCTTCTCCGGCACCACGACCGGCGATCAGCTCGGCTTCGCGGTCGCAGTGGCTCCGGGAGTGCTCGCGTTAGGCGCGCCCGGCAGCGCCGCTCAGCCGGGTCGGGTCGAGCAGCACACCACCTGGTAGTCACGATACAGGCCGCGCATGTACGCCACCACCTCTCGACCCGCTGGCCGGCCAACCCGAGGCAAGACCGCGCCCAATCGGCTGCGGCGTCTCGATGCCTTCCTGGCAATATGGGCTGGGCCAGAGCTGTGGCACCAGACCGGACCAGTGGTCGATCTGGGGTTTGGTCGAGAGCCGGTCACAACCGCCGAGATGGCCGAGCGGTTCTGGGAACACGATCCGAAGCTGGAGGTCATCGGCGTAGAGCTGGATGCTGAGCGGGTTGCTGCCGGGGCTGCCTATGCACGACCAGGGCTGCGGTTCCTTCGCGGTGGCTTCAACGTCTCCATCCCCAGACCAGCCCGACTCATCCGAGCAATGAACGTGCTGAGACAGTACGCACCTGAGGCCGTCGAGGAGGCTTGGTCACAGATGTCAGCCAACCTTGCGCCAGGCGGCCTGCTCGTCGAGGGAACCTGCAACCCGACCGGAGGAATCATGGTGGTCAACCTGCTGCGTCGTGTGGGCGATGATCTTCGGCTGGAGGGCGTGCTGTTCAGTGCTCGGCTCGGGAAGGTCGGGAGCGATCCCGAGATGTTTCCACCAGTCCTGCCAAAGCAGCTCATCCATCGAATGGTTCCCGGTGAGCCCATCCACACCTTCTTTGAGGACTGGCGCGCAGCCGCTCGGTGCACCGCGCCGCTGAGAACCTGGGGGGCGTGTCAGCACTTCGTCGCCACCGGCCAGCAGCTCGCCCAGAGACACCCCAGCGTCCTCGCACGCCCGCGGTTGCTGCGTCGGGGATACCTGCTCTGGCAGCACCCGCCGGCCTAGCGGGGAGCCTCTTCCCTCCCTTCCGCCTCCCGGGACTCCTCGGGAAGGATCTCCTGCGGCTTGAGCCAGGGAATCTCCCACACCCCGAGTGCTGCCAGCCAGCCAAGCAGGGCAAACATCGCCAAGATCGCTGCGAGCGAGGTCATGGCATTGGTCGTGGTGATCATCCGGTCGTGGTTGCGCTCCAGCTCCTGAATCCGTGCCTCGAGCACTGACCGGGTCTCGCGGTGTCTGCGAAAGCGGCGCTGCAGCTCCCGAACAGGCTCGACGTCTGGAGGAATGGGTCCGTCCGCTGCCAGGACCCCGACCAGGGTCAACGGCGCCGCCTCCACGGTGCTCCCAAACACACTGAGGATCTCCGCAGCGAGCGGGTGGTCGGGGAACAACCTGAGCGCCGCGGTGAGGTTGGCGCGGTGCGCCTCCGCAGGCTCACGGAGCATGAAGTACAGCGGGTCGTGGATCTCGATGGTGCCCGGATGCGACGAGAAAGGCTCCAGGCGCTCGAGGAGCTTCTGAAGGATGTCGGGGTCGGGCAAGGTGGTGGGTTCCATGAGCGCCGCGGCGAAGGATCGACTGGGAAGTAACCTCACCATCCCGCTCGGGCTCTCGTCTCCGAAGAGACCGGGGAGAGCGTCCAGGAGCCGGGCGCACAGCCCAGAAGGGTTAGTCTTTTCTGTAGGCGCGCTGCTCCAGACACAAAGAGAGGCTCTCGTGGACACCTTCGACCCGTTCCGCTTCTCACTCTCGACCGATCCGCACCCGGTCCGGGGGGACACCCACCCGCCAGTCCGCGAGATCGAGCCCGCAGATCTGGTTGCGCGCTCTTATCCGATGTGGATGCGACTGGCGGCGGCGATCCTGGCGGCGCTGTTCCTGGGAACAACCCTGCTGACCGCAGCAGCAACCGCCGGAGGCTACTCCCCGCTGACCCACGCTGGAGACTGGCAGCGCCTCAACCGGACTCTCCAGCAGAACTGACGCTGGCCCACCGCTCTTGCCGACCAAGCAGCGCCAAGGGTGGGCCGCAGAAGTGACGTCGACGCAAGCATCCGAACAGCCGCAGAGCCGCAGAGCCGCAGAGCCATCCGGAGAGGTCCGTGCACAGCGGCGCCGTTAGCGACCAGTCGCGGCAGCAACGAGCATCGGATCGCCGCTCTCCTTTGCCTCCGCGATGATCGGATGGCTCGGTGATATCTCAAACAGCAGGCGAACGGCGCCCCAGCGAAGCAGCGGGTTGTTGAGATCGGCATAGGCGTCCTCCAGGACGTCAATGCGAGGCGGCTGCCGCATGGCACAGGCGGTGAGCACTGCGAGGCCGAGATCGGTGGTTGCATCCGGATGGACCGGACGCTGACCGCCGCGCACGTCGTTGAAGAAGATCCACGACAGGCCAGACTGACCCTGACGAACACCGCGCCACAGCTTCGACGGCGGCATCATCGGCGCCCCCGGACTGTACGCCTGAGGCAGGTCTGCGCTGCCGCCGGAGAGCACCGCGGTGGCGATGGCGAGCGGGTCTTCCGTTCCAGTCACCCGAAGCGCGATGGCAGAGCGGGCGTGGGGATGGACGCTGGCGGGCAGCGTGGAGAAGACCGACACCGGGAACGGCTGCGCGGTGCCGAGCGTTCGAGAGGCGGCGGTCGACCAGTAGAGATCAACCGCGAAGGGCGCATAGGCGGGCTCTCGAGTGAGCCAGAACTGTCGGATGCTGTCCGCCTCTTGCTCGAGGCGCGCAGTGCTCAGCGGGTTGTAGTCACCTGCCCGGAGCCTGAGGAGGACATGGCCATGGCACTCGGGCGCATAGTCGCCGCTACCGGCGCAGAGCGGCATCGCCCGGGTGTAGAGATCGGGGCCATACGGAACCATCTCTGAGGCCGCAAAGAAGCAGTCATAGGCAAGCCGACCGGAGAACACTGCGCAGATCCCAGCGGCACCCGAGATGTCATCGGCTTCAGCGAAGCTCCGCGCAGCAGCCTCAAGGCAGGCATGGTCGGTGGTCGCGCAGTCTCCCGGAGCAGCAGGGGTCCCAGACCAGGTCTCCAGGAAGCGGTCCGGCAAGCCGAGGCGTCTGCTCCCAGCACCTCCAGACCATCTCGCAGAGCTCGATGAACCCGCAATGGACCACAGGTGCGGACGGGAGTTGAAGCGCGCGCAGCGGTCGCGCGCAGCTCCGTTGGGGAGGGCCTTACACAGGGCCGCGGTCTGTCCCGGCCAGGACTCGACCAGCGAAAGCACCGCGACCTCCTGAGCAACCGGATCCGCCATCGCCGTTACCTCAGCGATGACCACCTCCGGTGCCGTGCCATACCGCTCGACCAGGGACGGCCCCTCGGGGAGAGCCTCCTGTCGGCATGCGAGAATCACCCAAAACATCGCGGCCATGGTCCTCCATTGCGGACAGCACGTGTCCGGTGTCGTCACCTCAGACAGGATACGAGAACACGACCATCTGAGGAGAACAAGGCATGATTTTGCGTGAGATGCTCCCCGAGTCCTGGCAAGCTGTTCTCGCGGAGGAATTCGACAAGCCCTACATGACCGCGCTCCAGAGCTTCCTCGAAGCGGAGTACGCAAGCCAGACCATCTATCCGCCGCTCCCAGAGATCTTCACGGCCTTTCAGAAGAGCACCTATGAGGGGGTCCGGGTGCTGGTCTTTGGCCAAGATCCCTACCACGGCCCCGGCGAGGCCCACGGCCTGAGCTTCTCCGTCAAGCCTGGCATCAGGGTCCCGCCCTCGCTGCGCAACATGTACAAGGAGCTTGGGACCGATCTGAGCTGCACCAAGCCCAACAACGGCTACCTGCTCCCCTGGGCAGAGCAGGGCGTGATGATGCTCAACGCCGTGCTCACGGTGCGCCACAAGTCTCCGAACTCCCACCAGAAGCAGGGCTGGGAGACGTTCACAGATGCCGTCATCAAGACCATCTCAGCGCGAGACGAGCCGGTCGTGTTCATCCTGTGGGGTGGCAAGGCCAAGAAGAAGCTCAAGCTGGTCGATGCTGAGCGTCACCACGTCATCACCAGCGCCCACCCGTCCCCGCTCTCCGCCCGCCACGGCTTCTTCGGAAGCAAGCCGTTCTCACGGGTGAATACCCAGCTGGGCGAGTGGGGTAAGGCACCGATCGACTGGCAGATTCCGAACCTGTAGCACCGCCAGCCTGGGTGTGCTCAAGGCCCAGTCGCGACCGGACCCCCGCCAGCAAGCCAGTCGCTCCAGCTCCCAGGATAGAGCCGCAGGTCATCGCGCCCGGCGGCATCGAGCAGGAGCAGGGTCACACAGGCCGTGACTCCCGAGCCACAGTAGACAACGCCTGGTCCTCTGGGGATGTCCGGGGTTGTGGTGAGGCGTCCGCCGACGAGGGAATCGGTCCATGGACGGTTGATCGCACCGGGGATGTGGCCGGCTATCGGATCGAGGATCTCGTGCTCACCGCGAAACCGACCGGGCGCCCGGGCATCGACGAGCAGACCGACACGGGCTGCCTCGCTGCGGGTCGCGACCCGCTCGGAGCAGACTCGAGGCAGCCAACTCCCCGCTACAGTCGGCGCCGCTGGACCGGACTCCAGCGGCACCTCGACTGCAGAGAGCCCACCAGAGAGCACCGCGACGTTGTCGTGCCCCAGCCACCGCAGGAGCCACCACAGCCGGGCAGCATAGGCCCCGCCGATGTCGTCGTAGCCAACCACCAGCCGTCCGGCAGAAAGCCCGCAGCGCCGCATCAAGGCACCAAAGACAGCCGGCTCCGGCAGCGGATGCCGCCCACCGATGCCATCGGGGCGAACGGGTGCGGAGAGCTGGGTGTCGAGGTTGAGGTGCTGGGCTCCCGGGAGGTGCCCTGCCTCAAAGGCTCGGTATCCAGCGCCAGGCTGGTGGGTCTTGTGACGACAGTCGAACACCAGCGCGCCGTCAGGGATCCGATCGACGATCATGGCTCCTCCGCCGGACGTGCAGACTCCGGCAGCCGCATGACCTCGACATAGTCCTCGATGTCGACGAGCTGATCCGTCCACCCCTGAAGATCCGCCGAGTCCGATGAGAATGGGGCAATGAGTTCATCAAAGACCGACTCGATCGCCACGCCACGCCTCGCGGCCGTCAGCAGCGTCTCCAGCCAGAACCGCGCCTCTGATGCGCCAACCTGGAGCTGCTCAAGCAAGATCGACTGGATCGCCAGCACCTCTCCCTGGGGAGTGGGGAAGCCCTCCAGGATAGAGATCTGCGTGCGGACCTCGTCGGTCAGGAAGTCCGCCAGTGCTGGATCACAGGCAAACTGAATGGTCAGCAGGCCGCCAGCGGTGGGCACCGTCCAGGACGTGATGTCCACGTCGACGGCGTAGACGCTGTTCTGCTGCTCACGGAGCACGGTGAACAAGCGCCGACCGATGAGGATCTCGACGGCCTCAAGCTGGGGCGGGGTGAAGCCCTCGATGTTCAGCGGGAAGTCCATCATCACCAGCGCCTGGGGAGCGGTGCCGTGGTAGACGACCTCCCGCTTTCCGCCACCCTGCGGGCTGACGCCGTGGTCCTGCCAGCCGGTGTGCTCCTCGAGCGCGGGGAGGGTCGCGAGGTAGCGCTCGACGAGCGGGCGGAGGGTGCCAGGGTCGATGCTTCCGACGATGACGATCGTGTCGTCTCCGGCATCGGACATGCGCCCCCGGTAGAACGCCTCGGCGATGTCGAGCTCAAACCCGCTCGGATCTGCATTCCACCAGGGCTGAATTCGAGAATGGTCGCCCCACAGAAGCTCCATACGCTTCTCCATCAGCGCAGCCTCCGGGGCGTTGCGCTGATCGGCGATGCGCTGCACCTGGTCCGCCTGGAGGCGGGTGAGCGACGCGGGGTCAAACCGGGGGGCGGTGTGCGTGAGGTGGATGAGCTGCATGATGCTCTCCAGCTCTCCGGCGGAGGACGCCGCACGGACCCCTTCCCAGTCCTGGTCAACGTAGGGACCAACCCACAGCTGACGACCACCGCGCCAGCGGCTGTACTGCACCGCATCCATCTCACCGATGCCGGACTCCTCCGCGATCGCAACCGCAGCGCGCGCAGAGAGCAGGTCATCATCAGCGGCCGCAGACAGTCCACCCGGACTGGTTGTGACCACAAGAACCTCGTCTCCACGGGTTCCGCCCGGGCGCAGCAGGACTCGGACGCCGTTGCTCAGCGTCCACTCGGTGATGTTTGAGTCCCCGTAGGTCTTCTCGTCGACGATCTCGCCAGGATCGGGAAGCACTGCCATCAGCGGCTTCTCCGGCTCTTCCTCCGGCAGCGGAACGGGAGGACGGGCGCGGGCCTCCGCGACGACTGTCGCGAGCTCCTCGTCTGCGGGAATCTCTCCAGGCGAGACGACAACCAGGCTCTCCCGGTCTGCGGGAAACCAGCCCGTGAGGATCTCATTGAGGGCCTCGGTGGTGAGGTGCGGCAGAAACTCAGCGGCCATCTCATACTCAGAGGCCGCACCAGGGACCGGCTCGTTCTCGATGAAGTGGCGAATCAGCTCCGGCACCACCTCGTCTGACGGACTGCCCTTGGACTCCGCCACGTAGGTCTGAAACGACCCCATCTCTCGACGCCGTGCCCGCGTCAGCTCCGCCTCCGAGAAGCCCAGGACGATGGCCCGCTGTAGCTCAGCGGTCAAGGCATCCACCGCAACCGAGATGTTCTCATCGGTGGTCCGAGCGGTCAGGCTGACCTCGCGCTGGACGGGAGAGATCTGCTCATCGGTGACCAGGGCGGAGAGGATCTGCGGTGTGGTGCGGGCGAGCTCATTGACCCGCTCCTGGAGGATCGCGGTGACCATGCGATCGCGGAGGAAGTCCCAGTAGTGCCCGCGCGTCTGCCCCTCTGGTCCCGGCCGGATCGCGCGCAGCTCGATGTGGGTGCGGTCCAGCTCAGGATCGTTGGCGGTGATGACCTGGATGCCCTCTGCACCCTTCACCCGGGGATCGGGCTCAGCCGGTGGCTTGGCACGGGTGGGCGGCTTGAGCCGCTTGAACCGCTTGCTGATCTCCACCTCCAGCTCGTCGACATCGAAGCTGCCCACAGCGATGACTGCCATGCGCTCCGGGCGGTACCAGATGTCATGGAACGCCATGACGTCCTCAGCGGTCAGGGTGCGCAGCCCCTCCTGCTCGCCGATGGTGTTCCGCCAGGCGAACGGCGAGCCGGCGTAGAGCAGCGGAACGAGCAGGTCCTGGACGCGAAAGTCTGCGCCCTGAAGACGCCGCCACTCCTCCTCGACGATCGCCTTCTGAGCGGTCAGGGTCTCCTCATTGACCGTCAGCTCACCAGCCCAGGTCCGCAGCAGGTCGAGAGACGCCAGCAGACTGTTCTCGTCGGAAGGTCGAGTGGTGATCTGGTAGACCGTCCGCAGCCGGGTCGTCTCGCCGTTGACCCGGAGGCTGCCGATGAAGTCCTCGCCGCGCTTGACGGCACTGACGGACGGATTCGAGCTGATGATCATGTGCTCGACGAGGTGAGCCACGCCCTCCGAGCCATCGGTCTCGTAGGCAGAGCCGGCCTTGACCGCCAGCCGAAGCTCCAGCTGTCCGGCGGGCACGGGATTCTCTTCGATGAGGACCGTGAGTCCGTTCCGGAGGACCGTGCGCCGAACACCCGGATCGAACGGGAGCGGGTCTTCGAGGTTGTCGGGAGCTGCGAGCGAGAGAGCAATCAGAGTCAGTGTGAGCATTGTACCGACAATAGCCCGTAAGAGACCTGCTGCATTGCGTGGTCCGCTTGTTGGAACTGACGCGCATCGCGATGGTCAGAGCGCAGCCCCCTCCCCCGCCCGTCATGTGCCCGGGGACGTCCGTTAGCCCCTGGAGTGCTGCATGGTGTTCTCTCGACAGACCGTCGCTCTGGATCTTCACCACAGCCACAATGGATTCGGCGAGTTCATCGCATGGCACGGCATGGACTCCCTGGCGATGAGCCCAGACGAGACCCTCGAGGCGCTGTGCGAAGCCTGGAACATGGAGTGGGAGGACTTCGCCGATGAATTGTCGATCTGGCTGGAGGAAGAAACCGAGGAGCGTCCCGCTGTGGTGTGGAGCGAAGCGCAGGCCTCGGAGGAGTGAGCCGCTCAGCGGACGCTTCGATGCCGCCGGGGTGCATCTACAGCGTGGTCCCCGTCGTGGCGGTCTCTCCAGGGTCAGGCGCTCGCAGCAGCGATCGCAGCAGCACCGAACACGAGCACATACATGCCGACCATCACGGCCATAATGAACACAAAAAATGCCGAACAGAGCATGGAGAGAAGCCCACCAACGAGCGCGACCTGTGCCAGCGCGTGCTCACTGCTCTCTGGTGGAGCGGCCTGGTAGACCTGCCAGCCCCTCCAGGCTCCCCAGGTGCCGATCGGCAGCGCGATGAGGTAGCTGATGTAGCAGGTCATGGGGCCGACTGCGGAGAGGACGAGGCTGCCGGTCGTCGCCCACAGTGCAGACTGAAGTGTTGGGGCAACGTCTGAAGATCGCAGCGTGTGAGCGTCTGTTGTGTGTTCCATTGGGCGAGAATAGGCCACATGAGGTATTACGATCTCACCTGAAGCCGTAGGAGCCTCGATGGACTTCACCGACGCCCTCAATCCCGCGATTCTGCTCTCAAGCGTGATCTACACCGTCCTCGGACTGATCCTGTTTGGAGCCTCGCTCTGGGTTGCCGCCAAGATCGCACCGTTCTCCATCCGCAAGGAGATCGAAGAAGACCAGAACACCGCCCTTGGGATCATGCTGGGAGCCATGTTTATTGGCATCGCTATCGTCATCTCGGCGGCGATAAGCGGCTGATGTCCCTTCGCCTGAGCTGTCCCTCCTGCGGTGCGGAGCACACACTCCATAACCCTGGAATCACCGTCATTGTCTGCGACAACTGCGACACGACGCTGTACCGGGAAGAAGGCATCCTGCGTGCGGGCACGAAGTCAATCGTCGGAGAGCCTGCGAGCAACCTCGCGGTCGGCAGCACCGGTCAGGTCGGCGACCGCATGGTCACCCTGCTGGGCCGGATCCAGTTCCAGGGTACGGCCTCGACCTGGGATGAGTGGTTCGGCACAGACGACAAAGGGCGAGAGGTCTGGCTGACTGAGGATGAGAAGAACTACACCCTCGAGCGCGCCCTTCCCCAGGCCTTGCCCGGCGCGAGCCCCGAGCTGCCCATCGGCGCAGAGCTGACCCTCGCATCGCGTCGGTATCAGGTCGACGAGCGCGGCGAAGCACGCTGTCTCGGCGGTGAGGGCCAGCTTTCCCGCCCCATTCGCCCAGGCGAGCAGTACCGCTTCATCGACGCCACCGAGATCAATGGCTCCACCCAGCTGTCGATAGAATTCTCACCAGAGAGCCCTGCCGGAGTTGCTTTTATCGGGCGAGACATCCCGGCAGCTCAAGTGGTCTATGCCCCTCAGGCTGGAGCAGCGCTCAAGACCCCCGTCGAGCAGGCCGCCACGCTCCGCTGTCCAAACTGCGGCGGCAGCATCTCTCTGCCCAGCCAGGAAAAGCCCGCGCTCACCGTCGGCTGCCCATACTGCAGCTCCGTGCTGCACCTGCAGGGTGCTGAGGCAAGAGTCGCCGCGAAGAACGCGAAGGCCGCTCCCTTTGCCTTCAACATCGGGGCACGTGCGGAGCTGATGGGGCAGACCTACGCGGTCATGGGGAGGCTGATGTACCGCACCGGCCCCTGGTACAGCCGGGAGTACCTCCTGTACTCAGAGAAGGCCGGCTACAGGTGGCTGGAGGAGTCCGACCGCCACTACACCCTGCTCAAGCCCACCGCCATCGGCCCCTTGCTCTCCGACGTCAGCGGGCTCGCCAATAAGAAAAAGATCGACATCGGGGGCAAGACGTTTCAGCTCTTCGAGTCGGGCCGCGCGACCCTTGTCTATGTCGACGGTGCGCTGCCGTGGCTCGCAGCGGTCGGCGAGAGCAACCAATACTTCGACTTCATCGCACCGCCAAAGGCCTACTCGATGGAGGTCACCAAGGGTCGAGAGCTCGAGCGCTTCATCGGGGACTACATCCCCCCGATGACCGTCTACGAGGCCTTTGGTAAGAAAGAGAACTACCTCCATCCTGCTGAAGCCGGTGCTGCGCAGCCCAATCCCATCGGATTCACCCGCAAGATCGCCGCGCTGCTGGGCGGCATCTTCTGCATCGTCAACCTCAACCTCGCCCTGATCACCACAGGCTCCGGCACAGTCCTCACCCGGGTCTCTTCAACAGACTTCTCTGAGGAGCTGGAGTCCGAGCCGTTTACCATCAGCGATGACGCCAAGGTCATCGGGATCAACATCAACACGGGAACGGACAACAGCTGGGTGTATGCCACCACTGAGCTCGTGGAGGCCAACTCGGAGATATCGGTGGGCGCAGTCGGCAGCGAGGTGTCGTACTACTACGGCGTGGAGGGCGGAGAGCGCTGGTCCGAGGGCAGCAGCGACAGCAGCCGCTACCTCAAGGCACCGCCACCTGGAGAGTACATCCTGCTCGCCGAGCTGGAAGGTGACCGAACGGTGCCAGTCAGCATTGTGCTGACCGAGGGCGATCAGCTGACCCGATACCCGCTCATTCTCGCGCTGCTGATGGCGCTGATTCCGGTCGGAATAATCTATATGTATCGCAGCTTTGAGAAAGATCGCTGGGACGAGGAGGACTGATGAGGGGAGTTCGAATTGTGATCATGACCATGGTGATGTCTGCCGCGACGTTCTTCTCCTGGCAGCTGGCGACTGCCGGTGTGGGGCTCAGCGACGATCTACAGCAGACCGCCAGCGTGCGGGCCGGCAGCGCGAGCGGCAGCAGAGTACTGGTGGGCGGTGGAATCCACAGCGGAAAATAAGCAGGGCACGCAGGCGAGAGAGATCATCTTGCTCGCCTCGGTGTTTGTCGTGGCTGTGGCTGGCTTGATCTATGAGCTGATCGCGGGCACCCTGTCGACGTACCTGCTGGGCTCATCGGTGACCGTCTTCTCAGTGGTCATCGGGTTGTTCCTCTCCGCGATGGGGCTCGGTGCGTTCCTCGCGCAGTACGTCACCACTCGGCTGGTCCGGGCGTTCATCAACGCCGAGATCTTGCTCGCGGCCGTCGGCGGCACCAGCGCGCTGACCCTGTACGCCTCATTCGTCGCCTTCGGGAGCGGCTACAAGGTGGTCTTGGGTGTAATCTGCCTGACCTGCGGGGCGCTGGTCGGCCTGGAGATCCCGCTGCTCATAAGGATCTTAGAGGAGAAGATCGACATCCGGGTGGCGGTCTCTCATGTCCTCGCGCTGGACTATGCCGGGGCCTTGCTCGCATCGCTGGCCTTTCCGCTGCTCCTTCTCCCCTACCTCGGACTCGTTCGAACCTCGGCGCTCTTCGGGCTGCTCAACCTGGTCGTGGCGGCCGCAGCGGCCCGGGTGCTGCTGCCGGAGTCCAGCAACCCAATGCGTGTCGCGCTCACTGGGGTCGGCGGCGTGCTGATCGGTGTGCTGGTCAGCGGCGGTCAGGCGACGACCTGGCTGGAGGATCAGCTCTACACCGACCCGGTCCTGTTCTCTGCGACCACCCCCTACCAGCGCATCATTGTTACCCGCTGGCGCGACGACGTCCGGCTGTACGTTGAGGGGCACCTTCAGTTCTCCTCGACCGACGAGTACCGCTACCACGAGTCGCTCGTTCACCCCGCGATGTCGAGCGCGAGCCGCCGGGTGGACGTGCTCATCCTCGGCGGCGGAGACGGACTCGCGGCCCGTGAGGTGCTCCGCTACCCAGAGGTCAAGCGGGTCGACCTGGTCGATCTCGATCCGGAGATCACCACGCTGTTCACCGAGCAGCCCATGCTCGCTGAGCTCAACGGTCGCTCCTTGAGCGATCCCCGAGTCCACGTCACCAACGCAGATGCGCTGGCCTTCCTGGAGGCTGCGCAGCGGCGCTGGGACGTCATCATCATGGACCTTCCAGACCCCAACGACCCCGCCCTGTCGCGGCTCTACAGCGTCGCCGCATACTCTCTTGCTCGGCAGCGCCTCTCTGACGGCGGGGCCCTTGTCAGCCAGGCAACTTCGCCCTACTACGCTCCCGAAGCGTACTGGTGCATTGCAGCCACAATCGAGGCGGCGTTCTCCTCTACGGCGGCACAGGTCCACCCGTACCACGCCCTCGTGCCCAGCTTTGGAGAGTGGGGCTTCGTCCTCGTCACGCCGGATGGCCCGGCCCAACTCGACCCCTCCATTCCTTTCCGGTTCCTGACAGAGACAACTTACCAAGCCATGTTTGACTTTCCTACAGACTTGCAGAGACGTCCAGTATCGGTAAACCACCTCGCAGACGCGATCCTGGCTCGCTATTACCGAGATGGATGGATGCAGATACAGGCGCCATGATTCTGGAGCACCCCTTGGTGACGAGATGTTGATTCCAATACTGATGGTCCTGGCCGGACTCGGTCTCCTGCTCGGCGGCGGAGAGTTGCTGGTGCGCGGGGCCTGCACAATCGCGCTGCGGGCGCGGGTTGCTCCCGCAGTGGTTGGCTTGACCGTCGTCGCCGCCGGAACCTCGATGCCAGAGCTGGTCGTCTCCATGTCGGCAGCCCTCGGCGACACTCCGGACATGGCGATGGGCAACATCGTCGGCTCGAACATCTACAACATCGCCCTCATCCTTGGCCTCACCGCGATTGTGCAGACCCTCACGATCGAGAGCAGCACGATCAAGCTGGAGTGGCCGATCCTCTTTCTGTGCGCCTGTCTGCTGCACCTGCTGGGGCGTGACGGGGTCATCGATCAGCTTGAGGGTGCCTTCTTTGTGGCTGGATTGGTGACGTTCATCGCCTGGACCGTCTACATCGCGCGGACCAATCCAAGCAATGAGGACGAGGAGATCTGGGACGAACTGCCCCAGAACAGCAACGAGACCACCGGTGCGGCCGCCACCTTCCAGGTCATCGCGGGCGGTGCACTCCTCGCGATGGGTGCCCAGGCAATGGTCACTGGTGGCGTGAGCCTCGCGACCCTGTGGGGCGTCTCGGAGCGCATCATCGGCCTGACCATCCTCGCCCTCGGCACCTCGATGCCCGAGCTGGTCGCGAGCATGGTCGCCGCCTGGAAGGGCAAGGCTGACATCGCGGTCGCCAACGTCATTGGCTCCAACCTCTTCAACACCCTCGGCATCCTGGGAGCCACTGCGGCGATCACACCGGTACCGGTCAACGCCCAGACCCTCTCGCTGGACAACCCGGTGATGGTCGGCCTGACGTTCCTGCTGTTTCCGCTGATGCGGCGAAAGATGAAGCTGGGTCGGGGAGACGGCATCTTCCTGCTGCTCCTCCTGGCAATCTACTCCGCGCTGCTCTACTTCCTGCCCGGTTAGCCTGTCAGGATGCGCCTGCTTCGACCATTCTCGCTCCGGTCCGTCACCGGAGGGCGTCTGCTTGGGCTCATCGCTCGTCCCCACACCACCGGTCCGCACCCGGTGGTGTTTGTCATCCCCGGTGCGCTGGGCTCCGGGTTTCGGATGGCTGCCGGGGCGGGAGCCGCTGAGCTGGTGGCAGCGGGCATCGCAGTGGTCGGCTTTAACGCTGCTGGACGCGGTCGGGGCCGTCCCTGGGACCCTCGCTCCACGGGCGTACCGGGTCTCAACGGTCCGACAGATCAGGACGACCTCGCCGCGGTCATTCGGTGGGTGGCGGGTCGCCGCTGGAGCGACGCGAGCATCCTGGGCATCGCCTCTGTCTCCTATGGGCTGGTCGCTGCAACCGGCTGCCTTGCCCGACACCCAGACCTCCCCGTTGACTACCTCATTGATGAGGAGGGTCCATCTGACCGGTATGCCGCGATGCTGCGGGCCTGGAGCCTCGCCACGGTCGACGGCCCCGACTGGCCTCAGCGTGCGGCTGAGCTGTTCGGGGTGACCACAGCGAACGACGAATTCTGGGGGGTCCGCGAGCCGATCAGGACCATCGGATGCTTTCGGGGACGATACCTCCGCCTGCAGGCCACGTTCGACCACGTACAGCCGCCGCGCTCAGCCGGTCACATCCCGCTGTTCCACCGACCGCCGGAGTGGTGGCACAACAAGCATGCACTCGACCTGATCAACGCCGCTGTCGACGGCGGCGTCCCGTGGTCCCGAATCAACCTTCCCGCGCAGGGCAACCCGAGCCAGCTGAGCGTGTCCCATGACAGTCCACCGCGCTGGCTATCTGGGAGCATGGAAGACCACCCGAGGGCCTGGATAGAGGCTGTGCGAGAGCTGACCGGTCGGGGCACACCGTCGTGAGACCGACGACCAATAAGCGGTACCGAAGAAGCGCAGACGATACAGCTTTCCCGCCCCAGCACACCACACCACAGATGACGAACTCCCACGGAATTACTCAGGTCACCCTCATGGTCGCTGCGCTCCTGCTGTCCTCGCTGGCTTCAGCCCAGCAGGTCACAGACGGGGACGTTCCCGCGATCAATGCCCAGCTGTTCCAGCCTACGGTCGACGGGAACCAGACCCTGTGGCTCAACGACAGCACTGTCGGAGAGCCTGGAGCCTGGACATCGCGCTTCGTGCTGCAGTGGCTCAACGAGCCGCTCCTCTACATCAAAGACGGCGAGCCGACCCCCATGGTCGACGACGTCTTCCAGCTCGATCTGATGGTCGGCCATGTCGTCGGTCCAGTGCGACTCGGCTTAGATGCTCCGCTGTACCTGCGCTCGGTCAATGAGCGCGCTGGTGAGACCGGCCTAGGCGACATCGCGCTAGACGTGAAGGGGGCGCTCCTCACAGAGGACACCCACCGCGTCGGCGCCGCCATCGATGTCCGGCTCGGCTTCCCGACCGCCACCGTGGACACCGCGCTGGGTGCTGACGGGCTGACGTGGGAGATCGAGGGGATCTTGGACAAGGAGCTCGGCGAGGCACGGGTCGCGCTCAACCTCGGAACCCGAGGGCTGCCGGAGGTAACGCTGGCGAACGTCACCCTCAACGATCAGCTCTTCTTCGGCCTCGCTGGAGCATACCGCGTCACCGAGACCAGCGGGCTGAGCCTGGAGGTCGCTGGACATGCCAGCTATGGCGCGCTCGACAACATCGCAGCCAACCCGGTGGAGGCCATCCTCAGCACCTGGTACCGTCCCCCAAAGCGCAGCGTTCTGCTGCGCGGCGGTGTCGGAACCGGCCTGAACAGCGCGATCGGTGCACCCACCTCTCGTGTTCTGCTCGCGCTCGCCTACGATGTACCGGATCGTGATCCAGATGCAGACGGAATCCTCGGTCGACATGATGCGTGCCCTGAGGCGCCCGAGGATGTCGACAGCTACCAAGACACCGACGGCTGCCCTGAGCCGACCCAGGTCACCATTCGCTTCGTGGACGGGTCGAGTGCCCTCGTCAGCGGCGTGCGCTCTGAGGTCAACGGAGAGAGCGGAGGCTCAGAGCTCACGGTCAACCTGGAGGCGGGCACCTGGCCGGTGTCCGCGACCGGGGCGAACTACGACGACATCATCATCGATGTAGACGTCCTCAGCGGAGCACCGATCGAGCATGTCGTGGTGATGGAGAGCGCCATCAAGCCCGGTCGCCTGGTGATCAGCCTCCAGGATCCCTCGGGCAATCCGCTGACCGGAGCCGTCCTGATCAACGGAGCGGAGTACAAAGTCAGCGGCCAGATGACCACCGAGCACCTCCCAGGAGCTGTGGTGGTGACCGGCGTGGTCGAGGGCTTCATCCACAAGGCTGAGGAAGTCGAGGTCAAGCAGCGGTCCTCTACCCGCGTCGCGATCGTTCTCGATAAGCGGCTCGCTGAGGTCACGTCCGAGCGAATCACCATCCATGACTCGGTGTACTTCGAGCTGAACAAGGCGATCATCAAGGAAGAGAGCTTCTCGCTGCTCAACCAGGTCGCCATGCTCCTCAAGGAGAACAGGGAGATCCTCCTGCTCCGGGTCGAGGGGCACACCGACAGCCGAGGCTCGGACACTGCCAACCTCAACCTGTCTCGCCGCCGAGCCGCAGCGGTACGCACCTACCTCATCCAGCAAGGGGTGGAGGCCGAGCGCCTGATTAGCGAGGGCTTCGGCGAGCGCAGGCCAATTGCGGAGGGCGACAACGAGGCCGCATGGGTTCAGAACCGACGCGTCGACTTCTTCATCACAAAGCAAGCCGGCCACTGACCCGACAGCTCCTCGCTCCACGACATCGTCCAAGCTCGGGACGCACAGCACCATGCTCGCCCCTGAGCTGCTGGGGCATCAGGGTGCCCACCAGACGCCTGACCAGGATGCTCCCACCACCACAGGACACTCCGCTGCTGCGCGCAGGGTGCCGGCTAGATGCGCCTGCTGTCCAAATCCTGGAGCAGAAGACAGGGAATCGAACAGAGCGCATGCTCTGGGGCCACAGAGCGGGTCGGAGGCCAGCCTATAGGGCTGGGCTGGGCTGGGCTGGGCTGGGCTGGGCTGGGCTGGGCTGGGCTGGGCTGGGCGGCCGTGTCTTCCCGCCTCCAGAAATCTGCGGAGCCAGTGAACAGCCTCAGGTCGCCACCTCGCCCCGCACCCAGCGGACAACACAGCCCGCCGATGCGGTGCTGGAGCCCACCATTCACCGATCTCGGCCTCCGAATTGAGTCCGACTCCGGCGCTGACTGGAGGCTGGAGGTGCCGCTGACGGAGAAGGGCACGTCACCACGACTCTTGCCGGCAGGATGGCTCCTGAGGGCCAGCGTACGGACCTCAGAGCCACCGATACGCAGGCAACTTCAGTGCTCAGAGGGTGTGAGCATCAGCAAGAGTCGCGCTGATGTCCTGTTTTTTCCAGACATAATCTGACCAATCAAAAAGTGTCATAATGAATCCATCGGCGCGCACGGCTACGCATTGTTCACGCAAAACACCCCGGGATCCAACATGAGCGACCAGCCCACCCTCGATCTTGCTCCCCAAAAAAGCTCCGACTCCCCTCCGACGGCTGCAAACCTCGTCACGGCACTCACGCGCTACAACAAAGCGTATCGCTCTGGTTCACCGCTCATCAGCGACAGAGAGTACGACGACATCACCGAGCAGCTCCGGGCCATCGATCCAGACAACGCCTTCCTCTCTGCGGTCGAGCCCGAGGAGATCGCTGCCGGCACCGCGGTTCGCCACGCAACGCCAATGCTCTCCACAGAGAAGGCCTACACGCGAGACGCCCTCGAGCGGTTCGTCGCACGGATCGAGGCTGCTGCCGCTGGACTCGGTGAGACCGAGTTGACCTTCCGCATGACGCCGAAGCTCGATGGTCTCGCTGGCAATGACATCGGCGGAGTGCTCGCCACCCGAGGAAATGGTCGGGTCGGCTCTGACATCACCAACGCCTTCAAGAAAGGGCTCATCGCCATCGGCGGTCGCGATCAGGGGCTCGGTGAGATCGTGATCCAGCAGTCGTACTTCGAGAAGAACTTCACCGGCATCTTCGAGCACCCCCGCAACATGGCCGTCGGCATCATCAAGGCCGACACCGTGAACGCCGACTCACAGAAAGCCCTCAACGACAAGAGGGTCCACTTCGTGCCCTACAGCACGCTCGCGAAGTGGGAAGGCAGCGGAGCAGATCTGATCGCAAAGACCGCTGAGATCACCGCGTCACTTCGCAAGAAGGTCGACTACGCACTGGACGGCATGGTCGCAGAGGTCACCAACCAGGTGGTGAAGGATCACATGGGTGCCACCAGCCACCACCACCGGTGGCAGATCGCGATCAAGGAGCGCGGCGAGACCGCGATCACCACCATCGAGAACATCGTCTGGCAGACCGGCAGGACTGGCAACGTCACGCCCGTCTTAGAGATCAAGACCATCCGACTCTCCGGTGCCAACATCAACCGTGTCACCGCCCACAACGCCGGCATGGTCCGAGACCGCAAGCTGGGTGTCGGCGCTGAGGTCGAGATCATCCGAAGCGGCGAGGTCATCCCCAAGCTGGAGAGCGTCGTCACGCCCGCGCCGAAGGTTGAGCTGGTCAGCACGTGTCCCTGCTGTGGAACCCCGCTCATCTGGAAGGGCGACTTCCTCAACTGCCCAAACGGCTCCGCCTGCTCCGCCCAGGTCATCAGCAGCCTTCGCCACTTCTTCCGCACCCTCGGCACCGCCGATGGCTTCGGTGAGCGCAACCTCACTCGCCTGGTCGAGGGCGGGTTTGGAACCCTGGAGCAGCTCTATGGCCTGACCAAGGCCAATCTTCTGGCGCTTGAATTCGGCGCCGGTCAGACCAAGAACCTCCTGGAGGCGCTGGTGACCAGCCGCAAGACCCAGGTAGAGGATGCCCGCTTCCTTGCTTCATTCGGCATCCACGACCTCGGCGTGGGTGACAGCCGGAAGCTGCTTCGCCAGTTCAAGCTCGAAGCGCTCGACACGGTCACCGCCGAGCAGCTCGCCGCGGTCAAGGGCTTTGGTGCCGTCACCTCCGAGAGCATCACCTCTGGACTCGCGGCACGGTGGAGCACCATCAAGCACATGCTCGATCTCAAATTTACCCTGGAGCGGACTCCCCTGGAGGCGGAGGCTGTCGCGATCGTCAGCCCGATCTCCGGAAAGAGCATCCTCTTCACAGGCAAGATGCTCCAGGGCAGCCGGAACGACATGAAGAAGCAGGCGCTCAGCCTCGGCGCCACGATCTCCTCCTCGATCTCCAAGAAGCTTGGCTACCTGGTCATCGGAGACAAAGCCAGCGCCGCAAAGGTCAACAAGGCAAAGGCTGCCGGGGTCACGGTGTTGACGGAGGTTGAGTACCGCGCGCTGATCGCCAGCTGAGCAGCCGCAGCGGTCGTCTTCAAGACAAGAAAAACCCCGATACTACAAGGTAGTATCGGGGTTTCTTGGTAATGCGGGGGCCAGATTTGAACTGACGACCTTCGGGTTATGAGCCCGACGAGCTACCGGACTGCTCCACCCCGCATCAAAAACAGAGGCCTTCACTTAATTGGGAAAGTCCCGACCCCCTAAATAGCGGGCCGGGACTTAGATGCGGGGGCCAGATTTGAACTGACGACCTTCGGGTTATGAGCCCGACGAGCTACCGGACTGCTCCACCCCGCAACAAGCTCGCAGCCCACCCTATTTATGGGATCACTCTGGCCCCGTCAAGGCCGCCCTGTCGCTTTTTCCGAGGTTCTCCGGAATGGTGCCTTCGCTGGTCTTCGAGCGCGTAAAGTCCCTGCTGGAGATGATCGCAGTGGCGGTCAGCTCCTTCACCATCGGTCGCGACGAGGAGGATGCGTTTTCGCCCCGGACGATCCTCCTCTCGGCCTGAGCGTCGAGGCTTCGGCTGCGGTCCTCAGCACACCGTAGGACAGCGATGAGATCGGATACCCTTCCGGTCATGCGCTTTCTTTTTCCGCTGCTCGTGGCCTGTGACACGCCTGATGCACCCCCCACCCCACCCCGCGCGGAGCCCACACCGGCTCCGGCTCCCCCGCCGCCGCCGGATCCCTGCCGTCACGCCGTGCTTGAGCAGCTCTCCCCAGCAGCCCTCGCAGGGTTCTCTGGTGATGAGGCGTGCATGGCTCGTGTGCAGCTGTGGCGAGAGCAAGAGCGACTCTGGGCAGCCTCGGCGGACCTCGACGGCGATGCTGTGTCGGAGAACATCGTCCTACTCGCCGGAGACTGCGCAGAGGGCTGCACCGCGACCCTAATCATCGGCAGCGGCGCGCTCACCGTCACGCTGGATGCACTGGAGTCGGTCCGGCTCATCGACACCGACCCGAGCGACGCACTCCAGGAGGTCTTGCTCATTCAGCGCGCACCAGCAGAGTCCAGCCGGAGCGGACAGCTGTTCACCTACGTCGATGGCCTGCTCACGGAGCGCCGCCGGGACGACCTCGCTGAGGCACCATAGGGTGTGGTGCGCTCAGGCGTGGTGTTGACTGTGAGTGTCCCCGGCAGGATTCGAACCTGCGGCCCTCGGCTTAGGAGGCCGATGCTCTATCCAGCTGAGCTACGAGGACTCCCCCGTCAGGTATCGGGCTGCCCTCGGGGCTGCAAGGGGCGTGACAAACCGCAGAGCGGAGGTGTCCGCCGGGGTTATACTGGCGCCGGACATGCTCCTCATTCTCCTCACCGCCTGCGCACCTGAAGCCCCCGAAGACTCTGTGTCTTCAGGCAGCGATACAGTGCCATGGAGCGGAAGCCTCGTCCCGACCCGAGATGAGCTGCCCGATGTCCGAGGGCTGTCGGATCGACGCGGCCTCATCCACCTCCACTCGCCCTACTCCCACGACGCCTGCGACGGTGAGCCCCTCATCGACGGAGCGCCCAACGCGCCCTGCCTCGCCGACCTCCGCGCGGGGCTGTGTGCCACGGCGATGGACTTTGCCTACGTCACCGACCACCCCACCCATGCCGCAGCGCAGACCTATTCGGATCTTCTCTTCATCCAGGGAGATGATGTTCCCGTCGAGCAAGACGGCGAGGTCGTCGCCAAGCGAATGTTCTGCGAGAGCGGCCACAGCACACTGTGGATGCCGGGGATCGAGGACGAGCTGATGCCTGTCGGGCTGCATGCCCACGCCGGCGAGACACCGGAGCAGCGAGACGCGATCTACCGCTCAGGCACCGTGGAGGCACTCCAGGCAGAGCGCGACGCCGGTGCACTGGTCTTCACCGCGCACACTGAGGGGCGAGACCGCGCAGACCTCGAGATGCTGGTCGATGCCGGGCTGACGGGGGTCGAGATCTTCAACCTCCACGCCATGTTCGATCCCGGGATCCGCTCTGAGGATCTCGGCCTCGACTCGCTGGGCTGGCTCAAGGACATCGCCCCGTTCACCAGCGCAGACGGCACCGCCGAGCCCGATCTGTTCTTCCTCGCGGTCCTCAGCGAGCAGACGCCCTCCATCGAGCACTGGGACGCCCTGCAGGCACGCGGCCCCGTCGTCGGCGTCGCCGGCACAGATGCCCACCAAAATGTCCTCCCGCTCCTCCTCCGCGACGGAGAGCGAGGCGACAGCTACCGGCGGATGATGCGCTGGCTGTCCAACCACCTCCTCGTCGCCTCAGATGCCCCGTCAGACTACGACGAAGCGCTGGCTGCAGGGCGCGCCTACGTCGCCTTTGAGATCCTCGGGACACCGACTGGGCTCGACTGGAGCTACCACCACAACGACACCACCTACGAGATGGGATCACGTCCAGATTCAACAGGTGGAACGCTGACACTTTCCTGCCCTACGCTCACCGATTCCTCACCACGAGGGGCGGCTGAGCCCGACATTGAGGCCACCATCTTCAAGGATGGAGAGCCCTGGAAGCAGACCTGCGGCGAATTCACAGTTGAGGACCCAGGCATCTACCGGGTACGAATCGACATCACACCCTGGCACCTGGAAGAATTTCTGGGTGAGGAGCCGGCAGCCTGGCTCACGCCCAGACCTTGGATCTACACCAACACCATCACCGTCGGCAGCAGCCCGCAGTGAACCAGCGAGAGCATCCGAAATGAACCTTCGACTGCCCATCCACGCCGCCGCATTCATGCTCATCTCCGGCTGCAATGGCTGCAAGAGCGACGTCAACGTCGCCTCGACCTTTGAGGACACCGGCGAGCCCTTCCTCTCGGACTGGGGAAGCTGGCTGAGCATGGACGTGATGCCAGACGGCTCCCCCGCCATCGCCTACTACGATGCCACCGACGGCGGACTGGGCTTTGCGATCGCGAGCATCGAGGACGACGGCTCCGTCAGCTGGAGTCGCGAGCAGGTCGACGGTTACCTCAACGCAGACAACCTCGACACCGGTGATCGCGGCAAGTACGCCTCGATGAAGATCGCCGCAGACGGCACGGTCTGGATTGCCTACCAGGACGTTGCCCTCGGCACCCTCCGCTACGCAGTCCGCGGTGACGGCGGCTGGACCTCCGACATTGCAGACATCGGCGGCGGCTCCTCCTCCGATGCTGGCTACTTTGCCTCGATGGCCCTCGACGCCGACGGCATGCCCGTCATCGTCCACTACGACAACAAGCAGAGCAATCTCCGCATCGCCCGATGGATCGGCAGCGGCTTCACCGCTGAGGTCCTCGTCGAGGGTGAGGACTACGTTCCGACCGACACCGGCTCTGTTGGCATGGATGCACAGGTCGGCGAGTTCGCCAAGATCGTCATCTCTGGTGGCATCGAGTATGTCGCCTACTACGACCGTGCCTTTGGCGATCTGAAGATGTCCTGGGGAACCTCAGGCAGCCACAGCGTCGAGGTCATCGACACCGAGGGCGACGTCGGGCAGTGGCCGGATCTCCTCATCGACGGCGGCACCATCCACATCGCCTACCACGACATCACCAACCAGGACCTCAAGTACGCCTCCGGCGCGCCGGGCTCCTGGAGCAGCGCCATCGTCGACAGCGGCGACTATGTGGGCGCGGACACCGACATCTTCCTCGACCCCGCCAGCAACGGCGTGTCGTTCGCGTACTTCGATGGCCGCAACAACGACATGAAGCTCGCCTGGCAGAGCGGCGGTGAATGGAATCTCGACACAGTCGTCGGTAGCGAGGGCGCACTGGGCTTCCACAACGAAGTCGTCACAAGCGGCGGGGTCACCTACGCCGCTTGCTACGACTACACGAACCGGAAGCTCTGGTTCTCCGTACTCTAATCTGAGGGGTTCTGAGCTTGTTCACGCTGCTTCTTGGCGGGCTGAGTCTCGCCGGTACGCTCCAGGTCGATGTCCTCGACGTCGGCCAGGGCGACTCTATTCTCATCCAGACTCCATCGGGCAAGTCGATCTTGATCGACGCTGGTACCGGCGGCACCGACGTTGCTCCGCTGCTTCGTGCACGCGGCGTGGAGCAGCTGTCGATGATGATCGCGACCCACCCGCACGCCGACCACATCGGGGGGCTGGATGAGGTGCTCATGGAGATCCCGGTTCGAAGCTACTTCGACAGCGGTCTCACCCACACCACCGCCTCATACACCAACCTCATGACCATCGTAGAGTCCAAGGCCGATGCAGAAGAGACCCGATACTTCACGGCAGAGGCCGGCTTTCAGACAGAGCTGGAGGACGGTCTGACCCTGGAGTTCCTCGGTCCGCCCCTGCCCTCGCTGAGCGGCACCCGCTCAGACCTCAATTCGAACTCGGTCATCACCCGGCTCACCCACGGCTCGCAGTGCTTCTTGTTCACTGGAGATGCCGAGGAGCCCACCGAGGCGCTCCTCCTTCAGCGCGGCATCGAGCCCTGCAACGTGCTCAAGGTCGCCCACCACGGCTCCGCACACTCCACGACCGACCGCTGGCTCGCTGCCATTCAGCCAGAGATCGCCCTCATCTCGGTCGGAGAGGGCAACCGCTACAAGCACCCTGCCCCAGATACCGTCGCGCGGCTCACCGCTGCCGGTGCCGACATCTACCGCACCGACCTTCACGGCACGATTCACCTGGAGAGCGACGGTGAGACCGTCACCATCACGACCGAGCGCATCGCAGCAGATGTGGCTGACGGGGGCCTCAGCAGCCTCCCAGATGGGCACTCCATCACCGTCGAGGTCGCCCACACTCCTGCGGCTGCTCCGCCCGATCCGTCTGGGCTCATCAACATCAACAAGGCCAGCGCTGCGCAGCTCGATGAGCTCCCCGGCATTGGACCGAGCAAGGCGGCCGCGATCATCGACTACCGCTCCAAGATGGGTGCCTTCACCACCATCGAGCAGCTCGACAACGTGCCGGGAATCGGCCCAGCGACCATGGCCAAGCTCCGCTCGCTCGTCACCCTCTGAGCCAGGATGAACATGCCTGACAAGCCCGCCGTGTCGATCGACCGCATCGAAGGCGATCGCGCAATCCTCGACTTCGCCGGAGAGCTCATCGAGATCCCGGCCGCTGCGCTGCCGGAGGGGGCTGCGGAGGGCAGCCGCCTCACCCTCGACCTCGCCCCGGCAGAAGAGACCGACCGCGCCGAAGACGCGGCCGCTGCCCAGCAGACACGCCTCAAGACAAAGCGAACCAGCCTGGACGACTTTGAGTTTTGAGGCTGAAAATCTCTGTCGGGACAGCAACTTGACACTCTGAGTGAATCTCTGTGCGCGAAACTCGTCCAGTAGAATCACTGCAACCCCCACCAACAGGGATCCATGTGCGTCGCTTTCTTCTCCTGATCTCCCTGCTCTGGATGATGACCTCCACCGCCTTTGCTGGGGTCAACATCAACACCGCCAGCCAGTCTCAGCTGGAGACGCTTCCCGGCATCGGGCCGAGCAAGGCTGCCGCCATCCTGGTGTACCGAGGCAGCAACGGGCCATTCACCACCGTCGAGCAGCTCGACAACGTGCCAGGAATCGGTCCGGCGACGATGGGCAACCTCCGCTCCCTTGTGGAGCTTGGCGAGGGCGATGCAGCCCCTGCTGAGGCCGTCTCCGCTGAGGTCGCCTCCGCTGAGGAGACCACCGCTCCAGCAGTCACCACGACTCCGACCGGGGGCAGCGACCGCCTCAACGTCAACACCGCCACCCAGAGCCAGCTGGAGGGTCTCCCCGGCATCGGTCCGAGCAAGGCTTCCGCGATCCTTCAGTACCGAACCGACAATGGCCCCTTCACGTCCTGCGCGGCCCTCGATGCCGTCAACGGCATCGGTCCTGCAACGGTCTCTGCCCTGAGCGATCGCTGCACGGTCGAGTGAACGGTGATAGCCGGTGACGATGAGTGTCTGTGAAGAAACGCTGCGACAGGAGCTGGTGACCACCAGCCGGCGCCTCTGGAAGAGCGGCTGGGTCGCCAACCACGACGGCAACCTCTCCGCCCGCCTCGGCGACAACCTCCTCTGCACCCCGACCGCCGTCAGCAAGGGAGACGTCCGCCCCGAGTGGCTCATCGTGGTTGATCCCGATGGAGACGTCATTCAGGGCACGCGGCGGTCGTTCAGCGAGCTGAAGCTGCATCGGGCCGCCTACAATGCCCGACCGGACATCGGGGTGGTCATCCACGCCCACCCCCCCTCCGCGACCGCCTTCGCCGTCTCTGGCGCGGACCTCGGACACCCATTCATGGCCGAGCCTGTGGTCACCCTCGGCCCGGTCATTCCGCGCATCCCGCTCATGCTGCCCGGCGATCCCGATCTTCCGATGGCCATCGAGCGTGGGCTGGAGCAGGCGGACGTGCTCATCCTTGAGGGCCACGGCGTCCTCGCGGTCGGCGGCAGCTTCGAGCAGGCAGTCTTGCGCCTGGAGCTGCTGGAGCACCTCGCGAAGATCGCCCTGGCCGCAAGAACGCTGGGCGGGACGAAGCCGCTGCCTGAAGCGCTCGTCGGAACGCTCGCGGCAAAGGGACGCCCGAGGTCGATGCCCGACCACACCCCGAGCGATGCTGCAGCGTACTCAGCGCCCTCCGCCAGCACAGAGCGCCCAGACCTCAGCTCCCTGGTCGCAGACGCACTGCAGCGCCTTCGCTGAAGCCTTCTCAGCAGCGCACACCCATCGGGCAGTGCATCCCTGCATTGTGCAGGCGCCGCCCGTGTAAGCATCGGGACAACAGCAGCCGCTCCGATCGTGTGAGCGCTTATACGTCGACGGTGTCGACGACTCCGACGATCACAGAGTGCAGGGGATCTGCTCCTGCGCGGAGAATCTGGCGTGCGGTGTTCCCTTCTCGGGCAACAAGCACGAGGTCTCCAGGACCGGCCTGGACCGCATCAACGGCGAGGAACTCAGTCTTCGTCGGGGTGTGGGTGTCGGTCTTCACCGGCTGGACAACCATCACCGCCTTGCCGTCGTAGGCGGGGTGCTGGATGCTGGAGACGGCGTTGCCGATGACGCGACAGAGGATCACAGGTACCTCTCTGGATCCGACCAGGCGTGGTCGACGATGCTGGTGACGGCACAGTCGACGGGGGTGTAGGTCTCCGGGAGCGACAGGGCAGCCTCCCGACCCGCAACCCAGGAGACCAGGTCTCCGGGACCAGACTGCAGGGCATCCGCCGCGATCATCGGATCGGCAGTGGGGGTGTCCTGAGAATCAACCGGCTGAATGACCATCAGACGAACGCCGACGAGCGCCTCGTTCTTGACGGTGGCCACGACCCGGCCGATGACGCGTGCGAGCTCCATGGTGGATCCTAAGCCTGTGGGAGATGGAAGGGCGCCGGACGGAGCAGCCATGCGACCATCTCGGCATGTGGTCGCGCGATGCGCTCGGTGCGGTGGCAGGCATCACCGAGGATGTTCTCGGCGGCCTCGATGGAGGCCTCGACATCGTGCTGGGCGCCGTAGACGATGAAGTAGGCGCGGCCACCGAGCCCCCCGGTCAGCCGGAGTCCGGCGAGGGTGACGTTGGCGTCCTTGATGGCGCGGTCGGCGGCGTGGAGGGTAACCGGAATGGCCTTGCCCTCGATGACCCCGAGGCAGTCCAGCTCGTCGGCCGACAGCCGAGCGACGTGGCCCCGCAGCCCAGCCAGCAGAGCGGGATGGGCATCGGCCAGCAGCATCGCGCCGACGACCTCATCGTCGCCGATGAGCAGCGCCTCAGCGTGTGCCTCCTCGACCTCACCGACGCCACCAGCGATGAGCACCAGGAACTTCCCAGGCTCGACGAGGTTGGCCTCGAGGACCTCGACCGGTGCCTTCTTGACGAGGGCATCCAGCGCACGCAGCCCGCGCGCGAGCGAGGCAAACGCAATCAGGGAGAGGGCCTCAGTGCTCACTCACACGATCCGGAAGTAGCCGGCGAGGGTGCAGCGACGCTCGCGGGTGAAGGTTCGGGCAGTGGTGAGACCGTCGCCGGTTGGGCTGGCGATGGTGAAGCTGGTGTAGCCCTCACCGCCGAGGCCGAGACCGGCGAAGTTCGAGGCGTTCTTGATGAAGATCGAGCAGTCAACCGCGCGCGCCATGCGGTGCAGGGAGTCGATGTTGCGGGAATACATGCTGGCGGTGTGGCGGTAGCCATGCTCAGCCTCGACAGCGAGGTCGATGGCCTGATGGACATCCTTGCACCGCACAAACCCGATGACCGGCATCAGCTTCTCGAGCTGAATGAACGGGTGCTCGAAGGGAACCTCGCAGATGATGAGCCGGGGATCGCCCTTGAAGGGGATGTCCAGCTGCTCCAGCATCAGCGAGGGGCTCTTGCCGACCCATGCGCGGTTGATGTGCTCGCGATCCGGAGTGAGGATCAGCTTCTCGAGGCGGCGGATCTGGTGGTTCCGCAGTCGAACAGCACCAAGATCCTCCATGCGCTTCATCAGCTTGTCGAAGATCTTGTCGACCGCGAGGACCTCTTTCTCATCAGTGCAGATGATGTTGTTGTCCAACGAAGCGCCCGCGTAGATGCCGCGCGCGGCCAGATCGAGGTCGGCGCTCTCATCAACGACAACGGGGGGGTTTCCCGGACCGGCCGCGACACACTTCTTGCCGCTGCTCATCGCCGCCCGGACTACAGCACCGCCGCCGGTGACGACGACGAGGTTCGTGCGCTTGTGGCGCATCACAGCGTTGGCGGAGGCGATGGTTGGCGTCTCCACGCAGGTCATCAGGTTCTCAGGCCCGCCGACCTCCATCACCGCCCGGTTGATCAGGTCGATGACGTAGGCGGAGGTCTCCTTGGCGGCAGGATGGGTGTTGAACACCACTGCGTTGCCGCCGGCGACCATGCCGATGCCGTTGTTGATGATGGTCTCGGTGGGGTTGGTGCAGGGCGTGATCGAGCCGATCACCCCAAACGGCGCCCGCTCCAGGAGCGTGAGGCCGCTGTCTCCGGTCCAGGCCGTGGGCTGAAGGATCTCCACACCCGGAGTCTTGTGGACAACCAGGAGGTTTTTCTTGATCTTGCAGCCGACCCGTCCGAGTCCGGTCTCATCGACCGCGAGCTTCGCGAGGGTGTGGACATCCTCCGCGCACCGACGGCGGATGTTGGCGATGATCTCGCGGCGCTTCTCCACTGGGATCTCGACGAGAACCTCGTGGGCATGACGCGCAGCATCCATCGCGCCGTCGACGGTCTTAAAGACCCCCTTCGGCTTTGCTGGACGGTCATGAACCCGAGCGGGGAGTTCACCCTGCTGGATCTGACCGAGCACACGCTCAACAATCTGGCTGATCTGGTCCCGCTTCATGACTCGCGCACCACCACGCCGCTTGGATTGCTCCAGAGTCGGCATTGTTTCAGAGGGGGGGCCACCACCAGACAGGCATGCCTGGCGGCGAGTGAGGACTTACTCCTCAGCGGGTCGACCTGGTTCTCCGGTGTCCGTCGCCTTGTTGTAGACCAGCTCACCGTGGACATCCATCTGATCGACGATCGCCATCACGACGGCATCGACCGGACGTCCGTCGGTCATGTTGGTCTGACGAGCAGCGCTGCCAGAGGAATAGAGGACAACCTCGCCGAGCCCGGAGCCTACGCTATCCACTGCAACCACGAAGGAGTCCTTCTCGGTAATGGAGAGGGATAGGTCACGGACAACGTACAGCTTCAGGCTCTCGATCTTCTCGTCCTTTCGGGTAGAGACGACCGTCCCGACGATCCGACCGAGCTTCATGGGTGCCTACTTCTGCTCAGGGGTGCGGCCCAGGGGGAGGACCATGTCGATGTTGTCGTGCGGCCGGGGGATGACGTGGACGCTGACAAGCTCGCCGATGCGCTGCGCCTGTCGGGCACCAGCCTCGGTGGCAGCCTTGACCGCAGCGACATCGCCGCGGACGATGGCGGTGACGTAGCCGCCGCCGATCTTCTCGTAGCCGACGAGCTCGACCCGGGCGGCCTTGACCATCGCATCGGAAGCTTCGACCATACCGACGAAGCCCTTGGTTTCAATCATGCCGAGTGCTTCAGCCATGACAAATCTCCAGTAGGAGTGAGAGTGTGAGGGGTAGGATTACGAGTTTGCCAGAGCTTGAATCGCAGCGATTGCTGCTTCCCGCGCGCTGTCGATCTCGCTCTCGGTTCCCGCCATCCAGAGCCGACCGAACGCACCGAACGGACGGAGGTTGACGAGGTTTACATTTGCGGCCTTCTCTGCTTCGTTTGCCGCAGCAACGACCCACGCAGCAGGCTCGGTCTCAAGGATGAATAAGCTCTGACCGGGGATCAGGAGCATGCCCTGACGATTCCGGTTGATGAGCTGAGCCTGGTAGGCCTCCACAGAGCGAATGACCTGATCGGAGACCACGCGGGGCTTGAGCCCGTCGGACAGAGAGAGGTTCAGATACTCGAGGATTGAATCCCCGGCGCTGGTGACCTCGCCCTTGTCATCGTGGTGAATCTCGAGGAGACCAAAAGCACGCTCGACGACCTGAACTGCCGGCGCGACACGGGTGGCCTTGAGGGCCACGTCGGTCACGCGGTTGATGATCATGCCGGGAGCGGTCTCGACGAAGAGGGAGGCCTGTCCGGCCAGCGGAAGGAAGCCACGGCACGTCGTTCCGATGAATGCTGCAAGCTGTGGCTGCAGGCTGTCGAGGAAGACGTACCCTCGAAGGGTGACGGCCAAGGGGGCACCTCATTGGAGGTTGAGGGGTGTGACTGGTACCTTCGCTCCATGTCCCTGTCAAGCCTCCTCTTGACACCTTTGCCCCGACTCCGGTATCCCCAGCGTCAGCAGGAAAGAGGACAAGATGAAGCGACTCTTCACAGCACTGATCCCCCTGATGCTCCTCAGCGGTTGCCCGGAGTCATCCGATCCCGTGTCGGATGCCCCTGGTGGAGAAGAGGGTGGAAGCCCAGATAATGGAGGCGACGGACCCACGCCGTTCTCCAACCCTAACGATGCACGGTTCTCCGTCGCTCCTGGAACCGGCGTCATGCTGTCCGGTACGTTTGACTACACCAGCGAGTCGCCAGGAAGCTACCGAATCGACATCCAGAAGCGGGAGACGCCCAACAGCCCTCCCATGCTGGTGCATGCCATCGAGCTGGACGCGCCGGGCCCCTGGTCACTTGAGGTTCCCACGGACTACGGGCCGATCTACCTGACCGGCTTCGTCGATCTCAAGGGAGACGGCCCCAGCCCTGACGACCCGATCGGGCGCACAGCAGAGCCAATTGTCATCGGCAGCGCGCCGATCGAGAACATCACGCTGACGGTCGCGCTGGGCAACAACGCCGGGCTCTCAGCCCCGCCGCAGCCTGGAGACAACAAGCCCGGCACCGGTGCGCCGGGTGAGGCTGCGCCGGAGGGTGCGCCGGGTGGCGCGCCCGTGCCAGAGGGTGAGCCTGGAGGCGGAGAGCCTGAAGGCGGAGAGCCTGGAGGCGGAGAGCCTGGAGGCGGAGAGCCGGCTCCTGCGGGTGCTCCAGGTGGAGATCCGGCTGGTGGCACACCAGATGCCCCGCCAGCAGATGCCCCGCCGGCGGATACGCCAACCGAGGAGCCGGTCCAGACCAACGACGGCCCCCCCGCTGACGGCTGATGCCAGAAATCAGCCTCGTCGTCCCGGTCTTTGACGAAGAAGACAACCTCCGCGATCTCCACCAGGCCATCACCGATGCCCTGACCGGGATGTCGTATGAGGTCCTCTACGTCAACGACGGCTCGGTTGATCGCAGCGCAGCGGTCCTCGACGAGCTGGCGCGAGCAGACACCCGCGCGCGCGTCATTCATTTCGTCCGAAACTACGGACAGACCGCTGCCTTGACCGCCGGCATCCGCAACGCACGGGCCCCGATTCTCGTCACGCTCGACGCGGACATGCAGAACGACCCCGCAGACATCCCGCGCATGATCGATATGCTGGACGAAGGCTGCGATGTGGTCTGTGGATGGCGCAAAGATCGCAAGGACAACACCCTCACCCGCACCCTGCCCAGCAAGGCTGCAAACTGGCTCATCAGCCGCCTCTCCAACGTCCCGCTGCACGACTATGGCTGCACACTGCGGGTCTACAAGCGGGAGTTCATCAAGGACATCCCACTCTACGGTGAGATGCATCGGTTCATCCCGATCTATGTGACCTGGGCAGGAGCCCGCCTCACCGAGGTGCCGGTCCGACACCATCCCCGCACTCAGGGAGTCAGCAAGTACGGACTCTGGCGGATCCCCAAGGTGCTGCTGGATCTGACCACCCTGAAGTTCCTGCGTGACTTCTTCGTCACACCGATCTACTTCTTCGGCTGGCTTGGGATCTTCCTGGTGGCCGGCGGGAGCCTGGCGATGGCCAGCGCGCTGGCGGCATACCTGACCGGCGCGGAGGGTCTGGCGATCGGCCTGATGGTGCTCGGCCCCCTGCTCGCGAGCCTCGGCCTGGTGGAGATTACGCTCGGCATCATCGCCGAGGTCCTCATCCGGATGCACTACGAGCTACAGCACAAGGAGCCATACCGAATCGGCGAGACCCGAAACATGGAGGCCTGATGTGCGGAATTGTCGGCGGCTACGCTGCGGAAGGACTCGACCCAGCGCCGCTTGAGGGCATGCTTGCCAGCCTGACCCACCGAGGCCCCGACGAGGCCGGACTCAAGTCCTTCGGTCCTCCCAGCCGTCCCTACGCTGTGCTCGGCGCGCGTCGGCTCGCGATAGTCGATGTCGAGGGCGGACAGCAGCCAGTCAGCGACCCGTCCGGGCGGTATCAGATCACGCTCAACGGTGAGATCTACAACCACAACCAGCTCCGGCGTGAGCTGTCCGCTTCTGGGGTCGAGACAGTCAACGACTCAGACACTGCCCTGGTCGCCAGCATCCTCGCGGCGATGCCAATGGACCGAGCCCTCAGTCGCCTCCAGGGGATGTTCGCGCTCGCCATCCTCGATACCGCAACCAAGACCCTCACCCTCGTCCGAGATCGCATCGGGGTCAAGCCCCTGTATTGGTCTCAGCTGGGCGGGATGGTGCTGTGGGGAAGCGAGCTGAAGGCGCTGCATCGGCACCCTGCCCTGCCCCGCCGGCTCAGCGATGCTGCGGTTCGCGCCTACCTGATGTTCGAGTACATCCCCTCGCCCAGCTCGATCTGGGCAGACGTGGAGAAGCTGGAGCCAGGCTGCCTGCTGCAGGTCAGCCCAGCAGGAATCACCCGGCGGCGATGGTGGACACCGCCAGCCATCAGCGAGTCTCACGGCGGCAGCCTGCTGAAGTGGACCAAGTCGATCCGAGGTGCGCTGGGTGTCGCGGTAAGCAGCCGAATGGAGGCCGATGTCCCGGTCGGCTATCTGCTGTCTGGGGGACTGGACTCCTCCCTGGTCGCTGCGCTGGCAGCCGGACAGCAGCGCACACCGATCCAAACCTTCTCAATGAAGGTCGATGCCCCAGGCTTTGACGAGTCCAGCCATGCCGCCGCTGTCGCTGCCGCGCTCGGTGCACAGCACCACACCGGCACGCTGAGCGCCGCGGACCTTCCCCGGCTCCTCGACCGCATCACAGCGACCCTCGACGAGCCGCTGGCGGACAGCTCTCTGGTCGCCACCTGGGCGCTGATGGCGATGGTGCAGGAAGCCGGACTGAAGTGCGTCCTGTCTGGAGATGGCGCAGACGAGTCCTTCGCCGGCTACCCGACCTACCTCGCACACCGCCTCGCAGGATTCGCGGGCCCTGCCCGTGGCATCCTCTCCAGCGCCCTCAGTCACTTCCCAGTGCGTCATGAGGGAGTCACGCTTGACTACATGGCTCGGCGCTTCCTCGATGGCCTCAGCCACCCCTGGGCGCGTCGCCATCAGATCTGGATGGGGGCGTGGCTGCCAGAGGAGCTGTCGGTCGAGGCGGAAGATTGGGCCATCGTAGCGGCCCACGCCGCAGCAGCCGGCCAGGATCCGGTCGCACGTGCGATGTACCTCGACCAGCGCCTGTACCTGCCGGAGGGTGTCCTGGTGAAGGTCGATCGGGCGAGCATGGCGCACGGCGTCGAGGTCCGCAGTCCGTTCCTCGACTACCGACTCGTCGAGCTGGCCGCAGACGTGCCGCTGGAGATGAAGCGCGCGGGTCGGCAGAGCAAGATCGTCCTCCGACAGGTCGCACAGGGGCTCCTGCCCCCAGCCATCCTCAAGCGCCGCAAGAAGGGCTTCGGGACACCAATCGGCCCATGGCTCAGAGATCCATGCCAAGGACTGCTCGATGGACTACCGGAGGCCCTGGAGTCCTGGATCTCACCAGACACGACCCGTCGCTGCATTGCAGAGCACCGCGACGGCATCGCCGATCATCGCCGACGACTGTGGAGCGGGATCGTCCTGGCACGGTGGCGCGACGGTCCCTGGGGCATGTAGCCGCAGGAAGCCGCTCAGATCTCTGCCGACTCTGCAGCCTTCTTGCCGACCAGGAAGCCCGCGATGAGGAGAACAACGCCCAGCATCATCGCCAGCCCGCCCAGCGGGGTCACGATCATCCCGAACGGACCGAGCTCGCTCAGCGCAGGGTCGTTCATCATCGCGAGCATGAAGATGCCCGCCGGAAGGGCGAGCAGTGAGAAGAGGCAGCTGCAGCCGCCGCAGCCCATGAGTGGCTTCGAAGCATTGGACATCGCGATGTTCCTCGGTCAACCGGGTTCGGGCCGAACGTAGCGGATCCGCCGCTTTTGTCGAGGAACATCCTTGATATTGGTCAACTACGAGAGACGAACCAGGCGCGGGCGTCGGCGAATGCAGAGACCAGAGACTCGCTGCCGAGATCCATCCAGAGGAGGTAGTCGCTGGCGTCTGTGACCACATGGGCCGCCACCAGCTCTCCCTGTCCGACGTGGTCCAGCGCATGCAGGACCGAGGCAACGCTCACCGCGCGCTCCAGCCGTCCCTCAATGAGGAACTTCGCCCGATGGGCCTTCCAGAGTGCCTTGAGGACCTCGCGCTCGTCGGTGACGATGGCGTTGGCGACGTAGAAGGTTCCGACCCCTGGAAGCCAGGCTGGGATGAGCTCCTGGATCTTGTCGGTCAGCGCGCTGGCCTTGCGACGGATCTCATCCGCGGCGCGCTCCTCTGCGGCTTGCGCCTCTCGGCGTGCCGCCTCCCGTGCAGCCTCCAGGGCATCCTGCGGACGGCGCGCACGCGCAGCGAGGGCCTCGAGGCGACTCAGCGGCTTTGCCGGCTCAGCCTTCACCGGGGCCGGTTCGGGCTGGGCACCCTGCGCTTTCGCAATCGCAGCCGCGGCGACGGCTCTGGCGATCTCAGCCTGCGCGGCGGCAGAGGGAGCATCGGGGTCTGCGGGGCGCTCTCCCTTGGCCTTCGCGATGGCAGCCGCAGCGACCGCCTTTGCGATCTCAGCCTGCTCAGCGGTGGGCTCGTCAGGCTGGGGCGCTGCTGCACGGGCTTTCTCCATCGCGGCGGCGGCAAGCGCCTTTGCGATGGCAGCCCGCGAGGCCTCTGCGTCCACGGCCTTCTGGCGCTCCAGCTCTTCAGCGTGCCGAACACCCTCGGCAGCAGCCGCCGCCCGAGCAGCCGCCAGGGCATCAACCTGACGGGGGGCACGACCCGCGAGCCCCGCGAGCCTTGAGACAGGCTTTGCAGGCTTGGCAGGCTTGGCAGGCTTGGCAGCAGCCTTGGCCTTCGCGATGGCAGCCGCAGCGACCGCCTTTGCGATCTGAGCCTGCTCAGCGGTGGGCTCGTCAGGCTGGGGCGCTGCTGCACGGGCCTTCTCCATCGCAGCGGCGGCAAGTGCCTTTGCGATGGCAGCCTGCTCAGCGGCAGATGGCACTTCAGGCTCGGGGTTCACTGCAGCCTGCGCCTTCGCCAGCGCAGCCGCAGCGACCGCCTTTGCGATCTGAGCCTGCTCAGCAGCAGACGGCCGCTTCTCCTGCTCCTTGTGGGGCGGACGAAAGATCTGCGAGCGCCGGGCCGGACGCTCTGGGATGGCCGGAGCGACCATGCTCTGAGCCTCACCAACCGACAGCTCATCGGTGTGAATGGTGACCTCAAGAACCTCCTCGCTGATCGGCGGGGCCGGCATATCTGGAGGCGGTGAGAAGACCGGGTCGGTCATGTCCACATGCCCGCCAGGAATCGGTGCAGTCAGCTCCTCGTCTTCCTCGAAGTCGTGCTCGAACGGATCATCTCCGACCGCATCGGGGATGTCGAAGAAGAGACTGGAGAGCGGATCGAAGCCCTTGTTCTGGTTGCTCATCAGATCGCCTGTGCTGAGGGAGGTGCGGGTTACCTACTCGCCGATGAAGCCTGATGCCACAGCCAACCGCTCCTGGAAGGAGCTCATGCCGCCTGGAAGAGTGCCGCTGGTTGTCGTCCGACACGGCCAGACAGCATGGAACGCCGAGCGACGGTTTCTTGGTCGCTCAGACATCGCGCTGGACGAAACTGGCATGCAGCAGGTCGAGCGCGTCAGCAGGTTCCTCAAGCCGATCCCGTTCTCCGAGGCATTCAGCAGTCCGCTGCGCCGAGCAACACAGACCGCAGCCGCCATCCTGCAAGGACGCGGACTTCCGCTACAGCTGGACCCACGGCTCGCTGAGCTTGATCAGGGTCACCTGGAGGGCGAGAAGGCGCACATCCTGCTCAGTCAGTACGGGGAGTTCTTCGCCGCCTGGCAGAAGGATCCAGCCACCTGTCGAGTCCCGGGTGGCGAGTCATTCTCAGAGTGCCAGGCCAGAGGAGTGGAGGCCTTCACAGCGATCGCTCGTCAAGGACATCCTGGAGCCCCGATCCTCATCGTGACCCACAACATGCTCATCAGAGCCGTCGTCTGCGCGATTCGCGGCCTCCCGCTCTCACGGTTTGGAGACATCGAGCAAGACAATACCGCCGTCAACCTGTTCTCTCATGGTAACGATGGCTTCGAGATTCACAGCATCAACCAGCAGCCTTCGCCAGCGTCTCCTTGACGAGAGCTGGCGTGATGACCTCCGGCAGCGGGATCGGGGCCATGGCCGGGTCTGCCGGAATCACCAGATAGAACGGCACGCCAGCCTTGCCATACCGCTGCAGCCAGGTGGTGATGGTCGCGTCCTTGTTGGTCCAGTCCGCCTTCAAGGGAATCACACCATTATCAGCCATGCTGGTACGGATTGAGCGGGTGTTCAGGATGGTCTTCTCGTTGACCTTGCAGGTCAGACACCACTCTGCGGTGAAGTCAATGAACACCGGACTGCCGGCCTGAGCGGCGACAGACTCCTCAGTGAAGTGAACCCAGGGGATCTCGTCAAGCTCGCCGGGGTTGTCTCCCCAGACCTCGGCAGCATCGAGCTTGTCGGTGGTGACCTGAGTGGTGATCTCGCCCTCGGCAAATTCGAGTTCAAGGAACAGGAATCCGCCCAGTGCAGAGATGACGACTGCACCGATGAAGGCACTGAGCTGGTGTGAGGTGGGGTGAATCGGTCCCCCCCAGCGCCCAAACACCCAGGAGCCAATGCCGACAAAGACCAGGAACGCCAGGAAGCCAGTCATGCCATCCTGGCCAGTCTGAGCACCCAGGACATCCACCAGCCAGACCGTGGTGGCGATGAGGGTGAAGCCAAGGAGCTGCTTGAAGGACTCCATCCATGCACCAGGACGGGGCATGATCTTGATGAGCGCCGGGACGAAGGCGATGACCAGGAACGGAAAGGCGAGACCGAGACCAGCAACGGCGAAGAACAGCAGGATGCCGGCTGCCGGCAGCGAGAACGCAAAGCCCATGCCGGTGCCGAGGAATGGTGCAGAGCACGGTGTCGCCAGGAGGGTCGCGAACACACCGGTGAGGAAGTACCCAGCGAGCCCCTCCTTGGCGGAAGCCTCAGAGGCCTGATTGGCCCCAATGGCGGGAATCTCAAAGACTCCAAACAGGCTGAGTCCAAAGACGAACACGATGGTCGCGAGGGCCGCGACATAGGCTGGATACTGGAACTGAAAGCCCCAGCCGACGTCGGCGCCGGTGATGCTCTTGATCACCAGGACGCCGACCGCAAGCGTGAGAAAGCTTGCGACGATGCCTCCAGAGTACGCCAGCCCAGCGACCTGCCGATCGCGGTTGGAGATGTCCTGCTGTCCGACGAGGCTGTAGAGCTTGAGCGTCAGCACCGGCAAGACACAGGGCATGATGTTGAGGATGAGGCCGCCGACAAACGCCATACCGAGCGCGGCGATGAAGCTCGTTCCACCCTCTGCTGCCGGAGCCGCCTCGGTGACCTCAGCCCCCTCGCCGCCGTCCGCAGGTGTCGGCCCTGCGTCCGCAGCGGCAACCGTCCAGGGAAGCGGAATCGTCGTCTCGACTGCGACCGGCGCGCCGTCGAGCTTGACCTGAAGCAGGCCACCGATGACCTCGCCCTCAGGCAGCGGGTCGCCGTCGTACAGCTCATAGGTCTCGGCGATGATGGTGACGAGCACTGCGCCCGCCTCCGTGGCCTGAACTGAGGCCTCGTGCAGAAAGAAGCTGCCCTCGACGATCGGAGTAAACGCCGGCCAGGTGCCCTCGGTCTGCTCCGCCGTCAGCGCATGACCGGCCTCCGGGGTGAGCAGGATGGTGGTCTGAAAGCGCTCCTCAGAGCCGACTGCAGCGACCGACAGGGCCGACTCAACGGTGAAGCCGGTGGCATCTGCGGCCTGGACCGGATGGCGGGCAGCATAAGCGTCAAAGAGCGTCGAGAACCGGCTGCTGACGTCGGCCTCACCGACCGTGAGCAGCAGGCTCAGCTCAGCGCTTCCGGGGATGCACTGGAGCTCACAGACCAGCCACTGGGCGCTGGCCTTGACCGCGTACTCGCCTGCAGCAAGGCCCGCGGGAAGGGTGACCTCGGAGAACAGCATGTTCTCGTTGTCGTAGCCGTAGCTGATGATCCCAGAGACGTCATAGCGGTGGGGAATCGCGAAGACTGCCGGTGCTGCCGTTGCGCCCTCGGGAAAGGTCCACGTGATCTCCAGGGGCTTGCCGACCTCGCCGGGGCTGCGCCAGTACGTGTGCCACTCCTCAGCCTGCTCGAGGTGAACGCCGAGGCGGACCATGCTTCCAGGTGCAACAACGTCCTTGTCCGACAGCAGACGGGCGACGACCGGATGGGGCTTGTCGCCATCCATCTTGCGGAACTCAGCCCCATCGGGCAGCCCGGTGAAGTCGACCGGCGCGGTGCTCGGGGCCGCAGCGGTACCACCTACCGAGTTGACAAGGGCGGTCGGCTCGGCGGAGCGCACCGAGACCGGAACGCTGACCTCTTCTGTGCGCGGCATGAAGCAGAGCGTGTCGAGGCAGGCCTGATAGCGAACCGAGAAGAGCGGAGCGAAGTCGCCGGGCGTGCTGGCGGTCACCGCGACCTGGACGATGGCGTCGAGATCGTACTGCTCGCGATCGCTTCCAGGGCTCGCCGGGTCCGGCTTCATCAGACCGGGAGGCAGATCAGGGGTACCGAGGCTCAGGCCATCGGCACTGAGCACCTCGACGTGCAGCATGTCCTTGTAGACATGAAAGCCCGGGGGCACCACGATGCTGATCTCAAGCACCCCAGCAGCACCCTCATCAAGAGCCGCAGGTGCGGTCTGAACGGTGACGAGGTTCTGCGGTGTGGCGTGTGCCGGATGGACAAGTCCCGCGAGGGCTATCAGCAGTACAAAGAGGTTCATCATCGTGAAGATCCGCTCGGGAGGGAGTGTGACTGTACCTATATAAGCGCGCGGCCACCCACAGGTTACAGGCACAGCCATGTCCAACACCCTGTCCGATGTGGTGGTCGTCATCCCAGCGCTGAACGAGGAGGCAAGCCTGCCCCGCGTTCTGGCAGACCTCCCAGAGGTTCGCACCGTCATCGTGGTCGACAACGGCAGCACTGATCGCACCGTCGAGGTCGCAGAATTTGGCGGCGCCGAGGTCATCTCGGAGCCCCGTCGAGGGTACGGGTCAGCCTGCCTCGCCGGAATCCGACGCGCTGCGGACCTGGAATGTCAGATCCTTGTCATCCTCGATGCAGACTACTCCGACCATCCCGAGGATCTTCTCCTCCTGGTCGAGCCCATCGCACAGAATCGCGCAGACATGGTGCTCGGAGACCGCACCCGACTGGCAGAGCCTGGCGCCCTGCTGACTCACCAGAAGTTCGGCAACCACCTCGCCACCTTCCTCATCCACCGCATCACCGGTCACCGCTACAGAGACATGGGACCGTTCCGTGCGATCCGGATGTCATCGCTGCTGGCGATGGAGATGGAGGACCTCAATTACGGCTGGAACGTCGAGATGCAGATGAAGGCAGCCTACGCCGGGCTGCGCATCGAAGAGATCGCGGTGCGATACCGAGCCCGAATCGGGGTGTCCAAGATCAGCAGCACCGTGCGCGGAAGCGTCAAGGCCGGGGCCAAGATCATCTACTCGACCTGGCGCTACGCCCAGTGACCCCCCCGGTCGGTCGCATCGTCATCATGACCAAGGAGCCCGCCGCAGGTCGGGTCAAGACGCGCCTTGCACCCGCGCTCATTGACGGTGGAAGCGAGCGCATCCATGTCGCCCTCGTGGAGGAAACCATCCGGCGCGCACGCTCCACTGGGCTGCCCTGCACCGTCAGCCTCTCAGGGAGTCTCTCCAGCCCATTTGCTGACAGACTTCGTGAGGCCGGGCTGACCGTCGAGCTTCAGGCGAGCGGAGACCTCGGCGAGCGGCTGGCTGCCGCCCTGGCTGGCCCTGGACGTCGGCTGGTCCTGGGAACCGACACCCCCATCTTTGAGCCCGACTGGCTGCTCGCTGCGCTCCATGCCCCAGCCCCGGTGGTCCTCGGCCCTTCCGACGACGGCGGCTACTGGATGATGGCGCTAGATGCCCCCTGCCCGGGCTTGTTTGAAGACATCCCGTGGTCCACCGACGCGGTCGCAGCGACTACAATGCGCCGAGCGGCAGCCCTTGGCCTCGCCGTGACCACCGCGCCCACCTGCTACGACATCGACGAGCCTGCTGACCTCCGGCGTCTCCTCGATGATCCACGCTGTCCGCCCCAGCTCCGCACCATCGCCGCTCAGCAGCTCCGCTGAGTCCAGCCCCCGAGTCCCGCTCCATGCCCCTCACCGACACACTCCCCGCGCCGCTCAACCACATTCACATCATGGGCATCGGCGGCACTGCTATGGCTGCCCTCGCCGGAATGCTGGTGGACGCGGGCTACACCGTCACCGGAAGCGATGGCGGCGTCGTCTACCCGCCGATGTCCGACTACCTCACCAGCATCGGGATCACGCCAGAGGTCGGCTACAAGAAAGAGAACCTCAGCACGAGGCCCGATCTCGTGGTGGTCGGAAACGTCGTGCGGGCGGTCTATGAAGAAGCCGTTGCCCTGCTCGACTCCGACATTCCCTACATGAGCTTCCCCTCCCTCCTCGGCGCACAGTTTCTGGAGGGCATCCGCAGCATCGTTGTCGCAGGCACCCACGGCAAGACCACCACCACCTCGCTGGGTGCATGGATGCTGACCGCAGCGGGTCGCGATCCGGGCTTCCTCATTGGCGGGCTCGCAGCAAACTTCGACCGCACCGCCCGGGCTTCTGGTGGTGAGCACTTCATCATCGAGGGCGACGAGTACGACACCGCCTTCTTCGACAAGGGACCAAAGTTCCTTCACTACCGACCGACCACTGCAATCATCACCAGCATCGAGTTTGATCATGCTGACATCTACCGAGACCTCGCCCACTGCCAGGAGAGCTTCCGAAAGCTGGTGAAGATTCTTCCCTCCGGCGGCTGCCTGGTCGCACGCTGGGACTCTGATGCAGTGGTCGAGGTCGTCGCAGAGCTCGACCCAGACCAGGGTGTCGAGATTCGCCGCTATGGGCCAGGACAGGACTGGGATGGCCGAATCGACTCGGTGGACACCGTTGCCGGCACAATGACCTTCACCGTTCTGCACAAGGGCGCGGAGCTGGGCAGCTTCACCTCGACCATGGTCGGTGAGCACAACCTGTACAACCAGGTCGCCATGATCGCGGCCCTTCAGTTCGAGGGCCTCACCCCCGCCGAGATGGCCGAGGGACTGGCGAGCTTCAAGGGCATCAAGCGCCGACAGGAAGTCATCGGAGAGATCGGCGGCGTCACCGTACTCGATGACTTCGCTCACCACCCAACCGCCGTCCGGGTCACCCTCAACGCACTCCGGCTGCGGTTTGGCGGTCGCCGCATCTGGGCCATCTTCGAGCCCCGCAGCTCGACCTCCCGCCGAGCGATCTTTCAGAAAGAGTACGCCGAGGCCTTTGGGGCATCAGACATTGTGGTCATCGCCCCCCCCTATGATCAGACCCGGATCGCGACCGAAGAGCGCATGGACGCCGGACAGCTCGTCGACGACCTCCACGCCAACGGCAGCGAGGCGTTCTTGTGGGGAGGGGCTCCCGAGGGGGTCGAAGACTGGAATGCTTCTCGCAGCGCACAGTCCATCGCTGATCAAGTAATTACCAACGTTCAATCTGAAGATGTGGTTGCGGTGCTCTCCAACGGAGGGTTCGGAGGACTACACCAGAAATTACTCAGTGCACTCAACGAGCGATTTTCCAGTTAGGCATCTACCAGAGACAGGACCCGCTCCAAAAAAGTAAAAAAGCCAGTCTTATAAGCTGGCTTTTTCGATTTTGACGAGTCAAGCCTTACCCAGATAAATGACTTCCGTTTTTTTGGCATAGATTTATTAATCGGACAATCTGTGTCCGTCTAAAGCCTTGCGAGGGGCCCACAGACGCCGTACTGTACAGGTGTTCAAAGCGATGTCCTGCCGACACCCGGCAACCCCTTCAGGAGCACCCCATGGCCCGTAAGCCCAACACCCCCTCTTCCGCTGATCGCAGCAAGTCTATCGACGCTGCAATCTCCAACATCCAGCGTCAGTTCGGTAAGGGTGCAATCATGCGCCTGGGCGAGCAGCCCATCGAGCCCGTCGAGGTCATCTCCACCGGCAGCCTGACCCTGGACATCGCTCTCGGAATTGGCGGAATTCCCAAGGGCCGGATCATCGAGATCTACGGGCCGGAGGCCTCCGGTAAGACCACCCTCACCCTGCACGCCATCGCCGAGTGCCAGAAGGCTGGCGGTGTCGCTGCCTTCATCGACGCCGAGCACGCCCTCGACGTCAACTACGCCCGTAACCTCGGTGTCCAGGTCCAGGAGCTCCTCATCTCCCAGCCCGACACTGGAGAGCAGGCCCTCGAGATCACCGAGACCCTCACCCGCTCTGGCGCCATCGATCTCATCGTCATTGACTCCGTTGCTGCGCTCACCCCCCGAGCAGAGATCGAGGGCGACATGGGCGACATGCAGCCAGGTACACAGGCTCGGCTGATGAGCAAGGCGATGCGGAAGCTGACCTCTGCGATCCACAAGTCGAACTGCACGGTGATCTTCATCAACCAGCTCCGCCACAAGATCGGCGTCATGTTCGGCTCCCCGGAGACCACCTCCGGCGGAAACGCGCTGAAGTTCTACGCCTCCGTCCGCCTCGACATCCGCCGCATCGGCTCCATCAAGAAGGGCGATGT
>JAQXDW010000133.1 GCA_029251165.1 Myxococcota bacterium
CAGGCTACGGCGCGACCGGTGCACCGCCCCTCTCACGACCCGCTCAGCTCAGCGTGCCAGGCGCCGTGGCGTCATCAGGGTGGCGAACGGGTGGCTTCCCTGAAGCGCGACCTCGACGAGGGCCTCTCCCGCCAGCCAGGCGAACCCGAAGCCGTGTCCGGTGAAGCCGACGGCAGCGAGCGCGCCAGGGGCTCCCGGTGCGGGACCGACCAGGGGGAGGCTGTCTCGTGAGAAGCCCATGATCCCGGCCCAGCGGTGGGTGATCTCGATGTCACGCAGCGCGGCAAACCGGTGCAGGAACGCGGTCATACGGTCCTGAATGACGGGATGGAGGACCTGATCGAAGCCGACCTCGGTGCCGGGATCGAGGTTGCGCCAGCCGCCGAGCACGATGCGGTTGTCGGCATCCTGACGCCAGTAGTCGAAGCCGTGGTCGGCGTAGATCGGCCACTCAAAGATGCGGGGGGCTGGTGCCGTGGCGAGCATCTGTCCGCGCACCGGATCGACCTTGTCGGCATACCAGGGCAAGAGCTGTCGGACTCGGGCGTTTGTGCAGACCAGGACGAGCTGGCAGCGGATGGTGCCGGTGGCGGTCTGGAGGGTGACGTCGCCGGGACTGTTGGCCTCCATGCCGGTCACCGGGGTCTCCTCGAACAGCCGAGCGCCATGCCTCACTGCAGCCGCCACCGCGCCACGAACCAGCCGTGCGGGGTGGACCTCGCCGTCCTCAGGCAGCAGCACGCCCATGTGGAATCCAGCGTCGGTGTAGGTCGAGCCGAGGGCCGCGGCATCAAGCAGCTCGGCAGCGAAGCCGTCGGCGTTGAGCAGCGCGGCGCTCTCCACAAGCTCCGCCTCTTCCGCCGGGCTTCCGGCGAGCTGAAGGCTCCCGCTGCGGCGGTACCCACAGTCGATGCCTTCCTCCGCGATGACCTCTCGGAGTCGCTGGTGGTTGATCAGGGTCCATTCGTGGACGGCTCGAGCCTTCTCTGCGCCCATGATGGTCTTCGCCCTGCTGTATCGCTCGGCGGTTCCCTGGAGGATGAAGCCAGCATTTCGTCCGGTGGCTTTCTCCGCGACCCTGCCGGCCTCGACGAGAACAGCGTCGATGCCCTGCTTCGCCAGGGAGAGTGCCGCAGCAGCTCCGCACAGCCCGGCGCCGATCACGGCCACCTCACACGTCACGTCTTCGCTCAGCGCAGCGGCCATCTGCCGCGCTGGATCCAGCCAGTAAGGGATCGCCATGGGTGCTCCTTCGTGTCCTTGCCGTTGTATTCGATCCCTCTGAGTATGACCCGGAGCACGGTGCGGTTCGGGCACTCCGAGAGGCCATCGGCGTCAGCGGGCGGAGCACGCCTTCTGGACGGTATCGCGCCCCGGACTCCGTGCGGCATCGAGACCGCCGGCCCACACAGAAGCACCGCGACAGGGCACCCGGAGCGCCTCAGACGATGGTGTTCTTCGCGTTGACGATCTTGTCCCAGGCGCCGTTCTTGCGGAGGACTGCGGTGATGGTGGACGCGTTTCCGGCGATGAGCTTCTTCTTGTCGCTTCCGTTGACGATCTTTCGGGCGCTCTGGAAATTCGCGCTGGTCGCGGTCCCGTTCTCTGGGATGTAGCTGTCGAGCCCCTTGTTGTCGCCGACATAGTGGCCGCCGTCCATGCCCAGCACCAGGATGCGCGCGGCGAGCTCCTTGTTGCGGTTGACGTGCTGGTAGTTGCGGACGAGGTCGATGCGCTTGGTGCCGTCTTGGCCGCTGCCGTAGGTCACGCCGTCCTGGGTGTAGGTGAAGTTGTTCTCGATGAGGATGTCGGACATCCGCTCGTAGTTGTTCTTCCAGGTCAGCTGCACGTAGCCCCGGCCCATGTACCGTCCGCCGTCGCCCTTCTTGGTGTTGCCCTGCCTCTTGGCGCGGCTGGGGTTGCGTCCCTGGGGGCCGTAATTCTTCTCGGCGTATCGCTCAGCGGACTTCTCGGACAGCCACCCCGACTCGGTCATCCAGGTGCCGAGTCGGCTCTCGTGCCAGGCCGTGGCGAGGATGTAGGCGACCTGATCGGGGCTCTTGATGCCGCCTTCGATGCAGTGCTTCAGGATCGTCACCAGGCTGCTGCGATCACCGTACTTCTGAAGAGAGAACACCCCCCTCTCACCGGGAAGCTTGAGCTTTAGCCCCATCACCTGGCTGGCGAGCAGCTGGATCTGCGTGGTCTGCTTCCCGCCGGTCGTGGTCACCGACTGAAACTCTCCGCTGGGCGGCGCGCTGTTGAAGAGGTTCATGACCTCGCCCATCCTGAACATGTCAGCCGGCACCGGGGAGGGTTGCTGGGGCTCAAGCTGCGGCGGGGACACCAGGGCCCTCTGGAAGGGCTGGACAGCCGAAGCGATTCCGGGGAGGAGATGCTCGAGTGCGGGGGCGTGTGGTGCAGAGGGCGCGGTGGGAAGCGCGCTGAGATCGAGATCTCTGCCCTGTCGGAACGCGTGGTTCTGCTCAGAGACGACCCTGAGGATGCCATGGATTCGCTGGACACGGTGGGTGCCCTCGAGGCCCTCCAGCATCACCTGCTGATAGCGGAGCCAGTCCTGGATGTCAGCCAGGAAGCTGAGCTGATCTTGCCTGCGGTTGTTTCCGCTGGGAGACGGGCTGCTTCGAGGCGTGGAGGCCTCTGTCTGTGGAGAAGTCAGGTCACCGCGCTGCTGGACTGGGGCGTGTTGCTTGCTCATCGTGCTTCCCGCTGAGAACTCTCTCAGAGTCTATCGCACCTGGTCGCCTTCATCAGATGCCCTCAAGGTGTCGTGCTCCTCTTCAGGACGTGGTGTTGGACGGAGGCGCGGACGTGCCGTAAAACAGTCTGTTTCCAAAGTGACGATGAACAACCCACCAGCCGCCCGGTAGAACTCTCCTGTCACCAACATCATGGATAAATCAATGACGTCCCTGCTCTGCTTCCTTCTCGGGTTCTCGTCCATGGCTGCTGCTGATGCCAAGGTCGATGTCGGTCACTCTGCGGTCTTGTTCAAGGCGCACCACTTCGGGGCTGGCTACACCTGGGGTCGGTTCAACGACTTCAGCGGAACCGTCAGCATGGACGGCAACGTCCTGACTGGTGTGGACATCACAGTGCAGGCGGAGAGCATCGACACCGGAAACGAGCGGCGCGACAAGCACCTGCGCAGCCCAGACTTCTTTGACACCGCCCAGCACGAGACGATCACCTTCCGCTCTGCCTCGGTCAGCCCGGCAGGTGAGGGGGTCTACCAGGTCACCGGTGAGCTCACCCTTCACGGCCAGAGCAACACCGTCACCGTCGAGATGCGCTACACCGGCGAGGCCGATCTGCCGGTGATGGTCGGCGGTGGACACGCCACAGGCTGGGAGACGAGCTTCTCGGTGAAGCAGTCAGACTACGGCATGCAGTACGACGCGGTCGGAGATGAGGCGTTCCTGGTGGTGAGCCTGGAGGTCAAGTCCTGATCGGAGTGTTGCTGTCGGGTGGGGTGGCTGCGCTGCTCCGCCGCTGGCCGGTGTGCGCCCTCGTCCTGGGGGCCTCGGTGGGCTGGGGAGCCATGCTTGTCGATGGCGGCGGGCTGTCGGTGATGCCCTGGCGTGCTGCTGGGCTCGTGTCCGCAGCGCTGGTCCTGCTGTCTCCGCCTCGCTGGCATCCTCGGCTGTGGTGGCTGGCGGCCGCCGCTGCGTCGGTTTCGATCCTGTGGGTCTGGTCGGGCAACCGCACCGTGCTCGCGGCGCTGCCCGTCATCGCCGGGCTCACTGCCGGCATGATCGGTGCGGGGACGCTCGCGGCCCGAGGCGGTCGCTGGTCCATCGCGAGCATCGCTGGGATGTCCACGGTGCTGCTGCTGGCGCTGACCGGAAGCGTCCGCCTTGCTGGAGAGTGCGCGCTCATCACTGCGCCGATGCTGGTCCTGCTCGGTCGGCCCATGTCCACGGATGCTGCGGCGAGTCTCGGGGTGCTGCTGGGCGGCTCGGTGGGAGCGGGGGTGGTGTTCTCCGACCTCGGCTTCTCCGCTGTGGTTCCTGTGCTGTGTCTGCTTGCTGGAGCGAGCCGTCCATGGACGGGGCGCTGGAGCGTGCTGCTGGCGGTGACGGTGGCGGTTGTCGGCTGCGCGCCGGTTGCGGCGGACTGGATGATGAATCCCCCGTTTTAGGGGGCTTCTGTGCCCCACCACTGTGCGATCACCGCGTCTACTGAGGTGGACCAGACCGGGTCATTCTCGACGGTGTTCGTCTCGATGCTTGGCCACCACCGATCCACGGCCTGTGCATCTGCGAGCTCGACGGAGGCGCCCGGGCGCGGGGTGAGCACCGGCACCCCCTGTCGCAGCGCGGCCGCGAGGATGCGCTCCATTGGCTCGGTCCAGCTGTGGTTGCCCAGGTCAAACATGCCCCAGTGGACCGGCATCATGACCCCGCCACCGACCATCTGGTGGGCGATGACGGCCTGCTCCGGGCCGAGGTGGACGTCGGTCCAGGTGCCGTCGTAGGCACCCGCCTCGACGAGGGTGAGGTCGAACGGTCCGAGGCGCTCGCCGATGTCTGCAAGCTCTGGATGCAGGGCGGTGTCGCCGCTGTAGAACACCGCGTGCTCCGGTCCCTTCAGGGACCAGCCTGCCCAGAGCGTGGTGGCCATGCGGTCCAGCCACCGCCCGGAGAAGTGGCGCGCTGGGGTGGCCGTCAGGGTGATCCCGGCGACCTCGGCGGCCTCCCACCAGTCCAGCTCTGTGATGCGATCTGGGGGGATTCCCCAGCGCTCCAGGTGGGCACCGATGCCCAGCGGCACCAGCCACTGCGTGTCCACATCCTGCATCTGAGAGACGGTCTCGTAGTCGAGGTGATCGTAGTGGTCATGCGAGATGATCACCGCATCGACCGGAGGCAGCTCTGACAGCGGCAGGGGCATCTCGTAGAACCGGGCTGGGCCGGCGCTGCTCCAGGGAGAGGCTCGCTTGCCCCACACCGGATCGACCAGGATGCGTGCGTCGTCGATGTCGATCAACATCGTGGAGTGGCCCAGCCAGGTCACCCGGAGCCCGGAGGCCGGCCGGGCTTCCAGCTCAGCGCCGGTGCGCTGGACCACCGGAATCGGTGCATCGGGCACCTGGAGGGCAGCAGCCTCGCCGAACTCTTTTGCCAGGATGTCCGTCATCGCCCCGTCAACCTGGGGCAGCGCATTTGTAAACGCGGAGTCGCTCCATTGCGGAGAGGCCTGCATGGTCACCAGGCGGGCCCCGGTGGCCTTCGCGCCAATGTCTGGGGTCGCGGTCCACCATGCGGTGCCGAAGGCGGCAGCGAACAGGGCGCCGCCGCCGAGCAGAATTCGGACGAGCCAACGCTTCACAGTCTCTCCCGGGAACGCAGTCTCTTTAGCGGGAGCAGTCCCGAGAGTGTGGGGAATGGCACATTCTGTTAATTACTCGGCGCGATTTACCGACAGCAATGCCCTGCAGTCGGGCCGCAGGGGTCCCTCATCGGGGTTCTCCAGCGGGGAGCCTCCAGCCCTCACTGGGTTCGCAGGTCTAAAGACCGCCCTCCGGTAGACTGGAGCATCACGGCGGCCCGGAGCCGGCGCGCGCTCCACTGAATCATCTCGTCTGACGATGCGGCGGCTTCGACCAGCAGTCCCTCCAGTGGCGGGTCACACCGGGCGGCGGCTTCGAGGAGGGCGAGGGTCTGATCGGTCGCGATGTCGTCGCTGGTGGGCCGACGGATGTTGCCCGGCGCGAAGGTCGCTGGGATGTGTTCATCTCCGGGACGGTCGGCGGGCCAGTAGTCCACCGGAACAAGCGCCATCGGCTGTCCGGAGAGCGGGAGGGGAGCCTCGACACGCGCTGCGAGGGCATCTGCAAGGCGGCCCTGCCAGTCAGCGAGGCTCCCGGAGCGATCGCGCGAGAGGTGCAGCAGCCGGATCGCTGCGGCGGCGTGGATGTGCGGTCGAGCTGCGGGCGGAAGGTGGTCCAGCGGGTTGCCGACGACTCGTGGGCTGCGGGCATAGCTGAGGAACATCACCTCCGCCCACAGCCGCGCGATCGCCCACTCCGCAAACTGCGGATCCTGGGGACTCCAGTACGTGTCGAGGTGCGCTGCGATCTCGATGACCTCCTGCCAGGGCTTTGTGATCGGAGAAGAGGCGGGCGGAGCCTGTCGGCTGAGGGTGGCGGTGAGGTGAGCGAGGCAGTGGGCGGCGAAGTCCCCAGCAGCCATGCACGCCTCACCAGCCGCCTCCAGTCGATCAAACCGCATGGTGTTGATCACCTTCTCGGCGGCCTGGAAGGCGCACTCGTGCTTCCAGCGAAGCGCACCGTGCATGCCGCGACACAGCCCCACAGCGGCTCGGATGTCGCCCGCCTTCGCAGCCTCGGTGGCAAGATGCGAGCGGCAGCTTCGGGGCTCAACGGCGTCGCTGCACTGCGCGGCGGGCAGCGCGCTGACGTCCGCAAGGGGATCGGGGATGTCGGGGAGAATGTGGACCGTGGAGGGGCCGGAGGCGGTGCGAGCCTGTGCGGGCAGTGGGATCTCAGCGGTCAGGTGAGGGCGCTGGTTGAGGCGTCGACAGCGACGTCGGGCGTCTCCGTCGAGCCGCTGGCACAGCGCACGGGTCTCACCGGGGTGGGCCTCGGTCAGCAGGGTGATCACCGCGACGACCTCGACTGGATCAGGAAGCGCGTCGATCAGCTCGGTGGCGGCCACAGGATCCTCGGGCCAGCGCGACAAGATGGCTTCTTGTCGCTGGTCTGCCGGGGGGAGTGCCTGCATGCAGGACCAGAAGAGGAGCATCGGTCTCCCTCGCTGTCTCTACTCGAAGAAGCGATCAGACTCCGCGACCATTGCGCGGAGTGCGGTGAACTGTGCGGTCGCGGAGGCGTCATCAGTGACCGCCTGGAGTGCCTGAACCGCTGGAATGTATACCGTCAGGAAGCCGTGCAGGGCGTCGTGGTCTGCACCCGTCATGGTGCAGCCGGAGATCAGCTGATCGAGCTGTCCCTGGAGGGTCACACTCAGCGCCCTTCCCGACGCCGCATCGGTCACGGTGGCCTCGGTGAGTGTGGTGCGGGTCAGCTCCACGGTCTCGCGGGTGTGCGGGTCCATCTGCCAGCGCGCACCGTCGTTGAGGGGGAGCGTCAGCACGGATGGTGCTCCGTGCTCGGCGTGCTCGGCGTGCTCGGCGTGGGTGGCCTCGGGCTCACTGTGGTTGTCGCAGGCAGCGAGGAGCAGGAACAGTGTGGGCATGAGGACTCCGTGCCAGGCTTCAGGGGGCTGCGCTGTCGGTCCGACTCCACAGCAGCGGCAGGGAATCTTCTGCATGCTCGCTGCGGTAGTCGTCGAGGAACGGTGTGATGGTGGCTGTGATCGCAGCGGTCGCGGTCATGGCCGCCTCGATGGGCTGCCACCACGGCGCACCTGAGGCCCGCGCGACGGCCTGACGGGCCGCCACGATGACCGCATCCTCCCAGGGGGTGTCGTCGATGGGCTGGAGCGGATCGGAAGGAATGCGGTCGTAGTACTGGCGGAACAGGCCGGTGGGGCCAAATTGGGCGCGCAGCCCGTGGCGGCCTGACCACCATGCCTGGAGGCGGAGGCTGGCGTGCTCGCGGACATCGAGCGGGCCCCAGAGCGGGAAGCCCCAGTCACGCTCGTGGAAGGTCTCCAGTCCGTTGGTGATCCAGTGGCAGATCTCGTGGAACAGCATCTGGGTGAGGCAGTCGTCCTCATCCAGCTCGCTGCGCGGCCCCAGCGCGAGCAGGCCAGTGCCGTCGGTCATCGAGAAGATGTCCGGATCGCGCCGGATGGTGAACCCGAGCCGGGCGGCGGTCGCCAGCCAGATGACCTCGACGGGATCGACATACCGGGCCCGAATGGGTCGAACATAGTCGGGATCGTGGTGCTGAGTCGGCACCGATGGATTGGAAGGCTTGGTCTCCATGGCCTGTGGCTTCTATCGTGATTCTCGTCGGCCGGCTGTCTGCATGGATAGGATGGCAGACCTTCTCTTCCAGGAGCCCGCTGTGAGCTTTGCCCCCGAGATCCGCGTCGCCACCCATCTCCTGACGGCTGTTGAGAACGGCAGCCACTCGGTGACCCAGATGCGCATGATCTATGAGGACGCCGACCCGGCGCTGGTCTACCTCCTCTTCTCCTGGCTGCGGGCGCACTATCCGCCCAGCCACTCTGCCTATGATGGCGTGATCGGGCGCATCGCAGAGGTCTGCGGCTCCAGCAGCGTTGTGGCGCGCAAGGTTCGGACTGGCGAGCAGGATCCGATCGTCTCCTGGTTTGAGGAGACCTACGACTACCGGGGGCTGCGGCGAGACGACTTCATCCGGCTGGTGGTCGAGAAGCTGGAGGGGTAGCGCGCACCAGCGGCACCTCGCTCAGCGCCAGGCATGGCCTCCGCTCAGTCGGGGCGGTTGGAGAATCGAAGGAACGACTCCGCGCGGTAGTCCGCGTCCGGGACTGGGCACGTCGGACACCACGTCGTGATGCGGGTGACGTCGAACAGGCTCGGCGGTAGGCGGGTCTGGGTGACCTGCGAGTGCTGGGCGTGCTCCAGGATTGGATCGTCGTCGGTGACCGGAGGGACGCCCAGGGTGGCCTCCTGGAGGTCTGCACCTGCGAACCGGGCGGTGAGCGCAGCGGCATCGGGCAGGTCGATGGCAGCAAGATCGGCGCCCACCGCCGGGCGTGAATCGATGTGCTCCTGGAGGCGCCTTGGATCGACCGTTCCCATGCCGCCTGCGCGCCCGATCAGCACCATCTCTTGCCGGTCGGCCACGAACAGCACGGCATCGGGAAAGACTTCGACGAAGGCGCGAACCAGCGAGAGCACTGCTGCGGCAGGGACCTGATACCCGGGCACCCACTGGCTGACGTAGCCGCCCGGTGAGAGCCGAGATGCGATGCGTGCGTACAGCTCGCGGCTGTAGAGCGCCGAGACGCCGGCGTATGCGATGGGTGGGGGCTCGAGGGTGATGAGGTCGTAGCCAGGGCCGCCGCTGCCGAGCACCCGCCGGCCATCGTCGACGTACACCTGAACCCGAGGGTCGGAGAGGACGTCATGGCTGGCGTGAGCGAACCAGCCGGCGTGTCGGAGGACCTCGGGGGAGAGGTCCGCGACGTCGATGGCAGACACCGAGGGGTGGAGAGAGACGGCGTGGGTGGTGTTTCCGACGCCGTAGCAGATCACCAGCGCCCGCCTCGGAGCCGGGTGCAGAAGGAGCGGCAGGTGAGCCATGAACCGCATGTACCGCTGGGCGTGTGGCGTGGTGCTGGACATGGGGTGGCCGCTGGTCCACAGCCGGGCTGGTCCCGCTGCGGAGCCGGTCACCACGACGGTCTGCTCGGCGCCCTCCGACACCGCGAGGACGCCCTCCGCAGCCAGTCGCCCTGCCGGAAACGAGGCGGCAAGGATGCGCCCATCAGGCAGACCGGCGAACAGCACTGCGGCGACCCCGCCGGGGAGCAGGATCCACCACCGACGCGGCGGGACTGCTGCGGCTGCGGCGAGGATCGCTGCGCACGCCAGCACCAGCAGCGCACCCTGCATTCCGACGAGCGGCAGCAGCACGAACCCAGTTCCCAGCGCACCCAGCAGGTTGCCTGCCGAGCCGGCGGCAAACAGCGCCCCGGTGCGCCGGCCCAGGTGGCTCTCTGGACCCTGGACTGCGGCGGCCGCGAGGGGAAAGGCCATGCCCATCGCGACCGCAGCGGGCAGAACGAGCCGTGCGGCGAGGGAGAGGTTGGCGGCGAGGGGCGGCAGGGTGAGCTGGGCGGTGAGGACGTCCGCTGGGGTGAACACGACGAACGCGGCCAGCGCCAGGACCGCCATGGCGATCTGCCCGCCGGCCAGCAGCAGGGCCGGTCGATGGGTGGTTCGTGCCAAGAGACCGGCGAGCAGCGCGCCGAGCCACAGCCCGATCAGAACCACCGCCAGGGTCATCGACAGCGCGGCCCGGAAGCTCCCCAGCGCGCTGGCGATGAACCGAAACCAGACCACCTCCAGCCCCATCGCGGCCACCCCGCTCAGCCCGATCGACAGGGCAAACCTCAGCGGCGGTCGTCCAATCGCTGGTGCTGGCTTGCTCGCAACATCGGGCAGCAGCATGGCCGTGATCCCCGCCGCGAGGCCGAGCCCGACCGCGACGCACTGCGTCCCGAGGACGCCGACCGCAGGAACCAGCCACAGGTCGCAGGCCAGCGCCCCCACCGCTGCTCCCGCAGTGTTGGATCCCATCAGCACGCCCATGCGCCAGCCGGTCGCGGTGACGTGTCCGGACAGCAGGTGCCGAGAGAGCAGGCTGACGGTGGCCCCCATCAGCGCGGAGGGCGGTCCGATGAGGGCACACGTCAGGAGAATGCGGCGTCCGAGGTCTGCCGGCCACAGCCAGCCGTCTGCTCCGAGCCGCCAGCTCGCCTCCAGCGACAGGCTCGGGAGGAGCAGCGCCAGGGCCAGTCCCCACCCAGCCACCGCCAGCTCGATGTGTCCATAGGCGCGCAGTGATCCGGTCTGTCTTCGATCCGCCCAGGCACCGCCCGCCCACGCCCCCAGGCCGAGCCCCGCCATGAAGATGCCCGTCACGGCTGCGGCGGTCTGTACGGTCGTGCCCAGCAGCAGCCCGAGCTGTCGTGTCCAGCTGACCTGGTAGATCAGGGCGCCGGCACCAGAGAGGAAGAACAGGGGAAGGATCGCGCGGACAGGAGCTCCCGGGAGCCTCGACACTCTACCGGGAGGCGGTGCTCAGACCCCGCCACCGCCCCAGGCGAGGCTGTGACGGGGCGCGTGCTCTGTGTGCAGTGCCGGGGGGCGGATCTGCTCCGCCGATGGGGTGCGGTCGCTGCGGACTACGCGTACGACAGCCCGAAGCCGTAGGGGAAGCGAGAGACGTCCGACACATCCCCCCGGTTGGGGGCGTCGGCATCGCGCGCAGGCCAGGAGAACGACAGGCGGCCGGTGAAGTCGTAGCGACCAAACAGCACCTCGGCGACGCCGCCGCCTTCTGTTCCGGGCAGCCAGGCCGCGACGAAGGCCTGGCTCGACTCCAGCTCCGCCCCTGCAACCATCGGTCGACCGCTGATCAGGACCGTGACGACCGGGATGCCCCGGGCGGAGATCCGCTGGATGACGGCCAGATCCTCTGGGTGCAGCGCCGCCAGGACGCGAGAGTCTCCGTAGGGCTCCAGCCGGCCGGGGCCTGGTCCTGGATCGACGTCTGGAAGGGCCGCGCCCGAGCCGGCCTCGATCGAGGGCTCGACCGCACCCGAGCCGACCGCG
>JAQXDW010000144.1 GCA_029251165.1 Myxococcota bacterium
CCACGACGCACTGCAGACGCGCAAACCTCTGAAGGGAAAACACCAGCTCCAACAGCGTCCCGCCCCCGGTTGAACTCGTTCAGCCGGGGGCGGTTCACTTCTGGCCGAGAGGTGGGCTGCAGCTTGCCTGCTGTGCTCCAGCCACACCCTCGCCCCTGTCCGCGCGTGCTGCTCTCTCGGGCGCCTGCTGCGCTTCCCTCGGAGGCGGCGATGGCTACCAGTCCCAGCTCAGCCTCGCCCCGGTCGGTGTGAGGCTGACCGCAGGTGGAGACACCCGGCGGGCGGAGAGCGGACTGTCGATGATGTCGTACAGCGCGATGCCGCCGATGAGCGTCCCAGAGCTGAGCATCAGCCACTTCCCGAGCTCATCTGGTGGGGTGAGCACGCCGAGACGGCTGGCGGGGTTGGTTTCTGCCAGGAATGCCCCACCAACCCCGATGCCCGCCGAGATGAATCGGAGGCTTGAGGTGAAGTAGGCCCGGTCGTGCTCCCCGGTGTACAGGTGCCCGAGGCTCGGTGCGATCATCAGACCGCCCAGCCCGACATAGAACGCGGACTCATCAAGCCACCCAGCGGTCGGGGCATAGGCGAGCAGCGCGCTCCCGACGGTGCCGGTCAGCGACAGCGACAGCGCCAGGACTGGATCACGAGGGCGGTGCGGGCGGCTGGACACGCTGTGGCTCCAGATGAGCGGAGCAGCCTCCTCCGCTGCGGTCTCTGACACGGGAGTATTGTCAGCACGAGAGGGGGAGAGGTTAAGCAGCAGCAGGCACGTCATCATGTGCGTAAGAATATCGCTACCAGAGCGACGTTGCTCGCGGAGAGGAGCCCCCAGTGCACAAGCAAAACAACTCACTCGCCGTCGTGAGCTTCATCCTGGGTCTGCTGGGTCTGGTCGGGCTGCTCCCCCTCATCGGCAGTCTCTTCGCCATTGTCCTCGGTCACATGGCCCGCCGACAGATCGCCGCCGATCCCTCCCAGGATGGCGAGGGTCTCGCGCTGACGGGGCTGATTGTTGGCTACATCGGGCTGGTGCTCGCCTGCTCGGGGCTCCTGGTCGTGCTGGTCTTCTCTGGTGGCTCTCTGCTGACCGCGCTCCTCGCCATCTTCGTCTCCACACCAGCCAGCGCGATGCTGCTTCTGGTCTGAGTGCGCGCGGCAGCCGGGCACAGCTGTCACGATGGCTCACCTCGGGCACGCCGCGTGCTCACCCGATTCCCGGGCCAAGCCGAAACTGTCTCTCGGCGGTACCATATGCCTTTGGTGTCAGCTCAATCACCGTGTGCAGCGGGATGTGCAGGTGTGGACACTCCTCGCGCGGGTGATCCGTGAAGTAGGCATACAGCGTCCGCAAGACGGCTTGGTGTGCAATGACCAGGATCGGCCCGCGCTGTCGCTCCAGCTCCAGCAGCACCGGATCGAGCCTTCGGATCACATCCTCGTACGACTCTCCTCGTGGATACCGATAGCGCAGCTTGTCCTCGGTGCGGGCGGCGTAGTCCTCGGGCATCGTGCGCTGGATCTCGGCGTAGGTCATGCCGTCGCACACCCCGGCGTCGATCTCATCGAGCAGCTTGAGGGCGCTGGTTGGTCGGCCCAGGGCCTGGCCGGTCTGGATGGTGCGCTTGAGGGTCGAGGTCCAGATGCTGATCGAGTCTCCGACCCGATCGTTGAGGAACCGGGTGAGGTTTCTCGAGAATCGCACTCCGGCTGGAGAGAGGTTGGTGTCCTCGCCGATCCGGCCGACCACGTTGGCCTCGCTCTGGCCGTGCCGGGTCAGCCAGATCGGACGGGGAGTGGTGTGGAGGTTGGCGACGAACTGCACGATGCGACCGGTGAGGAAGCCCTCGATGCGGTTGATGATGAGCTGTCGGCCGAGGTCGATGATCTTGATGTAGTGCAGCCGATCATCGATAATCGGCTCATAGGCTTGGTCGTAGTGAGCGATCCGGGCTCGGAAGTCCGCGACGGCGGCCTCGGGGTTGGCGTCGACGTAGTCTGGTGAGGTCAGCTTGGTCTCGCGGATGTTGCCCTCGATGATCGACGGGTCGTTGCAGATGACCTCGATGAACAGCACCTCCATCCCGGCCCGCTCACAGTGCTGTCGGACCCACAGTCGCCGAGCGGTGGTGGAGTTGGTGGCGTCGTAGATGCCGATCTGCCCGCCGCCTTCCATCCACATGTGCAGCTCTTCGAGGGCGGACTCTGCCGCAAGCCGTCGCGCGGAGGCTCCGTCGGAATTGTCGGGGTCAAAGAAGGAGTGGGGGACCTGAGAGCCGGAGATCCGACGACGGTGGTTGCCGACGTTGAAGACGTGGGCGCGGTAGCCCAGCCAGGAGAGGTAGCGGGCAAGCTTCCGGGCAGTGTAGGTCTTGCCGCGGGCGGGCAGTCCGACCATGACGACCACCAGCCGGGTGTTCAGCGGGAAGGTGTTTCCGAGGGGCATTGCTGCATGCTACACCCGGGACGCCCACCAGGAGCCGCCCGGCGGAGGCATGCTGGGTCGGCGGTGCGCCATCGTGGAGCGGCCTGACGGTGTGGCTGCCATCTATCGGGGCCGCTCAGGGCGATCGATGAACGGTGCAGGCTGGCGCGGAGGCGCAGCCCTGGCTGGACTGTTGGTGTGCTCTCCACGCGGCTCGTTGTCCCTGAACCGCAGGAAGCTCTGAGCCGCAGGAGGATTGAGAACCGCTCAGCCACAGCATTCGCTCAGCCACAGCCTCCGCTCACTCGAAGTCGAGGTCGAGGTCGAAGTCGTCGAGATCGTCCTCGTCATCCAGCACGGAGTCCTGCCGAGGAGCGGGTGGTGCGTCGAGGTTGGAGTTCAGCAGATCGCTGTCTTCAGCCTCGGGAAGCGTGGGATCGCAGAACATGATGTACCAGTTCTTCTTGGTGAACTTGTTGTCGTCGGGGAGCCACTGGGCGAACTGCGGCAGGGCCTCGCCCTTGTCTGCCTGCTTGAGCACCGGAACGGCCTGGTAGGTGTCCACGCAGACCTGGAACTTCTCGTTGATCCGACTGGTGAGGGCCATATCCACGGAATCGTGGCACTTGGCGTGGCGCTTGCGGGTTCCGCGATCGCAGATCTCAACCTTGGCATTGGCGTTGAATGCACTCCAGAGGTTCGCGGTAGATTCCCGCTTGTACTGGATGGCCTTGGCCTTGTAGACCCGAGTCTCGGCGATCTGTCGGTCGAGATCGCGGAGGGTCTGCCGCAGCTCGACCCGCAGCTCGTCTCGCTCGGACTCTGCCTCGGCGAGCTGAATGCGCAGCGAGGCGACCTCGCTCTCCATCTCACGCCACTTCTTGCGGGCAGCGGCGGCGCGGGACTCGTCCTTCTCGGCCTCTCGCTTGAGGTTGGCGAGCTCTGCTTCTTTGGCAGCCAGCTCGTTCTGGAGGCTGGAGACCCGCTCCTGAGCGGCGACGACCTTGATCTTTTCCTCGTCCGTCAGCTCCTCGCACAGCGCCATGAGGTCTTCATCGGAGATCTCTTCCTTGATGATCTCCGGCGGCGGCACGATGACTTCTGGCGGGACAAAGATGGCGTGCCCGGCGTAGCCGATGATTCCACCAGCAACGGCACCGATGGCGAGTGCAACGAGGGCTGAGGGGATGTTGGAGCTGAGGTTTGCCATGCAGTGTCTCCCTGGCGATGAGGTGCTGGTCCCGGTGCAGTGTTCTGAACACGGAGCCTGATTCCGGGCAGTGATAGCACAGGGTGGCTCAGCGCTTTTGTGACGATGGTGGGTCAAAGCCCTGCGGAAGCTCCGGTGTGCCGCTCGATCCGGAGCGGGTTCTCGGTGGGCCAATGATCATGATGTGGTCGGGACCGGACTCCTCTGGGGGAGCCTCAGCAGCCGGTCGTGAGGGCCGAGCCCTTGAGGTGGGCCTGCATCGCCCGCACGTCGCCGAAGTTGTCGCGGGGCTCTACGGTCGAGTCCCTCAGGCTGGGTCTGAAGGCGAGGAGAGTGCGCGGAAGACCTCCTGGGAAGAGCCCGAGGGTGTCCTGTACAGCGCCCGCGATGCTGTTCTGTGGACTGCTCAATCCCCACCTCTTCGGCGTCTCATGCGCAGCTCGACCGATGCGGAGCAGCGCCGTGCTGCGGTCAGGGACGCACCGGACTGCCTGGCGCGCATCGAAGCCGCCGAGCGGGCTCACAGCTCTGGAACGATCGCCTGAATCGCGACGAGGCAGTCGGCGCCCAGCTGACGCGCCCGAGCCGGTGACCACCCCCAGGTGTCGTCGGGCCGGTCGGCATTGTCCTTGAACGGCTGCTCCAGGGTGACCGCGAGGCAGGAGAACCGGGCCGCGATCTGGTTGGCGCAGATGGTGAGGTTGGCCTTGCCTGGTCGCGGCTGGGGGTAGCCGTACGTCGTCTGAAACTCTGGGCTCGCTGCGACCATGGCCTGGGAGAAGGCGGCATAGAGCCGGCGCTGCCGGTCGGTGACGCCGGGAATACCGAGCATGCCAGGGGAGAAGAAGTTGTAGGGCAGGGCCTCGTCTCCGTGAACATCGAGGCACAGATCAACCCCGGTCGCATCCATCTCGTTGCGCACGAAGAAGACCTCCGGGGTTCGCTGCTGGCTTGGAGCCGCCCAGGCCCGGTTGAGGTTCTCTCCGACGGCATTGCTGCGCAGGTGACCCCGTCGGGAGCCGTCAGGGTTCATGTTGGGCACGATGGAGAAGGTTGCCTGGGCAAGCAGCGGGGCGCAGGCTGGAGAGAGCAGGTGGTCGAGCAGCCCGTCGACGAACCACTCCGCCATGGTCTCGCCGGGATGCTGGCGCGCAAGGATCCAGACCTTCAGCGGTCCGGTGCCGACGGTGAGCAGGTCGATGTCCTGGCCATCCAGGGTGGTCCCCAGCGCCGTGAGCCGGGCACCTGCGCGGAGGCTGCGGCGCAGGAGGGCATCATGCTGAGCCTGAGAGTACGGTGCAAACGCAGCGAACCAGGTGACGTCAGAGGTCGGGGTGTGGTGGATGGTCAGGGTGCTGCCGTCGTAGTGGGTGCGCGCACGGCGCCACTGCTCCCCGTCTGTCGAGCACACGGCCTGGTAGTCCGTCCAGCCTGCCGGGTAGCTGGAGCGTCCAGCGTTGTCGATGATCAGCTGGCAGGGAACCCCTGAGCTGCCCGTCAGCCGGAAGTAGAACCACTGGAAGAACCCGGAGCCGGCATCCGGACGGATCTTGAGGTGGGCGGTGTCGTGGTCGGCCGAGACGACGACGATGTTTCCGCCGTCGGAGGGTGCGGTGATCTGCATGTCTGAGACTTAACGCTGCCTCACCTGCTGCCATGGCCTGACGGGGCAGATCACGCTCGCCGCACCCAGCAAGCCGCGTCGTTCACTCGGTCCGCAGGGGTACGGGCTGGCGCGAGACCTCTCAGGACCCCTCCAGTCTTCGGCGCGCGAGCGGGCCGGAGCGCACCTGCTGGCCGGATGGACGTCACCGGTGCCGGCGTGCATTCGGTGTCGCTGACGTGGCGTTGACCTCCTGGCTGATCCACAAGTCGATAGGATCGAAGCGGAACCGATCCGCGTCTCTGGCGTCTGGATACTGCACAATGCTTCCCTGGAGCCATGCCCTCTTGCTCACCACCCTCGCCGCCCTCGGCGGCGTGATCGCGGCGTGGTGGACCCAGCAAGACCGCGCGGATGATCTGGATGGCGATCATCCCCTCTGGCTGCTCGCTCCGACCATGACGACTCTGGTCGGTGCAGCGGGCGTGAGCCTCGCGCTGCACCTGCGTCCAGCCGGCGCAGCCGGGCTGTCGATGGTCTACGCAGACAACCTCCTGCCCGCGACCCTCTGCATTGCCCTGGTCGCGGGCCTGACTGCGACTGCCGCGACTGGATGGACCTCCCGGATCTGTTTCTTGCTCACCCTGTCTGCGCTGCTCGCTGCGGTGGTCACTCGGCTGGATGCTCGGATTCTGCACTTCGTGATCGACAGCAACAACGCGGCCGTTCGAGGCTGGTTCATTGAGCGACTGATCCCGGTCTGGCCGTGGCGGATACACCTGCTCCAGGCCGCCGGCGGGGCACTGCTGATCGCGGCGCTTCCGCCGCTGCTTCGGCGTCGGCCGCTCGGTGGGTTCCTGCTGACTTCAGTGGTGGTCGCGGTTGCGCTGACCGCTGCCGGGCTGTCTGCAGGCTGGGCGGAGGTGGTCGATCCTGACGCCCGCGCTCGCCTCGCACACGCCCGTGTTCCCATCATCGAGGCGCCGGGGCCGCTGGCCCGTCCCTCTGGTGCGGACCTGACCATCTCTGAGTCCGGTGCTCACCTCTCCGCGCTGACCCTCATTCCGCCGCTGCGCATCCTCGTTGCGCTGCCGGGCACCGAGACCCTCCCAGAGTCACTGCGGTGGACTGGCTGGCGAGAGATCGCCATCGACAGCCCTGACGATCCGGATGCGATCCGCCTGTTTGGGGCTGCTGGTCAGGTCTGGCTCTCGCGAGAGGGCGACTCGGTCGCTTGTGGCTCGCTCTCTGACGCCCCGCGTCGTCTCTCCGCGCAGGCCATCACCGGCAGCGTCACCATCCAGCCCGACACGGACTGGACCCTCGGCGATCTGGCAGCCCTCTGCGTCTCTGTGGGGGGAGACTGTGCGCTCAGCGGCGAGCGAGGGCAGCCGGCCTTGTTCTGAGGCCGCAGCGCAGTGACTTATGCCGCGACCCGGAGCGTGTTCTGGATGTGCTTGAGCAGCTCGGTGGGCGTGAAGGGCTTGGCCAGGATGCCGTTGCGCTGCTGCTCTAAGGCCCCGCTCATCAGGAGCACCGGGTAGCGGCCGGCAAACGCTGCAGCGATCTCATGACCAGACATGTTCGGCATCTGGATGTCGCTGAGGACCAGATCGATCTCGATGTCTACACCACCGACCATCACCAATGCCTCTGCTCCGCTGCTGGCACTGAGAACCTGAAACCCAAGGAACCGCAAGAGCCGACCGACAGAGCGGCAGATGGAGGGATCATCGTCAATGAGGAGGACTGTTTGCATTGTGGCATCGAAGTTGATGTCAGCAGCACACTGGCTGCCTTGAGTGTCAGAATTTGTCGACACCCCAGGGTAGCTGGATGGGTGTCAGAAAGGGGAGCGAGACCTGTTACAAAAGAGTGAACTGCCGGCCTCAGACCGCCTCGGTTGTCGCGTGTGGCCGACCCGCAGCGGTCCAAGCCTCCAGGGCTTCTACTCCGGCAGAGAGCAAATTGGCGTCTGGATGCATGTTCTCCAGGCAGCACACCACTCCTCCGAGGTCGCCGAGCTCGGCATAGCGCCGAGCGATTGCTGCGAGGTGTGGGTTGCGCATGTGCCGGGTTCGGAGCTTTCGAGTGGTTCGAAAGGCGCCGAGGTGGTCGCCTGAGCGGAGCTGAGCGGCGATGACGGACTCCAGCGCCGAGCGTCTGGCGAAGCCCTGATCGGAGCGGGGACGTCGGATCGCGATCGCCAGCCGGCTGGCTTCTTCCAGCTGTGCCAGTCCGGTGCGACGCCGGCCCATGCTGATCTGGAGCGCGGCGAGGTGTCCAATGGACTCTGCGCGGTGGCGGTCGTCTTGCATGCTGGCTGCGAGCCCTCGGGCAGCACACAGCAGCGGCTCGCGAGCGGTCAGAGGGGCGTAGCGGACTGCGGAGAGCAGAGCGGACATGCGATCTTCGTGATCGACGACCCGCTCCAGCGCGGAGAGGGTGCCGCCGAGATCCCCTGCCCAGCCACAAGCCCTGCCGAGATCCTGGTAGCGCCAGGTGTCATGCCAGGCGACTTCCTCAACCTCAAGGCGCTCCGTCAGCTCTGCCTTGAGGACTCCAGCGGCGGACTCATCTCCCAGCATCGCCAGCATCCCGAGTCGGATGACGCTCCCCGGGCTGGTCTCTCCCCAGCGCTGGAGTGCGCGACGGGCTGCGCCGATCCGGCCACCGTCGATCCACTGCAGCACGAGGGCCTCCAGGAGGTCGCCTCGGTAGGCCGCTGGGCAGGCCGCGACGATCCCAAACACAGCATCGAGATCGCATGCCTCGAGGGGGGCCTGTGCTGCGATGCGGAGGACTTGAGACTGAACTCGGAGGTCTGAGTGCTGCTGAATGATCGGGAGGATCTCAGCGAGCCGCTCGGCGCTGTAGAGGGCTTCACACAGCGCGCTGTAGCGGCGGAGTGCTGCTGGCGTCGGGGTGTCTGATATCTGGAGGATCTGGAGGGCGCTGCTGAGCTCCCTGAGGTGGAGCAGATCATTGAGGAGGAGCTGCGATGCTGGCGCGCGGGCAGTCGTGATGGCTTCCTTCAGCGAGCGAGCAGGATCCAGCCCCAGGGCGGCCTCTGCCCGTGCGATGGCTCCCCAGGCCTGGCAGTCGGTGGGGCCAGTGGCGCGTGCTTGCTGGAGAGCGGCGAGAGCGGCTTCGGGCTGACCTGCGAGGCTCTCGGCTTGGAACGACAAGATTAACGCTGCGCCTGTTGGAGTGGCGTGACGCAGCAGTGTGGGGAGCAGCGTGCCGAGAAGAGCTGGCTGGAGTTGACCGAGGAGCGAGAGCAGACCTCGGATGAATTCAGTAGAATAATTAACGTCTGAGCGTTGCAATTGGTCGGTGACCCTCACGAGGATCTCCGCAGCGGTCGCGGGGCTGTTCTTTCCTGGTGCCTTGAGTGAGGGGGCCATGACAAACGCTCCGATCCGTTTTCTGTCAGATAGCGTCCTGAGTATTGTTTAAGTCGGGCATTAATCGTCCGCTTTTTCAGAAACTTCTGAGAGGATAGACGCTCTCCAGCCGGCTACGATAGCTCCGCTCCCCTGATGACCTGAGGAAAAGCATGGATATTACGCATCAGAACAATTCATTGAGCGGTCCCAACATTGATATTGGTGCCGCACTCGAATTCGCCAAGGCCGATCCGGACTGGGTCAAGAAGTGTGGACTACACGGCCTCGTGCTCTTCATTCCCATCGCGGGTACCCTGTCGATGCTTGGCTGGAGCCGAAAGGTCTATGAGGGCGCCAAGACCGGCGATCGGACCCTCCCCGAGCTCGACATCGGCAGCGAAGTCTCTCACGGCATTGCCCCGCTGGTCGCAGTGCTCAACCTCATTGCCGTTCTCTTTCCCGTGATCATTTTCTTTGTCATCGGCACAGCCATCGGCAGCGCGGTGGGTGGAGAGATGGGCGGAATCATCAGCATCATCATCATGCTCCTCTTGTTCGGCATGCAGATTGTTGTCAGTCTGATGATGATTGCCATCATGCCTGAGCTTCAGCGCCGCGGCTACAACGGCGAGATGGGGCCTCTCTTCTCGCCGGGGACCTCGTTCCGCGCCATCAAGGCCAACCCCAAGGCTTATGCGATGACCGTCCTCGGGCTGTTTGTCGCCCAGCTTATCAGCAGCATCGGGGCATTTGCGTGCTACATCGGCGTGTTCATCACCATGCCCTTCGGCAACGCCATGGCAGCCCACATCCTCGCGCAGTGGGACAGCATGGTTCAGCTCAATGAGGCAGGCTGATTCGTCATCCAACTGATCGGAAGTCGCTGGAGCGGACCTGCACGGTCGAGACCTACCGTTCAGGTGGTCCGGGTGGGCAGCACCGCAACAAGCGAGACACCGCTGTTCGCCTGACGCACCCGCCCACCGGTACCGTCGTCACCGCCACCGAGCGCCGCTCCCAGAGCCTCAACCGGGAGCTGGCGTTCTCGCGCATGGCTGCTGCACTGGAGCGGCTCCAGATCCGTCGCCGTCGTCGGGTCGCGACCCGTCCCACCCGAGGCTCGGTGCGTCGTCGGCTGGAGGCCAAGAAGCGGAAGAAGAAGAAGAAGGCTGGTCGGTCCTGGAAGCGCGAGGACTGAGGCTGCTCTACGCCTTCAGCAGGACTCCGATCTCGCCGATCAGCGCGACCTCATTGGGGTGAACCTCACCATCCGCGCGCGCGATGTCTTCGAGCGCGGAGAGCACGGAGTCGGTCAGGGTCCGCGGTGCGCGAAGTCGAAGCTCAGCGACCAGCGCCTCGACCGGCTGCGCTGGCGCGTTGAGGATCTCATCGAGGAGGTCAGACTCGGACGCGGGGATGTTCAGACCGGTGACGAAGCGGGCCTGGATGCGCTGAAGCTCGACGGGCTCGATGTGGCCGTCTGCGCGACTGACCGCCATCCCGAGCAGCAGCAGCGGACGCCAGAAGTGCGCGGCGCGGTAGGGCGTGTCCGGCCAGGGGATGAGCAGCCGGTCTTCCCCGAGGATGTCGACGGCCGCTGCCTCCGCCACGGTGGTGCTGGTGTAGATGCGGAGGCTGAGGGTGACCTCTCCGGTGACATCGATGGTGCCGTTTGGGATGAACAGCCGGACCTGCCCATCGCGGACCGTGCCCGCGAGCGCAAAGCACTCCTCGCGGGAGTAGCGCTGGACCCGGGCGCGCAGGAAGTCGCCGTCCGCGCTGCGGGCATGGATGATCGCGATGCTGCCCTCTTCGAACTCGCGGGCCTGGGCGATGATGGTCACCCCGTCGGATCCGGGGATGCTCTGGAGCTGCGCATCCAGCGGCGGCAGATCGCGGTCTCGAAAGATGTCCAGCCCCGCGCCGAGCGCCGCGCCGACCGCGAGGCCCCATGGACCACCGACCAGCCCACCGACCGCGCCTCCCAGCAAAGCTTCCCAGATCATGGCGAGATTATACGCTTCGCTGGGCCTCAGCGCCTCGACTGCTTGATGCCCAGCGGGCTTCGTGGCCGGAAGCGGATCGGCCGCTGGAGTCTCAAAGGATGCGTCCCGGAGCGGTTCATCCTGAGCCTGGAGCGACCCTGTAGGGCTCAAGCTCATCTCCTGGACTGGCAGGGTGCCAAGACCCACCGAGGATCGACGCTGGCGGCACTGCGGCAACGTGGCTGCGGCTACCCGTGGAGCATCCAGAGGTTTGGCTCCACGTAGCGGCCGATGCCGTCGGACAGGATGAGCGGAGAGAGGAGATCGGGATGGACCTGTTCGCCGTTGTCGGGCAGCGGTATGTGCAGCCACTGAGACCACTCTGCAGCGGTGCCGACCATCCGCATCGCCTGGTCGCAGGCACTGATGATGCGCCCGCCGATCCGGATGTGGGTGCGGATCCATGGATCCTGTGGCAGGCCGTCTTCGCGGACCCAGGAGGCGTACTCCGTCATCGGCGTGTGCGGGTGGCGGAACTTTTGAGACGGGCGGACCGGCACGATCAGTCGCGGCATGCCGTGCTGGCGGGCGACGGCGTGCATCCAGCGCAGCATCACCCGACTCAGCCCCTCTCCCTGCCGATCCGAAGCGATGGTCACCGCGAGGCCGCAGAGGGTCTCTGGGGTGCTGCCGGCGTCGAGGTCATCTCGGGAGCGGCGCATCGCCCAGTCCCAGCCCTCCTCAGGCAGCTCGGAGGGCTCATCCGCCCATGCCAGCGGGGCAGTGTGCGCGGATGCGATCACCCGATCGCCGTCGAGCAGGGCGAGCTGGAGGTGAGGCCAGCGATGGTACAGCCCCATCCAGTCGATTCGACCATCGTCTGGATCAGACCGAGCGCTCTGGAAATAGTCCGGCCAGGTGTCTGAAACTAAGCCCTGAACCGCCGCCATCAGCTCGGGACGTTCTGCGATGGTGGCGCGGGTGTGCTCGTGAGAAGTCATCACAGATGAAATAGCGCCATGGTGCAGTGGGTTGGGTTCAGTACCGGGAGGTCTCTGATGAGTAACAAGCGAAAGACATGGGAGATTCGATCAATTCACCACCCCGTTATCACAGTCTTTGCACCAGACTGGCTCGCTGCGCTCGGCGCAGCAATGACCGAGCTGGACCTGCAGGATGGGCTGGACCGGCTGGTGTGTGAGCGACTGTCCAGCGGGCTGATCATCGCCAACGATATCGGACGGAACGTTCGGTTCACCATCCGCAACACCACAACACGAGCCGAGGTCCCTTCGCGAGCCCTCCGTCTCACGCCGCGTCTACAGGCCCCTCGACCCGAGCCCCCGCGCAGCGGTCCCTACCTGGACTGGATGCTCGACGGTCTGCGCTCGATTCACTGACCGCGGTAGAGTCGCTCCCATGGCCATCAAGACAATCGACGGGGCGAAGTGGAGCTGTCGCGGCTGCGGGGACTGCTGCCGAGGGTTTGCATTTGGCCCCGTGGAGCCAGCGGTGATCGCTGGACTAAAGGCTGCCGATATCGTGGCGAAGTGGGCACCTGCCGCGCAGGCCGCCTGGTTCTCCACCCGCCCGGACGGCGAGCACTTCCTCACCCACCGCGACGGCCACTGTGTCTTTCTGCAAGAAGACAACCTCTGCGCGGTCCATCGGCTGCTGGGCGAGCCGGCGAAGCCATGGTTCTGCCGTGAGTATCCATTCCATGCTGTCGAGCGGTCCGATGGAGCGGTCGCGGTGACGGTGCGCGCGGACTGTGGCGGACTGCATGAGTCGTTTGCCGACGGTGCGCCGGCTGCCCCTCAGGCGGAGGCTGCGGTGGCGCTGCCTCGGATCGTGCCGCGGCAGTCGTTCGCGCCCCGCCAGGTGGTGATCTTGCCCCGGGTGGCGGTCGGCCTGGAGAACTGGCTTCAGATCGAGCCTCACCTGCTCGCTCACCTCGCCGCCTCGCGGACCCCAGAAGACGCCGCAGCCTCGACCCGGAGCATGCTGCTGTCGATGGCGGGTCGACCGGCGGTGAGTGCCGATCCCGTCGCCCACCAGGCGGCGATGCAGGCTGTGACCACCGGGCTTGCTGAAGTGGCCCGGACCGCTGATGCTCCGCCACCGTATCGGGCGACGCTCGGGTGGGCCGCTGGTCTGCTGGCTGCCATCACGCCCACCTCGCCGCTGCCGCCGCTGTCCGATGCAGCGATGCGCTACCTCGGCCTGATCCTGCGCGGCGAAGTGCTGACGGGGCGGCTGGGCACGGTCGGTGGGCTGCCGGCGATGATGGGCTTGTTTATGGTCGAGGCGGCCATCGCCCGCTGCATCGCGGGGGGAACGGAGCCGCTGACCCCTGCAGAGCTCGGTGAGACCTTCCCCCGCCTGCGTCGTGCCCTGCACCTTCCGCCGCTGTGGGCAGAGATCCGAGCCCGTCAGCCGCAGCTTGAGGTGCTGTTCATGACGGCGTAGCGGCGGCGCTTACTCGGCCTCCCTGGTGTCGGTCTCGGCAAAGCTCAGGTGCCAGGACATCGCCCGCAGCGCGTCTGCGCCCATGTCGGTGTGCGGCTGACGATCCGCAGGGTTGTACATCCGGAACGGATCCTTCCAGGTCGACCGATCGTGCCACTCCATGCCCGACCGGCTCATCTCGATGAGAAACGACATCGTTCCGTACTGCGCGTACAGGTGGTCCAGCTCGCTGCCCAGCGCCCGAAAGAAGAACCCCCACCGAGACAGCTCCTTGACCTGGTACGCCCAGGCCCCGCCGCCGCGCTGGGCATCCTGCATCACCCGACCCAGCGCGGTGTGCTCTGCGTGGTGAGGTGGGCGCTCAAAGAGCCCAGACCAGGGGGTGTAGATGTAGCCGCCGAAGCAGTGCAGGCTGACCGAGACGTCGAACCGGTACGCATCCGCGAGGGCGTCGATGGCCTGGGACTCCGGCTGGGAGAGGGGGCCGGGGGAGGTGGCGTAGCGATCGGGGAGGATGTGCCGCCAGATCGCCTGGGATTCCCGGTTGACCGCGAAGTCCCGGTTGAGGTCCACCCCGTTCATGTTGCTGCGCCGGTAGACGCGATCCCCGGCCAGCAGATCGGCCTCGACCAGCAGGCGCTTGTCGACGTTGAGCACCGGGAGCACCACGATCTGCACTCCCGGCGGCGGGTGCTCGATGGACGCGATGAGGAACTCCACCGCCGACTCGACCCCGACCCACTCCAGCGCATGGATTCCGGCGAACACCAGCATCTTCTCGCGGATGGGCTCGGTTGGGTCCGAGATCTCAAAGGCCCAGATCGGGCGCTTCTCGACGGTTCGGCCGGCGATGAACGGGCGGACGACCCCCGGCCGATCCTCCACCAGCGGACGGATGCGGGCGTGCATGTCCGCGATGAAGTGGTACTCCGGCTCGTCGTGGGGCACGACCTCTTGGCCGTCTGCCCAGCGGAAGTACTTCGAGTAGTCATCCGCCAGCGCCGCAGCGAGCAGAAGCAGCAGGGCGATCATCGGGACAGCTCGATGAACACTGGGCTCCAGGTCAGACCCGTGCCGTCCCTGCGCGCATCACAGCGGAGGCGGCGGGGCTGCTTGAGTAGATCGATTTCGTTCCAGTCCATGGGGGGAGTGTAGCGGCCTGTGAAGGGCGGTCGATGAAGAATGGTTCCCTTCAGCAGCGGTGTGGTCAACGCTGACATGGCGGGGAGAACGCACCGCAGTCCGCAGCGCGAGTGCTCCTGCGGCGCGGCTTGTCGCAGCATCACGCCCCCTCTGGCGACCCCAGGAGACTGCACCGGCCAGAATCCGTCCGACAGACGGAATTCGAACCGTGCTATGCCTGGACCATGTGGACCATCGCCTACCACAGCGGCACGCTCATCGTTCGTGGTGCTGCTGTCTCTGACCTGCCAGACGGCTTCATCCACGACGATCGCATCTCCGCCCCGCGCGGACCCGCCTGGCAGTACGCCTCGGTTGTCCTCCAGGCTCGCGCTCAGGGCCGTCCCTACACGGACGAGGCCCGGCAGTGGCTCCCCCTCGATGACCTCGTCCACACCGCTCCGCGTACCCCGCGCGACTACCAGCGCGCCGCCGTCGATGCCTGGAAGGCGTCTGGTCGCAAGGGCATCGTCGTCCTCCCCACGGGGACCGGCAAGAGCTTCGTGGCGGAGCTTGCCATCGCGGAGTCGCGGCGCCCCACGCTCATCATCGCCCCCACCCTCGATCTCGTCGGCCAGTGGCACTCCCGGATGTCGGCAGTCTTCTCCGGGGCCATTGGCCTGATGGGCGGCGGACACCACGAGATCGAGCGCATCACCGTCTCGACCTACGACTCCGCCCACCTCCACCTCCACCGCTACGGCGACCGGTTCGGGCTCATCGTGTTCGACGAGGTCCACCACCTCCCAGCACCGGCTTACCTCGCCGCTGCGGAGGGCGCGATGGCGCCGTTCCGACTCGGGCTCACCGCGACCCTGGAGCGCGAGGATGACCGGCAGGAGCTGCTCCAGGCGGCCTGCGGGGAGGTCGTCTACCGCCGCGGCATCACCGAGCTGAGCGGGGAGTACCTCGCAGAGTATGAGACCATTCGCCTCTCGGTGGTGCTCTCTGAGCAGGAGCACCACGAGTACACCGCAGCCCGCAAGGTCTACACCGACTTCATCCGGTCGGAGGGCATCTCGATGCGCAGCCCGCGAGGCTGGCAGAACTTCCTGTCTGCTGCCGCCCGCTCCCGGGCCGGGCGGGCTGCCTTCAAGGGCTACCAGACCTACAAGCGCATCGCCCACGGCACCGAGCGCAAGCTCGATCTGCTCTCTGCGCTGCTGGACGACGAGGCCGGCCGCCGGACCATCATCTTCACCCACGACAACGCCACGGCCTATCGGGTCAGCCGGGAGTTCCTCATTCCCTGCATCACCCACCAGACCGACCTCAAGGAGCGCAAGGGCTACCTGGCGTCGTTTGAGTCCGGGGAGCTGCCGATCCTGGTGACCAGCCGGGTGCTCAACGAGGGCGTCGATCTCCCCACCGCTGAGGTCGCGGTTGTGCTCTCAGGAACCGGAACCGTTCGGGAGCACGTTCAGCGCCTCGGGCGCATCCTGAGGCCCGGCGAGGGCAAGCGCGCGGTGCTCTACGAGCTGGTCACCAAGGACACCACCGAGGAGTTCACCTCCAACCGCCGCCGCAAGCACGACGCCTACCAGCGCCAGTGATCGGACGCTGCGGCCGGACCCGGATGCCGTTCTCCCTCGCGGCTGGGTGTCAAATTGAAGTCCCGAGTCATGCACGGACTCTACAGACCATTATGGTCTGCCCATGACGACTGAAAATCCCCTTCTTGATTGGACCAGCTACCCTGATTTCTCTGCGATCAAGCCAGAACACATCGCACCAGCGGTGGACTGGCTGTTGTCCTGGGGAGAGTCCGAGGTGGCTGCGCTGGAGGCCGCACAGCCGACCACATTCGAGGCGCTGATCCGTCCCCTGGAGCGCATCATTGATGCCCGCTCCAGGCTCGGCTCGCTGATGCGACACCTCTTCCAGGTGGTGGACATTCCCGGCTGGAAGGAGGCCTACAACGCGGCGCTGCCGCGCCTCATCTCGATGGGCACCCGCATCGATCAGAGCCCGGCGCTGTATGCGGCGATGAAGTCGATCACCCCCGCCGATGAGGCCGAGCGGCGCATCCTGTCCGGTCGCATCCTGGATGCTGAGCTGTCCGGCGTGGCGCTGGAGGCCGACGAGCGGGCTGCGTTCCTGGCCGTCGAGCAGGAGCTGGGCGGCCTGATGACCCAATTCACGTCCAACGTCTTGGAGAAGCAGAAGACCTGGTCGCACACCATCACCGATCCGGCGTCTGTCGCCGGCTTGCCTGCTTCCTGGCGTGCTCTGACGGCCCAGCGTGCCCGAGATGCTGGCGAAGAGGGCGCAAGCGCAGAGTCCGGTCCGTGGCGCATTGCTTTGGATTACGGAAGCATATCGCCGGTTCTCTCTCACAGCACCGACCGCGCGCTGCGGGAGCGGTGCCGTCGCGAGCTCGCCCGCTCAGGTGCTGGCACAAACCTCCCGATCCTCAAGCGCATCCTGGCGCTTCGCGCAGAGCAGTCTGCCCGACTCGGCTTTGACTCCTACCTCTCCCTGTCCCTTGCCGACAAGATGGCGCCCTCGCTGGAGCACATCGAGGCGCTCCTGGCGCAGCTCACGGTGGCCTCGACCGAGCCGGCCCTCAAGGAAGCGGCGGAGCTGGAGAGCCTCGCCGCCGTCAGCGGCCATCCCACTCCGCTTCAGCCCTGGGATCGCGGGTTCTGGGCGGAGCGGCTCCGGGAGCAGCGGTTCGGCCTCCGCGACGAGGAGCTTCGTCCCTACTTTCCGCTGGATCAGGTCCTCAAGGCGCTGTTCTTCCGGGCAGAGTCGCTGTTTGACATCCGCATCGAGGCAGACGACGGCGCGGTGTCGATCTGGCACGCTGATGTCCGCTTCTTCCGCATCTTCCGGGGAGAGGAGGAGATCGCCTCGTTCTACCTCGACGCCTATGCCCGGCCCGGGACCAAGCGGGGCGGGGCGTGGATGAACGGCTTCGTCGGTCGCAGCAGTGCGCTTGCGCAGCCCGGTGAGGCCAGCCGCCGGCCGGTCGCGGTGCTGGTCTGCAACCAGTCGCCGCCGGTCGACGACATCCCCTCCCTGATGACCTTCCGCAACGTCGAGACCCTGTTTCATGAGTTCGGACACGGTCTCCACCACATGCTCACCGAGGTCTCTGAGAGCCTCGTCTCTGGAATCTCTGGGGTCGAGTGGGACGCCGTGGAGCTGCCGAGCATGTGGATGGAGGGATGGTGCACCCACCGCCCCACCCTGAGCATGATGGCGCGCCACTATGAGACCGGTGCGCCGATGCCAGAGGCGCTCCTGGAGCAGCTCCTCGCTGCCGACACCTTCCGGGCGGCCTCCAAGCTGCGGGCGCAGCTGGGCTGGGCGACGATGGACCTCCGACTTCATGGCGGCCCGCCCCCGGCCGATCCCATCGCCTTGCAGCACGAGGTGCTCTCTGCCTGCTGGCTGAACCCGACGCTGCCAGATGACCGTTGGCTGTGTGCTTTCAACCACATCTTTGGTGGTTCTTCGTATGCTGCGGCGTACTACAGCTATCTGTGGGCTGAGGTGCTGGCGACCGATGCCTATGCCGCATTCTCTGCACTGGATCCTGATGATGCAGAGGGGCTTACCGCAGTCGGACAGCGGTTCTGGACCGAGGTGCTCTCGGTCGGGGGATCCCGGCACCCGATGGAGAACTTCGCTGCGTTTCGGGGCCGCGAGCCGAGCACTGATGCCCTCCTGCGCACCAAGGGTCTGCTCACGGAGCAGTAAGCATCCGCGAGCAGCACACGATGCCGCCGCACTACTCCGTGGCGTCGGCTCCGTCCGTGTTGTCGGCGGACGGTGCTGACAAGTTGTGCGCGCGCATCAGCCCACACCGTGCCGGTGCCTCGGCGCGGGCGCTGGCGACATCGGCGCACAGGGTCACCACATCCTGCACCGTCCAGTCCTCACCGGGAACGAGCACGACGCTGTGGAGCAGCGGGTCGGCGGTGAGTTGTGAGGTCAGGGCCTGGCTGGCATCCGGAAGACCGGCGAGCGGAGCATGGCCCGGCCGGTGCAGCGTGATGCCGCTGGTGTCTGAGAGCACGAAGAGAAGCGCATCGTCTGGAGTCTCTGGCCGCTGCTGGGGGTACCACTCCAGCGAGACGGTCTGGAGCCCCTGTGCGGCCAGCCAGCGGCTCTCGGAGGCGTCTGGGGGCTGCGCTGGGGCGAGCAAGATCGACAGCGGCGTGACACCACTGCCCCAGTCTGCCGTGCTGATGAGGCGGGCCGGCTGGCCACCGGAGATGACGAGCAGGGGAGCAGACGCCTCGGGCAGCGGCAGGGAGAGCGACTCGGTTCTGCCATCGGGCTGCCGCTGGATCCAGCGGTCTTTGTAGAGCAGCACATGGGTGGGGTTGCTGGCCGGCTGCGTGCCGGTGCTGGGCTCGCCTGGGAGGTCCTGGACGACAGCGGCCACCCCCTCCAGGGTATAGGCCCCCCAGAGCCCGGCGAGCTGGCTGTACTGTTGGGCGATCGCAGCGGTCACCCCGCCGCTGAGCGCGAGCCCCATCCCCACGAGGGCCGCGCTGGCGAGGATGCGTCCGACCGGAGTGTGCCGAGCCCCGAGTGCGCAGACCAGCGCGCCGCTCAGTGCTGCGGTGGCGACCGCGACCGGTCCGAGGAGCAGCGCCGTGTCTCGCCCGCTGACGGCGGCACGCATCAGGTGTATCTGGACCTCGTCGCTGGCGTATGACAGGGCCTTGTGCAGCGCCATGGTGTCTCCGAGCACCGAGACCAGCGCTGTACACAGCACCGCACCGAGGACACAGACCACCGCAGAGAGTCGGTTCTCGGACTGGCGTGCTTGATCGGCTGCTGAGGTGCCGTGCTGGATGCTGGAGAGCACCAGGGCAGGGGTGCCGAGGGCGAGGGCCGCTCCGGAGGCGTAGAGCGGGGTGCCGAGGGCTGTGGACAGCAGCACGATGCCGAGACCACCGAGCAGGGCGAGGAGTCCGCCGGTGCCCGCCAGTACGGCCCCGGAGCGGCTCTTAGATGCGCCGCGGTACGCCCCGACCGCAGCTCCCCAGGCTCCCAGCAGCAAAGCTCCCGCGGCCATGATGAGTCCACATGCGGCAGAGAGCAGCGCAAGGGAGACGCCGGCACTGGCCAGCTGCGCGCGCATGTCCAGCGGGGCGTAGCCGAGCGTCGCGAGGACCTGCACCATGCCCTGCCAGGTCCCTGCCACCCCCAGCATCACCAGCAGCAGAGGAAACAGAAGCCAGGCGATCAGCGGGATCCGGATCTTCGCGGCGGCGATCCCACAGAGGATCATCGTCAGCGGGATCGCGAACAAGAGCAGCCCGAGGAGGGCCCACATGAACGGGCCGCCGCTGCGCATCAACTCAGTGATCGTATCCATGACGGAAGCCTATCCTGACCCGGACAGGTCCTGTCCCACGAGCACGGCGCGGGTGTGCTACACCAACGACAATGCTCACCTCAGATCTACTCCGGGTGCGGGTGGTCAAGGCGGAGGTCAAGCCGCAATTCGTCAAGACCAGCGCACCCCGTCACCTTGAGCGTGCCGAGCGCATGCTGACCGCCTTTCAGGAGGCGGTCGCGGCAAAGCACAGCCGGGCGGATCTCGTCGCGAAGATTCGCGAGATCGAAGGACTCTCTACGGATCACAAGCTGATCAAGGGACTGGCGAAGGTCTTGCTCGACAAGTGCGAGTTCGCTGCGCTCACCCTGCCTGGTGAGGATGCGCCAGATCCCGCTGAGATTCGCCACCGGCTGTTCCGGCTCGCGGTCACCGATGGACCGGTTGCCCGTCGCCCCGGCCCGACCAGCCTCCCCACGGCCACCAGCCTCACCGAGAAGCTCGCCGCTGAGCTGGGCTGCACCCCGGCCCAGCTCGCCGCAGCAATGTACGCCGACCTCAAGGAGGAGCAGATTCTCATCTCGGCGAAGCTCCCCGAAGACGCCACCGGCCTGCTGCTTCGCTACAACGTCGCGCTGGTGCAGTCGGTCTTGCTGCGGGCCTCTCGGCTCTCCCTGGTGCTCCACGGTCCGACCTCCCGAAGGCTGCGTCAGATCTTCCGATACCTAAAGTTCTACCAACTAATGTATCGGATCACTCGTCAGGAAAAGGCGATCCTCCTCGTCATCGATGGTCCAGAGAGTCTGCTGCGGCAGTCCACCCGCTACGGCCTCCAGCTCGCCACCTTCTTCCCCGCGCTCCTGCTGCAGACCTGTCGCTGGGAGGTCGAAGCTGAGATCATGTGGGGCAACAAGCGCAAGCTCCGCAAGTCTCTCAAGATCACCAGCAAGGCTGGCCTCAAGAGCCACTACACGGATCGCGGTGCCTACAAGCCCCGAGCCGGAGAGTGGTTCGAGACCCGGTTCACCGAGCTGGCCAGCTCCTGGAAGCTCTCTGAGGGCGAGGTCCTCGATCTTGGAGAGCAGGACATTCTCGTCCCCGACTACACCTTCCGCCGCGGCGGTCGGGTGGCCCACCTCGACATCCTCGGATTCTGGCGTGGTGGCTACCTCACCGAGCGCCTCGCCCGCACGCCCAGCAACGTCATCCTCGCGGTCTCCCGCAAGCTGGCCGGTGAGATCAACAAGCTGAGCAAGGCGCTCCAGCTTCAGGTCGTCACCTATGCAGAGATCATCCCCGCCAAGGAGGTCCTCAGCCGCCTGGAGATGGTCGCCGAGCCCAAGGAGTCTCCTCCAACGGCGAGCCTGGAGACCGTCCCGGTTCCGGGCGACGACGTGGAGCAGAAGCCGCTGTTCTAAGGTCTGCGGCTCAGAACGTCCGAAAGACATGATCCCACAGGGTCGTAGAGACCCCGAATTTTCGCTCGCTGTGTGCCTTGCTGTGGTGGTGCAGCAGGTGGTGCTTCTTGAGCTTCAGGAACAGCGGGTTGCGGATCTTGTGGTGATGCAGGGAGTAGTGCGCGACGTCGTAGAAAACGTAACCCGCGATAAATCCGGCATGGAATGCCCAGAACCAGGTCGATCCGGCGAGCAGGTAGAACCCAGCGCCGAACAGGATGCTGAGCAGGATGCTCACCGATGGCGGCATCACCAGGCGGTAGGGGTCCTGGTGCCAATCGTGGTGGACGCCGTGGAGGATGAAGTGCAGGCGCGGTCCCCAGCGTGTCTGGGGCTTCCAGTGGAACAGTGTTCGGTGAAGCCCATACTCCGTGAACGTCCAGGTCAGCCAGCCGGCGCTGGCGACTCCGATGGCTGAAAGGACCGGCAGGTCGTGTGCATACACGCCGTAGATGAACAGAACGCTGATGACCGGGAGCCACAGCAGCGGGACCGTCCACCATGGGGTGCGGGAGAGGCCGTCGAGCAGGTCGTTGTCGAACATTCGAGGAGACTCAGGGGTTGCCCGCATCGGCTTCTCCTATTGCTTGAGCAGCCTTATCACTCTTGACGCCAGGAGGTATCATCCTCGACATGCTGATGATTCTTTCCCTGCTGGCCTGCTCTGATCCCCCACCGCCGCCGGCGCCGCCGCCCAAGGTCAAGCCTCCTCCAGCCGAGCCGGAGCCAGAGCCGGAGCCGGAGCCAGTCAACGAGAAGCCTCGGATCAAGGGCTTCGTCATCACCCCCAATGCGCCCAACACCGACACCACCCTCCAGGCGAAGATCGATGCGGTCGACCCAGAGGGGCTGGTGCTCGACGTGGACTACGCCTGGTCGGTCAATGGCCGGAACCTGATCATCGAGAACGGCAAGCGCCTGGAGTCTCGCAATTACAAGAAGGGCGACATCGTTGAGCTGAAGGCGACCATCTCCGATGGCGAGAACATTGTGGAGCGCGCCGGGCGGATCACGATCGGCAATGCTCCGCCGATCTTCATTAGTGATCCCCGCAACGTCCAAGATCTGGATGGTTTCCGGCTGAGCGTGTCAGACCCGGACGGCGATGCGATCACCTACCAGATCGAGGGCGCGCCGAAGGGGATGACGGTCGGCGCGAAGGACGGCGTGATCGCATACAAGGGAAGCGTTGAGGAGCCCGGCGGGGAGTACGATATTCGTCTTCTGGCTGTCGACACGGAGGGTGGCGAGGCGATCTGGGAGTTCTCGGTTGCGGTCTCTGCGGGATCTCCAGGCGGGAGCAACTGAGGACCGCTCTTGGAGCCTCAGTCCATTTTCTTTCCGAGCACCTTCACCTCTCCCTCGAGTCGGCCCCCCATCACGATCTCAATCACACCGACGTCCACGACACCGCTGACCACACCACCGGCCTCGATGAGCAAGTGCTCTCGCACCCGGATCTTTCCCTCCAGTCGTCCCGAGACGACCGCACGGGCCACGTCGCACTCCCCGCTGACGACGCCCTTGGCGCCGATCTCCAGGCAGTCCTCGGTGTAGATGCATCCGGTGAACTGCCCATCGACCCGCACGCGTCCCGTGAAGCTGAGGTCGCCCTCATAGCTGGAGTCTGCCCCCATCAGGGCGCTGAGCTCCTGCTGTGGCGATGACGCGGCGGACTGACCCAGGAGGCCCTGGAGCCAGCGGCGCACTCAGCTCTCTTCGGAGTCGCGGAGCTGCTCGACGAGTCGGGTGAGCTCCTCAGGGGAGAAGTACTCGATGACGATCTTGCCGCGCTTTCCACGAGCGCGAGGCTCAATGCGGACACGGGCGTTCAGGGCGCGGCTGAGCTGCTCGGTGGCGGCTTGGTAGGCCGGCTCCGCAGGCTTGGAGGCTCGGCGGCTCGGCTTGATGATCGCAGCGACCATGCGCTCGGTGGCCCGGACGCTGAGATCGCGGTTGATGACCTCGCGCAGGGTCTTGCGCAGGACCGTGGGCTCAGAGAGCGGCAGCAGTGCCTTGGCGTGACCCGCTGTGATCTGGCCGGCGCGCAGCTCCTCAAGGGCGAACTGCGGCAGGCGCAAGATGCGAACAGCATTGGCGACAGTGGCGCGGTCCTTGCCGACCCGGCGGGCGACCTCCGCCTGGGTGAGGCGGAACTCGGAGATCATTCGCTGGTAGGCGGTGGCGGTCTCGATGGGATCGAGGTCCTCACGCTGGATGTTCTCGATGAGGGCCAGCTCAAGCTGTGCCTGTGAGGAAACATCGTCTCGGACCCATGCCGGGATGGTCTCCATCCCAGCCAGGCCCGACGCCCGCAGACGCCGCTCACCAGCGATGAGGATGTAGGCGTGGTCGGAGACCCGGCGGACTAAGACCGGAGTGAGGACCCCGTGCAGCTTGATCGACTCGGCCAGCTCATCCAGCGCGCTGGTGGCGAACCGCAGGCGCGGCTGCTCTGGGTTGGGGCGGATCTGGTCGATGCGGATCTGCTGGAGGGCACCGGTATCGGCGGGGGCCTGGGTGTCCAGGATGTCGTCAGGGATCAGCGCGGAGAGGCCGCGGCCCAATCTGGAGCGGCTCATGAGGCCTCCCGGCTTTGTGCGTCGAGGGTGTCTGGCTCAGCGGCTCGACTCAGGTCGTCGATGTCGAAGGGGGTGTGTGACATCACCGTGGCTGGGTCGAGGCGGCCGTCTCGAATGAGCAGCTCCCTCGCCATCGCGGTGTAGGCCAGCGCACCCGGGCAGCGTGGGGAGTAAGCGTGGATCGGTCGGCCATAGCTGGGGGCTTCGCCGAGCCGCACATTGCGCGGGATCATCGTGCGGAAGACCTCACTGCCAAACACCTCGTTGGCCTCGGCGGCCACGTCTTTAGAGAGGTTGGTTCGGCGGTCGACCATGGTCATCAGGATGCCAGTCAGCGCGAGCTGGCGGTTGAGACCCTTTCGTGCAGCCGTGACGGTGCGCAGCAGCTCTCCGAGCCCCTCCATCGCGTAGTACTCCGCCTGGAGCGGAACCAGCACGCCGTCAGCGGCGGCCAGGGCGTTGAGGGTAAGGAGGTTGAGCGACGGCGGGCAGTCGATGATGACGTAGTCGTACTGACTCGCTCCGGCGCGCAGGGCGTCCTTGAGGCGGTACTCTCGGCGTGAGGCATCGACGAGCTCGATCTCAAGACCGACGAGCTCGCGGGTGGCCGGTGCGATGTGCAGGCCGTCGATGCAGGTCGGCACCAGGACGTCGGAGAGACGCTTGAAGCCGAGCAGCACATCTGCAATACCGAAGTTGATTGCAGACTTGGGGTGACCGACCCCCGAGGACGCGTTGCCCTGGGGGTCGATGTCGATGAGAAGGACGGCCATGTCCTGCAGAGCCAGGGCGCTGGCCAGGTTGATGGCGGTTGTGGTCTTGCCGACGCCGCCCTTCTGGTTGGAGATCGCGAGGATGCGAGGCATGAAGAGTCAGGGGAGTGAGGTGATGGCAGAGGAGCTGAGGGGAGCGCTGGAGACCGGAAGGGGAAGGAAGGGTTGCCCGGTCAAGACCTGCTCTCTGAAGTTACTTGAGGGTAGCTGATCAACCTGGCCAGCGCAATCGTGAAAAACTGCTGGCTATGCTCGACCTCCCCGAGGGAGTGGTCGATTGTTCCACGGCAGGGGGTGCCGTGTTCCACGCGCTGTCCGCCACCCTGATACCGACCGGTGATCTACTTTTCAAGTAGACTCCGGCGCGATCTGGCTCGAATTTGATGAAAACCGGGTATCGAGGATCAACTTCAGCGAGTGAGGAATTCTTTACATCTACCCAGGGTAGTCCTGGATCCACGGTGATCATCTCGCGCGTATCCGTGCGTGCTGGCCTGCCTGGAGCACGACGGGGTGTCGGAGGGGATTGATGCCCGATCAGGGGGTAATCGGTCCCAGAATTTCAGCCTTGAACACGATGACTGTCCTGGGCTGGCTCCGCTGCTGGGCGTCTTCTGGGGCGAGCGCATGGGGGCGCCAGCCGGATGTGTGGGCTGCAGATGGCGTCGGAGGCGGTCTGAGTCTTACTTCTTCCGCTTCTTTCGCGGGAGCCGAAGCGGTGCCCCGGTCATTCGGGGCTGGCTGCGGTGCCCGTGGTCGGTCAGGGCCTCGATGAGGATGCTCTGGCTGGAGTGCGTGGGCTCCCCAGTCTTCCTGCGGAGGTAGCTGCCGTCAGACTGGAGTGCCCAGGACTGGGTGTCGTCGAGCCGTCCGCTCTCGAGGACCTCTTCGAAGACACGATTGCGTAGCTCCTCGTCGAGGATGGGGCAGGCGATCTCGACGCGTCGGTGGAGGTTGCGGTACATCCAGTCTGCGCTGGAGAGGTAGATGAGATCCTTGCCGCCAGCATGAAAGTGGTAGACCCGGCTGTGCTCCAGCAGCCTTCCGACGATGGAGACCACGCGGATGTTTTCTGAAATCCCTGGGATTCCAGGGCGCAGACAGCAGACGCCGCGCACGATGAGGTCGATCTGTACGCCAGCCTGACTGGCTCGATAGAGCGCCTGGATGACGTCATGTTCGGTGATCGCGTTCATCTTGGCGGTGATGCGCGCCGGTCGTCCCTCGGTGGCCTCAGTCGCCTCGGCGTTGATGCGCTTGATGAGCATCTGTCGGAGGGTGAACGGCGACTGAAAGAGCTGCGACAGCGGGATGACCTGTCCCATCCGGGTGAGCTGAAGGAAGACCTCGTGGATGTCGCTGGTGATCTCGACGCTGGCGGTCAGGAGGCTGTAGTCCGTGTAGATGCGCGCATTGCCGGTGTGGTAGTTGCCGGTTCCGACGTGTGCGTAGCGGCGCAGCCCGGCGCTCTCTCGTCGCACAATGAGCAGCATCTTGGCGTGGCACTTGTAGCCGACGACTCCGTAGACCACGTTGGCACCAGCCTCGGAGAGCCGGGTCGCGAGCTGGATGTTGGCGGCCTCGTCGAACCGAGCCCGCAGCTCAACGACGACCGTCACCTCTTTGCCGGCCCGCGCCGCATCCAGCAGCGCCTCGACGATCGGAGAGCGAGAGCCAACCCGGTAGAGGGTCATCTTGATCGCGAGCACCTGCGGATCATCGGCAGCCGTCCGCAGCAAATCCACCACCGGACCGAAGGACTGGTAGGGGTGGTGAAGCAGAATGTCGCGGGTGTCGAGCACCTTGAACAGCTCGGTGTTGTTGTCGATGTTCTCTGGCAGTCCAGGGCTGAACGGCTGGAACTTCAGCTCTGGCTCGTCGACCTGATCGACCACAGCGGAGAGCCGGTGAAGGTTGACCGGCCCGTGGACCCGGTAGAGGTGCGCTGCGGTGAGATCGTGCTGCTCGAGGAGGAGACCGACCAGATCTCTGGGGCAATTCTCTGCGACCTCCAGCCGCACCGCCCGGCCGAAGTTGCGGCTGTGCAGCTCCCCCTTGAGCGCCGCGAGGAGATCATCGATCTCTTCCTCATCGACCCACATGTCGCTGTTTCGGGTGATCCGGAATTGGTAGCAGCCGGTGACGTTCATGCCAGGGAACAGCAGCCCGACGTTGGCGTGGATGACCGAGGAGATCATGACGAACGGGTGGGGGGCGGGGGAGATCGCGCCGGGCAGCCTGAGAATACGCGGCAGGCAGCGCGGCACCTGGAGGACCGCGATTCCGCTCTCTCGTCCAAACGCATCCACCCCCTCCAGGGCGATGATGAAGTTGAGGCTCTTGTTCTGGACGGTCGGGAAGGGGTGGGCTGGATCGAGACCGACCGGGGAGAGGACCGGGAGCGTCTGCTCGCGGAAGTAGCGGGTGATCCATGCACTCTGCTCGCTGCTCCACACGCTGCGCCGATGGAGGTGGATGCCCTGGCTCGCCATCGCCGGCAGCAGAGCGGAATTGAGGGTGCGGTACTGCTCGTCGATCATCGCATGAGTTGCCTCGCTGATCTGCCGCAGGAGACCCCGGGGAGTGAGGCCATCGGGGGTGTTCAGCGGGACATCAAGTCGCAGGCGCTGCTGGACTCCTGCGACACGAACCTCGAAGAATTCATCCAGATTGCTGCTGAGGATGCTCAGGAAGCGCAGGCGCTCCAGGAGGGGAACGGTGGTGTCCTGGGCCATGGAGAGGACCCGGCGGTTGAACTCCAGCAGACTGAGGTCGCGGTTGGTGTACAGCGACGGATCGGAGAGATCATGGGGCATGTTCATCGGGAGACGCTCGCAGGTTGCTGGAACATCATCCTATCGGGCAGCATCTGGATGGTGGGGTATTGCTCGCATGCTCCGTCCAGCTCGCGGTGCACCAAAAAGCACCTCAGCATCCTCCCCATCGTCCTGGTCCGGCGAGGCTTGCACGCAGCCG
>JAQXDW010000145.1 GCA_029251165.1 Myxococcota bacterium
GCGCTGAAGTTCTACGCCTCCGTCCGCCTCGACATCCGCCGCATCGGCTCCATCAAGAAGGGCGATGTGGTCCTCGGAAACCGCACCCGCGTCAAGGTCGTCAAGAACAAGCTCGCCCCACCCTTTCGCCAGGCGGAGTTCGAGATCATCTACGGCGAGGGTTTCAACAGCACCGGTGAGCTGATCGATCTGGGGCTGGACGCTGGCATCTTCAAGCGGTCTGGATCCTGGTACTCCCACGGCGACGACCGCATCGGTCAGGGCCGCCACAATGCCGTGTCCTATCTCCAGGAGAACACCGAAGTCGCCCAGGCTGTCGAGCACGCCCTCCGGCTCCGCGCCGGCCTCATCAGCGACGACGCCGCTGCCGCTGCTGCCGCTGCCAAGTAGTCACCACGATCGCGCCTTCATGCCTCGCCGTTCAGCATCCGATGCAGCTCGGTGAGGTGCTCCATGTAGGGAGCCGCGCGGCCAATGGCATGGGTGTGCGGCGGCTGCTGGACCTGAATTCGGGAGGCCGTCTTCACGAGACGCTTGCTGAGGTGCGGGGTCAGGCAGCGCGCATCGAATTCAACGCCAAGCATCGTGCACACGCTGCGCAGCGTCGTCTCAGGCTCACGAACCAGGTCAGCATAGTGGACCCGTTGGATGGTGATCGGCAGCACAGCCTCCCAGTGCTCCATGAGTCGGGCATAGCTCTTGAAATACGCACCCAGCCACTCCAGCTTCGTGGTGTGGGAGAGCCCCGCGCCGAGCCGCTGTCGGAAGCAAGACAGGCAGGTGTCCGATGGATCTCGGACCAAATGCAGCACCCGTGCGCGGGGAAAGAGCTGGCTGATCAGCCCGAGGTGGAGAAAGTTGTTGGGCATCTTGTCCACCACCCGACGGGCACCACCGCCGAGGGTCTGCAGGTGCGCGAGGTGGGCGCGCGACAGCTTCGTGAGCTGCGGGGCCGCGATCTGCTCCAGGCGAAGGTAGTAGTCGCTCGGCTTCGACAGCTGCTGGGCAATCTGCCGGATCGACTCAAGCTCTCCGGCTCCAACGATCTCCGGGTGTCGATCCAGCATCTGCTCCAGCAGGCTCGTCCCGGACCGGGGCATGCCGACGATGAACACCGGCACCTCGCTGTCGCACTGAGAGCGGACCTGGGGCCCACGATAGCCATCGATCAGGGCATCAATCGCCCGGTCATGTCCGACTGGATCGAACGACAGGTTCCGGAGATCGTTCGCCGACCGCCACGCCGCAAATGCCGCATCATGGCTCCCGGCCGCGTCTCGGAGATCGCCCAGCCGATGAAGCAGCAGGCAGCGCGTAGAGTCGGTCAGGTCTGACTGCTCCAGTGCAGAGACCAGCAATGGAATCACAGCCTCTGGCTGGTCGGGGTTCAGCTCCGCCCACAGCGCCAGCGCCGCCATCGAAGACACGGGCGGCACAAGCAGCGGCGCGATCATCGCCTTCGCCTTGTCCCATTCCCGGTTCCAGTGCCGAATCCGCGCCAGCCCAACGAGGACGCTGCTCGACATGGGCACCTCAGCACGTACCGCCTGCAAGAGTACTTCTGACTCATCGAGCGCGCCGACGTCCAGCAGCAGCAGACCCAGCTGTGCCTTGGACGTGAGGTCATTCGGCTGCAGCGCCAGCACTCGCCGGAAGCATGTGATCGCAGGCTGCGGCGCGCCCTTCGCAAGCCATGCAGCCCCAAGCCCCGCCCAGGCGTCCGGCTCCTCGGGAACCAGCTCCGTCAGCCTGGTCCGGGCCTGTATCGCCAGCTGACCAAGCCGGTGGCACGCCGCGATCAGGTAGCGCCAGGCAACGATCTCGTCCGGGCGTTTCGCGAGCACGGCCCGCATCGCCGCCTCACAGCCAGCGTTCTGCCCCGTGTTCAGCAAGGCCATGCCCAGGTGCAGGCGTGCGGGGAGGTCATCAGGCTGCTCGGAGAGGGTCCGGGTCAGCTCCCGGATTGCATCATGGGGGCGACCGGCCTTCAGCAGCGTGCCCCCCAGCAGCCCCCGAACGGCCCAGGCCTCCGGACGGCTCTCGACGGCACGCAGCAGCTCCGTGCTGGCCTCGCTCCATCGCTCGTGGCGGAGATGCTGTCTTCCCAGAGAGAGCGCGGTCATAAACTCAGCGGACATCCGAGCTCCTCATGTAGGGGCTCAGACCTCAAGCCTTCGCGGCACAGATCTCGACACCACCTGGTACCCGACCGATCATACCAGCCTTGACCGCAGCCTCCACACAGCGGCGCGCGTACTCCGGCGGTGGACCGAACAGCGCTGAAGCCACCGAGCTGCGGCAGGCCCAGCGAATCGAACGCGGAGTGGGATCGTTCTGAAGCTGGGCCCCAACCGTCCAGCCAAACACCAGCGGCGCGGGAAGAATGCTGCAGACCTTCAGCGGCGCGCGGCTGGAGCCTGTGGACTCCAGGCAGCCAAGCTTCTTGAGCAGGCCAACCACCGTGGAGCGGGTCTTCTTGCGAGAGGACTCGCCAATGTTTGGATCGATGTGTCGAGCGACCAGCGCATCGAACTCGGCCAACTCGACGACCGGATCCTCCGAAGAGAGCCGCGCCGGCGCCAGGATCTCATGGGCTGCCAGCGCGGTCCAGGGATGGGCGACTCCGTAGCGTGCCAGGAACAGCTGCGCGCGGAGCTGCGGCCAGCCGCTCTGGAACATGCTGAGGTAAGGGGTTCCGAGGACTCGCCCTCCGTCAGTGTCCAGCAGGATTCGCTCGACCATCTTGATCAGCAGGGTTCGATAGCTGCCGTCATCCTGGGTCAAGACTGCGTTGGCATCCTGACGCCAGATCTCCAGCGGCATTCTCGGTCGGGCAACGTCCATGAGGAGCATTCCCTCAACCTCATTCAGCGTACGCACCCACGACTTCAGGGGCTGCCCTACCTTACTCTGAGCGTCACTCACACGACCTCCACAGGCGACCATCCCAGCAACTATCGTCAGGCTCGCGCGGTCATGGGTAACATATCGGTCCAGACCGATCGCCGCCCTTAGGATAAGGGGCCGAAGGGAGTCACCATGGCAGAGCAATGGAAGAGCTGTGGGAGCTGTAAGAAGCCCATCGGCTACAACCAGGATTACTGGGTCTGCAGCGTCTCCAGCTGCAACCGTGCGCGGTACAAGCTTGTCTTCTGCAAGCTGAGCTGCTGGGATGCACACGTCCCGCTGATGAATCACCGCAGCGCATGGGCAGAGGAGCGCCGCTCTCCAGCCGCTCCAGAGCCCTCCGCCGCGAGCACCTTGCCCCGAATCGGTGGCCGAACCTCAGCATTGCCGCCGCGCCGCCCGCTGTCTCGCTCGTCGGCCCCAGCCCCATCGAGCAGCCCCCGACGGCGCATCATTCGCCCACAGGAAGCTGACGAAGACAAAGAGATCCTCATCGTGGCCTCCCGGCTGAAGAAGTACGTCAAGGAGCGGTCAGACATGTCGACCTCCGCCGATGCGCTGGAGGCCCTCTCCGACATCGTGCGCAGAGAGTGCCGGCTGGCGATTCAAGAAGCCAAGGCTGACGGACGCCGCACTGTCAAGGGACGGGACTTCCGCAAGAAGTAGCCGACCGCCTGTGCTGTCCGAGGGCGCTACGCGGCAGCGGCCAGTGCACCACGCTTGCCCGCTCGTGAGAGGTGGCTCCATACGAGCGGCCACATCAGCGACGGTGGCGTCAGCCACCCTGGCCAGGCAGGTACGCTCAGGCCATGGTCCGGCTGAGGAGTCGAACCACGCGGCTCAAGGCCCGACGCCCTGCAGCGGAAGGCGGGACCCCTGACTCCACCACCAGCCCAGGCCCTTCTCCCTTCGACAGCGGTGGGCAGACTCGAAGGTGAACCGGTCCCGCCTCACCGTGGAGCTGAATTCCAGCGTGGCTCACCCCCGCCAGGGTCAGGGTTCCCATCTGAGTGCCTGGACGGAGCGGGTGCAGCCGACGCCACAGCGCGCTCGCCTCCAGGGAGAAGCGGAGGGTGTGGGCAAGCTCCCGCTCGATTCTCCGCTCGTCGACCAGCCACAGCAGGTCCGCAGTGCGCTGGCGTCGAGCGGCTGGCGTCATCACCAGCCCCGCCGCGCTCAGCTCCGCCAGCCCCTCCGCGACCAGCGCCGCCATCCCTGCGCCACCGAGGGCTGCAATGGAGCCGCCAAAGATCTGCTCAAACCGTGGCCCGTCGATGCGATCGCCGTCGCGCAGAGCGTGCACGAAGTAGCAGTGGGCCTCATCCTTTAGCGTGCCCCGGCTGCCCTCAAACACGGCTGGACCGCCGCTTCGCTTGGGCTCTTCATAGGTCAGCCAGCCCTCGCCAAAGATCCGCGAGCGCGCGGACGGACCGAGGCCCAGGAGACTCAGCGGGCGCTGCTGATCGGCAATCAGCTGACTGTAGCTGAAGGGACTGTGAGACTGCATCGGACCGTCTGCTGCTGTGAAGCTGTCTTTTTGAATGGTGAATCGGTGGTCCTGTCCGCGAATGAGCTTGTAGCCGTTCGCCGAAGCGATTGCCTCCATGCGCGCTGGGGCCTGCTCTGCAAACGGGCGCAGGTGCTCCCAGAAAGTCTCCCGACTGCCGTCAAAGTGGGCCGCGACATACTCCGGGGTCGGGGTGAGCTGGTAGACGTCGATCCAGCGCGGGCGGTGACTGGAGAGCACGGTGTTGATGTCGTCCATGATCCCGTCGACCGTTGTGCCCGCCAGTCCCAGCAGGAAGTCACACGAGACATCTTGGATGCCCGCGTCGCGCAGCTCCGAGAACCGCCGGCCGACCAGCGCGCGATCCTGGCGACCGCGGTTGTGGGCCTCGTTGATGTCTGCATCCAGAGACTGAACACCGAAGGAGACATGGGTGAAGCCCAGTGACTTCCAGGCCGCCAGCTTCACCGGGCTCATCACCGCCGGGTCCATCTCGAAGAAGCGGTTGGCCCGCGGGTGAAAGGTCACCACCGCCTCAAGGGCGCGGACGACCTGAGTAATGGACTCCGCCGGGAGCACCGAGGGCGTCCCGCCGCCGACATAGAGCGTGACGAATGGAAGCCCTGACAGGCCACCGCCGAGCGCCTCAATGGTGGAGACCGTGCGCGCAGTCCAAGCCCGGAGCTGGTCGGGGTGGGAGGGGCGCAGCCGATCATAGTTGCAGAACGAGCAGATGGATTTGCAGAACGGGACGTGGATGTAGACGTGATTCCAGGCGTCCTCTCGTCGCGGTGCGGCCGCCCACAGCTCCGCCACCTCGTCTGCTCCCCAGGTCCTCTTTTCGCGCCCAAGGTAGGCCAGCCAGGAGGCATCTGGCGGCTCACAGGCACGGAGAAAGGCTGCGTGGAGACGCCGGCGGCGGCTCAGCCAGCGGGGGTGAAGACGTGGCGTCATGGCCTCGACTATAACGGTGCGCTGAGGCAACCTGCGCCACACGAGACATTCCGCTTCCAATCAGAGACTTGAGGGCGTCTGACTGCTGCCGATCCGTGCCGGATAAATTGTTTCATAAGGCGCACCCACTGTGAAATGTCGCGATCCCCCTCTTGGGCATGTCGATCATTTTCATGATATGACACCTCCCCCCAGGAACCCCCTGTTCAACAAAACAGGGTGAAGGAGAACCCATGTTCCGCAACATCCTCGCAGCTTCGCTGCTGACTCTCGCTGCATGCGATGGCTCTGAGCCCGCACAGCCCGCTCCCGCACCGGAGCCGGTCAAAGAGGAGCCCGCGCCCGCAGCTGAGGCCGCCCCTGCCGAGGCCGAGGTCGCTGAGGCTGCCCCCGCTGAGGCTGCCCCCGCTGAAGCCGAAGCCGCTCCCGCTGAGGCCAATGCCCGCACCGGCGAGCAGGTCTACGCTCAGGTCTGCATCGCCTGCCATCAGGCCAACGGAGAGGGACTCCCCGGAGCCTTCCCTTCCCTCGTCGGAAGTGACTGGGTCACCGGCGACTACACGCGTCCCACAAAGATCGTCATCCACGGACTACAGGGTGAGATCGAGGTCAAGGGCACGACCTACAACTCGATCATGACCCCCCAGGGCAGCATCCTCTCCGATGCAGAGATCGCCAACGTGCTCACCCACGTCCGCTCTTCCTGGGGCAACGCTGCTGATGCGGTCACCACCGAGCAGGTCACCGCGATCCGAACGGCAAACGCAGATCGCACCGCGCCCTGGACTGTCGCTGAGCTAAACGCTCAGTGATGCTCCTGCTGGGGGTGCTGGCGGGCTGTGATGACAGCCCGCCGCCCGCTGCGGTAGAGGCGCCCGCTGAGGTCACGACTCCCGCTCCGCCGGCATCCATCACCCCCAGCCTGCCGTCCCCCCCTGAGCCGGTCGAGGTCACAGGCCTCAGCCTGCGAACGGTCGGCGCAGACATGGTGTTCGAGAAGACCACCCTGACCGCACCGGCCGGCCCGATCCGCCTGAAATACACCAGCGCATCGACCGTGCCAGCCATGCTCCACAACGTCGTCATTCTCACCAGCGGCGCTGAGGATACGGTCGGCATTGCCGGCATCGATGCGGGCGTCGATCGGGACCATGTTCCGGCACATGAGGCCGTCCTCGGAGCCTCTCCCCTGCTGGCACCCGAAGAGTCTGCCGAGCTGCTCGTCACACTACAGGCCGGCACCTACGCCTACGCCTGCACCTCGCCAGGCCACTACATCACCGAGCGGGGCGTGCTCACCGTCACCGAGAAGTAGCGCTGGAGCGTGCCTCGGAATCAAACTACGCTCCAGACATCGCCATGCTCCCCGCCATCAACCTCGCCAGCACCATTCCCCGCACTGAAGCCGAGGGGCCAGGGCTCCGCTATGCGCTGTGGGTTCAGGGCTGTCCGCTGCGCTGCCCTGGCTGCTGCAACCCCCACTACCTCACCGGTCGGCCTGCCCGGCAGGTCTCCGTTGAGTCGCTCCTCGCGGAGATCACACAGACCCCGGGCATCGAGGGCGCGACCTTCCTCGGCGGCGAGCCGTTCTCTCAGCCCGAGGCCCTCGGAGCCCTGGCGGCTGGGCTGCGGCGCGCCGGACTGTCGGTGATGGTCTTCTCCGGCCATCCCCTTGCCCACCTCCGCGCACGCCCCGCCTTCGCTCCCCTCCTCACCCAGACCGATCTCCTCATCGACGGCCCCTATCAAAAGGATCAGCCCGACACCTCCCGGCGCTGGATCGGCTCCACAAATCAGCAGATCCACTTCCTGACCGATCGCTACCGGGAGCTGGCAGGGCGCTGGCCGTCTGGAGAGACCGTCGAGCTGCGGCTCCGTCGAAGCGCAGATGGTGCGGTCAGCATCTCGATGAACGGCTCTCCCAGCGACGACATCTCCGCGCTCATCCGAGCCACCCTGAGGCGAAAGCCATGACCCCCCAGGACCTCGCCGTGAAGCAGTTCCTGCCGTTCTGCCGCACCATCCTGCTCGGCGGAGCGCCCAGCCGCTCCACCGGTCAGCTCCCGCTGCGCAAGCCCTCCGCGCTGACCGCCGAGGTCGTGGTCGCAATGGAGGACATGATCAACAAGGCGGTGATGGGCTGGCTCATCCGGGGCATCGGCTGGCGGAGGATGTCGCTCCCAGACGAAGACGAGACCTTCGCAGCGCGCATCTGGGACGAGCCCGTCTGGGGTGATCTGACGCTGCGGTTCACTGCAGAGAGCATCGACACCCTGCTGCTGGCCTGGAACCGGCTCGCGGAGAGCGCGCCGCCGGAGCCCGTCCACCCCAACAACCGACGGTGGCGAAAGATGAGCGCCATCGAGCGCCGAGGGTGGAAGGAGGCCGCCCAGGAGAGCGCAGTCGTCCGCAGTGCTCGGGAGGTCGACGCACAGCTCGCGGCGCTCTCCCTGTCTGCTCCCGGCGACCTCCTCCTGCACCACCTCGTCTTCCGCAGTCTCCACCGTCGTCAGTCGGTGAAGGCGGAGCTGTGGATGAACAATCCCCTCAACGCCATGGCGTTCTATCCACTTGGAGAGTCACGAACGCCCGAGCAGTGCCAGTCTATCGCTGCGCTGCTCACCGGTCCCCTCGCCCCGCTGATGCCCTGGATCAGCGCAGAGTGGCCGGCCCTGTGGCGGGCGCTGCCGGGTGCCAAGAACCTCGACGCCTTCCGCCGACACCACGACAGCCAGGCGGCAGTGTTCACCGCCTGGATCACCGCCTGCACGCAGCAAGCCTCCGAGCACCTCCTGCTCCCGCTCGTCCGCGCTTACTCCGACCAACGCGGTCTGCTTCCCGCGAGACGCTCCCAGCTGACGCGCCTCACCAGCCACCTCCCGCTGAACAAGCGGCAGCCCATCCAGCGTCAGTGGGCAGCAGCGCTCGCACCCATCCAGGCCATCTACCGCTGCCACCAGGATGCCCGCCGCAGCCACCCCATCGAGCGGGAAGGCACAGAGCAGATCCTGTTGTCAGGCGCGGCACCCTTCGACCTCCCCGTTCTTCACCGCGACCTCACCGCTGCGGTAGATCAACTCAACGATTCAATTGGTTAGACCCCATGAGCCAGAGCTACCACTGCCAGCTTCAGGAGTCGGTGACGGTCCATGCCTCCTTTGGAGACACAGTCACCCACAGCCTGAACCTCACCGAGATCCTCCCACGCGAAGAGATGATCGCGCTGCTCCGCCAGCAGCTCCTCGCGCTGGGCTTCACAGAAGACGGATCGCAGCTCACCCTGGCCGCCGATGGAACCACCACCACAGTCGACCTCGACGCGCTGGAGGCGACGGTCTCCCGCAGCAGTGAGAAGCAGCTCTCCGCCACCGCGACCGCCACCGGACGCGGCTATACCCACTCCAATGCCCAGCGCAGCGCCGAGGCAGAGCTGTCCGCCGCAGTGCAGCGTACCCGCGAGCAGCTCTCCGTCGAGCAGAGACGACTCCAGCGCGAAGAGACCGCCGCCGTCGCGCATACAGACACGGAGGTCAAGGAGGTCCTCCACCGCGCGCTCCAGCAGGTCTACACCGAGAGCCTCAAGCGCAAGGCCCGCCAGCTCGGCGATGTCCGCTCCATCCAGGAGTCCACTTCAGCGAGCGGTGAGTACGAGCTGATCATCCAGATCGAGCAGTAGGCCATGGAGACCATCCGCATCGCCGACCTCCCGAAGGAGCTGACTGAGGATGACAGCGTCGGGCTCGTCTACCGAGACGATCTCGACTGGATCGAGGACAAGCTCCGCCAGGGACTCTCGGTGCTCATCGAGTGCGACAAGCAGCTCACCCTGTACCTCTACAAGGCCATCCGACGCCGACTCAAGCGCCGCGGCGCCACCCGGATGCGCTGCCGACTCATCTCCGGTCATGTCGTCCCCGATCCCGACACCCCGGTCATCACCACGCAGAACCTGATGCAGCGCATCCTCGCCCAGCTTCAGGAGGCGGTGTTCTCTGGAGAGGCCGACCAGATCGTCGTGCTCACCCACCTCGACATCCTCACCACCACCACCCGCAGCGGGCTCAACGCCGACGCACGCGAGACCGCCGCGCTGCTGTACGAGAACCCCGAGCTGGTGCTGCTGGCGTTTCAGGATCCCTCCTTCGAGATCCCCGAGGTCATCCGCAGCGTCTTTCCAGCCCGCCGTGAGATCATCGGCATTCCCCGGCAGCGCCTGGGCAGCATCATCCTTCAGCGCGAGGCCCGGAAGCTCGCCCTGGAAGAATTCAACCCCTACACCCTCTACCGCTACCTCTCCGGCGTCAACGCGGTTCGAGCCCGACAGATCCTCTCCCACTTCGGAGATCGGGTCGACTTCGATCCGGCCAACCCCCAGACTGCCGAGCGAATCCGCGCTGAGATCCGCCAGATGACCGTCTCTGCCGATGCCGAGCTGCCCCGGGTCGATCTGAAGGCCGACATCGGCGGCTACGAAGCCGTCAAGGAGCGCATCCAGACCGAGATCCTCGATCTGCTCGCCTTACGTCGCACTGCTGACGCCGAGACCGGCCGGACCATCGACGAGATCGTTCCCAAGGGCATCATCTTTCACGGCCCGCCCGGCACCGGAAAGACCTTCTTCGCCAAGGCCATCGCCACCGCGCTCGATGCCACCATCACCATCGTCTCCGGCCCCGAGCTGAAGAGCCGCTGGGTCGGCGAGTCCGAGGCCAACCTCCGCCGGATCTTTGCCACCGCCCGCCGCAGCGCGCCGTCGATCATTGTGTTTGACGAGCTCGACAGCTTCGCCAGCGCGCGCGGCACCTACACCGGAAGCGGGGTCGAGCACTCGATGGTCAACCAGCTGCTGACCGAGATGGACGGCTTCCGAAAGGAAGAGCTGGTCTTCGTCGTCGGCACCACCAACTTCATGGCGTCCCTCGACCCCGCGCTGCTTCGTCCCGGTCGGTTCGAGCTGGGCATCGAGATTCCCTACCCCGATGAAGACGCCCGGCGGGCGATCCTGGACATCTACCGTCACAAATTCAGCCTCAACATCTCCGACACGGTGCGCGATCACGCCGTTCGCCTCACCGGCGGCTTCGTCAACGCCGAGCGCGGCATTCGATTCTCCGGCGATCACCTCTACGCAGCCGCGCGCGGGCTGAAGCGCGAGGTCCTCCGCCGTGGTCAGCCCGATGTCGCCCTGACCGAGGCTGATGTCGAGGCGGTGCTCAACCTCCGCTCCGCTGCCCCCGTCCGCCTCACCACAGACGAGGAGCGCTGTGTGGCCATCCACGAGGCCGGCCATGCCGTCTGCGCCTACCTCCTCCCCCACTGCCCGACCATCGAGCGCATCTCCATCGCCACCGGCCAGGAGCAGACGCTGGGCTACGTCATGCAGGCAGTCAAGGAGCGGCGCTACATCACCACAAAGGCCGAACTGCACGACGACATCTCGGTGCTGCTCGCCGGACAGGTCGCCGAGGAGATGGTGCTCGACGACATCTCGGTCGGCGCCTGGAGCGACCTCCAGCGGGCCACTGAGATCGCGCGCATGATGGTCGAGGAGCTGGGCATGTCCGCCCTCGGTCCCCGAAATTTCCACAACAACGGCGCGCGCGCCGCCCTCTCCGAGCAGTCCGCCGCCCGCATCGACGCCGAGATCGACGCCATCCTCAGCTCCGCCCGCGCCCGCACCGCAGCGCTGCTCGCCGAGAACCGGGCAGACCTGGAGCACCTGGCGGAGCTGCTGGTCGCCAACAAAGAGGCCGACCTCAAGGACATGAGGGGCATCTTCGGGGCACCGTAGAGCCTCACCCAGGCCATGAATTGTTCAATAATCATGATTTAAGTTTATGTATTGACAGCGAACCGTCTCGGATACCATTATAATTTACGGCAGGTCACGGCAGAGAAAGAGAACATCAATGCGCAATTATCAATGGGTAGCCTTAGCTCTGGTGCTCGGCTGTGGTGACAAAGATGAGCCCGACACCGCCGCAGAAGCAGACGCCGACACCGATGCCGATACGGATGCCGATACGGATGCCGACACGGACGCAGACACCGATGCCGACACGGACGTAGACACCGAGACGGACTGCGAGGACGGAACCGACAACGACCTCGACGAGCTCATCGACTGCGAAGACGACGACTGTGCTGACACACCGTACTGTGTCGAGGACTGCACCGACGGAAAAGACAACGACCTCGATGGACTCACCGACTGCGAGGACGACGAGTGCCTCGATGCGTGCACTGAAGACTGCACCGACAGTGTCGACAATGACCTCGACACCTTCACCGACTGTGAAGACGACGAGTGCTACGGCAGCGACGGCTGCGGCGGCCCCTACGCCATCTCTGCGGACACGCAGTTCGATATCCTGAGCTGGGCCACTGGGACAGACCTCGGGCGGCTCGGGCCCTATAACTACAACATCGCAGCCGTAGCCTACGGCTACGTCGACGTGACCGCCACCCCAGACGGCTGGACCGGTGACGACATCATCTGCCGTGGCTACATCTACGGCGCCCTCGAGGTCGCGTACTACCCTGCGATGATGAGCTACATCGCAGCCGGAACCTACAGCGGCGTCGAGTACGCTGCGAGCATCGCTCCGAACATCATCGACGGCAGTCTTCAGTGGTTCGGCGGCTGTCCGGTTGATGCCCTGCCGACCGGCATCCTCGGATTCGACCGCAACAGCGACACCGTCTCCCGGCTCGACGCCAAGGGTAGCTGGTACAGCCAGTACACCAGCGTCGAGCACAACTATCGGCAGTATGGTGGCGGCCCCAACCCACCAGACATCTTCGTCGACGTGCTGTACTACCCAAACCAGGCACGCCCGCTGCTGTGGGACCAGTACCTCCCCGGCGGCCCCTGAACCGCGACAGCCCCATCGAATGGACCAGCTCATGCTGACCTCAGCTCTGGTGCTCCCGCTGCTCCTCCTTGGCTGTGCCCCCGAGCCCCCCGCTCCGCCAGCGCCCTTCGAGGAGCTGACGGAGCGGGACCGCCCTCCGGTGGTGCTCATCACCTTAGACACCACTCGGGCCGATCGCCTCGGCAGCTACGGCCACGACCTCGCGCAGACCGAGAACCTCGACGCTCTCGCCGCGCGTGGGGTCCGGTTTGACCGTGCCTACGCACCGGTTCCGCTGACCATCCCCAGCCACTCCACCCTGTTCACCGGCTTGCTGCCGCCCCGGCACGGGGTCCACACCAACGGCGACGCCGTGCTCTCCGAGGAGGCCACCACCCTCGCTGAGCGCCTCCAGGCCGCTGGCTACCAGACCCATGCCGCCGTCGGCGCCTACGTCACCCAATCTCACTGGGGGTTCGGCCAGGGCTTCGATGCCTACGACGACGACCTCGGGCTGCCCACCGATCGGCTGTCCTGGAAGGCCGAGCGACGGGCCGACGCGGTCGTCGACGATGCCCTCGCAGCGCTGGAGGGCGGCGCAGACTTTCTGTGGGTCCACGTCTTCGACGCCCACTCCCCCTACGAGCCCCCTGAGGGCTACTCCACCGAGCGCCCCTACGACGGAGAGCTGGCCTACATCGACGATCAGCTCGGCCGACTCATCGAGGTGCTCCCGGAGGACGCGACCATCGTCGTTGCCGGAGATCACGGCGAGGCGTTCGATGAAGACGGCGAGGCGGAGCATGGCCTCCTGCTGACCGAGGGCGTGCTGCGGGTCCCGCTGATGCTGATCAGCCCGGGCATCGCGCCGGGCGTTGTCTCTGAGCCGGTCAGTCTCGCAGACGTCACCCCGACCCTCCTCCGCCTGCTCGATCTTCCCCTCGAAGATGACCTCGACGGCACCGATCTGCTCCAGCCCTCCTCCCGCGTCGGGGTCTACTCCGAGGCGATGCAGGGGGCCTACATCTTCGGCTGGGCGCCGCTCCGTGCGCTGACCACCGCCGACGGACGTCTGCTCAAGGGCGCCTACAGCACCACCGAGGGCACCCTACCGGAGGATGCAGAGGTCACCCTCGATGCCATCGCCGCCGCCACGCCAGCCTGGGAGGTCGATCCGCTGACCCTCGACGAGTCACAGATCGAGCAGCTCCAGGCCCTCGGCTACCTCGCCAGCGCCCCGACCGAGCCCGTCGTCACCGGACAAGATCCCCGCGACGGCATCACCACCCAGCGCCGCCTCCACACCCTGAGCACGAAGCCTCCCGCCGAGCAAGAGGCCACCCTCCGCGAGGTCCTCGACGAGCACCCCCGTCACCGCGATGCGCGCTTCCGCCTCGGTCGGCTGCTCGCCAGCATGGGCCGCCTCAACGAGGCGATCTCCCAGACCGAGGAGGCCTACCGGATCTCTCCGGACAGCTCGACCGCTGCGGTCACCGCCTCCATGTGGCTCCAGCTCAGCGATCCCGGCGAGGCGCTCCAGTGGTACCACGAGGCGCTGCTGCTCGACCCCCGCTCGCTCAACGCCCGGGCCGGCGAGGTCGAGGCCATGATCCGGCTCGGTCGACTCGACGAGGCCCGGGTGCTGGTGGACGAGTACCTGGTGAAGTCCCCCGACCATGGCCGCATGCTCCTGGCGGGTGCGACCCTCGCGCTGGCAGAGGGCAGCCCCATCGATCCCTGGCTGGAGCCGGTCACCGCGCTGGCGCAGTCCCGCCCCTACGAGGTCCCCGCCCTCCAGGTCGCTGCCGCGCTGAACCAGGCCAGCGGCGACACGGAGGCCGCCATCGCGCTGCTCCGCCAAGAGCTTCGCTGGCGCCCCCACAACACCACCGCCCGCCTAGAGCTTGCGGTGATGTTCCGAGAGCAGCGGAGGCTGGTGGATGTGCTCAAGACCATTCGACCGCTGCTGACCACCCAGCCCGACGAGCCACAGTGGCATGCGATCGCTGCGGAGGTGTACCTGGAGATGGGGCGCACGGAAGAGGCTGCGCCCCATCTGGAAGTGTGCGCGGGAACGCTGGGGTGCCCGGAGATGCCTGGGCACTCTGGGGGGTGATTGCGGCTTTAACCATCGACTCCAAGATGATCCGATGAGGATGCGGGAGGGCGGCGAGTGAGACGAGCGCAATGAGTGCAGCCCCCTCGAACAAAGTGCCCAAGAGTGATCCGCTGGGCTGCGTCGGTGCGGAGTGGCCAGAAAAGGAAGAGCGCCGACGATGACGCCCCGCAGCGAGTGCGTGGAGAGAACCCCCTTCGGCACCGACAGCCTCGAAGCTGAGGGCCAGAGGCGAGCAGTGCGATGCAGGCGGACTCTGGCCCTCAGCTTCGGGGTCCTTGAGTGAGGTGGGCGCTCTCTCACCGTGAGGTTGAGGATGGCCAACCCCATTGACATTCTTTCTCTGTCCGCAGCGCGCCAGTTTCTGGTCTTGCGACCGTCTCTCGGCACTTGCTCAAAGGGGGGCTGCACCACCCTCCAGTCCCCCCTCTTCGGGTGCTCATTTCCGGTCGTCGCTCCCCCTGCACGACCTGCTCTGGCAGGCCCCAGCCGAACGCCGACACTCACCGCCCTACCGCATCCTCGTCAGAATCATTTTGCAACCGCACCGGGTGCCGGATGCCTGCCAACGCGGAACCATGATGCCCCTGCCTGGCCATCCGGGTTAGTGTGCAAACTACACGAAACTCGGAGGCCTCCCATGACCGCTCCATTCCCTTCGCTGCTCATCTCTGCCTCCGGCCTCACCCCGCAGGGAGCCTTCGCCACATCACAGGCCACCTTCCTCAACCCGGATCCGGCCGTCATTGACGACCTCGTCGCGTCACTCTCTGCCCGAAACGTCGGCATCGTCGCCCACTTCTACATGGACGTCGAGCTCCAAGGCGTCCTGACCGCCGCTGCCGAGCGCTGGCCGCACATCGCGATCTCCGACTCACTCGCCATGGCCGACACCGCGGTGAAGATGTCTGAGGACGGCGTCGCTGCGATCATCGTCCTCGGCGTCGACTTCATGAGCGAGAACGTGCGCGCGGTCCTCGACGCCGCCGGCCACGCCGCCACCCCTGTCTACCGCGTCGACGCCCGCGAGATCGGCTGCTCGCTCGCAGCATCCGCAGAGGCACTCGCTTACGGTGCCTGGCTCAGCAGGGCCGCAGCCACTCCCCGCTCGCTCCACGTCATCTACATCAACACCGGCCTCGACGTGAAGGGCAGCGCACACGCCGTCGTCCCGACCATCACCTGCACCTCCTCCAACGTCGTCGGAACGGTCCTCCAGGCCGCCGCTCAGATCCCCGACCTCTCCGTCTGGTATGGCCCAGACACCTACATGGGCGACAACCTCAAGACCCTGTTCACCCGCCTCTCCAAGGGCGACCCTGCTGAGATCACTGCGCTCCACCCGGCCCACACTCCGCAGACCGTCACAGACCTCCTCTCCCGCTTCGAGGTCTTCCCGCAGGGCAATTGTGTGGTCCACCACATGTTCGGCGAGGAAGTCGTCGCCAAGGTCCGCGCCGATCACCCCGACGCCTACCACACCGCTCACCTCGAGGTCCCCGGCGAGATGTTCGCCCTGGCCGCTGAGGCCGCTCGGCACGGACGCGGCTGCGTGGGCTCGACCAGCAACATCCTCCACTTCATCCGTGACCGCCTCGCCGAGCAGCTCGCTCAGGAGGGACCAGCTCGCCTCCAGTTCGTCCTCGGCACCGAGGCTGGCATGATCACCTCCATCGTCGATCGGGTTCAGGCACTGCTGGCGACATCGGGTCGGGAAGACGTCGAGGTCGAGGTCATCTTTCCAGTGGCCGCCGAGGCGGTTGCCATCGACGAAGGCTCTGACCTCGGCATCATCCCCGGCGTCGCGGGCGGCGAGGGCTGCTCCACCGCCGGCGGCTGCGCGACCTGCCCGTACATGAAGATGAACAGCCTCGACACCCTGACCGATGTCCTGGAGTCTGTCGGCACCGATCGCGACATGACCCCCCTTGAGCCCAAGAAGTACACCCAGCTCATCGGCGGACGAACCGCTGCGGACATCGGCAGCGAGCCGATCCTGCACATGCGTCACTTCCAGCGCTCTGGTCAGCTTCCCTCAGCACTGGTGGAAGACGTGCTCGATCGTTAGGTTCTTGCCATGGCTGAGATCACCCTCCGGCTGAGGTACAACCTCCAGACCGGCCGAAAGGACCTGCTCATCGACTACCACTCCGATGACGATGCACTGCCCATCGAGCATGAGCAGGATCACCGCGCAATCGTAGAGTCACTGCTCGGCAAGGGAGTGCTCCGGCGTGACGAGCTGGGAGAGATCGTGGTCCGCCGTGCTCAGCCCCGGACCACGCACAGGGTCCAGCAGGAGCCGTCTCCCGAGGAGCTCTCCGAAGGACAGGACTGATGGCGCGACGCAAGGCGCTGCTGTTCACCGACACCGCTCGCTTCATCGACTATGTTCGGCTCGGTACCCCGAAGTCGACCTCAAGTCGCGGCTTCGAGCTGCTCGAGGTCACCTGGCCAGCCACCCGGCAGCGTGCCCTCATCCTCCTGGGCCACCGGGCGCGCTCCTGGAGCCTGCTGCAGCGCACCTCTCTGGTCTTCAAGAATGCCCCCGCCCAGCCATTCACCCACATCGAGATCCTCACCACCGACGAGGGACTCTCCTGGCTCGATGACGACCAGCAGCGACCCTGCACAGTCCACAGCCGCCACAGCGCGCACAAGCTCATCGAGCTCATCGCGCTGCTGCCCTGGCACGATGCCCCCGCGAGCGGACCGGTCATTTTTCGCTCCAGCGATGTCGCTGCCCTGGAGCGACTGGTGCTGGACAGCCTGGCCCTGGAGAACGACCGCATTCAGGTCGCGGCGCTCTCGACAGAAGAGCTGCTCCTAAAGATCGAGACCCCTTCCTGGTTCCTCCTCCAGCGGTGCATCGAGGACGACAGCGCCATCACCCTGTACGCCCCGATGCCGGGTGCGGACGGACAAGCCTGGGTCCAGTGGGGCTGGCGTCACCCGATGGCAGCCCTGTGGTGTGCGCGCCTCGATCCCGGCGCGATGGTCTTGTTTACACCGGGCCGCGCACGCCAGGAGCTGGCTGCTCCAGACTGGCAGGATCTCTATGATACCGCCGAGGTCGTCCTCGACGTCTCGGCTGACCCGCTGATTCTACCGAGTGTAGAGATCACCGAGCGGTTCACCATCACCGTCCATCTCGCCCCGCGCGCGCGGCCGTCTGAGGGTGCGCTGTGGCTGATCGAGGACAGCGAACGCTCGGAGCTGGAGCGGCTGCTGGGCGCACTGGACGACACCGACCTCGACGATCTCCTTGTCGCATCGGTCGAGGCCCCCGGGAAGCCGACCCGCTTCCTCATCCGAGAGCGGCACACCGGAACCGGACGGAAGTTCATCCGCTTCAGTCCCCACGCCTTCTCGCACTGGCCAGGCGTCCCGGACCTGTTCATTCCCTCCGACAAGACCCTCCTCCCCCACCTTCGTCGCGACCGCTACCGGGCGCTGTTCTCGCTGAAGCCCGGCTGGCTGTCGATACTCATCCACGCCGACGAGCTGCTGCAGGTATCAAACGCAGCTTTTGTGCCCCTCTCCCGGCTCGTGGACTACCAGATCAGCACCGAAGCCGTCCGCATCGAGCCGCTGATGGCGCGCAACCTGTTCGAGTTTGCGCCCTACACCCGCGCACCGTCTCGCCCGGAGCTCATGGTCCGCAAGCATCGCGAGCAGCCCCGCTCCGAGAGCATCCCATACCCCACCCAGCCCGAGGAATCTTCCGAGGCACCAGCGCAGCGCGTGAAGCAGCCAGTGCCCTCAGAGAGCATCCCCGAAGACGCCCCCACCGCACAGCATGCGCCGGCTGAGCCCCTGTCCGCACTCACCCGTCAGGAGCGCATCCTGGAGCTGGAGATCATCGAGGAGCCGACCTCAAACCGATGGTCTGACCTGTCCAGAGTAAAGTCGGAACAAGGACTCTCACATGATGCATTCCGAAGCAGCGCCGAGGCGTGGTGGCTGGCATCCCAGAAGAGCCACCCAGCGCACCACGCCCAGATCCTCACCCACCTCAGCCAGCACCTCAGCCTCACCGGCAGCCCTGCCGCACAGGCACGCCAGGCGCTCCAGCAAGACAGCCACCTCGGCGCCCTGACCTATGCCCTGCTCGGCCGGCTGCTCCCACCCGGCCACATCGACGGCTGGGTCCTCCAGGCCGCGCGGCTGCTCCGCAGCTACCAGGACGACCTCCCCAAGAAGCTCCGCTGGCTGGCCTGGGGAGAGATCTGGAAGATCAACCGCGACGTTCGCGCCCAGGCGAGCATCCGCACCCAGATTCTCTCGGACCTCGACGCTGCAGGCCTGTCTCCGATGGATGTCCCCGCCTTCCTCCAGGAGCGACTGCTCAAGGAACGGGACTTGGTCGAAGAGCAGGATGCCGGCGAGGTCAGCCGCGCGGTGAACAACCTGGAGGGCATCTACACTTCAATCCAGCGCATGCCCAAAGACCTCCGCTGCGGCGGCATGGCCGTTCTCGCGCGGGCCTACCAGCACCTCGGGCGCCCCGACCGCGCCAACCTCTGCCAGGAGCAGGCACGAGCGGAGTCGACGAGCGCGTTCGTCACGGCCTGGATTCGCCTGTTCGCGAGTCCGCCACACCCATCCGACACCACCACAGGGCTTCCGTCACTGGAGGCCGACGCACTCCGAGAGGTCGCAGACAGCCTGAGGGCGCGAAAAGACGAAGAGAGCCCGCTGTCTTTTCTCTCCGCAAAGAACCTCGGCCGCCTCTACCCAGACACTCCAGGGCTAAGGCGTAACGCCCTGTACTCTCACCTCAACCAGATCACGAGTCTCCGCAGGAAGAACGACCGACAGCGCTTCGTCCAGGAGATGGGCACGTGGCTGAGCAGCGCCGCGGAGCAGGCCGATGCGGTCAACAGCCGAGACATCGCGACCCTTGTCCACATGGCAATCCGTGAGATTGCCCGGATGCAGGCAAGCAGCATTCGGAGCGATCTGAATCGGCACTTCAGCGCGTTCTCCAAGCAGTGTCTTCGCCAGATTGGAGCCAGAGATGACTACTTCTCGATGCTCTTCCAGCTCAGCCTCGCCCAGGCCTCTCTCGATCTAAACAAGCCGGCCGTCGGGCTGAGGATCCTCAGCCAGACGATGACGCTCCTCCGAGGGGCCGACTGCATCACCCTGGATCTGGTCGATGTCTGCGCTGCGGCAGTCCAGGTCCTCGAGAGCGCTGAGCTCACCCAGCGCGGCAGCGCGATCGACGGACTGCTTCAGGCGATGGTCGCACAGACCATGAAGCTGCCCGACCTCGCCTCGTCCTCCAACACCCTGAGCATCCTGCGGCTCATCGACCAGCTCTGCGAGGCCTCGATCAGCAAGGACCGCATCACCCTGGGACGCTATCGCCGCTACCAGGATCGTGACGAGCTGCTGATCCGCGAGCGGATCCTCAGTGAGGATCACTGCATCTAATCATGCCCACAGGATCCCCCATGGAACCGACCTTCACCTTTGACGATGTTCGCCCCCAGGTCGACGAGCTTCGCTTGCGACTCAACCGCCTTCGGACCGGGCTCGCGGAGCTGTTCGTAGGCAAGGAAGAAGTGATCGACCTGATGGTCATCGCCGCGCTCGCACAGGAGCCGCTGCTGATCGTCGGTCGCCCCGGTACCGCAAAGTCGGATCTGGTCATCAAGTTCTGCCAGGCACTCGGGCTGGAAGAAGGCGACTACTTTGAGTACATGCTCACCCGGTTCACCGAGCCCGGTGAGATCATCGGTCCGGTCGACATCGAGCAGCTCAAGTCCGGCCGCTACCTTCGCAGACCCGAGGGAAAGCTCCCCCACGCCCGCCTTGTCTTCCTCGACGAGATCTTCAAGTCAAACAGCGCCATCCTCAACACGCTGCTGACCGTGATCAACGAGCGCAAGTACTATCAGGACGGCAAGCCCACCCCAGTCAAGATGAAGATCCTGTTCGCTGCGACCAACGAGATCCCGGAATTTACCGAGCTTGACGCCCTAAAAGATCGGTTCACCCTCAAGGTCGAGAGCCGCAGCGTCCGCGCCAACCGCTTCGACGAACTCCTCGACAAAGGACTCCGTAACAGTACGTATAAAGCATTTAACCAGCGCCCATGGGCCAACATGGCGAGGCTTGAAGACTTCGAGATGCTCAAGCTCTACCTCGACACCGTGATGATGCAGGGTGCAGACACAGGCCGCAGCGGCCACGGCGACCGAGAGCGCAATTTTCCCGATGAGGTCTTTGCCTTGTTCCGGAGAATTCTTCGAACACTGGAGAAGGAAGACGGCATCGAGATCAGCGATCGAAAGGTCATCAAGCTGTACAAGCTCATTCGCGCCCGAGCGTTTCTCCTCCATGGCGGGGTGGTCGGAAGAGAAGACCTCAGTCTGCTGCGCTACATTCCTGGCAAGCTCCAAGACTTTCAGCCCGTGCGGGAGAAAGTCGACGCCCTGCTGAAGCTGTGAGGACGGTGCCGGGGCTGCGCGGTGACCTGTAGCCGAAGGGCTGCACAGCACCCCCTCAGGTATAGAGCCACACCAGCCGGGATCCCGACGACCCGTTCCAGATGCCCTGAGCTCACAGGGTCCATCCTTGTCTCCGAGTCAGCGTATAAGGGTAGGTTTACCCAACAAATGCTGCACTGCGTGAAGGTCTTGTGCTGCAATGCAACAACAGATTGCACTGCACCGCAGCATAGGGCAGGGCCAACCGCAATTGTTGACATGTCAATACTATAGCACACCCACCTCAAGCGAATACACTCCCTCTATGCAAGCCGTCGTGATCCCAGAGCCGCTGCTGCTCGACTTCCTCCATGGAAGTCTGCACTGGTCCGCGACTCCCCACACCCCCTCCTCACTGGACCGGGCCATGGGGCACTACCAACACCTCGCTGGGCTCGGCTTTCACCACCTCCCGTTCTTTCTCGTCGCAGACCTCACCGAGCTCGTCGAGTCAGGGCTCGGTCTCGTGTTCCTCTCAGAGTCCGGCACCGGAGGCTGGAGCGACACCGAGCGCGCCCTCCGCCTGCAGTATGAGAACCGTCTGCTCGGACGCCTCCTCAGTGAGCCTCGGCTCTTTCAGGTCCTCGAGCTTCTCCAGAACCATCGCCTGGACAGCGGCCTCCGCTCCCCTGCATTTGCTGGTCGTGCGCGCCGCCTGATGGCGCTCCTTCTCGCCCATGTTGCCCCGCACTACCCGCGCACCCCGCGCCTCAACCCAGCCCACCTGCGCGGCCTCCGGGCACCTCCCCACACCGACCATGCCGCAGCCCACGCCCGCTTCATCGCTTACGCCGAGGAGCACAGCTTCTTCTCCAGTCGTCTCAGCACGATGCTCGCGGGCTTCTCGACGCAGATCCAGTGGAGCGCGCTCCTGCAGCCCGAGGACCTCTTTGAGCTAGAGCACCACGATGTCCTCAGCGCACCAGCGCAGCGAATCGGCTGTCGACAGATCATCGAGGTCAGCCGACGCCTCGGTGAGATCGATCCCCGCCAGGTCTCCATCTCAGAGGACGGTGCAGCAGAGACCGCCTTCATCGATGAGAGCCAGTACCCAACAGGAGGGCTCGCGGGCCTGACCAACCGGGGCTCGATGGAAAACCTCGTCCTCTCTGAGCTCGTCTACATCGATCCCACCATGGAGATCGATCTGTTCGACCTCCGCTTCCTGGAAGGTGAGCTCCTCTATTACCTCCGTGATGACGGAATTCTCCGCCGGAAGCGTCGAACGATCCACTTGATCGTCGATCCGGCTCAGCTTCTTCGGCTGAAGCCCCGGGGCTACCCCTTCCAGCTCTCCATCATCATCCAAGGACTCCTTGTCCGCATCGTCCAGGACCTTCAGGCGGTGTTTGCAGATGACTCGGTCCTCCTTCACATCCGCTATCTGCACGCCGAGGGCACTGGCTCTCACTGGCAGCAGGAGCTGGATCTGCTGGCGCTGCTGCTCCGAGATGAGCTGGCGCAGGGTCTCGTGACCCTCACCCTCACCCCACGCGGCCCGCCAGAGGACCTCCTCCCTCTGCTCCATGAGCCTCGGCGAAAGGTCTACGTCATCGCCATCGCAGCCTCACAGATGGACACCTGGCAGCACGCGCTTGCCCGCGCACAGACCGCCAAGCCCCCGCTCTATGGCCTCGTCCTTGCGGTCGGCCCAGCACCCTCTGGTGCCGTAACGCTCCCCCTAGAGGGGGCCTCTTTTCCACAGCTGGCAGCGCTGAAGACCAGGCTCATTGGAGAGCTGGTTGGCCTGAAGAGCAGCGGGAGACACCATGAGTAAGAAGAGCAAGAAGCAGCAGCCGAAGCGCAAGGAGGCACGCTTTGAGACCTCCTTCAGCGAGCTGATGACCGGCATCGGCGTCAAGAAGGCCCGCGTAGCCCCCCAGCGCGGGACCGCGACCGCTTCCGAACCGATGGCGTCCCGGGACCGCAGCGAGCGGCAGCAGCTCCTCGACAGCGTCGCCGAGCTACAGCAGCAGCGCCGGGCGCTCCAGGCAAGGGTCCGTGGCCATGAGCAGCGGCTGATGGCGGCAGCGGAAGAGACCGGTCTCCTCCGAGAGAAGCTCCGCACTCAAGAGGCTGTCCGACAGCAAGACCTCAAGCGAATGATTCGTCAGCGCAAGGAGCTGACCGAGCTGCGGCAGTCCAACCAGACCCTGCGCACACAGCGGGACAACCTCCAGCGCCGGCTCGATGCCCATCCAGCACCATCGCCTCCCCCTGTCGTCTCCGTCCCAGAGCCCGAGGACTCTGATGTCCGACAGGCCGCATGGCGACTCTCGGAGGTCTTCCGTGACCTCAACATCGAGCGCCTGCTCATCGTCGGTGGCTCGCCGAACTACCACATCCAGCTTCAGGCTTTGTTCGGTGACACCCTCCAGGTGCGCCTCATCGACGGTCAGGCGCGCCGCAACCTCAAGCAGGCGCGTGCGGACGTTCTGTGGGCAGATCTCGCCGTGATCTGGGGTGGAACCATCCTCGCGCACCGGGTCAGCGAGCTGTACACCGGCGACTCCGTGATCTTGATCCCACATCGGGGAATCGTCGGGATGATGCGTCAGCTCCGAGACGCTCTCTCGGGGTAGCGGTGCTCGGCATCTGGCGTGCCCTCGAGGCCGGCTCGGATGGTCAGCCAGAACACTCAAGGATCCTGCCCACCACCACATGAGAGTTCGAAGCCACACCTGATGCCGAGGGGCCTGCCTTGGGGCTGAACACACCGTATCATGAGCATGTTTCGACCCAGCAAGGACGCGGTCGTGCTCCAGACAGGCGCCACAAAGCCTCCACAGGAACGACTGCATCCCCTCGACCATGCCGGTCAGGCCTTGTCTATCGGCGGAGACGCGCTTGACCTGAGCCTGGCCGCCCCACAGCAGCGGCCCTGTCAGTGCTCTCTTGCCGCCAGCAGTGGAGTGTGCCGCCAGCAGTGGAGCGATGACGTCTCAGACCTGCGGGAGTCGGACGGAGCTCGTCGGGCACCTCGACCGCGACATCCCAGGTCGGTGAATCACCTCTGCACACTGGAACAATCCGAATGTCAGAACAACGCGGAGAGGATCATTCCCATGCCAGCAACCGAGACCAGCCAGGCGAGGGTGCGGACGTTGGGGATCCCGGCGAGGTAGATGATGGCGTGGGCGATGCGCGCACCGATGAAGACCTGTGCGCCCAGCGCAGAGGTGGCGTCAGCCTCCCCTGAGACGTGTGCGATGAGAACCAGCGCGGCGAACATGGGCAGGTTCTCTTTCATGTTCTTTGCCGCGCGATCTGCACGAGATGCCCAGACCGAGTGGCTCGGCTGGCTGTCTCGACTGCCGATCGACCACCTGGGATTCGACAGCAGGCCCGGAGTGGCTGCGATCAAGATCTGGGCCCACGTCAGCACCACTGCTGCCACCAACATCCACAGATCAGCCGTCATCCATTCCCCCTGTCTCCTGTGAAGACTACACGATCAGCAGCGAGGAATCTCGAGATGTTCCGCACCCGAGTCGGCAGTAAACATCTTGCGCGGCGCTGTCCGGCTGGACGTATGCTTTCAGGCTCATCGTACGCTTCAGCACAGGGGCTTCGACGGCTTCTGCAACGAGCACCGTCGTCAGCCCAGGGCGATGCCGGGCACACTGCGCCGCGAGGAGGATCCTGGCTACCGGCCCGCATGTGCATCCCGGATCACCATCGAAGAAGACACCACCGCGCTACGCATCCCCGAGCCGAATGGTTCGCAGCAGACACCAGCAGGATCCAACCCCAATAAGCAAGGTTACTTATTAAGTATCGACTTGGTCTTCTCAGGATCATCCGTGATGATTCCATCGACACCAGCCGCCACAACCCTGCGGATCTCGTCTGACTCGTTGACCGTCCAGGTAAAGATGCGGTAGCCGCGGCGGTGCATCTTGCGGATGTATCGACGGCTGACCATCGCACTCTCAACCATCAGCAGATCGGGAACAGCTTTACGGTTAAAGGCAAGATTCTTCAACAACATCCGGGAGATCAGACCGAGTTCTGATCCGCGAAAGGTTCCATAGATCTGACCCCGATAGATCTCTGGGTTCTTCAGTCGAATCTGCTCCAGAACGAACGGATTGAACGAAGTCACGATCACACGGTCGATGAGCCCACGGGACTCGATCAGCGAGACCACAGCCGCTGCCAGCGGCTCCGCTTCGGTCCCTGGACCCGCCTTGACCTCAATGTTGACCAACACCTGCTCGGCAAAGTCGAGCGCGCGGTCAAGGGTCGGAATCGGCTCACCGACAAACGCTGTGCTGAAGAACGCACCAGCATCCAGAGCAGAGAGCACCGACAGCGGCGTCTCGGCCACCAAGCCACTTCCGGTGGTGGTCCGCTCCAGCGTGTCGTCGTGGATCACAACCAGCTCTCCGCTTCCGCACAAGGTCGTGTCCAGCTCAAACGGAACCGACAGCTGCGCACAGATCTGAAATCCTGCCGCAGTGTTCTCCGGCGCCACCGAGCGTGCCCCCCGGTGCCCCATGACCGTGACCGGCTCGGGGAAGAGATGAGCAGAGGAGCGCGGACTGTGGGCGCAGCCCAACAGAAGAGACGGGAGGAACAGCAGGTGGTGAAGCTTCATCAATAAATCCAGGCCAGAGCAGGTCGAGGATAACCGCTGTCGATTTACATTCACACACATGTTGCACGTGTATACACAAAAGAACACACGACAGTCGGAAGACCTGCTCTTGAGCAGCCCAAGCTCATCCCCCCAACCCGGAGGCCAAGAATGAAGACAGTGTACCGTTCTTTCCTGACCGCCGGAGACCCATGTGTGGCTGGTCCCGCCCTCACTCTCCAGGCGCATACCCAGCAAGCGCTCGCCTAAGAGGCTCCACAGAGCCTTCCTGATACCGCCCACATATTCTTCCCGATATCAATCGGGTAAACCAACACAGCGAGGGTTCATTTCGCGGCCTGACAGCTCATAAACTTGTGGCTCGTGGTCTGCCCTGCGCCTGGAGAAGCTGGTGGTCACCGCAGTCGGTGAGCCATGAGCACGCCCCAGCAGAGCTCCTCTGGCGTCAGCAGAGAGACGTCCGTCCATCAATCTAAACAATCAAATCCGTGTGACATTAAGCCGGAACACGTTGTCACAACTTTGGCTTAAATTACGATCCTGAGAAGAACATGAACTGCGCACTGCCTGAGTACCTGACCGAGATGGACGCACACCCCACCCGGGCTGCCGGTGAGGGCGCCCCTGAGGGAACACCAGCGCCCACCTCGAGGCTTGCGCTGTCCGGTCGCATCTCGACGTGGTCGCTGAAGCGAAGCACCTGGCGTCTGGTGCGCCGGCGAACCTGAGGCCCACAGGCATGTGCCCCGACCAGACACATCCGGTCGGGGCGCCCGTGTGCGACTCCGCTCAGGCTGTTGGTGCGGCCTGCTCTGCGGCAATTTTCTTGCGGACCTCTTCCATATCGACGGATCGAATCTGACCGATCAGCTCCTCAAAAGCATGCGGAGGAAGCGCACCAGAGTTCTGATAGATGCCGACCTGATCCCGGAAGACCGCCAGGGTCGGAATGGCTCGAATCTGAAAGTAGCCCGCGACCTCAGCCTCCGCTTCAGTGTTGACCTTGGCAAAGACGATGTCTGGGTGCTTCTCAGAGAATTCCTCAAAGACCGGTGCAAATCTCTTGCACGGCCCACACCATTCAGCCCAGAAGTCAATAATGACGATGGCGTTGTCGTTGATGATGCTGCTGATGTTGTCCTTGGTCAGCGTAACAGTAGCCACGATGCGCTCCCGTTGGTCCTGGTGGGCCGGTTGTGGGTTGGATGCTCCAGGCTGCGCTTGATCACGCCATGCCCGTGCTTCCCCCCAGGAGTAACCACCCTCAGCCACCGGACAAGCCCTCTAAAGAGGCATCGCCATCTCTTTGCGGCTTAGAAGTCGCGCTGCCAGCCCCCTGCTGACAGCGCAATCCGGTCCGCAGCGCCGCAGCGTCTCCATCACGGGCTGGCAAGATCAGGGACCAGAGGGCCGGCGCTCAGCAGCATGTGCGGTTCATACACCTTGCTCCTGCTCACATCCCGGTCGCACCACTTGATACAAGAGCAGCATGGTCACTCTGCTCGAAGAAGCCCTCTCCTTGCACCAGCAAGGCATGCTCGATGCTGCTGAGGAGCACTACCGTGCACACCTCTCCGCCCGACCGGATGCCGTCGAGGCGCTGCGCCTGCTGGCGGCCCTCCTGTGGCAGCGTGGTCAGCACAGCGAGGCCCATGACCTCCTCCACAAGGCCATCCTTCTCGCACCTGACCGCGCAGACCTTCAGTGCCTCCTCGGAGACGTCCACTTCAGCGAGGCGCGCTACAGCGACGCCATCGCAGCGTACCGGCGCTCCATTGCGCTCGATGACCACCTCTGGAGTGCCCACAGCCACCTCGGCCTGGCACAGCAGGCACGCGGCGAGCTGGAGGCCGCAATCACATCGCATCGCGCGTCTATCCGCTGCGACCCCGCACGAGGAGAGTCTTGGTATAACCTTGGTCTGTCACTTCATGACTCCAACGATCCGGACGGGGCCGAGGCGGCCTACCGCATGGCGCTCACCCTGCTTCCGGGAGACCCTGACACACTCAACAACCTCGGAAACATCGCGTTAGATCGTGGTGCGCTTGAGCAGGCTGTCACGCACTACGAGCAGGCTCTTCAGGGTGCGCCCCAGCTGGCCCTGCTTCACCACAACCTCGGCGCTGCGCTCCGGCAGCTCTCCGACAGCTCTGGTGCCATCGCAGCCCTAAAGGAGGCCGTTCGCCTGTCTCCTGGCTACCTCGATGCCTGGATTCAGCTCGGGATTGCGCTGGGCAGTGGTGGTCAGGCCGAGCACGCCGCCGATGCCTTCCGCAAGGCCATCGAGCTCGATCCCACCAACCTGATGGCATGGATCCAGCTCGGACACACCTGGCGTGCGCTGGGCTTGGAGGACAAGGCGCTGCTCGCATACCAGACCGCAACCCGGCACGCCCCCGACAACGCCACCGGCTACCTAAACCTCGGCATCGCCCACCACAATCGTGGGCAGCTCCCCGAAGCGATCACAGCCTACAAGAAGGCCGTCGCTCTCTCTCCTCAAGACGGCGCCGCTCGCCACCTCCTCAATGCAGTATCTGGAGAGATCTCCGCATCCGCACCTTCGGACTACATCGAGGAGTTGTTTGACCACTACGCAGAGCAATATGACGCTCACCTCACCGAGAAGCTCAGCTATCGCTCCCCGCAGGTCATGTCCGCGCTCGTCTCAGAGGTCACCGGCTCAAGGCGCTTCACTCGGGGGCTTGATCTGGGCTGCGGAACAGGGCTGAGCGGGGCTGCATTTACGGGCACAACGAGCACCCTTGATGGGGTCGACCTCTCTACCAACATGCTCAGTGCTGCCCGAGCGCGAGGCGTGTACGACACACTGCATCGGGGAAGCCTCTTAGACTACCTTCGCTCCGACGGACCGCAGTATGATCTGTTCATTGCCGCAGATGTGCTGGTCTACATCGGCGACCTCCGACCGCTGCTCGCGGCGATGGCCGCTCGCGCGGCACCTGGTGCCGTCGCGGCTTTCTCCACAGAGCACACCGAAGGGGAAGACTATCTTCTAAGAGAAAGTGGTCGTTACGCCCACTCTCACCAACACATTCGAGCCGCTGCTGCTGCGTCCGGCTTCTCCGTTGAGGTAATTCGCTCCGAGCGTCTGCGTCGTGACCAGCAGCAATGGATCACAGGGGATCTGACGATCCTCTCCCGTCCTGCCCCTCAATAATTGGGCCTTACGGACCCTCGGCTCACGTACCAGCTCACAAGCCAAACGCGTAACATAGCTTTTCACTTACCAAACCAGCCATCGACCGCCGACTGTCCAGCAGTGAGCAGGTCGCGCCATGAGACCATCCGTGCAGCACCACGCTGTGGTTACCTCTCCTGCGCTCACGCGGCTCCCAGAGCACTACGGCACCATCTCGCAGACTGATGAAGGCCTGCTCGTGGCCTTCACACACTCCCTCAACACCGCCGGTGCTCCCGTACAGTACCTCCATACTCGGCGTATACCAAGTGACAGTCGTTGTCTACGAAGGTGGTGTAGGCAGGGAATCGTGCACAAGGCCGCGAGCCATCAGGCCGCTCTCTCAGCGTAGAACATGTTTCAGTTGTGTGATAGAACGTGTTCTACACCACCCAGATGAGGGCACCGCTGATGAGCTTCCACGACGTTGATCTGCTCGATCTCAACATCCACATCGACAACCCCGAGCCCCTCTACGCGTGGCTGCGTGAAGAAGAGCCCCTGTTCTGGGATCAACACAACGAGGTCTGGGCAGCCTCTCGCTACGAAGACGTAATCTTCATCTCCCGCAACACCGATATCTTCTGCTCAAAGTACGGTGTTGTTCCCAACATCGACCTGGACACCTGGCCCGACGACGCGATGATCAACAAGGACGGGCGAGATCACACAGTCCAGCGCGCCCTCGTCAGCAAGGGCTTCAGCCCCCGCAACATTCGGGAAATGGAAGTTCGGGTTCGTGAACTGACGGTCGAGCTCATCGACAAGATCGCTGGTGAAGGGAGCTGCGACGTCGTCTCCGCTCTCGCTCGCCCCCTGCCGATGCTCGTGATGGGCGACATGCTCGGCTACACCCGCGACACCTCCGACATGGTCCTGGACTGGACAGACACCTATGTCGCTGGCGGAAACGGCCCTCAGCACCTCACCGATGACATCGTGATGGCCTTCGGAAGCTTCGTGATGTTTCACGAGGAGTTGATGGAGTCCCGCCGGGAGAACCCCGGTGATGATCTACTGAGCACCTGGATGAAGGCTGAGATCAACGGGGAGCGCCTGACGGATGAGAAGATCATGTACGAGCACAACCTGCTGCTCGTCGGCGGAAGCGAGACCACCCGCCACACCATCAGCGGTGGACTCCTCCAGCTGATGCGTCACCCAGAGCAGCGTCAGCACCTCATCGACCACCCAGAGGCCATCCCCAACGCCGTCGAGGAGATCATCCGCTGGACCACACCGTTCATCCGGATGGCCCGTCACCTGACCCGTGATCATGAGATGCACGGCAAGGTCATGAAGGCCGGGCAGCAGGTCATGATGCTCTACCCGTCCGCAAACCGGGATCCCCGCATCTGGGATCGGCCACAAGAATTCGACATCACCCGCTCGTTCAGCAAGCCTGCGCTTTCGTTTGGCTTTGGCAAGCACTACTGCCTGGGAGCAGCGCTGGCTCGGATGGAGATCAAGGTGATGCTGGAGGAGCTGCTCAAGCGCCTCCCTGACATGGCTGAGAGCCCTGAGCAGCCCTCTGCGTTCAAGCCAGGCTGCTTCCTTCGCGGTCTCGAGAGCCTGCCGGTGGTGTTCACCGCCCGCTGAGAATGAACGGAACCGAGAATCAGCCCACCTCTCGGCCAGAAGTGAACCGCCCCCGGCTGAACGAGTTCAACCGGGGGCGGGACGCTGTTGGAGCTGGTGTTTTCCCTTCAGAGGTTTGCGCGTCTGCAGTGCGTCGTGG
>JAQXDW010000002.1 GCA_029251165.1 Myxococcota bacterium
GGGCGATATAGTCTCTAATAATCCCAACGGGATTCGAACCCGTGTTGCCGGGATGAAAACCCGGTGTCCTGACCAGACTAGACGATGGGATCATGAGAAAGAAGGTGGTGGGTCGCGAGGGACTCGAACCCTCGACCCTCGGCTTAAAAGGCCGGTGCTCTACCTACTGAGCTAGCGACCCGCCGTGGCGATTTATAACGTGCTTTCCCCGGAGGCGTCAAAGAACCAGATCAGCGAAGGCGTCATCTCTTGCGATCACTTCTCGTCTTCCAGGTCCAACGCTTAGAATCGCGGACGGTGCGCCGACCAATTCTTCGATGCGGGTGATGTATGCCTGGCATGCTGCCGGCAGGTCAGCCCAGGAGCGGGCGCCGCGGATGTCAGACTGCCAGCCCGGAACGGTCTCATAGACCGGCTCGCGCTCGCCGGGCTGACCCGGATCGGACTCGCCGCGGTAGTCCACACAGATCTTCAGCTCGGCATAGCCTGAGAGAATGTCGAGCTTGGTGAGCGCGAGGTGAGTGACACCGTTGAGCTGCACTGCGCGGCGAACGAGGGCCGCGTCGAACCAGCCACAGCGCCGGGGACGACCGGTGGTGGCGCCGAACTCACCGCCGACCTTGCGGAGGCGCTCCTCTTCTTCGCCGCCGATTGCGGTGGGGAAGGGGCCAGCGCCGACCCGAGTGGTGTACGCCTTGGTGACACCGACGACCTGCTGGATGTCACCCGGACCGACACCAGTACCCGTGCAGGCTGCACCGGCCAGGGTGTTCGACGAGGTGACGTAGGGGTAGGTGCCGTGATCGATGTCGAGGAAGGTGCCCTGGGCGCCCTCGAACAGGATCTGCTTTCCGGCACGGCATGCCTTGTGGAGCAGGGCAGGGGTGTCGGTGACCAGCGGCGCGAGGTAGGCCGCCAGCGGAGCGGCCCAGGCCTCGATCTCCTCGAGCGTGAAGCCCTCGGCGCCGTACCAGCCGGTGAGCTGTCGGTTCTTGTCCTCCAGCACCGCGGAGATGGCGCTGCGGCGGGTCTCGGCGTTGATGAACGCGCCGACCCGGATGCCGCGTCGGGCGATCTTGTCTTCGTAGGTGGGGCCGATGCCGCGACCGGTGGTTCCGATCTTGTCGGCAGCCCGTGCCGCCTCCCGGCACTGATCCAGCCGCCGATGGTACGGCAGGATGACGTGCGCGGTGGTCGAGATGGAGAGGCGCTCTGGGGTGATCATGACCCCGCGAGCATTCAAGGCCACGAGCTCCTCGACGAGCACCTCGGGATCGATGACGACCCCGTTGCCGATCACGCAGTGGCTCTTCTCATGGAGAATACCGCTGGGTACAAGGTGGAGGATGAGCTGATTGCCATCCACGACCAATGTGTGACCGGCGTTGTTTCCGCCCTGAAACCGAGCCACAACGTCAGCTTTGCTGGCGAGGAGATCGACGATCTTGCCCTTGCCTTCGTCGCCCCATTGGAGTCCGACTACCACCTGGTTCGCCATACCGCACCTCGTGTGTGGGAGGTGGGTATAATCAACGGATGGCGCGGAGGCCCTCTTTGATGCGCTCTCGGGTGTCCTTGTCTTTCGTATGCTTCCCAGCTTCCTGATACTCGCGACGTGCATTGAGCCCGAGATCGAGCTCAGCATAGACCTCGGCGAGCGCAATTCGGAAATCAGCATTGTTCGGGCTGTATTGAACAGCAGAGCGCAGCAGCGTCAGCGCCTCTCGGGTGTCCTTCTCGAAGCGCCGAGTCAGCTGCGCGAGCCGATAGTACACCTGGCCATTTCGGGACTTGTACTCCACAGCCTTGCGGTAGTTGTACAGGGCTTCCTGGATGTTCTGGTAGCTCTCGGCAGACTCCGCGGCGTTCATGAACTGCTGGGCACGGATCTGGAGAGACTGGTCATGGGCCTCGTCGAGGAGGCTGCGGTAGTCTTCGTTGCGGGGATCAAGCTTGACGGCGAGGTACAGCGAGCTCTCGGCCTTCAGGGGGTGACCATCCTCGAGATCTTTCTTGCCCGCTTCGTAATAGACCTTTGCCCTTCGGATGTTCTCGGTGACTTCCTGCCGCACCTTGCCCATGATCTTCTTGCGGTACAAGCTGCGTGCCCGCGGCGAGAGCTGACGCGCCCGCCGACTGGAGCGCCGGCTGGTGCGTGCTGGCTTCGGAGCCGGGGGGGCCTCAGCGGCTTCTTCGCTGAGGCCATCGTCATCATCAGAGGGATCTGCGCCGGCCGCAATGAGCGGCTCTTCTGCCTTGACTGATCTGCGACGACGACGGCGGCGGGAAGGCGTCCGGCTCTCGAGCGCCTCTTGATCGTACCGATCACGCTTTCGTTCATCGGAGAGGGTCTGGTAGGCGATGGTAATTGCAGAGAAGATGGCCTCGATCTTCGGTGCATAGTCTCCGACCTCGCGACGGAAGAAGCGATCGGGGTGCAGGTGCCGCGAGAGGTCGTAGTAGGCCTTACGGACATCCGTGGCGTCCGCATCTTCAGAGATGCCGAGCAGGGTGTAGTGCGAGCACTGCTCGAGCGTGCGGTGCATCTGCTCGATCAACGCACACTCTTTGTTGGAGAGATCAATCTTTGGTGGGGTCGTTGCTTCGGACACGGGCCTTCCTGGCAGCCTACTTTAGCCTGGATCTTCCTCGGAGCGATCACGGGGGCTTTGAGATCGGTCGGGTTCGTCTGAGGAGACTGTACGATCGGAGGTGCGTTCCCGCTGGGCATGTGGGTGTGCGCTTCGGTAGACACGCAGCAGGTGAGCGGCATCAACGTGGGTATATCGCTGGGTTGTGGACAGCGATGCATGCCCGAGCTGCTCCTGGATCGACCGCAGATCCGCACCGGCTCCGAGGAGGTGCGTCGCGCAGCTGTGCCGGAGTGCGTGCGGATGGACGTGTGAGACGCCGTTGTTGACGCCGGCGTTGCGGACGATCTGTCGGGCGGAGCGTGCGGAGAGGCGGCCGCCGTTTTTGTTGCGAAACAGCGCCCCCTGTCCGCCCATCGCGCCGATCCATGCCTTCAGTGCGCGGGCAGCTGGCGGTCCAAACGGCACCACCCGATCCCGCCGCCCTTTTCCTTGGCGGACCCGCACCATCATCTCCTCAGGGTCAATGTCCTCGACATCCAGCGACATCGCCTCCCCGATGCGTACCCCTGACCCATACAGCAGCTCCATGAGGGCGCGGTTGCGGAGCTGAAACCATCCGGACTGAGTGGGGTTCTCAACGACCGCGGCGGCCTCGTTGATGTCGAGGAAGCGGGGTGTGGAGCGGGGAACCCGCGGGGTCGAGAGGCGCTCGGCGGGACTGTCTTCGAGGAGCTTGGAGCGCACCATCCAGCGGTAGAAATTGCGGACAGCTGCGATGCGTCGGGAGAGCGTGGCTGGAGAGAGCCGTCGAGAGGGCTTTCCCGGTCGGGCGGTGCCTGCGGCCAGCCAGCTTCGGATGTCCTGGAGGGTGGCATCTTGGAGGGAAGAGTCTCGCTCGGCGAGATGGCGCTGGAGACGATCCAGATCGCCAAGGTAGGCGCGGATGGTGTGCTCGGAGACGCCACGCTCCCCCTTGAGGTAGCCAGTCCACGGTGTAAGCAGGTCTGACATTTCCTCTCCCTTGAGTCATCTTATCGTGTCTCCTGGGAGGCAGCGGGTTGACAAGTCTGTCTTCGGCCAGCAATTGACCGGCTGAGAAAGCCACCAGCCTTGCAGCGCAGGATACTTCGTTGTAGGCATGGCATTCGGATGGTGACGTCAATGTCCTTGATGACTTCTCCCCCGCCCAACAGCAAGAACAGGTCACTATGAGCAGATCTCTCGTCATTGTTGAGTCCCCCGCAAAAGCCAGGACGATCTCTAAGTTTCTGGGAAGCGACTACGTTGTAGAGGCTTCCGTCGGGCACATTCGGGATCTTCCCCGCAACGCCAGCGAGGTCCCTGCCTCCCAGAAGAAAGAAGCCTGGTCACGCTTGGGAGTTAATGTCGAGAAGGACTTCGCCCCCCTCTACGTCATTCCGGCAGAGAAGAAGGCTCAGGTCAAAAAGCTCAAGGAAGCCCTGGCCGGCGTCGACGAGCTCCTGCTGGCGACAGATGAAGATCGCGAGGGTGAGAGCATCTCCTGGCACCTGATGGAGGTCCTCAAGCCAACGGTTCCGGTCCGTCGGCTGGTCTTTCATGAGATCACCAAGACCGCCATTCAGAAGGCCCTGGACAACGCTCGGGAGATCGATCGATCCCTGGTCGAGGCCCAGGAGACCCGTCGCATCATGGATCGCCTCTACGGCTACGCTGTGAGTCCCCTGCTGTGGCGGAAGATTCGACCTCAGCTCTCGGCGGGTCGGGTGCAGTCTGTGGCCGTCCGCCTGATCGTGGACCGGGAGCGGGAGCGCCTGGCATTTTCGGCCGCTGGTTGGTGGGACATCCGCGGTGCGTTCATGAGTGACAAGGGCGCCCTCGACGCTGAGATGGTCCAGCTTGACGGCAAGCGACTCGCCAGCGGTCGGGACTTCGACGACAACGGCACCCTCAAGCGGGCTGGGCTGGTCGTTCTTGACAAGGATGGCGCGGCGAAGGTGGTGAGCAACCTCACTGACAAGACCGGCAAGGTCGTCAAGGTCGAGTCGAACCCCTACTCAAAGAAGCCCTCGCCTCCGTTCACGACCTCGACCCTCCAGCAGGAGGCCATCCGCAAGCTGCGCTGGACTGCCCGGCGCACCATGTCGGTCGCCCAGCGGCTGTACGAGAACGGCTGGATCACCTACATGCGGACCGACTCCGTGACCCTCTCTCAGGAGGCCATCAATGCCGCCCGGAGTCTGATCACGGCCCAGTACGGTGCGCCATATCTTCCGGCTTCTCCCCGCATCTACTCTCAGAAAGCAAAGAATGCCCAGGAAGCTCACGAGGCGATTCGCCCAGCAGGGACCGTGTTTCGGACCCTCGAAGAGTCCAGCAAGCTGGATGCCGATGAGGCCAAGCTCTACGAGCTGATCTGGAAGCGCACGGTCGCCAGTCAGATGAACAACGCCACTGGAAAGCGGGCCAGCGTGCAGCTGCTCGTGGAGAACGGGTTGTTCCAGGCCAACGGAAAGACCATCGACTTCCCAGGCTTCCGGCGTGCGTATGTCGAGGGCAGCGATGATCCGGCTGCAGCGCTGGCGGACCGGGAGCGCGTGCTGCCGCCCCTGGAGGTCGGTGATGTGCTGACCACCAAGACGCTGGAGCCCCGCGGGCACACCACTCAGCCGCCGGCTCGGCTGACCGAGGCCTCACTGGTCAAGGAGATGGAGTCTCGAGGGATCGGCCGTCCCTCGACCTATGCCTCCATCATCGACACCATTCTTCGTCGCGAGTACGTCTTCAAGAAGGGCAACGCCCTCGTTCCGACCTTCACGGCGTTTGCGGTCACACGCCTCCTGGAAGGGCACCTCGGGTGGCTGGTGGACTATGAGTTCACCGCAAACATGGAGAAAGAGCTCGACGAGATCGCGCTCGGAAATGACAAGTCCAGTGCGTGTCTTAGCCGTTTCTACCTCGGTGATAAGGGCTTGTCTGTGAGCCTGGAGAATGCCGTAGAGACGATCGATCCCCGTCAGATCTGCACCATCCCCCTCGGAGAATCCGCTGAGGGAGAGCCCATCGAGATCCGGGTCGGCCGCTACGGACCGTTCCTCAGCTCCGGGGACATCAAGGCGGATGTTCCCGACGACCTCCCTCCCGATGAGCTGACCCTGGAGAAAGCGCGCGCGCTGCTGATCGAGCGTCAGGAGGGGCCGCGTGTTCTCGGGGAGCACCCCGACGATGGTGCATCGGTCTACCTGATGAAGGGGCGCTTTGGACCCTACATCCAGCACGGTGACGTGGTGGAGACGATCATCAAGGCAAAGACCTCTCGCGGCAAGGACAAGGTCCAGAAGAGCAAGCCCCCGCGTGCATCCCTCCTTCGTGGGATGCTCCCAGAAGAGCTAAACATTCAGGTCGCTGTGGCGCTCCTTGGGCTGCCCCGCACCCTCGGCACTGTTGAGGTCAAGGGCGAAGACGAGTCGGTCACGACTGAAGACGTCATTGCTGCCAACGGCCGGTTCGGCCCCTACGTCAAGCAGGGCAAAGAGAGCCGCTCGATCCCGGGAGAGTTCTCAGTACTTACCATCTCCTTGGAGCAGGCAAAGCAGCTCCTCGCGACACCCTCCAAGCGTCGGCGCGGCGTCGAGGTCCTTCGACAGATGGGCACAGACGAGACGACCGAGCGCGAGATCAAGATGATGGCTGGCCGCTACGGTCCATACGTCACGGACGGCGATACCAACGCCTCGCTGCCCAAGGACAAAGACCACAACCAGGTCAGTCTCGCTGAAGCCATCGCAATGATTCGCCTCAAAGAAGCATCTCCGAAGCGAAAGCCATCCCGGCGGAAGGCTGCTGCAAAGAAGAAGCCGGCGAAGAAGAAGTCGGCGGCGAAGAAGAAGTCGGCAGCGAAGAAGAAGCCGGCGGCGAAGAAGAAATCGGCGGCGAAGAAGAAGTCGGCGGCGAAGAAGAAGCCGGCAGCGAAGAAGAAGTCGGCAGCGAAGAAGAAGCCGGCAGCGAAGAAGAAGTCGGCGGCGAAGAAGAAGTCGGCGGCGAAATAAGATTCCCGCAACGATCAGTTATGAGGCTTCCCGAGCGAGGGACTGGCTGCGGCCTAGTACAGCAGAAGTCCCCACTCGGTCTCCAGCATGCGACGGAATTCGTCGTCGAGCTTGTCGAGGTTCTCGAAGACCACCGCAGCGACCACTCGACGCACGTCATCAATCGTGATCGCTCCGCTGACGAGGGGAAGATCGAGGAAGCGGTCGTTGACCGTCTCCAGCATCTCCTCATCCAAGTGTCCCAGCTCGACGAGGAGATCGAGGAGCGCGGAGGCGCTGGGATCGAGCTCGAGGATCACGGTTGGCTTCATCTGCGGGCTCCTGACAGGGCATAGCGATCGCCCGGTAACCGTTCGACCCTACCCGTCAACTCCAGCATGGCGAGCTGACGGATGAGGGCTGGAGCGGACTGGCCGGTCTGCTGGAGGAGTTCATCGAATGTGGCGCTGGCGGAGAGGGCTGCAAGCAGGGGATCGGTCTGCTGAGTGAGGGGAGGGAGGTGGAGCTTGGCGAGCAGCTCACTGCCACCACGCACCATCTCTGCGCCTTGATCGATAAGGGCCAGGCAGCCTGCCGCAGTGGAGACCCGCGGATGACCGGGCACTGCAAGTACGTCGAGACCCGCAGAGAGAGCCGCACGGGCAGTGTGCAGGCTCCCAGAGCGCTCGGTGGCCTCGACCACTACAGTGGCTGTTGATAGCCATGCAATGACTCGATTTCGAAGTGGAAAGGTTTTTTTTGAGGCATTGACGTTGGGCGGGAACTCGCTGATAAGCAGCCCTCCGTGTGACAGGATCGACGCTCGAACCCGCGCACGACTCGCTGAGAAGGGAACATCAAGACCCTGTCCGAGCACTGCGATGGTCGCTCCCGAGGCTGCGAGGTGGGCTGCGGTGTCTATTCCATAGGCCATACCGCTGATGACGACTCCGCCGACAGAGGCCACGGCTCCAGACAGCTCGCGGGCCATGGCTGCTCCCGCAGCGGTGCAGCGTCGTGCGCCAACGATTGCAACCCCAGGGCGACTCAAGAGCGCAAGGTTGCCTTCACAGAACAGCACAGGAGGGGCAAAGGGGGTTGCTGCCATCCGGCTGGGATAGCGGGACGAGGCCAGCGTGAGGACCTCGTGTGGGGTCTCCAGCACGGTACCGCTGCGGAGAGTTTGGGTGTGAGCGAGGCCAACGGCACGCATACGTGCTGCGGACCAGGAGGAGGGATCGGCTCGATCCAGGACAGAGAAGTCGACTCTACCCGACATGCGGGAGGCCGCGCTCCAGAACGAAGACAAGTGTCTCATGACGCCTCAATTCAGGCACCATGGACGAGCGGGTGGACCCGTGATCTGTAACCGGAGGCGCTCTCGACGTCAGGCAGCGGGGCTCAGTCGACTTCTTGGATCTCAGTCGACTTCTTGGATCTCAGTCGACTTCTTGGGTCAGTCGATCTCCGACCTCAATGGATCGGTTGGCATCCGTTACCACAGCGGTCGCGCTGTACTCGTCGACCTTCAGCACGACCACCCGACCGACCACGGAGGGGGGAAGGGAGGTCTCTTCCTCATCGATGAAGTCGTCACGCTGCTGGATGATGTAGAAGCTGTTGCCACGACGGACACCATCCGCACGTCCGCGGTCGATAAACACGACCTCACGGGTGGCGCCAAGGAGCGACTCGTAGTTGAGGCGCTCGACGATGGTTCCCTGGAGATCACCATCCGGGTTGCGGACATCGACCTCAATGTGGAGCGGCTGGCTGGGACCGACCATGTCGCCACGCTCGACCTCTGCCACCGAGTCCCGGACGACTGCGCTGATGTAGTCTCCGTAGCGGTGAACGACTTGGGCATCGGCGACAACAGAGTAGATGTCGCCAAACTTTGTGCGAGAGTTCTCCGGGTGCCGGACCTTCTTCTTGACCCGCCGGAAGATGGAGACGGTGTCACCACACTCAAAGGCGTCGGGATCGTCAACCTTGAGGTAGAGCAGGTCGCTCTCAGCGAGGTAGCGCGCCCCCGATCGGGCACGCTCAACAGTTCCCCAGACCTCGACGTTCTGACGGCTCGCCAAGAAGCCGGGCACGTCGTAGATGTCAGAGTCCCACTCGCTGGTGAACCGGATGTCCGGGCCGCACTCGTAGGTCTCTTCGTCAATGACGACCGGAGTGATCGCTTGGTGGGTGCTCTCACCGATCTGCCACTCCGGCGGACCGAGATCCGTACCCATCTGGAAGTAGATGTAATTTCCTGGATAGATCCAGTGGGGATTGGTGATCTGTTCGTTGACGGACCACAGGCGCGGCCAGTAATACGCATCGCCCAGAAATTTCTGGGCGATCTCCCACAGCGTGTCGCCGGGCTGAACGACGTAATAATCTGGAAGGCCAGCGACCGAGTCGCCGCCATACACGCTGTCCTGGGCCACTGCCGGCGCAACCCAGAGGGCCACTGCTGCCAGCCCAACACCCATCTGCTTCAGCATTCTTACACTCCGCAGGGGCCGATTCTCACCGACAAGACTGGGATTGTCAAGAGGGCTCACGCCCTTCCGTAGTCATCCTGGTGCCGGACGACGTCGGTGAGGTGAGGCGTGGAGACCTCATAGACCTCACAGTCGGTCACGGCATACATCCGATGCCGACGGCCTGGTGCGATGTGACGGCTCTCACCAGGGCGGAGGGTGTGCGTCTCCAGCTCGCCGGATGCCGACTCCAGCTCCAGCGCCATGACACCAGACGCGATGCGGACGGTCTCTTCCTTGACCATGTGGTGCTGAAGAGAGAGCCGATGCCCCTTCTTGATAAACAGAACCTTTCCGACATAGTCGGCGGTCTCAGCCCAGATCTCTTCATGCCCCCAGGGCTTCTCTACACGCTTGACCATCGGTTCTTCCTGGTAGGGGTGGGGTGAGCCGTGCTCAAGGGGCTCTGGCGATCATCAGATCTTCGAAGTCGTGCTCAGCGGAGAGGGCTTCGCTGGCTTCGATGGCATCTTCACGATCGGTGTAGCCGCCGACGCGGACCCGGTGCCAATTCGTGCCGTTTACCAGGGCGGTGACCCGGTAGGCAGACAAGCCGAGCATGCCCAGCTCTGTGATGCGATCTTCGGCCTCAAGGGGATCCTCAAAGCTGCTGATCTGGACGGCCCAGCCTGTCGTCGGTGGAGTGGCTGGCGGGGCGGGAACGATCGGGGGCGCGGACGGTGCCACCCGGGTCGGGATGGGGATGGAGGCAATGGGCTCCATGGGAGCCACTGGTACCTCAGTGGTGTTGAGCGCGCTGGGGAAGCTGAGGTCGTTGCTGGCGACGGGCTGGCTGTTCTCGACCTGCCGCAAGAGATCCTCCAGGGCATCCTCCTTGACGGGATCCGGAAGGAGCGGCGGTGCGGCAGCGATGACGACCGAGTCAGTCTGCTTCTGCCCGACCTTGAGACCGACGAAGAAAGCGAGCACCGCGATGAACAGTGTCGTGAAGCCCAGCGCAGCGAGGTGACTGCGGGTGATCCAGATCTGTCGGTCGGGGTGATTTCGTGCCAGATCAGCCATCAGGTTCAGTCCTCATTCCAGCGCATCAACGCATCCCATCAGTGATCTCGACGGGATGAATAATATACCGGGTTTTCTACGCTCCGGGAATCAAACGAAGTCTGAATCCGGCGGCGGAAAGATCGAGACGGTGCGACCGCCGACAGAACCAGGCACAAGGCGCTCGACCTCATGTGCCAGGGCATCCAGCTGCGCGCGAACGTTTCGAGGGTCGTTGGAGACCAGGCATACCGCGAGGATGGCGCGGGTGTGGCTCTCCAGGTGACCGACCTCAGCAACCGAGAGGTTCTTCTTTGCTCGGAGGCGCTCTCGAACACGACTGACGACCCGCCGCTTGTCTTTCAAGCTGCGGGCCGTCGGTATGACCAGGGAGAGACGAAGCACGCCAACCCAGATTGACTCATCTGGTGCAGGAAGAAACAACGCCGTTCTCCAGATGGGGGATGGGCTGACACCGCCGAGGCGATGTCAGTCGATCGCGACCTCTTCCATCATGTAAGTCTCGATGACGTCACCGATCTTGATGTCGTTGTAGCCGTCGAGGTTCATACCGCACTCGTAGCCCTTCTCGACCGTCCGGACGTCGTCCTTGAAGCGACGAAGCGAGGCGAGCTTGCCCTCCCAGATGACGATGCTGTTGCGCAGCAGGCGGACCTGGTGGTTTCGAGAGATGGAGCCATCGGTGACCATACAGCCTGCGACGGTGCCGATTTTGGGCACGCCGAAGGTCTGACGGATCTCTGCGAAGCCCTTCCAGGTCTCCTTGAGCTCCGGCTCGAGCATACCCTTGAGCGCCTTCTCGACATCCTCCAGGGCCTCGTAGATGACCTTGTAGGTACGAGCTTCAACACCCAGCTCATTCATCGAGCGCCGCGCCTTGGAGTCGGGGCGGACGTTGAAGCCGATGATGATGCCGTTGTAGGTGTGCGCGAGAGTGATGTCACCCTCGGTGATGGCACCGATGCCGGAGTGGAGAACCTTGATGTCCGTTCCGTCAACGTTGATCTTCTTCAGCGAGGCGTCCATGGCCTCCAGCGTGCCGCCGACGTCGCTGCGGATGATCAGGTTGAGGGTGAGGAGCTCCTCTGCAGAGCGCATCTGCATGAGCTTCTCGAGGGTCATCGGACCAGAGTTGGCAGCCTCCTGGCGAGACTTCTCCTCAAGCATCCGGTGCTCAGCGAGCGCCTTGGCGTCCTTGTCGGAGTTGACGACGCTGAACTGATCACCGGCGGAGGGAACTTCCTGAAGACCGATGATCTCGACAGGCGTGGACGGACCCGCTTCCTTGAGCTTCTTGCCGCGGAAGTCGCTCATCGCCCGGACACGTCCCCAGGTGGTGCCGAGCACGAGGCTCTGGCCCTGCTTGAGGGTACCGTGCTTGACGAGCAGGGTTGCGACTGCACCGCGACCACGCTCCAAGCGGGCCTCCAGCACATAGCCCTCTGCGTGGCGATCGGGGTTGGCCTTGAACTCTGACATCTCCGCGAGGAGGATGAGGTTGTCGAGGAGATCGTCGATGCCCTGGTTCTTGAGCGCGGAGACCTCGGTGAAGATGGTGTCTCCACCGTACTCATCCGGGGTCAAGCCGTGCTGCATCAGCTCCTGTCGGACCCGGTCAGGGTTGGCGTCGATCTTGTCGCACTTGTTGACGGCGACCATGATCTGAACACCAGCAGCCTTGGCGTGGTTGAGCGCCTCGATCGTCTGCGGCATCACGCCATCGTCTGCGGCGACCACCAGGACCACCACATCGGTCACCAGAGCACCACGGGCGCGCATCTGAGTGAAGGCCTCATGGCCAGGGGTGTCGATGAAGGTGAGCTGCTGATCTCCGCGAGTGACCTGGTAGGCAGAGATGTGCTGGGTAATGCCACCGGCCTCGCCAGCAGCGACGTTTGCGCGCCGGATGCTGTCCAGGAGGGTGGTCTTACCGTGGTCGACATGACCCATGATGGTGATGACCGCATCGCGGGACTGAAGATCCTCTTCAGCGTCCTCCACCTCGATGAGGTGACTGTCCTCATCGAACCGACCGTCGATGATCTCGTACTCAAACTCCGAGGCGACGAGCTGGGCAGTCTCCATGTCGACGCTGTCGTTGGCGCGGACCATCATGCCCATGCCAATCAGTGTCTTGATGACCTGACCCGACTTCACGCTCATGGAGTGCGCGAGATCGGTGACCGTGATGGTATCGGCCTCGATGGTCACCCTGCGCTTGATCGCCTTGGCCTGCGGAGAGGCCTTTTTGGGGGCACCCTTCTTTCCGCGCTTCTTCCGGCGCTTGTTGAAGGGCATGTTGCCGGTGTCGACAAAGCGACCGCGACCGCGACCGCGACCCCGAGAGGGGGGACGACCGCCCGCAGGAGCACCACCAGAGCGGGCACGACCGCGCGCACTTCCAGCGGCAGCTGTGCCGCTGGTGCCTCCAGACGGTGTGCTCTGCCAGGCCGGCTGACGACCAGTGGTTGGCCGAGCGCTTGGGCGCTGGTTGCCGGTGGTCTTGCTGGCGCCAGGGTTCTTGGGATCGTAGTTCTCAGGCAGACCGATGACGGCAGAGCCGAGACCGAGATGCTTGAAGCGCCCAATTTTCTCTGGCTTTGTGGGGTCTTTCTCAGACTTCTCCGCTGCGGGAGCGGCCTCAGCGTCAGGAGCCGCCGCAGCTTCTGCTGCGGGAGCCTCTGAGGAAGCCTCGGCAGCAGGAGCCGGTGCAGCTTCTACTGCGGGAGCAGCATCGGCAGCCGGTGCAGCTTCTGCTGCGGGAGCGGCTTCCTGAGCGACGGGCTCTGGAGTCGGCTCTGGCTCAGCGCTCTTTGGCTGGAAGTTCTCAGGCAGACCGATGACGGCAGAGCCGAGACCGAGGTGCTTGAAGCGCCCAGTGTCATCAACAGTCTGCTCGCCAGAGTCAGCTGCCGTCTGAGACTCAGCGGATGAGCCCTGGAGCTTTGCTGACTTCTCAGAGGAGACGGTTGACTTGAGCGACCGTGTCTTCCGGGTCTTGCCCTTGGAAGACCGCTGGGGTGGACGGCTACTGCGACCATCCCGGCTGTCTTGTGAGCTGGACGACTTTGGAAGTGAGCCGCCGCTCAAGCTTGCCCGCTCGGAGGAACGCTTCTTGGGGCGACGTCGAATGACGCCGCTGCCAACACGCGTGCTGGTTTCTTTCTGGCCGTTAGTGCCAGGCTGCTCTGAACCAGTCGGCGCCGCCCTGCGAGTGCGGGTGGTTGACGGGTTGCGTTTGATACGATCGAGCAGATCCTTCGTGGACATGCAGGTCCTTTGTGACACAGACTGACCAGAGGTCAGCGGGTTTCTAAATCATCAGCTGGTGATGATATGGCGGGGTATATGGGCGCTTTGGAGGACATGATGTGAAAGTCATGCGTGGGCTTCCTAAGCGGAGACCAATCAACCCCTGACAGGCGCATGCTCCTAACTCAACGAGAGGTGCCGCTGCAAATGTTCCGTGAGATGAAGAGCTGGCCGTCCAGGCAGAATGGCGACTGCCACCCTGGGACCCCTCTGAACTAACGCGCCTAGGCTGTACCGGTCAAGGCCGAGTTCAAGGGAACAAGAAGCAGCCTGCTGCTGCGCGTGCGAGATGAGGGGGGTGAGGCTCTGCTTGGAGCCGTCTGTAGCGGTGATTAGCGCACAGATATTCTGGCTTGCGAGGATCGCAGCAGGGCCACTGCGGACAAGCCCTGAACGGAAACAATCTGTCACTAAATTGATACTTTGAAGTCGGGTCTGCTCACGAAGGGCCTCCGCGAGCCCGATCGGCTTCGGCAAGGGCTTCTGCTTCAGGGCTCGGAACAGACAGCCGGGCTTCTTGATGAGCCGTGCAACGCAGCGACGGCTCGGGCAGACCCAGGCCCCTCGTCCCGGAGTTTGACCATCCGGATCGGGAACCAGTCGACCATCTTTGATGCCCAGCCGCTCCAGCTCGCCTGCCGGACGCTTGGTCCGGCAGGCAACACAGCTACGGATGGCGGCTGTGATCAGGCCTCCTCGGGGAGGTCGTCGACGGCATCGGAGACCTCACCATCGGTGGCATCACCGTCAGCGGGCTCAGGGGCTTCAGCATCCGTGTCATCGTCATCGTCATCGCTGAGTGCTTCCTCGAGCGCTGCAGCCGCAGCCGCAGTGGCCTCCTCGAGCTTGTCGTGGAGCTCACCGGCGAGGTCGCAGAGATCCTCGGCGTCGTCTTCCTCGATGTTGAGGATGATGGCGATCTCGTAGGGATCAGCATCGTAGATGGCGTTGAGGGTGCGGTAGCCGTGGCGGATGAGGAGATCGATGTCCTCCCCTTCCAGCGCGGTGAGGTTGCTGAGCTCCTCCTGGGCCTGATCGTTGATCTCGATGTGGCGGGACTCGGAGTAGATGTCGATGCGCCAGCCGGTGAGCTGGGCCGCGAGCCGGACGTTCTGTCCGCGACGACCGATGGCCTTGGAGAGCTGATCGTCTGGGACGATGAGCTCCATGGAGTGGGTGTGCTCGTCGATGTAGACGCGAGAGACGTGTGCCGGTGCGATGCCCTGGACGATGAACCGAGCCGGGTCGGGGTGGTAGGCGATGATGTCGATCGCCTCACCGCGAAGCTCCTGGACGACGGCCTGGACCCGAGAGCCCTTGAGGCCGACGCATGCGCCGACGGGATCGACGTCTCGGTCCAGCGAGGAGACTGCGATCTTGGCGCGGTGTCCCGGCTCGCGAGCGCAGGCCTCGATGCGGACGATGCCCTCGTAGATCTCGGGGACCTCCAGCTCGAACAGCTTCATCAGCAGTCCGGGGTGGGTCCGGGAGAGGATGACCTGGGGAGACTTGCTGGCCCGGGTGATGTCCAGGACGTAGGCCTGGATGCGATCACCCTGACGGTAGGTCTCGGTGGGGACCTGCTCGCGTCGGGGGAGGATGGCCTCGGCGCGCCCGAGGTCGACGATGATGTTCCCCTTCTCGAAGCGCCGGACGATTCCGGTGATGAGCTCACCCTTGCGGTCCTTGAACTCGTTGAAGGTCATCTCGCGCTCAGCGTCGCGGATCTTCTGGATGATGACCTGCTTGGCGGTCTGCGCAGCGATGCGACCGAGATCTTCAACCGCCATCTTGATGCCGAGAGAGTCTCCGACCTCACAGTCCGGGTCTGCGACGCGGGCCTGCTCGATGAGGATGTGGAGGTCTTCTTCCTCGATCTCTTCGACGACGGTTCGGAACTCGAACAGCTCGACCTCTCCAAGATCCTCGTTGTACTGCGCCTCGATGTCCGGATCCATGCCGTACCGCTTGCGAGCGGCAGCAACCATGGCGGACTCCAGCACTTCAATGAGGCTGTCCCGCGGGATGTTCTTCTCACGCTGGACGACATCAATAAGACGAGCAAGATCGCTGATCATCGGGACTCTCCTTCCGGCGCTAGCGAGACATCGCGGAGCCGGTCGTAATCTTCGGGGGAGGGGGTCAGGCGTGCGATTGCCACATCGGCGAGCGGGATTCGGTGGAGGGTATCGCCGGCCCGGAGGAGGACTCGGTCCTCCTCCATGCCTGCAAGCTCTCCGCTGAAGCGCTTGCGCCGTGTGGTGCTGCCTTCATCGCTGTAGGCGTCATCGCCGGCCGAGTCAAAAAGCTTCACGCGGACCTTGAAGCCTGCGAACCGGACGAAGTCCTCCGGACGCTCAATGAGACGGTCGATGCCGGGACTGGAGACCTCAAGGACGTAGTTGTCGGGGATTGGATCCTCGACATCCAGCACTGGGGAGAGCTCTCGGGTCACCTTCGCACAGTCTGCGATGCCCACGCCGCCAGGCCCGTCGATGAACAAGCGCACGAGCAGGCCGCGGGGATCGGTGGTCAGCTCGATGGCGCTCACCCAGTATCCGAGCCGCTGAACGGTCGGGGCGGTGACTTCTCTCAAGGTGCTGTGCAGGGGGTTCTTCACGGTGTTCCGGCAAGAAAAACGGAGAGAGGCCAGTGGCCGCTCCCCGCTGATGAGTTCAGGTTGCTAAAGGACGGTTTATAGAGGTCCATTGATCCCGTCAAGTCCGCGCCTGATCGACAGGCCCGCTAATCCAGCGTCAGGGTCAGCCCGCAGTAGCTCTCGGCGCTGGCGCTGGCCTGCTCCTCAGGGGTGGCCGCATGCGGGGAGTCCTGGACCACGTAGTTGAGGAAGTCTTCTACGAGGGACCGAGCCTGTGCGCCCTCAGGGGTGCAGGCGCGTCCGGACCAGAAGCCCAGCAGGGCTGCCCGACGCTCCGTCATGCTCATCGGCTCGGTGTCTTCCTGGCCAGGCATGGTACCCAGGGTCCAGATTGACTCCAGCATGTCGGGGATGTCCACTCCGAGCCGCTGGCCCATGGCGTTGGAGACGATCGCGGCGCGCCACTGGCGCACTCGGGGATCAATCGCGCCAGCGACGTACCCTTTCTTTGGGGTCAGCTTTCGGTTGGAGACGATCCAGCCCCCGATGCGCACACACATCGGGGTGAACGGCGGAATGCACGAGAGCCAGGTGAGCTTCGTGCGGCCCTCCACCCAGGGCTCGATCCGGACCGGTGTGCGTCGAAGGAGCACGTAGCCATCGTCGTCGATGATCACTGTGGGGTGCCAGGCCACCTCCGGACGGAAGGTGGTACGACCGTCCTTGGTCTTGGCTTCCCGGTAGCCCAGATCGCGGAGGTCAGCCTCCAGGTCTGCGCGCCGACGGATGATCTCCAGCTCACCGAACACGATGATCTCCTCGTTGGCACCGACGACCATCTCTTCATCGATGAGCGTGTCATCGATGGGAGACGTGCTTGCATCGTCGGTGGCGTCGGGTTCCTCCGCAGAGGCCCCAGACGCCAGCAGCGCCAGCAGGATCATGTACCGGAGAACTGCACGCCGTCGAACAGCAGCGACGGGCTCCGCCAGGAACCCCAGGTCCAGGTGTCTGATGCCGCCTCCTGCCACTGAGACAGGAGGGTGAACAGGTCGCCGGAGATGTTCATCTCGCTGACTGCAGCCACCGGCTCGCCGCCCTCGAACAGGGTCCCGGAGATGCCGAATGAGAAGTCGCCCGTGATCGCGTTGGTGTTTCCACCGAGAAATCCATCGACCCGGATGACCCGGGGGAGGCTGGCGATCATCTCTGCTGGGCTGCGCGTGCCTGCGGGGATGACGAGGTTGGAGGCCCCGGCGGTTGGTGCACACTTCAGCCGACGGGAGTTGTAGAGGCTCACGAAGAACGAGCGGAGCGTGCCGTCCTCGATGATGTGCCGCTGCTTGGAGGCGAAGCCATCTCCGGTGAAGGGACGGCTTCCCAGCGCCCGAGGGATGAGCGGATCATCCAGGAGGTTGAAGCCGCTGGCAGCGATGGATTCTCCGAGCTTGTCTCGCAGGCAGCTGCGTCCCTCATAGACTGCAGTGCCAGACAGGGGACCGGTCAGGACGCGCATCATCTGACCGACCGCCCGGTTGTCCAGCAGCATCGGGTAGCGCCCCGAGGCTGCTGGCTTGCTCCCGAGTCGTCGCTGTCCGCGCTCGATGAGCTCGGCGGCGATGGTGTTGAGGCCGGGGAGATCGGCGCGATGGCGCGCGGTGTAGAAGGCGTATGCCTCTGGAAGCCGGCCGCCCTCATCCTCCAGGGTGACCTGGCCGCCGTAGCCGATGGTGGTGCGCTGCCACCGCTCGGAGAAGCCGTTTGAGGTCACCATGCAGCTGTCGACGCGTCCGTCATAGCCAAACGCATTGATCGAGCGAACCGGCGCATCCTTTCCGGCGGACAGACAGGCGGCCTCCAGGGTGGCGACCTGCTCGCGACGTCCGGTGGGGGTGGTCTCTGCCCAGGTGGTGTCGTCGACATCGAGAGAAGCATCTGAGCGCCCCATCTCCGTCGGATCAGCGAGGCGACGGTTCTCGTCGGGCTCCAGGAAGCGTGTGGCGTCGATGGCCCGGGTGAGGAACTCCCGGAGGGCGCCGGGTCGGAGGTCGTTGGTGGAGTGCGTGGAGAAGCGGCTGTCGACCATCAGCTCCAGACCGACAGACAGAGAGCGAGACTCCTGGCACTTCTCAAGCTTGCCGTCGCGCTGGGCGAGATCGGAGTAGACGCTTGCGGTCACACCGACCGCGGCCTCCTCCGCGCCGAGCTCCGTGGCGAGAGCGATGACCTGCTGGCCGACGCTGCTGAGGTTCACGGGCGCGGTCATCCCACACCTCCGACGACGAGGCTGGAGACCTTGACCGTGGGCATACCCTGGCTGACTGGGACTCCCTGGCCGTCCTTGCCGCAGGTCCAGCCGCCCTCATCGATCTTGAGATCGTTGCCGACCATCTCGACGCGGGCGAGCGCCTCGGGGCCGTTTCCGATGATGTTGACGTCCTTGATGGGCTTGGTCAGCTTGCCGTTCTCGATGAGGTAGCCGTGCTTCATGTAGAACGCGAAGTCACCACCGCCGATGTTGACCTGTCCGTTGCCGAACGAGATGCAGTAGATCCCGCGATCGACCGAGGCGATGATCTCCTCGGGGGTGTGGGGACCGTTCTCCATGACCGTCGCCCGCATCCGAGGGAGGGGGGCGTGGCGGAAGCTCTGGCGGCGGCCGGAGCCGGTGGGGTCCACGCCGAAGTGTCGGGCGCTGATCTCGTCGTGGAGGTAGCTGCGGAGAACGCCCTCCTCGACGAGAACCGTGCGCTCTGAGGCGTTGCCCTCGTCGTCGATGTTGATGGCGCCGCGGGAGGCCGCGATGGTGCCGTCGTCGACGATGGTGATGTGCTCGTTGGCGATGCGCTTGCCCATCTTGTCCGAGAAGATGCTGATCTTCTTGCGGTTGAAGTCTGCCTCCATCCCGTGGCCGATGGCTTCGTGCAGCAGGATGGCGCTGGGACCGGCGGCGAGCACGACCGGCATCTCTCCAGCCTGAGGCTTGCCGGCGGCGAGCTGGAAGGTCGAGCGCTCGACGGCCTCACGGACCATCCGCGCCTGTCGGTCCTCGGAGTAAAACTCCAGCCCCGCTCGGGCGGCGACGTTGTAGTTGTTGGACTCCCGCCGGTTGTTCTCTTCAACCGTGCACTGCACGAACGCCGAAGTCATCGGACGCCAGTCCTCGACGAGGCGGCCATCGGGGCGCACGATCATGACGATAGAGGCGGCATCCGAGAGGTAGGCGTTGACTCGCTTGACCCGGTTGTCCGAGGCAAACGCGCGCTGCTCCCAGTCTCTCACCAGGGCGACTCGTCCGCCCATGTCGACTGTCTCCCAGGGGCGAACCACCGGGTAATAGTCGGGCAGTCCGGCGATGCGGAGCGGCTGCGGGCTGCGGCTGCTGTCGGTGCCGGCGATCTCTGCGGCAGCCCGCGCGGCGGCGATGAGGGCGTCTGCGGAGAGGTCCTCGGAGTAGGAGTAGCCGACCTGATCCCCGACCACGACCCGCACGCCCATGCCGAGGTCGACGTGGGTGCCGGCTTGGCTGACCTTTCCGTCCGTCAGGCTGACGGTGGTGGCTGCGGAGTGCTGAAAGTAGAGGTCGCAGTCCTGTCCGCCTCGGGACAGTGCTGCGGAGAGCACACGTCGGACCACCTCAGCGGTGACCCCCATCTGCTCGAAGTAGGCTCCGGAAGGACCGGAGGGTCTCGGGATCGACATTCATGAACCTCGCGAGTGTCAGTGATCGACAACCTAGCCACCGGCTGTCTGTACGCAACCGTTTATCGAGCTTGACTCAGCCGCGACGGAGGATGGCTTCGCAGGCAGCGCGGTTTCGGGCCGCCGCAGCGGCGAGGTTGAGCTGTCCCTGGGTCCGGAGGAGGTTGTGTCGCCCGACCTCCGGCCAGCGCATGCGATCCTCTCGAAAGTAGCTGTTGCTCAGGGCATCTGCGCAGAACCGGGCGGCCAGCTCCAGGCAGATCCGCTCGACCCCCGCGGCGAGGCTCTCTCGCTCGGCTCCGCTCAGCGCAGGGGCTTCCGCCATCCAGGCACATGCGCTGGCCTCGAAGTGCGCGAGCTCGAAGGTCGCGGCCGTCGGATCGTCTTCTCCAGCTGGGTTGCACCAGCTCCGCCACGCATCGCCGAGCTCTACGGAGAACGACTGGCGGCAGAGGGTGTCGAGATCGACCATGCAGAGGCCGTCGAGAGACTCGGCGGCGAACCGAATGTTGGAGATCTTTAGATCTCCGTGGCAGACCCGCCTCGGCAGCGCTCCAGGAGCACCCCAGCGCACCAACCAGTCCGCCCAGCCCGACAAGATGGCCTCAGCGAGCGGCTCCACCTCAGGACGCAGCGCGTGGTCGGGATGATCGGTGAGGGCTGCCTCCAGGGCTGCCACTCGGAGGGGAGTGTTGTGGATGTCGCGAGACGGCGCGATAAAGGCATGCGCACAGTCCGACAGCGCAGCATGGAAGCGACCAACCAGCCGACCGGCGGCCGCAGCGGTGGCGGGGTCGGTGATCCGGCTGAGGGTTCGGCCCGGAATAAAGGTCAGCATTCGCCAGCAGCCGCCGTCAGGATCCGGCAGCCAGAGGCGTCCGCCGTCTCCCGGAAGCAGGACCGGCGTCGGCATGCCCCGGCCGGCGAGGTGGCCGGTGATTGATGCGATGTCACGGTTGACGTCGTGGCTGAAGATCGGATTGACCCACTGCAGGACGCCGCCGGTGACCATCCAGGTGCCGTTGATCAGCCCTGGGCTGGCTGCGGGTCGCGCGGCCTCGGTGATGCCCCAGTGGCGGAGTGCTTCTTGTGGATCGATCACGCTGCTGACCCGGCTGCGCGGTGCCCCATTCGGAGAAGGGCGACGCTTTGGATGGAGCCGATCCCCGGTCGGCGGGAGGCGGAGACGAGGCCGAGCGCATCGTCTCTGCTGTCCCCTGCTTCGAGCATATCGGAGAGTCGCTCACTGAGCAGGAGCCGCTCAGACAGTGCCGTCAGCGGGCGACTCAGAAAGATGAAGATGGAAAGACAGGAACATCCTGTGAGAACCTTTCCCCCTGTGCTCGCGCCGGAAGCCATTGCGGCCCTCCTGGTTTCTGGGCGATGAGGCTACCCCATGTCTCTGTCGTCAGGCAATGCCGCACAGGCTCAACCGGATATGTTCCGTCCGTTACGAATCACAGGAGAATCCTTATGACTCCCCGAGCCATCGCTCTCGTCCTTATGCTCGTCACTGTCGGTTGCAAGAAGCAGCCGGTCGTCACCGAGACCCCGGTTCTCACTCCGACCACGGAGCCGGTCGTTGCTCCCCAGACCCTCCCTCAGGACATCGTTGATCTGGCGCAGAACTTTACCCGGGTCTACTTCGACCTGGACAACGCGACCCTCAGCGATGCGGCGAAGTCTGCGCTCAATGAGAACATCACCATCATGACCCGCCGGCCGGACATCAAGCTGGAGATTCAGGGACACGCCGACGAGCGCGGGACCACCGACTACAACCTCGCCCTCGGCCAGCGCCGTGCGCAGAGCGTCCACAGCTTCATGAAGTCCAGCGGCATCGCCCAGAGCCGCCTGAAGGTGGTCTCCTATGGTGAGGAGCGCCCCCTGCGAGACGCCAGCGCCGAGTCTGCTTGGTCTCAGAACCGCCGCTGTGAGTTCGTCATCACCTGGAGCGACAACAGCGCTGAGGGTGATGTCTCTGGCTCCGCGCCGGAGTAAGCCGCTACTCGCCTCGGCGAAAGGCATCCTCCGCCGGTCGCTCTCCAACACTCAGCGCGGAACGACCGGTCGCTGCGAGGTGGTGGAGGAGGCGCCAGCACAGTCCGGCGTCTGCGCCGAGGGTCTCTCCCAGTGCGCTTGCGGTCTGTGACTCATCCGACAGCGCCGCCGACAGCCGCCCCAGCAGCGTCAGGGTCCGCCCAGCAGCCTTCTTGCCCGCCTCGACACCGGGTTGGTGGTAGGCGTTGATGTCGATCAGCTCCGCGTATAGCCCGACCGCGCGCTCAAACAGAGCGATGAGGACGCCCAGCGAGCGGGCGGAGGCATCCGGGACCTGAATGGTGAGGCTGGGCCGGTCGGCCTCAGTCAGCGCCGAGCGGGTGCCGCACAGGAAGCCGAGGAGGTGGTCTGCGGACGGACTGCCGTCGACCCCGAGGGTCAGCGCGCCAGGGTCTCGGGTCTCGACGAAGTGCACGAAGGCATCGTTCCGGCCATCTCTGAGCTGCTGAACGAAGGCATGCTGGTCGGTGGAGCCGCGGTTTCCGTAGACCGTGAGCCCCTGATGAACGACCGCTCCCTGTCGGTTGAGGCGCTTGCCGAGGGACTCCATGACGAGCTGCTGGAGGTAGCTGGAGAGCAGCGCAAAGCGATCCCGATACGGCTCGATGACCAGCGCCCGATCCCCCTGACCGTTGCCGGCGGTGTACCAGGCGGCGGCGAGGGCGGCGGCGGGGTTGTCGGTGGTGCGGCGGGTGAGGGCATCGCAGCGCGCGGCGCCGTCGAGGAAGCCGTCGAGGTCCCAGCCGCACAGCGCGAGGAGCACGGTGCCGACCGTCCCGGTGATGCTGGTGCGCCCGCCGACCCAGTCCCACATCGGCACCCGGGCCTGCCAGTCCGCGGCGGCCTCCCACAGCCGGGAGCCCTCTCCGGTGATCGCGATGGCGTGAGGGGCAAGCGGCTCACCTGCGGCCTCAAATGCAGCCTGTGCGGCGAGCATGCCGTTGCGGGTCTCGACGGTTCCGCCGCTCTTGGAGACGACCACCACCAGCGTCTTCGCCGGGGTGAGGCGGCTGAGGATGCGCGCGAACCCGTCGGGGTCGGTGTTGTCGAGGAAGTGAACGCGGAGCGGGTCTGCCTCCGTGGAGAGGCAGTCCGCGACCAGCTTCGGACCCAGCGCCGAGCCGCCGATGCCGATCCACAGCAGGTCGGTGTGATCGCCGTGGGACAGGCTGCGGACCTGCGCGAGGGCGTCGAGGACGGACTGACGGATGTCATCGGTCGGAGCAAGGTCGGGGGCTCGCAGCCAGTAGTGGCCGACCAGCCGGCCTTCATCGGCGTTGGCCTCCAGCCCATCCTCGATGGCGGCCATCGCCTTGAGCGCGTCGGCCATCTGCGGCGGAGTCCCGGCGGGAGCGGCGGTGAGGTCGAGGATCAGGCCGAGATCGTCGTCGCGAAGGATGCGGTCATCAAACATCTGCCAGCTCCACGATTCCGCCAGTGATGACGGGCTTGCCGGCGGCGTTCGTCACTGCGAATGCTCCGCCAGGCCAGGTGTGGGTGGTCAGGGTGTCGCCGTTGAAGACCATGCCGGAGAACCGCACCGACAGCCGCTTGAGCTGGGCAGGGTCGCCGCCGCCGAGGGCATCGGTCAGGCTCACACCGGCCATGGCCATGGTGCAGAGGCCGTGGAGGATGACGTCGGGGAGCCCGGCGTTGGTGGCGACCGCCTTGTCGATGTGGATGCCGTTTCGATCCAGGCTTGCCTCGGCGTAGCGGTGGGACTGATCGGAATCGACGGACCAGGAGACCGACCGCTCCGGCGGCGGCGGCGCTGCTGGGGGCGTGCGCTTGGGCTTGCTGCCCGTGGGGCGGGTCTTGGCGCGAATGAAGTACGCGGTCTTTGCCTCAAACGCCAGCGCACCCTCGACGGTGCCGGTGTGTCGGCTGACCACGAGCAGACCCGAAGACTTCTCGGTGACCGACTCCAGGCGCCCCTCAAGCGTCACCGCATCTCCTGGTCGGAGCGGGCGGTGGAAGGTGGCGTCGTGCTCGCCATGGACCAGCCGAAGCATGTCGAGGTCAAGCTCGGGATCCCCGGCGACCTGGAACATTGTGTCCTTGATGAGCCGGACGTGGAACATCGGCGGGGCGATGGCGTCGGAGCCCGCGTAGGCCGCGCTGGAGTCGTTGGTGGCGGCGGCGTAGGCAGCAGCGTGCTCGGGCTGGACGACGACAGTCCCGCCGTCGTAGCGCTTGCCGATCGGATAGTCGGGCATGGGGGAATCCTCTGAGAAGGCGATTTTATAGCACCCTCATATAGGGTCTTCGTCGAAGTGGGCAGCCGCGTGCTGCGGGTTGGTCTCTTTCATGTCGGAGATCATGCCCGCCACAGTGCGATAGTGGATGCCGTGCGCGTCTGCATCCTCACCCGAGGGGACCTGTTCCCCACCAACCACGGCGCTGCGGTCAAGATCGTCCGCACCGCCGAGCACCTCTCCCTGGACAGCGGGCAGCCCTGCTTCCTGGTCACCGACGACCGTGATCACTACCTGCGGTTCGACGGGCGGGTGGTCTCGCAGGTTGCCTACCCGCCCCGCTGGCGTGCGGCCCAGGAGTGGCCCGGGGTGTCTCGGCTCTCCCGGCTCGCCGCCCGGCTCTGCACCCTGGCGGGCTACCCCCCCGAGGAGCACTTTCTCTACCGCCCCCTGTTCGATCCGACCTGGTGGCTCCGCGCGCTGACCGTCGGACTCGTCGAGCAGATCGACGTCTTTCAGGCGGAGTTCCCCGGCTACGGCATGCCCGCGCTGCTCGCGGCGAAGCTCTCCGGGCGCCTCCGGGGGGTGTCGGTCCGCAGCAGCATCGTGCAGCACAACGTGGAGTGGGATCGGCTCGAGTCGTTCGGTCACGATGTGCGGCGGATCCGCCCCATTGAGCAGGGCATCCTCGCGATGGTTGATGAGGTCATCGCCGTCTCCACCGACGACCGCCGCCGGATGGCCGCTGCTGGGCTGGAGTCCGAGCGGATCACGGTCATTCCCCATGGGGTCGACGTGCCGGCGTTCTCTCGGGCTGACCCGGCCGGAGTCCGCGCGCGCCATGGAATCGCTGCGGAGGCGCCGCTCCTCATCTTTCACGGCACCCTGCACTACTGGCCCAACACCGAGGCCGTCCGGTTCATCGCAGAGCGCCTGCTGCCCCGACTGCTCGCGGCTCGTCCGGACATCGCGGTGCTCATCGTCGGCATGAACCCGCCGACCTACTACGCCCACCCGGCGATCACCTTCACCGGCTCGGTCGACGATCTCCCCGAGCACATCGCCGCCGCCGATGTCTGCATCTGCCCCCTCCATGCCGGGGGCGGTACCCGCCTGAAGCTGCTGGAGTACATGGCGGCCGGAAAGCCCATCGTCTCTACGGCCAAGGGGGCAGAGGGGATTCAGATCCGCGACGAGATGATCATCGTCGAGGGTGCCGATGCGTTCGCCGATGCCGTGCTTGACCTCATCGCGGATCCGGTCCGCCGCGTGGCGCTCGGGCACGCCGCCGGTCGCTTTGCTCGACGGTTCGACTGGTCTGCGGTGACGGCGGCCTACGGGGCGCTGTACCGGGGTGAGGGTCGGGGAGCAGACTGGAACGCGCGCCTCCCTGTTGGCATCGAGGCCCACCTCCCGGCCCGTCTGCCCTCCAAGCCCCTGACCCTTCTGCTGCTCATCAACCGCGGCTGCAACCTCCGCTGCACGTTCTGTGATCTGTGGGACGGCCACGTCCACATGCCGCTGGAGCGGCTGATAACCCTGCTCGACGAGGCCGCCGCCATCGGGACAAAGACCCTCGTCATCACCGGCGGGGAGCCCTTCCTGCACCCCGATCTCTTCACGGCGGTGATCGCGGCGAAGGCACGCGGCATGGCGGTCAACATCACCACCAACGGCACCCTCATCGACAAGCGGTGGGACGAGCTGGTCCGCAGCGGGGTGGACTCGCTGTCGTTCTCCATCGACGGACTGGAGGAGACCCACGATCGGCTGCGGGGGCAGAAGGGCTGCTGGAGGCGGACCTGGGCAGCGATCGCTCGGGTGCGGGCAGCCGAGATCACCGCCAGCATCTACTCCGTCGCCACCAATGAAAACGTCGGGGAGCTGATCGCGATCTATGAGCGCGCAACGGCGGCGGGCTGCGGGTACGATTTCTGGCCGGTCAACGATGCCCCGGAGCTCTACATCACCGCACCGGCAGATCGGCAGATCTGGTCAGACACCGTCGCCCACATCGCGTCAGCAGAGCCGGCAGTCGCGGGCCGTCGGGCGTTCTACACCGAGGGGCTTGACTACCACGCCGGCGCGCTGCCGTCGGGCGCGGTGCGCTGCCTCGGGCTCGTCGATCAGTACGGCGTGACCTTCGAGGGCGACCTGCTGCCGTGCTGTGTGTGGGGCGGCGAGGGGCTGAAGGTCGGCAACGTGTTCGAGACGTCGCTGACGGAGCTGTGGCACTCTCCGGCGGTGCAGGCGTACCGCGAGCGCCTCTACACGGGCGGCTGCTCTGCGGGCTGCTTCAACCACTCTCTCTACGAGTTCTCCGACTCCACCGGAGAGTCGTTCCGGGTGTGATACACCGTCTGCTCGGAGGTCGGGATGCCCTGGAAGCCAGCGCAGTTCAAAGGCAAGAAAGTGTGGGTGGAGATCGACGCCAGCGGCAAGCCGGTGGTGAAGGGGGGGCGGATGCCGATTCGCTACTCTGCGGCCGCCGGCAGCAAGATCTACCGGGCCGGTGTGTCCGGGGTCATGATGCTCGACGAGCCGGTGATCGACATGGAGGCGGGCGTCTCCGCAGACAAGGCGAAGGCGGCAAAGAGCCGGGGAAGCGGCTTTGGAAAGGCCGGCACCCGGACCGCCCAGCAGGCCGCTGCCGCCAAGGTCGCTGCCGGTGAGCTGGTCGCCAGCTTCCACCGCGACGCCGTGGTCTGCTTCACCGACGGTGCCTGCCAGGGCAACCCGGGACCCGCAGGCTCTGGGGCGGTGGTCAAGCTCCCCGGTGGTCGGGTCCTGGAGCGTCACCTCGCGCTGGGGCGCGGCACCAACAACATCGGCGAGCTGAAGGCCATCGGCCTCGCGCTGGATCTGCTCGACGAGGCTGCGGTCAGCGGCGATGCCCGGATCGAGATCCTCACCGACTCCAAGTACGTGCACGGGCTTCTTCAGCTGGGCTGGAAGGGCAAGGCCAACCGCGACATCATCAACGCCATCAAGTCTCAGATGCGAAACTTCTCCAAGCTCCGCATCCACTGGATCGCCGGCCACGTCGGCATCCCAGAGAATGAGCGTGCCGATGCGCTTGCGAACCGCGGGGTCTCAGAGAGCATCGCGCGCCGGTAGGTCGACCACGTATTTTGATCCGGTTGGCCCGGTTGACCTGGGAGGGCAGGAGCATCGGCGGTTAGAGACGCCGGCATGATGCTCCTCCTGCTGGCTTGTGCGACCGATCCGATCCGGCCTCCGGCAGTCCCGGAGGTGGTCGCCGTGCCCGTCGAGCCGGAGGTGATCGCCGTGCCCCCAGAGCCTGAGCCGGTCATCCCTGAGGTCGCGATTGTCGACAAACCGCTTCCATTCTCGGATGCCCGGAAGGAGCTGACGCAGCAGTACCTGGCGACCCACTGGGGCGAGCAGCACCTGTCGGGTGAGCTGGAGGCTGACGTCACCATGATCCCCCGGATGATCGTGCTGCACTGGACCGCTGGGCCGACCGCGCTGGGAACGTTCAACACCTTTGCTCCGGAGCGTCTGCCGGGCCGACCAGCGCTTCAGCGGGCGGGCGCGCTCAATGTCTCAGCGCACTTCGTGGTTGATCGCGACGGCACCATCTGGCGACTGCTGCCCGAGGATCGGGTCGCCCGCCACGTCATCGGCCTCAACCACCTCGCCATCGGCATCGAGAACGTCGGCGGCATCGACGGCTACCCGCTCACCGATGCACAGGTTGCCGCCAACATCGACCTTGTCCGCTACCTGACGGCCTCCTGGCCGACCATCACCCACCTCATCGGGCACATGGAGTATCAGGACATGGAGGGGCATCCCTACTTCCAGGAGACGGATCCGACGTATCGGACCATCAAGCCGGATCCGGGTGCCGACTTCCTGGGGCGGGTTCGTGCAGCGGTCGCGGACCTTGCGCTGGAGGGGGTGCCGGATTGATCGCGGCGCTGCTGCTGTCTTGCCATGCTCCCCGGCCGCTGGATGCCCCCCAGCCGCCGCCGGAGCCCTATGTCCTGACGTACGCCACACCCGAGCCGGAGCCCGAGCCGGAGCCCGAGCCGGAGCCTCCCCCGCCCCCGGAGCCGCCAGCGCAGCTCATCGAGTGGCCGATTCCCTACACCGAGAAGCGCGAGGCGCTCACGCAGGCCTACCTCGCAGCTCATGTCGGGGAGCATCGGGTCACGGACGATGCGGCCGCAGACTCTCGGATGGTGCCCCGTGTTGTTGTGCTCCACTGGACGGGGGGCTGCTGCCACAAGTCGGCCTGGAACACCTTCCAGCCCGAGCGTCGCCCCCGCCGACCCGATCTCAAGGGATCCAAGGCCCTCAACATCTCTGCGCACTTCGTGATTGCTCGAGATGGAACCATCTATCGCCTCATCGAGGAAGATCGGGTCGCGCGGCACACCATCGGACTCAACCACCTCGCCATCGGTGTCGAGAACGTCGGCGATGGCGAGGAGTATCCGCTCACCGATGCCCAGCTCGCCTCCAACATCGACCTCGTCCGCTACCTCAAGGCGGCCTTTCCCGACATCACCCACCTCATCGGCCACTACGAGTACCGCTCCTTCGAGCACGCCGGGCACGACTACTTCCAGGAGCACGACACCCGACGGCGCACCCGGAAGGTCGATCCGGGAACGGAATTCATGGCCGCCGTCCGGATGGAGACTGCAGACCTCGGGCTGCTCGGTCCGCCGGAGGTGCCTGAGGAGCCTTGAGGCCCGCAGCGCAGTGCTGCCACGTCGCTGTGCTCCTGTCGCTGTCGTGCTCCAGAAGCAGCGCGCCCCCGCTGGGTGGCGAGGGCGCAAGCGTCATGAAGCGGGACGGGCTTACGCCGACGGGTTGCCGCCGCCGCGGACCTTCCAGACTGCCAGGAAGGCGATGATCGCCGCCATGGATAGACCGGTGGCGAGCTGTGGGTGGATCTGGGACGCCTCGAAGGCGTTGCGGTTGTCCCCGAGCATCTCCTGTGCCCGACCAATCGCCAGAGAGATCCGACCCATGACGGTGTAGCCGAAGCTGGCGCCGAAGGAGAGCATCAGCATCACGACGCCAAACCGGCTGATTCCCTTCATCACCTTGTTCTGCGGTGCAGAGAAGTAGAAGTGCAGGAGGGTGGCGGACAGGCCGAGGACCAGCAGCAGCGCAGAGAACAGCCCCGCGCCGTCGGCCTCCCAGTTCCAGAATCCGTGGGTGGCCCAGGTCTCGGCGAGGTCGGGCATCGACTCCTTGACCTGGGTGATCAGCCGGGCGTTGGCCTCTCCGGTCATCTTGACCCCGGCAAACGCCGCGACCAGAAAGGCGATCGGGATCCGAGCCAGCCAGCTGTACTTCCGGGTGAACTTGGTGAACAGCAGGAAGAACATCACCAGCGGTGCGAGCAGTCCGATCCGGGAGAGGGTCCAGGCATCGGCGAAGACCAGCTTGTCGATGAGGTTGGGCCTGAGGACACCGTAGTAGATCTCGATCACGCCGTAGCCGATGGACACCCCGAGGAAGAGGTGCTCCGCGAGCTTGTAGATCGGGTTGTCTTCGTAGAGGTAGCTGAAGATGCACAGGGTGAGGAAGATGCTCAGCCAGGCGCCAGCGATCTCGATGGTTGCGAGCGGCTCCATCTCAGGCCTCCTCGCGCGGGGTGGTCAGGAAGTAGGCGATGTTTCCGGCGATGATGAGCAGCACGATGAACAGGTGTCCGAGGCTGAGCACGTTGTAGCCCGCGATGCCCAGCAGTCGGGTGCCCTCGGGAGGTCCGTCGGGGAAGACGAGCTGCTCATAGTGGGCGCTGCCGGGAATGCCGGCGGACAGTCCACGGAGCTGACCGGCCTTGAAGAACGGGATGTAGTCGGGGCCGGAGACCGCAGTGCAGGAAGAGACGATGTCGAGGCTGTACTGTCCCTGGATCTGGAGGACGTACTCCTGAGTTCCGGGGAAGCCGGCGGAGACGCTGACGATCAGCGGGAAGTCCTTGGCCTGACGCACCCCGCTCATGATCGGCAGGGTGGTGATGTCGGTGCCCTCAAAGTCCTTGGGGAAGGCCTTGGGAATGTTCTCACCGATGGACTTGATCGCCAGCTCCTTGCCGTCCTTGAAGCCAAGGAACACCCAGTCCTCGCCGTAGACCTTGCCGTGCTTCTCGGCGATCTCCTTCATGATCGGCAGCACCAGCGGAGGCGCGGAGGGCCAGAGGGTCGCGGAGACGATCTGGATGTCCTTGCGGAACAGGTGGTGGAGGTTGGCCCGGAAGAACGGCTCCAGCTCAGGGCGGGAGGCGGGGTCGAAGTCTGCGGAGAGGAAGATCTTGGAGCCATCGGGGAGCTCATCGACAGTGTCGTAGAGGTCCTGGACGCGCTGGTCAACGCGGAAGGGGAAGCTGACCGGGAACAGCATCGGGATGAGGATGGACAGCGCCATCCCGACAAAGATCCAGCGTCGGTCGAGGTTCTGAAAGCGGACGAGGAAGTTGTACATGGCTCAGTCCGCTCCCAGGTGCGAGCGCTCGATGCCGAGGATGATGCGCAGGCCTGTTGCCACTGCCCCCAGCGCTGCGCCGACGAAGATCGCCCGGCGGGCGGCGGTGTTGGGAACATCCATCAGCCAGTTCATGAACTGGGAGAGGAAGTTCTCCGGCAAGAAGATCAAGGTCCAGTCTCCGAGGATGCTGGAGAAGAAGCCCGAGATGGCCTGTCCGAGCATCTCACCGGCCGGCACCCGGGCGACCATCACGATGATCGCGGCGGTCAGCAGGATGGTGGCGTCGAGGTTGCGCGCTCGGAAGGCGCGAAACGCCGCTGAGGCGATGTAGAAGGCCAGCAGGGCGAACATCGTGGCGTTGAGGGGAACGAGGATGAAGTCGTAGATCCACCGGTAGGCGTAGCCGTCGGAGATGCGCTGATCTCCACCGGAGAAGCCGGCGATGAGGGTGGCGACGAGGCCGACCATCATCACGACCTTGTACTGCCAGTCCTCCTGACGCTCCAGGATCTTGGGCAGGTTGACCTGGATGAGGTTGATGAGCCCCAGGAAGAACGCACCGGCGGAGACGATGACGCCCCACTCCAGGAGGTTCTCCGTCAGCAGGTGGTAGCGCCAGTGGGGGATGAAGAACTCACCGACCATGAGCAGGCCGACGACGAGGCTGATGATCAGCGGGATGGTGCTGCGCATCGTGTCTCCTTAGTGGCCGATGGTGTAGAGCTGGACGACGAGGTCGCTGCCGAGGGTGGCGAGCAGCGAGCCGACAAGCAGCGAGGCGACGACGAAGACCTTGACCCAGTCGCTTGCTTTGAGCGAGGAGATGAGGCGGGGGTCGCGGCTGAGGTAGGCAGACACTGCGAACAGCTCCTCACCGATGAGGGTGTAGTCGCAGGCGGCGATGAAGAAGGGAAGCTGGGTGGCCTCCGCGGTGCCGGCGATCTGGATGGACTTGTTGACGAAGCCGGTCTCCGCGAGGATGAGCGACTCGGCGAAGAACCGACCGAAGTAGATGTTCGTCGCCGGCTTCTCTCTCAGGATGATGCCGTTGGTGCCGGCGCAGAATGCGAACTGCTCTGAGGAAATGAACCGGGTGTTTGCCGGGTTGTAGGCATCGGGAAAGCCGGCCTGGTAGTAGCCGGCCTTGACGACCTCGTCGGCGACCTCGCGCACAATGGGGATGCAGCAGGAGACGACGATGTCCGACTGGTACTCGGCGACCTTCTCGGCGACCTGTCCGAGGATGAGCATGCTGGCGATGGTCTGGATGTCCTGCAGCTCGTCGATTCCGGGCACGTACAGGATCGGGCGACCCATCTCAGTGGCCCGTCCGATGCCTTCCTCGATGGCGTCGATGCCGGAGATGCGTCGGATGAAGATCTCCTCGCCGCGGCGGGCGCGGGCGGCGAAGACGTTCATCATCACGCCCACCGAGATGATCATCACGAACAGGAGGATGTAGCCGGGGGTGAGGTTGAGCCAGGATCCCTTCGGCGAGCCGATGACCGGCGCGGTGAGGTCGCCGCCGGAGAGAATGGCCTGGGTGTAGGCCTCAAGGCTGCTCCGGAAGCTGGCCTCGCGGGCTGCCATCTCTTCGTCGGTGGCATTCTCTGCGGCCGGAGCGCGCTTGGGGAAGGTCGGAGAGGCGCTGGTGAGTGAGGCGACCCGGTAGGTGTAGGCATCCAGGGGCGGGTTGACCTCTGGATCCGGGGTCACCTGATCGGTGTACTCGGTGGCTTCAGCCGGCAGCGGGGTCTCGACGACGATCTCCCACGCTCCCTCGGCGGAGGAGCGGAGGACGAGGTAGCCGCTGGCGTTGGGCTGTGCGCTCCAGGCCAGATCCAGGGCCAGACCGCCGCCGTACTTCGGGGCGGTGACCGTGAAGTCTCCTGCCGCAGCATGGGCGCTGGGTAAGAGGAGCTGGAGGAGGCAGATGAGGGCGAGCATCATGTCTCGATGACCTCCACGTTGGCCCGGGGAAGCCTGGCCTGCTGGCCGTCCTCGAACTCAATGACCATGACCCGGGCGCGGCTCTCGCTCTCCAGCTTCTCTGGCTCGACTGGAAGGGAGACGACCCGACCGAGGTGGCCGAAGTAGGGTGCGCGGATGCCGCGGACCGGATCGCCGATCGAGATGCCGACCGGCTCGGGGGGGATGAACCGCTCTTCAGAGACGTCCTCTGCGTACGTCACCACGACTTCTGGCCGAATGACTCCGGCGCGGATCTGGGTGGCGCCGTTGATGCTGGCGCGCTGGCCGACCTTCTTCTGCAGCAAGCTGAAGGTGCCGGGCGCCATCTGGATCTGGCCGAAGCCCTCGGTCACCACCAGGGTCAGCCCGAGGTCCTCGCCGCCGGTGATCGCCACGCCGACCTCGTAGCCGAGCAGCTCCTTGATGTCGTCGTAGTCAAACCCGCCGGTCACGATCCCCGCGAGGTTGTGCTTCACCGCAGCCTGGAGGGTCTCCAGAGAGAGGTAGGCACCCCCGACGACGATCTTGCCCTCCATCTCGGCGGTGATGTCTTGTGGCTTCAGCACCGCATCGGGGGCACTCACCCCCATCACCAGCTCTGCCTTGACCTCGCCGCCGAGTCCGAAGATGCCCTGGATGAGGGTGGCAGCGGCCTGAATGACGCAGCCCTCGTTGTCGAGCAGCTCGACGATGGTCCCGTCGATGTAGGCATCGATCTCGACGGGGACGGGGTGGGCCTGGAAGATGACCTGGCCGGTGATCTCAGAGATGGACTGGATGGTGCCGGAGACGATGGCCTTTGCATCGGACTTGAAGAAGCCCATGAAGCCCTCGGTCTCCGCGATGACCTCGTCCTTGGTCACCGAGTCGCCGACGGACTTCCGCAGGAGGCCCTTGAGCCGAGAGGGGGCCACGCCGAGCTGGTTGGCGACGTTGATCGGGAAGATCTTACCGGGCAGCTCCGTGCGGGCGATGATCTGGTCGGCGGTCACCCGATCGCCGACCTCGACCAGCACCTCGCCCTCCAGGGGCAGGCGGCGATCCTTGACCACGATGGTGTGCTCGGTGACCTTGAGGCCCGGAGTAAAGACGGCGGCCATCAGCTCACCCCTCCATCGGTCAGTTCGTCTGGGTATTCCTCAAGCGCTGCCACCCACTTCTGCAGCAGGGGGACCCGGACTGCAGCATCCTCGGGGATGACGATCGGCCGGCCGCGGGTGTCGATGACGAGCCCGACCACGCCGCCGCGCAGCTTGCCGGTCCATTTCTTCCCGGGGCCTGCCCCGACGTCGAGGTGGCTGGCGAGGGGAGCGAGGGTGGCTGTGGCGTGCTCGCCGACGCCGACGGGGTAGCGGCGCAGCTCCATGTCGGTGAGCGTCTCGCTGACGGTGCTGCCGTCGGGCAGGGTCAGCGAGACCTCCAGGGCCGGCTTTCCAGCAGCGGGGCTGCCGACCGGTGCGACCACGGTGCCGAGGTAGACGATGCAGTCCCGGTCAAAGACCTCGGTGGCGGCCTGCTCGTTGACCGTGGAGAGCACCCCGAGGTGGGGCATCATGAAGATGGAGTCCACCGCAAGCTCGGTGACTCCCTCGGGCGCGTAGGCGTCGATCATCATGCGCATCGACTGCACCCGACGGGGCGCATGAGAGAGCACGCCGCCGCTGCCGACGATCAGGTCGAGCTTCATCATCTGGACGAGGGAGTCGTCGCCGGACTGCCGGAACGCATCAGCGATGGTCCGCTGCTTCTGCACGCCCTTGAGCCCGACCGCAAACTCCCGGTGCTGGATGAACGCCAGCCGCAGTGCCTCTCGGGCGATGGCCTGCTCGATCTTCAGCTCCCGGAGGGTCTGGGGAATGGTGGTGGGCCGGATCATCTTGTTGCCGATCCGGTTGCGCAGCTGCTTCTCGTTGATCTCCAGGGGCACCCACCGCAAGATGGCCGGCAGACCGGCCTCGGCGAGCACGTTGGAGACGGAGTAGGACATGCCGAGGTTGGCGGAGACGGTGCGGTTGAAGATCCCGTCGAAGACGCTGAAGACATCGGTGGTCGCGCCGCCGATGTCCACGCCGAGCACGTTGATCTTTTTGTTGCGGGCGATGGTCTGCATGATGCGACCGACCGCTCCAGGAGTCGGCATGATCGGAGCATCCGCCCAGGTCATCAGCTTGTCGTAGCCCGGAGCCTGGGCCATGACGTGCTCCATGAACAGGTGGTGGATGCAGTCTCGGGCGGGCTCCAGGTTCTCGGCCTCCATCAGGGGGCGGAGGTTGTCGACGATGGAGAGGTCAGACAGCCCGCCGAGCAGCTCCTCGATGGCCTCCCGGACGTCGATGTTTCCGGCGTAGATGATCGGCAGGTTGAAGCCGCCGCCGAGGCGGGTGCGGGGCCGCGCCGCCGCGATCCGCTCGGCGAGGGCGACGACATGCTTGACCGTGCCGCCGTCGATGCCGCCGGCCAGGAGGATCATGTCGGGACGGAGCTGCCGGATGCGCTCGATCTGCTCGTGTGCCGGCCGCTTGTCGTTGGTGGCGAAGGTGTCCATCACGATGGCCCCCGCGCCCAGTGCGGCCCGCATCGCGCTCTCGGCGGTCATGCTCCGGACGACCCCGCCGACCACGACCTGAAGGCCGCCGCCGGCTGAGGATGTGGAGATGTAGGCATCGACCCCGACGTTGCCGTTGGCTGGCGTGATGATGCCGGAGCCGTCCTCGGCGACCAGCGTGCGCCCGGACAGCTCTGCGACCTCCTGCGCGGCGTTGAGGACCCCACGGGTGACGTCCTCGAACGGGGCCTCGACGGTGGTGGGTGCCTCGCCACGCCAGGTCTGTCGGTAGACCCCGTCGACCAGCTCAATGAGGATGGCCTTGGTGGTCGTGCTGCCGCAGTCGGTGGCGAGCACGCTGCGAAGGGGCCGGTGCTCTTCGCTCATCGGCGCTCCGTTTCTGTGTTGAGTTTCTCGATGTGCTCGATGAGGTAGTCCAGTCCGCGTCTATCTTCCAGCAGAGCAGCCATGGCATCCCACTCGCTCGCGGAGAGCACTGCGGCGACTGATGGAGAGAGGACGTGCATGAACTGGCTTCCGACAAACGAGATGGGGCGCATCGACTCCAGCGCCAGGATGGCGGGGACGGTGAGGCCGAAGCGTACGACGAACCGGGCCACCCGGTCCACTGCTGCCGCGGCTTCTTCGCTGACGACGAGCGCGCTCATGCCTCGCTCCCGGGAACATCGGCCATCCAAGTGCCCAGTGCAGCGGTCACTGCCTCCTGGTTGTCCGGGCATCGCAGCAGCACCGTCCGGCGCCGTGCGATGATCCCTGCAGGCCCCGCTCCTTGCAGGACGACCCGATCCGTCGCGGCGCGCCACCCCTGAAAGTGACGCCAGGGGTGGCGGCGCTTGCGCAGCACGTTGTCCACCACAACTCCGGACTCCGAGAGGGTGTAGGTGCTCGGCAGCAGGACCTCGGACACCGCCGCGAGCAGCGCAACGGTCCCCACAGCTGCGATCAGCGGATCGAGGATCGCCACGCCGGCACAGGTCGCCACGATGACCACTGCCGCCAGGATCGCGCGGCCCTGCTGCCGCTGCGCGGGCCAGTCTCTCCAGGTCAGCGTGGTCGAAACAGTGGTCACCGGGAGAGCTTATACCGGGTGATGTTGACGACGAACTCTGCGACTGTTTGCCAGCCGACCTTGCTCTTCCCTGCGGTGCGAGGGCGCATCACTGCAGGCACGCTCTCTATCCGCATCCCGCTGGCTTCTGCACCCAGGACGGCCTCCGCGTCGAGGAACCAGTCGGCGCGCGAGAGCGCCAGGCGGTCGAAGGCCTCCAGTCGCAGCAGCTTGGGGCAGCCGTTGACATCGGGAGTGGTCGTGCCGAGACGGGACATGATGCCGGCGTAGGCGGCAGAGATGAGCGCGCGGCGGCTGCCGTCCTGTCGCTCGGTGCGCCGGATCTTGGCGAGGTCGGCTCCGTCGAGACAGCGTCGATACAGGTCGGGCAGCACGACGGGGTCGATCTGGCCATCTCCCCAGCACCAGCCGATGACCGTCGGCGGGGAGGGGAGGCTCCGGAGGGCAGAGAGTCCGGCGAGGATGCCGCCGCCGTAGCCGGCGTTGTCGGTGAGGTGAACGGCGATGACCTCCGGACGCTTCGCGAGGCCATCGATGATGGTGGCGGTGTGGTCGGTGCTGCCGTTGTTGACCAGGACGAGGGTGTGCGGGAGCGCTCCGAGCGCGGCCTGGATGCCATCGACGACGAATTCGACCAGGGCCTCTTCGTTGAGCAGGGGAATGGAGAGGCCGAGCATTGGGGACTTCCTGCCGGATCAGCGCATGGATTCAGCCTGGTCTCAGGCAATCAGCCAAACAGAGCCTGCTGCCGCAGCTTGTCGATGGTGCCCCAGCGGGTCCGAACGCAGGCGGGGAGGGGGGCATCCTTGCGGATAAACTCCAGCAGCCACTTCCGGGTGACGGGATCCGACGGGTACCCGCTTCCGACCGGGCCGAGCGCCTTGATCTCGGCATCGCGCAGGACCTTCGCGGCGATGCTGGCGGCACCGACCACCGGGTAGTTGGCGTCGGCCTTGGGCTCGATCACCCAGTCTGGTGCCAGACCATCAGCGGCGAGGGCGGCGACCATGCGCGCCTTGAGCTTGGGGATCCCGCGGGGATGGACCGGCGCGTCGAGGTACACGACGTCGGGCTTGAAGTGTCGGATGTGATCGAGGAAGGCTTCTTCTTCGAGGGTGTTGATGTTGCCGGCGTCGATCTGAGCCGGTGTCACCATGAGAACCCGCGAGGTTCCGTGCTCGGGCAGCAGCTTGAGGATCGCCTGGCGCCTCTTGGCGGAGAGCGCCTTGGAGTCCGTCGCGCCGGTGGCTGCCAGGGCGGCGAGGTTGTCGGCCTCGCAGCAGTAAGCGCCGACAGTCAAGGGGCCGAGCACGCAGCCTCGCCCAGCCTCATCGAGTCCGAGAATCTTCATGGGGGGTGGTTATCATGTCTGGCTCTGCGGGTGCGGCTGCGTTGCTGGGATAGCGACTCGCAGACACTGGAGCCCCTCATGGAATTTGACCCGTCTGCCCTTCCGGCCAGCCACCGCTATAAGCTCCTCGTCGGCGCAATCTTGCCCCGTCCGATCGCGGTGGTCTCGACCATCGACGCAGCAGGACGAACCAACATCGCGCCGTTCTCGTTCTTCAACGCCGCCTCCGTCACTCCGATGGCGCTGGCGTTCTCCCCGATCACCCGCGCGGACGGCACCGACAAGGACACCCTCCGCAACGCCCTGCCGGTCGCTGAGGGCGGGCTGGGAGAGTTTGTGGTGAACCTCCCGGGCGCCTCCTGGGTGCGCCAGCTGGCCGCCGCGGCCGAGGGACTCCCGGCGGGAGAGAGCGAGTTCGAGCTGACCGGACTCACCCCTGCAGACAGCCGGGTCATCCGCCCGCCTCGGATCGCAGAGGCGGCGGTCAGCTATGAGTGCCGCACGATCCAGGTTGTGCGGCTCGCGCCAGGGACGCCGCTGAGCGGGAACATTGTCATCGGCGAGGTCGTCCACGTTTGGGTTCGGGATGGGCTCGCCGATGAGGCGATGCACATCGATCTGGAGGGCCTCGACACCCTCGGAAAGCTCAGCGGCTCGGGCTACTGCCGGCCCACGGACCGCTTCAATCTCGTGCGCGGTCGGGCGGCGCTGGCGCTGCCGGATCCGGTATCCTCTGGGACATGAAGATCCTCGTTACGGGCGCGGGCGGCCTCATCGGCAGCGCCGTGGTGGCAGCGGGCGGGAGCGGGGTTGTTGGCCTGCCTCGGGCTGAGCTCGACATCACGGATCCAGACGCGGTGGCTGCTGCCCTGGACACGCACCGTCCAGGTGCCGTCATCAACGCTGCCGCCCAGGCCAACGTCAACCGCGCCGAGGTGGAGCCTGACCGCAGCGCTGCGGTCAATGCTGATGCCGTCTCGATGCTGGCGGCCCAGTGCGCAGCGCGCGGTGTCCGGCTGGTCCACATCTCGACCGACTATGTCCTCGATGACCCCGATCGAGAGCTGACGGAGGCGCTGACCCCTGATCCCCGCTCGGCCTATGCGCGCGGCAAGCTGGCGGGTGAGCAGGCGGCATGCAGGCTGGGCGCAACAGTCGTCCGGGTGCAGTGGGTCTACACTCCGGGCACACGCGGCTTCTTCAACCTTGCGCTGAGCCGACTGGCAGAAGGAAAGCCGCTGAGCGTGGTCACCGATCAGATCGGCCGGCCAACTCCGGCGAGCCTGGTCGCACGCGGACTGCTCCTCGCTGCCCGGGGGGGGGCGGTCGGCGTGTACCATCTCGCCTGCACCGGAGAGGCCTCCGCATGGGACTGGATCGCTGCTGCGGCACAGCTCCGTGGCCTCCCCATGACCGCCACTCCGACCACCCGAGCACGCCTCGGCGGCGCACACCGCCCGGCGCGCTCCTGCCTGTGCAGTGACCGATTCGCCGAGACCTTTGGGCTGCGCCTGCCGGACTGGAGGACTGCGCTGGAGGTGGCGATGGCAGAGCCTCAGGCGCTGCTGCTGTCCGAGTCGAGCGTGTCGAGGACTTCCTGAGCGGCGTCCTGCAGCTGGGTGATCTCGTCGGGCTTCATGTCCCCGGCTTTGAGCGCCTGGTCGACGGCGGAGGCGATCCTGTGGAGCTCCTGGCAGTAGATCGTGCCGGAGATTCCCTTGATGTTGTGGACGGCACGCTGGGCGCTCTGGACACAGCGGCTCTCCTTGGCTTCATGAAGCTCGACGATGTGCTGTCGGATGCTCACGGAGAACAAGCTCAGCAGCTCCTCGACGAGGCTGGCATCCTGGAGCTGCTCCAGCAGACGCTCTCGGTCGAAGACCGTGCTCATGGGTCGACATTCCTGAGCATCTCGGAGAGATCCGCGTCGGTGGCGTAGAAGTCGTCGACCAGCTCGCTGCGGAGCAGGCCTCCAGCCAGCCACGGGCCGAACTGTGCGAAGCCCGGCGCATTGGAGAGGGTGCTGGTGATCTCTGCTGTGAGCTGGTCGACGTCGGCGCCGTCGACCAGGACGAGTCGCTCCTGTGCGAGTAGATCCGCGAGGATTCGACCAAGGATGCGCTGAATTAGTGGAGAGTTCATGAAGCCTTCCAGTGCTGCGGGGTAAACCGGATGCGGTCGCCATCGCGCTGGAGTCGGCCAGGCTCCTGCACCAGCCAGCGGCGGACTGTGCTGGCGTTTCCGCGTGGATAGTGATCGAGAATGGTGGCGATCAGCGCCTCGATTGGCATCGGACCTGACCGTGCCACGGTGCGCTCAGCCCAGTCCAGCACCGGCTCGAAAATGGTCTCTCGGGTCGAGACGTAGCCGGCACCGAGGCGGCAAATCTGCGAAGATCGAAGCAGGTCACGGGTCTGTCGGAGGCTCAGGGGGGCTCTCCGGAGCGCGACGAGCTGATCGCGAATGTAGCGGGTCCCGGCGACCCCTCCAGACTCTGCCAGGAGCTGCAGCGCCAGCCGGGCTGGGGGCTGGTCGGCATGGATGGGGTGGGTCTGAAGCTGGGGCGGCCAGTCGCTTGGCATGGTCGATATCCTATGCCGTGAGCGGCTCAAGTGTCGCAACGAGTGCCCTGATGCAGCACACCATGGCCCGGTCAGTGCTCGATCACCGCAAGGTCCTGGCAGAATGCTGGAAGGGTGCTTGTGTGTGGAGGCCACCACAGTCCTGCTCCGTTGTGTATGCCGCCTCGCCGTCCTCGCCAGCCTCCCCGCTTGAGGCATGGCGAGGACGATCACATCAGCGCTGCTGTGGAGCGGCAGGCCCAGCTGAATGCCTACGGGTTCTTGTCCTGGGTTGTCGTTTGGACAGGCGGGAAGGTGAGCATGACCCGGGTGCCGCTGCCCGTGGTGCTCTCGACAGTGATGGAGCCGTTGAGCTGTCGAAGGATCGCGTCGACCGCCTTGATGCCGGTGCTGCCGGCTGTGAGTCGCGCGCGCTTCATGTTGGTGCCGGTGTCTTCGATGATGATCTGCACCCCTTCGGTGCCGGTCTGAGTCGTCAGCGTCAGCACTCCGCCGCTGGGCATCGACGTGGCTGCGCTGCTCACGAGGTGGAGCAAGAGCACCTCGAGGCCGACGCGAGTGGTGAGGATCCTTGCGGAAGGAGTGGTGTGGATCTGCACGGTGATCGTGGTGCCAAGCATTATTGGAAGCAGCGGGCTGAGCTCATCGAGGACACTTGCAACCGCGATGACCGACGGGGTCGCGGGACTGTTGTTGCGACTGAATGACAAGAGGTTGCGGCTCAGCCGGCTGGCCCGATCGGCTGCGGAGTCGACCTCTTGGAGCAGCTCTTGGATGTCGACGCTGCTCTCGAGCAGATCCTCTCGCAGGAGGGCGTTCGCCCCAGTGATCACGGTCAGCAGGTTGTTGAACTCATGCGTGACCCCGTTGGTGAGCTGCCCGATCATCACCATCTTCTCGGTGAGCAGGAACTCCTGCACGGTCTCGTCGTCTTCACGGGCTCCCCGCTCGTCGCTGATGAGCGTGATGCGATGCGTCAGGAGAATCTGTCTGAGCAGCACCGAGATGCTCGCCAGCGAGAGGCACAGCACTCCCCAGGATGCGAGCGGAGAGAGGACGACCTGGGGCTCGGGGAGACTCCCGGTGTGCTCCAGCCGGAGCATTGCTGTGCAGAGAAGGATGGCGCCCCCTCCGGTCTGGATCGCTGCGCGTCCGCCGAGCAGCGCCCCTGCGAGCATCACACAGATGCCGTATGCGGTCCCGCTGTGGCTGCTGAAGCCCAGGAGCACGACTGACAGGGTGACCAGTCCGATGGTCAGTGCGAGCAGGGCCCAGGAGACCGCTCGCGCATGGCCCCGACGGGCCATCGCCGACATCCCCACCAAGAGAAAAGCGAGGGGAATGTACAGGGGTGTCTGGATGATGCCGACGGGGTCCAGCAGCGACAGCACAGTGAGCACGGCCACCAGACCAAGCAGGACACGGATGCTCTGTGTGATGAGTTGAGCACGGCTGGAGAGATTCATGGTCCTGTGAGGCTACTCCAGTATTCGTGCTGGGGCTCTCGGTCGTGGTCTCTCTGTGACCCTTGTGGTGACCTTGCCTCAGTCCTCAGCGCGCGCTACCGGAGCAGGGTTGGATGCCACTCACCCGCTCGGTCGACCCTGGGGCGACGAACGTCGCCGCTGCGGAGCGTGCGCCTGGTCCACGATGGCTGGACCGGGGCCGAAGGTGCTGCGCTGTGAGGCTGGTGGTCGCCAGCGCATCTCGGCCAGCCTTCGTGCCTGTGATGCCTGGGAAGCTCCGCTGGACTGCCTCGACTGTGGTGCCTGCTGTCGGGAGGCATACGATGCCGTGGAAGTCTCTCGACAGGATCCGGTCCGAAAGAATCAGCCCGCCTGGATCGTCAAGGTCGAGGGTCGCTATCAGGTCCGGCGCGCAGAAGGAAATCGATGCTCGGCGTTGGGGGTTGGTTTTCGCTGTGAGATCTACGCGGATCGGCCGCGGTGCTGTCGAGATTTTGAGCGCCACGGACCCAATTGTATCTTTGCTCGACGCCGGGTTGGGCTCTCTTCGCCATGGGGCGTGTCCACCTGATCCCTGACTGTTGTCTGGACCGGGCCCTGTAGGGTGCTACCTTACGAGGAGTCTGGAGTTATCCAATGCAGCATCGGCTCGAACCGCTCCTCCGCTCCGCGCGTCTTGACGGCCCCAGGGTCGGAATCATCTCGACCTGGGATGTCGAGAACAACGCCGTCCGGATCCTCTCTGCCACTCTCCGGCATGCCGGACACCATGTCGCGGAGATCTATTTCAAGGACTGGATCTCTAATTCCCTGGATCCGGCCTCTGAGGAGCAGCTTCAGAACCTCATGCGCATCATCCGGCGTGAGGAACTGAACCTGGTCTGCATCTCCATCCGGGCCAGCGCCTACGCTGAGCAGGCCAAGATCCTCACCGAGCGAATCCACGAAGAGCTCGGTCTGCCGGTGCTGTGGGGAGGGATGCATCCCACCTTGATGCCCGAGGAGTGCATCGGCTACGCAGACATGGTCCTCAAGGGTGAGGGCGAGCTCGCGCTGCTGGAGCTGTGCAACCACCTGCGCGATGGCTCCGATGAGGTCTGGGGCAGCGGCAACGTCTGGTTCCGTCGCAAGAAAGAGGACGTGGTTCGAAACGGACTGCGCCCGCTGGTGCAGAACCTCGATGATCTGCAGTTCCGGGACTACACGACCCACGCCCACAAGTACTTCATCTACGGAAGCACCTACACCTCCGGCGACCCGATGCACGGCGACCCGGTCTACCAGATGATGGGCAGCCGCGGCTGCATCTACAAGTGTAGCTACTGCTACAACTCGACCTACAAGAAGGACGTCTACCCCGGCCAGAAGTGGTTCCGGGTGCGAAGCCCGGCGAGCATGGTCGAGGAGATCCGCGCTGCCCGCCAGCACTGGGACTTCAAGCGCATCCGGTTCGACGACGAGGTGTTCAACTTCCAGGGCGGCTGGCTCAAGGACTTCTGCGAGCGCTTCCCCCGGGATGTTGGCCTGCCCTTTGAGGTCTTCATTGAGCCCAAGCTGGTCAACGAAGAGCGCATGACCATGCTTCGGGATGCCGGTCTGTCAGCCGTCTACATGGGCGTGCAGAGCAGCGAGCGGGTCACCGGTCACCTCTACGACCGCCGCGTGAAGAACCAGACCGTCGCGGACATCGCCGAGCTGTACCATCGTCTCGGCATCAAGCCGCACTTCCAGCTCATCTTCGACGATCCGGTCTCCACTGAAGAAGACAAGCGCAAGCTGTTCGAGATGATCAGCTCCTTTCCTCATCCCTATGACCTCTACCTGTTCTCAATGACGGTCTTCCCGGGCTCGGAGCTGAACAAGAAGCTGCTGGCAAACGGCCTCATCAGTCAGTACGACATTGATGGATTTGAGAACACCCGTGTCTTCTACCAGCATCGGGTCAACCTCTCCTATCCCCGCCCGGTCGAGGACACGTTCTGGATCGCCTTGACCCAGATGCTCTCCAAGCCGTTTGTCCCGCGCAGCATGCTGAAGGTTCTCTCGAAGTCCGAGACGCTCAAGAAGCACCCCTGGCCGCTGATTCAGATGGCAAACGCGACCAACTTCGTGAAGATGGGCACGACCTGCGCGAAGATGATCGGAGATGGAGAGATGACCTCGACCTTGCTGCGTCGGTGGGCCAGCATGGATCGCATCATCACGATCTGAGGGCGCCTGGTAGCCCTCCGGTACCGGACCGCTGCAGCGGTCCGGTGGCGTGCCGTGATCGAGGCCCCACTCTGGGTCGGACAGGGGCTCAGCCGACGAAGCGACCGGTCTTGAAGCAGTCGGGGACCCCGTCTGCCTGTCCGGTCAGCATTCCCTGCGCTACGGCCTTCGCGGCCCGCAGGGCAAGACCGTACTGGCGACCATTGAACCCGGCACAGACCACGAACCGAGGACGTCCGGGGACGGGGCCGAGGATGGGCAGACCGTCGCAGGTGAAGGACATGATCGCGCTCCACTGTGCGGTGGTGGGCTGCCCGACGAGGTCTGGAAAGGTCTGGTCGATGAAGCCACGGATGCGCTGCCCGATGATCGGTACGGTCGCGGCATCGTCGGTCTCACCGACCTCCATGTGTGGGGTTGCCCACCGGCAGCCACCGACGATGACGGTGTCTCCGGTCTGCCGCCAGAAGTGGTAGCCGAACAGCGCTGAGCCTGCGTGGGTGAAGCGGCCTGCGGGGGCCGGCAGGGAGAGCAGCTGGGTTCGGACGGGGTAGAGCTTGTCGCCGAGGAAGGGGTCGAGATGGGTGAGGGCGGACCCGGCGGCGAGGACGACCAGCTCAGCCCTCAGCACACCGCCGGGGTGGTGGAGCAGGATCCCGTCGTCCTCGGTGGTCTCGGTGACTGGACAGTCAGCCATGAGGATGGCTCCGGCAGCACGGGCACGCGCGGCGAGGGCTGCGGCGAGGGCACGGGGATCGATGAGACCCTCAGCGGGCACGAAGCGGGCTGGACCGAGCCCGGTGCTGGAGAGCGTGGCGTTGACCCGCTCGGCCTCCCACAGCTCAGCCTGCAGTCCGACGGTCTTCGCGGCCTCGACCGTCAGCGGAATCTCCTCAGCCTCGTTGCGCACGCCAATGGACAGCCCTCCGACCCGGCTCAGCAGCCCCATGGCATCGATGAGGTCGAGGTTCTCCAGCGTAAACGCAGTGATCTCTCCAGCGGTCTTCGCCCCGATGGCGGCGATGAGCCGGTAGGGGTTGTCGCCGAGGCCAGTCAGCGCGAGCCCGGCGTCTCGTCCGCTGATCGAGGCCGCCAGATCTGCGCGGGCCTCCAGCAGCGCCACGCTGGCCCCGCCCTCTGCAAGCTCAGCAGCGACCGCGAGTCCTGCGAGTCCGCCGCCGATGATCGCGACGTCTACGCGGTCAGGGAGGTGTACAGGAGTGGCGAGGGGAGGGGAGCAGGCGAGCCAGTGGGCGGTCATGACGACTCCTTAACGTCCTGTCCAATTTGAAGAAGGTCCCCTGAGAGGACCCACCACCAGCGCGCGTCGGTGTACGGGTGCGTCGACGACGCTTACCGGAGCGGCTCGTGTCCTGCATCGCTCAGGGCACCCACCGCTCTTCAGTTTGCGGCCTTGCAGAAGTCTGCTGTTCCTGCTGCCGCAACGCACATGTTGAAGGCTCTATCTGTTGGGATTCCGCTGGCTCGCGCATAGTCCAGCCACTCACGCGCGAAGTCCTTTGCCAGCCCGCGATACTCGAGAGCCATGGCGTTGTTCTCTCCGGTCGCTGCCTTGCTGTAGAGCCCCTCTGCGTGCCGCCACAGCTTCGCTGCAGACTCCGCGCGCAGCTTGTAGAGCCCGGAGACCTTCTTGACGAACGCGTCTCCCTCCCAGCGCTGCTTGTTCTCCAGTGCATAGTCTGACCACTTGATCGACTCTTCCTGGCTGTCGATGTCGGCGCGGAACAGGTGGATTGCATAGCGGAAGCACATGTCTGGATCCGAGCGATCGATCTCCTCAAGGTGCCGCATCATGAGCGCTTCCCAGGACTCGATGTCTCCTGCAGCCTCCGCATTGACCAGCAGCAGGCGAGAGATCTGACTCCGTGTGGTCTGGAGGCGCTCGGTCTTGAGCCGGTTCTCCAGGCAGGCGGACTGTCCCGGGGTGATGGTCCCGAGGATCGCAGGCTGCTCGATGGTGACGAGGTCCGCACAGGGTTCGATGAACTCGGAGATGGAGAGGGTCGTCAGCTCGGAGTAGTTTGCCAGCAGTCGGCGTGCCTCGGCGACTTCTGGCAGCGACACCGCCCAGTCTACCGTCAGCGTCCGGTCGCCATACTCGGCGATGAAGCCTTCCAGGGCCTCCTGACCTGCCAGCCCTCCCTCCTGGACGGACTGCATGGTCTGTGACCAGAACGCGGCAGCCTCAGCCTTGAGCAGCGACTCCTGGTCGTCGAAGCGCCGGAGCCGGGCAACCTCGGACAGCGCGCGCAGCTCGGCGGCATCCGGGCCGACCTCAAGGGTGTCCGACTGGATGATGGTCCAGTCCCGGTTTGTCTCGTTGCGGTCGTGCATTGGTGCGCTGGGGTATCCCAGGGCGTGTCCGGTGCTGTCGACCCAGGTCTGGGCCTCGGCGAGGGAGACCCGACCATTGCGCGCATCGCCCAGCGCACCGTCGGCCCAGCCTCGAAGCGAGCCGAGGGTCAGCCAGGTGAACAGGCCGTGCTGACTCTCAGGCCATGCCGGTGCCCCGCCGAGTGCCTCGTCTGCGGTCCAGATGATGATGCCTTCTCGGTCTTCGAGCACACCCGGAGTCGGTGCGACGCGACCCGGAACCAGCTCCAGCCCATCTCGACCGATGTTGCCGAAGCTGGCGTCTACGATGATCACGATGCGCCACGCCCGCCGGCGCTTCAGCGCGGCCTCCACGATGTCTTCGATCACGATCGCGCTGCTTGCGGGATCGATGGGAGAGGCATCGACGCCGATGAGTGCACGCTGTCCGTCTTCACCGACGATCAGGCCGTGTCCGGCGAAGTAGATCCACAGCGTGCCCCGGCTGCGGACCTTCCCAGCGATGCGGTTGACCTCTCGGGTGAGCTGGCTTCGGGTGGCGTCCTTGATGGTGCGCACCCGGTACCGCGACAGGCCGCGGCTGCCCTTGAGCCATGTGGAGAATGCGCGGGCATCCTTGGAGGCATAGATGACCTGCGGCAGGGCTTGGTAGGCCTCATTGCCGATGATGAGGGCGGCATCTCGCGTGGCCTTCGCCCCGGCTGGCGCAGGTGTGTCGACCGGAGGCGGGGACTCCGCGCGGGCAATTGAAGCGGTCAGCAGTGCGGCGAACCAGAGCACAGTACGTCCTTGTTCTTCCAGGAGCCTCGCGATCCTGCCACGGACCCGAGGGGTGGGCAAGACAGGAGCGCCTCGGCTACCGTGACATTGTGGCTGATCGACGCAACCGAATCACAGACCGACTCCGCCCTCGACTCGATCGACTCGGTCGAGGGCTCGGCCGACAGCTCGCCCCGGCTGCGCGGCTGGCGCGGCTGGACACCAGCGTGCTCCGGGCATGGATAGGTCGGGTCGGTCCCGTCCGGGATACCCTGGGAGCGGCCGAAGGCATGGGCTACACCCGCCTCGTCGTCGCGGCAGCGGAGAGGGACTCCGACATCGCGCGCACCATCGCGTATACCCTCCCTGACCACATGGCTCGGGTCGATGGAGCGGAGCGTGCGCGCTACCTGTCGCTGCTGCGTGTGGTGCTCAAGGATCGGATCGAGGCCCTGCCGCTCGTCATTCGGACCCTGCCTGACCTGCTCGGACGCATGGACGATGCCAGCCTTGCCCAGTATCTCTCTCAGGGCATCGCGCTGCATGACCGCTCCAGCAAGAAGGCGGAGAGCTTCTTCAAGATGGAGAGCGGCGAGGGCATGGCCCTGGTCAACGAGCTGCAGCGTGGGGTAGAGCTGTCCAGTGTTCGCCGACGGCTGACGCTGTATGCGCGCGCCCACTGCGGCGAGGATGTCCAGATCCGTCCCGGCGGCACGCGCTCGTTCACCGACGGGCGACACATCTACCTCCCGGAGACCATCGAGCGGCTGGGCGAGGAGCTGGACCTGCTGACCTACCGGGTGCTGACTGCCCGAAACGTCGGCTATCTGGAGTTTGGAACCTTAGATCTCGACCTCGATGCCCTTCCGGGGTCTTGGCCAGATCCACAGGACGGAGAGCTGGAGCTGGAGCGCATGATGCGGGGCTTCGCTAACCCCGTCCTCGCCCGAGACCTGTTCACCATCCTCGAAAATACCCGGGTCGAGTCTCGGGTCCGCAGCGAGTATCCCGGAATCGCACGGGACATGGATCGGCTGGGATCTTCCTGGCGAGAAGAGCGGCCGACCCTCGACGGCCTCACCCCGGTCGAGCAGGCGGTGGAGTGGCTGGCTCGGACCGCGCTGGGGCAGACGCCGCCGCCGCTGCAGGACGACCAGGCACGCGTCGCTGCCGAGTCGGTCGTCGGTGTGCTCGCCGGAATGACAGCGGAGGAGGCCTCCGTCAACCAGACCGCCGCTGCACTGATGCAGGCGTACGGGCCGCTGGATGCCTTGATGCGTCGGGTCAATGACGATGACCTCAGTCGCATCGACCCGGACACCGGCGAGCCAACCTCCGCAGAGAGCCCGCAGACCACCCACGACGATCACAGCACGCCGGAGAACCAGCCGCAGACCGATCGGGAGGCGCCGGGCAGCGAGGGGGAGGGGCCTGACCTGATGGACTACCGGGGGACCCCGCAGGATGCCCTGTCCGGAGCGATGGACTTCGAGCAGCTCTCAGAGGACGACCGCAGCGTCGAGGATCGGGCCCGAGATCTGCTGGAGGCGATGCGACACACCGATCCGACCGCTGGGGTGGAAGAAGCCCGTCGCAGGGCCCGTGCCGAGGGCAGCAGCTACGAGGAGATGGCGGACTTTCTCGACCGCATGCAGGGGCCTGCTGGGCCAGCCACTGAGCGCACCGTCGTCGAGGAGAGCAGCGATCGCGGCCCGGCCGCTGGGGGGCCGCTGTCGGAGGGCGATCCGACCCGCAGCTTCCTGTACCCGGAGTGGGACGCCGACATCGAGGACCACAAGCCCCGCTGGGTGAAGCTGACGGAGTACACCCTGCCGGCTGGAGATCCGTCGTTCGTCGAGCAGGTCCGCCAGGAGCATGGACCGCTCATCGGGCGCATTCGCCGATCGTTCGAGGCGCTTCGTCCAGAAGCGGTCCGCCGGAAGCGGGGAGAGCCCGACGGCGACGAGATCGATCTCGACCTCGCCATCGCCGCCCGGCTGGAGCGCCGCAGCGGCGGCTCGCCCTCTGACCGGATCTACACCCGTCGCCTTCGCCAGGACCGGGACGTCGCGGTCGCCTTCCTCCTCGACATGTCCTCCTCGACCAATGAGGTCGCCAATGTGGATGGCAAGCGCATCCTCGACGTCGAGAAAGAGGCGCTGGTGCTGATCAGCGAGGCGGTGGATGCCATCGGAGACACCGCGGCCATCTTTGGCTTCTCCGGCTACGGTCGCGACAGCGTGGCGTTCTACGTCGCCAAGGACTTCACCGACAGCTGGGACGCCAGCATCGCGGAGCGTATCGGACGCATCTCCTGGAAGATGGAGAACCGCGACGGTGCTGCAATTCGTCACGCCACCCGCAAGCTCGCTGAGCAGCCCGCCCGAGTCAAGCTGCTGCTGCTGCTGTCGGACGGCAAGCCGCTCGACTGTGGGTGCGACCACTACTCTGACTTCTATGCCCAGGAAGACACCCGAGCGGCGCTGACCGAGGCGCGCTCGCTTGGCATCTATCCCTTCTGCATCACCGTCGATCCCCACGGGCAGGACTACCTTGCTCGGATGTACGGTGAGCACGGCTATACCGTCATCGACCGGGTGGAGTCGCTGCCCGACCGTCTGCCCCGGATTTACCGACGCCTGACCCGCTGAATTGGCGTGCTGAGCCTCAGCCGTGCTATCTGACTCTGCTCTACAGTTCCTCCCCCTACAGGATTCTTCGTGCTTATCGGTCTGCTGCACACCCACAGGACCTTGGCGTACCTGCTGTTTCTGGTCGCCTTGATCAACCTGGTTCTGGCCCTCTCCAAGGGGCGGAACGATCCGGGATTCGCGCGCGGACTCCACCTCAGCCACAAGCTCGGCATCCTGATGCTCGGTCGGCTGAACCTCGTGCTGGGCGCAGCGCTCTGGTACCTGAAGGGCTGGCCGATCACCACCTGGTGGCTCTGGGTGTCCTTCCTGCTGTGGGGGCCTGTTGAGGTCCTCGGCAAGCGCCTCGTCGCACCGGAAGTCAGCCACGTCCAAGACGGCGGGCAGGCCTCGGGGCGCCTCATCGCGGGCGTGGTGGCGGAGCTGCTGATCGTGGCAGTCATCTTCGGGCTGATGTCCGCCCGACCGGGGTGACTCGCCTCGCAGTCATCGGAGACGTCCACGCCAACTTCAAGCTGCTGGGGCGGGTGCTCAGTCGGGTCGAAGCGGTCGGGGTCGACGGCGTGCTGATGGTCGGAGACCTTGCCTGCGCCGGGCTCGGTGAGCGCAACGCGAAGAAGCTGGGGCTGTACCGACGAAGGGTCCGCGAGGTCCTCGCGGCGGTCGAGGCGCTCGATGTGCCGATCTGCTACGTGCCCGGCAACCACGACCTGCGATCGCTGCGCTATCCGGGCAATGTCGACGGGGAGCAGGCAGAGATCGACGGGCTGACCATCACCGGCATCGGCGGCACCAATCCGCCGCGACGTGGCTTTCCGTATGAGTGGACCGACGACGAGATCCGCGCGCGGAGCGTCCCGCCCTCCGACATCATCATCAGCCACTGTCCGCCGGCAGATACTCCGCTTGACTTTGCCAAGGGCGCGGGCCGGCATGTCGGCAGCGCGGCGATCCGAGAGCGCGCGGAGGCGCACCACGGCGTGCTGGTCTGCGGTCACATCCACGAGAGCTTCGGAGTTGCGCAGCTCTCTGGCTGCCTGATGATGAATGCTGGCGGGCTCGGCCGTCCGTTCGGATGCGCACAGGTCGGCTTCGTCGAAGGGATTGACGAGATCCGCCACGAGAACCTACAGACTGGACGGTTCGTATCGCTGCGCCGGGATGGGGAGATCGAGCGTGGTCGGATAACTGGCCGAGTCTGACAGGAAGGAGCAGCACGATGGCGGATGATGCAAAGGTGACCCCGGAGGCATGGGTGCCTCGCGGAGAGGCGGTCATCACCCGTGGTCGACGCCGGCTGCTGATCTGGGGCGGCATTCCCGGTGAGGAAGCCATCGTGCGGATCTACCGGCAGGGGCAGCACCAGGACATGGCGCGGTTCCTGGAGCCGTTTCGCCAGCCACACCCGCTCCGGCGCGAGCCGCCCTGCGACAAGTACACCCTCTGCGGAGGCTGTCCGCTGATGCACCTCACGACGCCCGGGCAGCACCGCGCGCGGCTGGCGCTCATCCGCTACGCGCTGCGGGAGTACGGCCTGGAGTCACACACTCCGGAGGCGGTGGTTCCCTCACCAGACGGCGACGAAGAGTACCGCCACGTCGTCAAGGTGGTCATCGGCTACTCGGATCGGGGCAGCGTCCGGCTCGGCGCCCTCGGTCGAGACTCGCGAACCATCGTTCCGATCCCGAAGTGCACCGTCGCCACGGACAAGCTGAGGATGGTGATGGGCGCCCTGGCGCATCACATCCTGCGACTTGAGATCCACCCCTACGATACCCAGCGCGACTGGGGGGTCCTCCGATACGCTGTCATCCGCCAGAGCCGGTCGACCGGCGAGATGCTCTTGACCCTGGTCGCCGGTCGAAAGGACCGCCTGCTGGGTGAGCTGGTCGATGCCGTCTCCAGCCAGAACCCAGACATCTCCGCCATCCACCTCCACCTCAACGACAGCGAGGGCAATGCGATCTTCGACCGCGACGAGGACGGGCGGGTCGGCGTGCTGCCGATGCGCGGCAACATGGTCATCGAGGATGAGCTGGGCGGGGTCAAGATGCAGATCGGTCCGGGAGACTTCTTCCAGATCAATCCTGCGATGGCTGACGTCATTGTCGCAGACGTGCTGGAGGCATTCGCCGGAGATCGAGACCGCCCGGCGCTCGACCTGTACAGCGGTGTCGGTGGCTTCGCGCTGGCGCTGGGCAAGGCGCACGGCTGGGCGCTTGGCATCGAAGGAATCACCAGCGCCGTGACCCGCGCGCGCGCCAACGCCCGCCTCAACCGGATCTCGGCAGAGTTCATCGCCGGAGACGTCGCCGAGGTTCTCCCGGACGTCAAGACCCGTCTGGACGGTCGTGCCCCGGTGGTCGTCGTCGATCCGGCACGTCGGGGCCTGGAGGATGGGGTCATCGATGGTCTCATCGACCTCAACCCTGCCCGTCTCGCATACCTCTCCTGCAACCCGCGCACGATGGCGCGGGACATGGCCCGTTTTGTGGAGGCAGGGTGGAAGATTGAGTCGGTGCGGGCCTACGACATGTTCCCGCAGACTGCCCACGTCGAGACCCTCGCCATCCTCACGCCCGCTGTGGCCCCGCCGCCCGTCACCCGACGCGCGCCGCGTCGGAAGATCGTCCGCTGAGTGGGTGCTGTGCGCAGGGTCAGGAGACTGCGGCAGCGACGGCATCCAGCAGGCTGGTGTGGCTGAACGGCTTCTGAATGATTGCCGTGATCCCGGCGGCCTTACACTCTGCGTCGCTGGGTTCCTGTCCGCTGGCGATACACAGGAGCACCGGCAGGTCAGGCTGTAGCCGGTGGAGCATCTGGGCCAGCCGGATCCCGCTGGTGTGGTTCAGCTCCATCGAGAGAATGACCAGGCTCCAGCGCATGACCCCGGAGGCGAACAGGTCGAGTGCGGCATCTGCGTTGGAGATGGCGGTGGCTTGATAGCCGCTGCGCTCGAGCACAATCACGGCAGCTTCGCGGACGATCTCGCTGTTGTCGACCAGAAGAATCGTGGTGGCGTCGGCATCGATGCTGACCTGCGTGACGGGAGCCGGCTTCTGGACAGAGGGAACGCTGCGCGCGTGCCGCTGGAGCATGGAGAGCTGCTGATGCGCCTTCTCGACGGCATCACAGATCTCAGTGGCATCTTCCCAGTCTGGAGAGCCGGGAGTGGAGCCGGCGATCAGGGTTCCGCCGCTGATCGCGATGACCTGGAGCTGGTTGTTGATGTCGTGGGAGAACTTTCGGGTGAGCGCAGCGAGCTGGGCTGCGCTGGGGCCAGAGGCGACTCGGATCAGGGTCACACCCTCGAGCTTGTGACGGGAGAGGCGGGCCTCCCACTGCATGCCATCGGGGCGAAAAGCCGACACCGTTGCTGCGCCATCTTCCCAGCGGACTGCTGCGCCGAGGGCATCCTCGAGACGCATTCCCTCCAGCCGTTCGTGACCACACAGACTGAGCAGAGCGGGGCTGGCGTGCTGGATGCTTCCATCCGCATTGAGCAGTGCGAGCGCGGTATCTAGCGCATTGAGTAGTGCGAGGGTTGGGAGCGAGGACATCATCAGGCCCCGATGAGCAGGAGTGGTGAATAATGACGATAGCGCGCTGTCTGTGCGCTCACGTTTCAGTCGTATGACAAGACTGGTATCGTTTGCGAATGATGTTGTCGCTGCTCATTAGCTCGCAAGCCTTTGCCCAGGACCCCACGGTTGTCCTGGTTGCCCCCTTCGAGCCAGTCAACGACAGCGCGTCGGGACTGGTGGCGATGATGCCCGACTTTCTCGGCCAGCAGCTCGCCGCCAATACAGGCGTTGATGTGCTCTCGCTCTCTGAGATTGGTGCCATCTACGAAACGCCCGCAGAAGTCTACGCCGGCAGCTGCACCCCGGGCGAGTTTGTCGGCTGTGCATTCGTGCTTGCAGAGGCTGGCGGTGCACAGCTTGCGGTCACCGGGACCATCGAGGCCTACGAGCGCGGCAGCCGGATCGACGTACGCATCGTCGACGTCGCCAGCGCCCGAGAGGCTGTCGGCTTCGTGGTCGATGTCGCCATGGGCGACGACATCATCCTCGCCGACGCGGTCGCCGCTGTTCTCACAGCAGTGGAGCGCGGCGAGCTCGGCCAGGAGAGCGATGCCCGCGCGGAAGGTGTCGAGGAGGCCCCGAGTGGTCCAAACAAGGACGAGGCCGCCAGTGATCTCAGCCGTCTGAGCACGGAAATCGGTGGCGTCGATACCCTCAACACGCGCGAGGAGGGGGTCCTCGCGGAGGAGGAATACGGCCGCGAGCAGCTGTTCTCGGACATGGAGGCGGAGGGCACCAAGCCCTGGGAGCGCCTGGAGATGTCTCCCCGAGAGTTTCTCCGCTACAAGAACTCTGGTCGTCCGCTGTATGAGTGGCGAGAGCTGTCTGAGGGACGCAAGGGTCAGGTGCTCCTTCGTGCCAGCCTCGGCTACGGTCGTGGCCCTGTCGAGGGGAACTACTATGGCCGCATCGCGCTGGCGGAGCAGACGCTCCAGGTTGCAGAGACCTACGCCTGGCAGAGCATGGCGACTGCCGCTGGAGTGTCTGTCTCCGGCGCGGTGGCCTATGGCATCTTGCCGGAGCTGGAGGTTGGACTGACGGGTGGGCTGGTCACCGGCCGCTTCAACATCGACATCGACCGCATCACCGAGAACGACTTCTCGACCTCTCCGGATGCGACCGACACCAGCAACACCACTGTGTTTGCCGGTCCGCAGGTGCTCTACGTCATCCTGCCGACCTCGATGCTGCGGCCGGTCGTCGGTGGCTCAGCGGTTCTCTGGCGAGGCACCGGCGTCGACAGCCACATCATCCCGTCCGCTGAGCTGCCTGGTGGCGGCAGCCTGGATGCGCTGCGGGTGCCCTATGCGCTGTCGGTCAGCGCCACCGGGGGTGTCGAGGTGACGATGAGTGAGGTGCTTGACCTGTGGATGCATGTTCCCCTCGGCGCAGTCGTCGCCACCTGGAATGCCCCGGATGTCTATCGGGAGGGCGGCGGCATCCTCGAGGAAGAGGGCATGATCACCAGCCCGACCCAGCCTGGCAGCGTAGCCACTGGCATCCATGTCGGCTTTCAGGTCCGAGCCTGGGAGCGGAAGAAGAAGCGCACCCTGTCGGACTACGAGGAACTGTAGCGGTCAGCCGACGCACGAACACGAGCAGCGGTCTCAGTGGACGGTGTGTCGCAGGCGGAAGCGAAGGCGTCGGATGCCCTGTCCCCGGAGCTGGCAGGCGCGAGACTCGGTGACACCGAGGAGAGAGCCGATCTGCTTGAGCGTGAGCCCCTGGAGGTAGTACTGGGTCACAGCCAGGCGCTCCTTCTCGGGGAGGCAGTCGACGGCGTGGCTGATCATGCCCTTGAGCTCTTCAGAGCCGAGCAGCTCCTCTGGGCTGTCCTCTTGGTTCGAGACGCTCTCGACAAGGGGGGTGTGGCCGTCCTCGGTGGTCGAGACGTCCAAAGAGATGAGCTTCTTGATTCGTGAGTCTCGAACCATTTTATCGTAGGCTTCAGGAGAGATGTCCATGACATGCGCCATCTCCTCGCGGGTCGGTGTGCGGCCGAGTCCCTGAAAGAGCCTGGTGCGGGTCTCTTCGAGGTGATTTGACTTTCGACGAACACTTCTTGGAATCCAGTCGTCATGCCTCAGGGAGTCGATCATCGCGCCCTGGATTCGGATCTCTGCATAGCTCTTGAACGGCACCCCGCGCTCTGGATCGAAGCGATCCACGGCATCGATGAGCCCCAGCATGCCGACGTTGATCATCTCATCGATGTCGACTGATGGCGGGAGTCGCCGCGCCATCCGACAGGCGATCGTACGCACCAGAGGGTGGTAGGTGATGATGAGTGCTTCTCTTGAGGCATCTGCGTCAGTGGATGGGAGTACTGGCATCTGTGCTCCAAGAGGCAAGGCGCGAATCAATTTAATGAGCAACAAGCATGCCAGCATGTTTGGATTGATATTTACCATTCAATCTATGGGAATAGTGTCGTCTTTTCCTGGGTATGTGGCTTGCTAAATACGGTGTGCTTGATTGCCCACGGTGATGGGCTGTCCACCCCTACAAAGGAAGAACGGATCCTGAGGCGGGAAAATCAACCCCGTTGGGAACTTTAGCGGGCTATTAGGGGCCCACGAACGCTCAGAGAAGTCTTGATGGAGCAGTACACCCCGGGCATCTTTGGGCGATTGGCCCGCGCAGTCATGCGTTCTCCTCACCGCTCTCTCTTCGGGCTGGTGCTTGTCTGTCTTCTGGCTGCAGGGCTCTCCTCACGCCTGAAGATTGATCCCAACATCCTCGGTCTCCTGCCCGAGAACGATCCGACAACGCAGGCGATCCAGAAGATCAACGACGAAGAAGGGGGCTCCAACCTCGTCACCATCGCGATGCGTGGTGAGGATCCTGATGCCCTCGATGGCTTCATGACCGAGCTGGCGGACGACCTCTCTCAGCTCGATGGGGTCGACTATGTGCTCTATGCGCTGGATGAGGAGCTGACGTGGCAGCTGTCGCTGCTGCAGCTGTCTCCTAAAGAACTCGATGAGCTCAAGCGGCGCCTCCAGGGAGCGGTCGCGCTTGGTCCTGGAGCGGCCAATCCGATGATTGCAGGCCGCCTGCTTGCCCTCGGTCCCTTGACGGAGAAGCTCACCAGCGGCGGCAGTGTCTCGCTGACCGCGTCCGCTGAGCCCGGGGTGGCCCGGATGGTGATTCGTCCCACCGGCTCCGCCTATGAGCCGACGTTTGCCCAGCCGTTCATGAACGCCATCTATGATGCCATCGATGACCTGGAGCCTGACGCTCGTGGTCTGGAGATCGCCTGGATTGGTGGTGCTTACCACCATGCCGTCGAGGAGGTCGAGGGGATCTCCCATGACCTCTCTCGCACTGCCCTGCTGAGCCTGACGCTGGTGGTGGTGGTCATCGGGCTGGGCTTCCGGGACTTCCGAGCCGTTCTCCTGATCTTTGTTCCGCTGCTCATCGGCAACCTGCTGACATGGGGTCTTGCCGGCGCGACGGTGGGGGAGCTCACCACCTTCACCTCCTTCTTTGCAGCGGTCCTCATTGGGCTGGGCGTGGACTTCTCCATCCACCTCTACTCCCGCTACCGTGAGGAGCGGCTGAGCTGTCCGACCCTTGAAGAGGCCGTCATGCGTGCCTGGGATGCCACCGGTCCGCCCTGTGCGACCGCTGCGCTGACCAGCGCCGGGGGCTTTGCCGCCCTGTGGATCGCTGGCTTCAAGGGCTTCCAGCAGCTCGGCACGCTGCTGACCGGTGGCGTGCTGCTCTGCCTGCTCTCGGTGCTCGTCACCCTCCCGCTGCTGATCCTGTGGCGGGAAGGCCACAACAAGGTGATTCCGCTGCGTGAGGTCCGGGTCCCCAAGCGCAAGACACCGCCCCGCTACCGCCTCGCTCCCTTTGGGGTCGTGGCCATCCTCGTCCTGACCGCTGCTGCCGCTACGAAGCTGCCAGACATCCGCTTTGAGTACGATCTCTCCGAGCTGCGCCGCGACGGTCGTGCCTACAGCGATCTCGACGCGTCCGAGCGGCAGCTTGTCGAGGACAGCTTCGCGCCGGTCATCATCAGCTATCCCGACGCCGCCTCGCTCCAGGCGGACCACGCCCGGCTCCACGCCGCTGTCGCTGCGGGTGAGCTTGAGACCATCAAGAGCGCCGTCTCGCTGTACTCTGTCTTGCCCATCGATCAGGCTGATCGGGTGCGCCTCCTGCAGGAGATCGCAACCCTCTCTCGCGATCCGAACATCCAGTACCTGCCCCAGCCCATTCGAGACAACCTCGCTGACATCGCCGCGAGCACGCCGGCTGAGATGACGGCTGCGGACCTTCCTCGCAGCGTCCGCCACATGCTCGGCGCCTCCGATGGTCACCACCGGATGCTGCTGCTGACCCAGGGCAACATGTGGAACCTGAAGGGCAACCAGCAGCTGTTTGATGAGGTCCGCGGTCTTATTCCCGACCAGCCGGCTGCAGGAGAGTACCTCGCCCTGGCGGTGCTCTATGAGCTGGTCGAGCGTGATGCTCCCCGGATCGCCGGCCTCGCGCTGCTCCTCATCTTTGTCTGCACCCTCCTCGATCTCCGCAGTCCCGGCCGTGCCCTCGGTGCGGTCGCTGCAGTCGTGGTCGGCATGGCGTGGTCTGGGGCTGCTATGGTCGGATTTGGCCTCAAGCTCTCCCTGGTCAACTTCGTCGGGATTCCGATCCTGATGGGCATCGGCATCGACGTTGTCATCCACCTGCTGCATCGGATGGAGGAAGAGGGGCCGGGCCGCATTCGCTATGCGCTGATGACCACCGGCTGGGCAGCCTTCCTCTCCACCACCACCACCATCCTCTCCTTCTCCGCCCTCCAGATTGCCTCGAACCAGGGCGTTCGCTCGCTGGGGCTTGTGATCATGCTGGGCCTGGCGGTGGTCACCTTCGCGGCGTTTGTCTCGGTATCGATCGGCTGGATGATGACCTGGAAGGTCAAGGGAGAGCTCCCAGACGCGCTGCCCGAGGAGCGCGAGTTGGCCTGACCGCTACGACTTGAGGACCTTGCGGATCATTGTCTCGGTGAAGTGCCGCCCCTCCAGGAACGCGATCATTGCCGGCTCAGGCGCTGTGCCCACCGTCATCCGGACCACCGGGCCGTGATCGATGCCGTCAGAGACGGCGCGGACGGGTCGGTGCTCGTGGCGGAGGATCTCGACCTCCACGACCTCATCCAGTGGCAGCACGAACGGCGAGAGGCGTGGGGCATGGGGGCAGATCGGAGTGACGTGGATGCCGGGAACCAGCGGATGACAGGGCACCCCGCCGGCGGAGAAGCTGTAGGCAGTGCTGCCGAGCGCGGTGGCGGTGATCAGGCCATCACAGACCATCTGCTCTACCACCATCACGCCGCCGATGCGCAGCCGAATTCGTGCCGTCTGGCCGGTCATTCGCTCGACGTAGATGTCGTTTACAGCGGTCCCGGACACCGCCGTCCCGTCGGGTCCCCAGGCGGTCATCGAGAGCCGGGGAAACGGCCACGCCCGCCAGGCGCCCGCCATGATCATCTCGCAGACCGCAGCCGGATCCTTGACGTCGTTGTGGAGGAAGCCGAGGTGGCCGCCGTTGAGGCCGAGGTAGGTCGGGGCGGGACCGTGCTTCTGGATGCAGGCGAGCATCCACCCATCGCCGCCGATGATCACATGGAGGTCGTCGGGGAGCGCGTCGAGGTCCAGGTGCGGCGCGATGGCGTCGTGCATGGCTCGGGCGGAGGGATTGCGGGTGTCGGCCAGCAGCATGGGGTCACTCTACCCCCATCTGGGATAGTCCTGGCGCCATGATCCTCATCAAGAGCCACGGCCTCGGAAACGACTACCTCGTCCTCCACGCCTCCAGCCTCCCGATGACTCCGGCCCGCGCCCGCCTGATCTGCGACCGCCACATCGGTGTCGGCGGCGACGGCGTGCTGGAGCGTCTTCCGGGGCAGGGTGCGGACTATGGACTCCGCATCTGGAATCCCGACGGCTCGACCGCAGAGAAGTCCGGCAACGGCCTCCGCATCTTCTCGCGCTACCTCGTCGACCACTGCGGGGCGAAGTCTGCTCACACCATCTCAGTCGCGTCCGGTGTGGTGCGCAGCACGGTTGCCTCTGATGCGGTGACGGTCGAGATGGGGCGAGCGACTACCGAGCCTGCGGCGGTTCCCTGCACCCAGCCGCTGTCACAGACTCCAGTAGAGATCTGCGGGACACGCCTCTCGCTGACGGCGGTTGGAGTCGGCAACCCGCACTGCGTTGTTTTCTTCTCTCCAGAGACCGATCTTGACGCGCTTCCGTGGCGGGAATGGGGCGCAGCACTCGAGGTCCATCCGCTGTTTCCCAACCGAACCAACGTGCAGTTCGCCCGTGTGTTGAATCGAGACACCATCGAGATGCGCATCTGGGAGCGGGGAGCCGGCGAGACGTCCGCGTCCGGCAGCTCTTCTTGTGCCGTTGCGACCGCTGCATGCCTTCACGGTCTCGTGACTCCGCGTCCAGGTGAGCGGAAGACTGCGATCACCCTTGTGATGCCGGGTGGAGAGCTGTCGGTTACGGTGCGAGAGGACCTCTCCCTGACCCTCCACGGGCCAGCCGAAGAGGTCTGCTGGATCGAGCTGAGTCCTGTATTTCTGGGTTCGGTCGAAAAGGTAGGGTAGGATCCTAAGCGGTATCCCCCGGTGATCGAAGCGAGGTTGCAATCCCATGCGCGTGATGCTCATCCGTCCTCCGGCTCGTCACACAGTCGAGAGCGAGGTTCCCGAGGCCGTCGAGGCGGAAAACCTCAGCTACCCTCCGCTCTCTCTGATGTCGATCGCCAGCTTCCTCCTGGCTCAGTCCAAGCATGACTGCACAATCTTGGATGCACAGCTGGAGGACCTCAGCGACGACGCAGTCCAGAAGCGCATCGAGGCATACGCTCCGGACTGCGTTGGCATCACGTGCTTCACCGTGCAGCTCGTCGATGTCTATCGGACCGTCAAGGCTGCCCGCGCTGCCGGCGTCAAGTACGTCGTTCTCGGCGGCCCCCACATCTCTGACTTCCCTGAAGAGTCCGTCGGCTTGCCCGGCGTGGATGCAGTGGTCAAGGGAGAGGGCCAGCAGCCGATGCTCGACCTTCTCGATGTGTGGGATCGCGGCGAGGTCGCCAAGGGCATCCCTGGCGTCATGGCGCACGCCGATGATCCGATCCCGCAGGAAGACGTCTACTACTCAAACGATCTCGGCGAGTACCCTGTCGTCAATCGCACCCTGACCGACTACCAGAAGTACTACGACGTCATGGGCGAGGGCGGGGTGTTCACCACGATGATCACCTCTCGCGGCTGTCCCTACCGCTGTACCTTCTGCAACACCCCCCGTCACCGCTACCGGGTCATGAGTCCCCAGCGGGTGTGTGACGAGCTGAAGACCTGCATCGAGCTCGGAATCCGCGAGATCTACTTCGTCGACGACACCTTCAACATCACCAACCGTCGGGTCCATGAGCTGTGCGATGAGATCCTGGCTCGCGGCCTGGACATCTCCTGGACGGTTCGCTTCCGGGTCAAGGGTGTAGACCGCCCGCTGCTGGAGAAGATGAAGGCCGCCGGCTGCCAGCGCATCCAGTTCGGCGTCGAGCAGGGCACCGAGGAAGGGCTGCTGCGGCTGAAGAAAGACGTCACCAGCCTGGAGATCGAGAGCGCCTTCCGGCTGTGTCGAGAGGTGGGCATCAACACGGTGGCTTACTTCATGATCGGTACGCCCACTGAGCGTTCCCGTCAGGATGTGATCGACACGATTCAGTACTCCATCAAGCTCAGCCCTGACTTCGTCATGTACAACATCATGACGCCGTTCCCAGGAACCACCCTCTACGACGAGGGCCTGCGCGACGGGGTGCTGGACATTGAGCCCTGGCTGGAGTTCATGCGCAATCCCAACGAAGAGTTCAAGGCTCAGGTCTGGGACGAATACTTCACCCGCGATGAGCTGCGTGATCTGCTGAACTTCGCCTACCGACGCTTCTACTGGCGGCCCAGCTTCGTGGTCCGCAACCTGTTCCAGATCCGGAACCTCAACGACTTCAAGCGCAAAGCCACCGCCGGTCTCCGGCTCTTGGCCGGCTGACGCAGGAGCAAGAGTGATGTTCGAGCACGAGTCCGAGTACGAGATGTCTGAGTACGAGCTGTCCCCCGAACCTGATCTCTCCCAGAAGCCATCGCGTCAGGGGCGGAAGAAGCCGTTCACTGTCGTGCTGATGACCATCTACAGCATCGAAAACGCTGGGATCCGGTACGTCTCTGCGGCGCTTCAGCGGGAAGGGTTCGAGACCCACATCATCTTCCTGCGCGACTGGGTTCACAATCGCCTGGAGATGCCCTCTGACAAGGAGTTCCAGCTCGCCCTGGACCTCATCAAGCAGAAGGGTGCCGATATGGTCGGGCTCGGCTTCATGTCGAGCCTCCTGCCGATGGCCCGCGAGGCGACCCGTCGCATCAAGCAGGCCTTCCCAGACATCCCCATCACCTGGGGCGGAATCCACCCCACCTCTGTGCCTGAGGAGTGCATCAGCGAGGTCGACTACCTCTGCATTGGCGAAGGCGAGATGGCCGCGATTGACCTCTGCAATGCGCTGGCAACCGGAGCGGATACCACCACCATCCCGAACATCTGGGCCAACGTCAACGGCAAGGTCTTTCAGAACAAGCCGCGCCCGCTGATCCAGAACCTCGACTGGCTGCCGTACCCCGACGTCGCCGACGACAACAAGTACTACATCGAGAAGGGCAAGTACACGATCGAGGAGCCCTGGAAGCGGGGAGCGGAGTACCGCATCTACTTCTCTCGCGGCTGTCCCTACAATTGCTCGTACTGCTACGTCTCTATCCTCCGAGATGTCTACAACGAGAAGGGCAAGAAGTTCTACCGGGCGCGCTCCGTCGAGCACATCCTGGGTGAGCTGGAGCACATCCGCAGCGCGTTCCCCAAGATGGCTCGGGTCAAGATCGACGACGACACCAGCTTCGCGTTCGGCGACGAGTGGATGAATGAGTTCCTGGAGAAGTATCCAGAGCGAATCGGTGTCCCGTTCGAGTGTCTCCTCATTCCGCCGATGCTGCGGCCCAAGATGCTGGAGCGCCTCGTCGACGCTGGCCTTGTCCGAGTGCAGACCGGCATCGAGTCTGGCTCCTCCAAGGAGAGCAAGGAGATCCACAACCGCTCTCCCGGCAACAAGGCGATCATGAACTTCGCGGAGTTCAACAAGGAGCTGAAGCTCAGCATCGTCTATGACGTGATCATCGACAATCCTCATGCGACCGAAGACATGAAGCTGGAGACTGCGGAATTCCTCCTGGACCTGCCGCGCCCCTACGACATCTACTTCTACTCGCTCAACTACTTCCCAGGCACTGCCCTGACCAAGAAGGGTCTCGAAGAGGGAACCCTCGATCCCAACCTCATCGAGGGCCGCGCGACGAAGTCCTGGAGCCAGTTCCGGGTGTCGATGGACTACCCCCGCTCGTCAGAGGATCGCTATTACCTGGCGATCTATTGCCTGGCGAGCAAGGGCTTCGTGCCGCGTGACTTCATCCGCAAGCTCATCGACGAGCGCGAGCACTGGAAGAAGCCGGAGAACGTCGACAAGGTGTTCTACCTGGCCTGGGCGACCAACTACGTGAAGATGTTCTGGGTGGCGATGCGCTACTTCAAGAACGGCGAGCTGACCTGGTTCAAGGTTCGCCAGTATGCCTCTCTCACCAAGCTGATTAGCCAGTAATCATGGGTATTCGCGACAGACTCAAGAGACGCATCGGCAAGGTTCATGAGGTGGTGAAGTCTGTCCGAGACGAGGCCGGACACCCGGGGCGACCCCAGCCCCACATGGCCCAGCGCAACCCCGCCTGGGGGGGGAACAAGGACGAGCCGCCTGAGGGGGTCACGCCACAGGCTGCGGTCCCCGATCCCTACGCTGAGTCCGAGGTCCGAGAGGATGAAGAGGCACCCGGCGGCGGTGAGTTCTGGTTCCTCAAGGAAGGCGACTCCGAGGGCTGGGATCAGACCGATCCAACCGGCGGGCCAAATGATCCGAATCAAAAAAGTGAATCGGACTGAATAAGCGGCAGGAAGGCACGTCAGGTGGAGCATCCCCCCGGAGGTTCCAGCCATGTTCGGTGTCCTGCTTGCCCTCAGCGCGCTCACCCCCACTGCCGATGCGCGTCCGCCGCATCGCCGCCCTGCTGCACACCATGCCCGCGCGGGTCGACCAGCACCGCGGGTGGTTCGGGTTGGCCCCAGGGCAGCCTACTACCGACCTGGAGTCCGTCTGGGGTACGTCTGGGTTGCTGGCGCGGTGCTTCGAGGGGTTGCGAGCGTGGGGTACTGGCGTCCCTCGACTCCGCCACCGACCGAGGAGCACATCTGGGTTGACGGGTACTGGGACGGCGATGTCTGGGTTGACGGGTACTGGCGCATTGATGAGATCGACGGGATGATCTGGATTGATGGTGAGTATGGCGACGAGGGTGCCTATGAGGACGGCGGCTGGATCGAAGAGTCGACCGGTGCACCCGCGCGTGCGGAGATCCTCCCTTCAGATGCGGTCCTCGCGGTACCGGTCGATGAGATGGAGGGGGAAGAGGAGGTCTACCCTGAGGGAGAAGAGGAGGCGGACGGCGACCTCCACCACGCACCGCCGGCGCGCTGGTAGCCGCGGGACCCGCACAAGGACACCCCGATCAGGCAGGCACTCACCGCCGGTCATCCGGGCTCGTGTTCACCGACAAGAGGAGCACACTGCAGGCCACGCTGCGCGACGATCGCGCAGCGCACCGCCAACAGGCGATGTTCCGTGGCCGTGCATGAGGCTGTCATCGAGTATCGGTTAGAGCTGACGATAGACGGTTGCTCTGGGGCTGCTGGACTGCAATGAATTCGAGGAAGCGGATACAGCAGCCGCAGCACGACATTATCTGAAGTGCGGTGGCTTAGAAGGGGATCACATGAAGTGGATGATGTTGGCTGCCTTGATCGGATGTCGGACTGAAGACGACTCGATGCCGGCGGAGTTCCTCGGCACCCAGGAGCTCACCACCATCGGTGACGTTGATGCCATGGCGACAGCCTGGTGCAATGTGCTTGCCTGCCGAGAGGGCTTCGAGGAAGGCTTCACGCGTGTCTCGGAGTGCGTAGATTTCTACAGCAACTACTGGGGCAACCCGGAGTGGGGCAACAACCAGCGGGAGTGCTTTGAGGACGTCGAGTCCGTCGCGGACTGTACTGCGGCCCTGGAGGCCACAGCGTGTGGTGGAGAGACGCCAGAGGAGTGCGTCGAGTTCATGGCGTGTGACGAGCCCGACGATGTGGACACCGCGGCGCCCTGACAGAGATGTCCTGACAGAGATGTCCTGACAGAGACGCCCTGAGACCGCAGCCGGGAGCCGAATGCTTCAGAGCAGTGGGGGCTGGGGTGCTCACATGGGCAGGGTGTAAACCTTGATGTGTGTCAATCGCGAAACATTATCCGAACCAATCGCGGGTGATTCTCTGATTGTTCTGATTATCAGAACACTTTGTATTGAATTTTGTGATTGTTATGCTTTTGTGGGGCATATTGACGAGTAGTGGTTTCCGAGAGAGGGTAGTACAACGAAACTTCGGGAGACCTGATGCTCATCGCTCTGCTGCTCGGACAACATGCTCTGGCCTTTGCTCCAGATGAGCACACCTTCATCGGGCAGGAGCCGGTGCGGGTTCGTCGCTACCACCCAGAGCGGCAGCATGCGCTGCGTCGTAGCGAGGGCTGGGTGAGCTTCACGGAGGGAGAGGGCGCTGGCTGGCTGGCGCGGTTCGATGAGCGCACCGGCACCGCTCATCGTGCCTGGGGGCCGAGCATCGAGCTGGGCGATCCACAGACCACCGAAGAGGCCGCTGAGGCCGTGCTCGCGCTTCTGGAGCGCTACCCGGCCCTGGTCGGCGTGGCGGTCGCTGAGCTTGTCCTGGGCGACAGCGGCTTTGATGCGGACTCTGGGACCTGGTTCATCCAGCTCGACCGGGTGGTCCGCAGCAGCACTGACGACTCTGTTGTTCCCGATGGGCTCACTCCGGGCTCTGCGGCGCAGGTCGACGTCTGGCGTGGTGGGGTCTCCGCTCACATCAAGGCCGGCCGCCTCATCTCCTTTGGCATCGACACCCACCCCGCAGCCTCAGGCCTCTCGCTGGCCCCGACGCTGACCGCCGCGACGGCCATCGCCACCGCCATCGCGGGCGGTCCGGCACCCTACAGCCCGCACAGCGACGACTCCGCAGCGCTGATTGTGCTCCCGGTCGAGCAGGGCAGCGGCATCGCCTACCGCCTGTGCTGGGAGGTTCGCAGCACCACTGCTGTTCCCGTCGGTCAGTGGGTCACCTTTGTCGATGCCCAGACCGGCGCGCTGCTCAACATCCACAACGAGGTCCGCTTCCTCTCCGGTGATCTCTACGCCGCCCACGACACCCGCACGGTCAACGGCGACATGTCGACCTCCCCGCTTGGCGGCGTCTTTCTTGACGCTGCGGATGGCTCCTCAGAGGTCGCTGAGGACGGTACCTGGGCGCTGGAGGGAGAGGTGATCGCGAGCCTCACCTCTGATGGCGTCCGGGTCCGCGACAGCAACGTCACCGCCACCCTCTCGCTGGTCGATGGCGAGAACACCTGGGTTGCCGGAGACACCACTCAGGCGGAGATCGACACCTACGTCTTCCTCCATCAGGTTCGTGACTGGGCCGAAGCGTATGCCCCTCAGGTCAACAACTCCTGGAGCCGGATCACCTCGAATGTCAACCTGGACAGCAGCTGCAACGCCTACTTTGACGGCGAGGTCAACTTCTACACCGCCGGGAGTGGCTGCAACAACACCGCTCGGATCGCGGATGTCAACTACCACGAGTGGGGGCATGGCTTTCACTACTACAACCTGCTGTCGGGCTCCTGGGATGGCAGCATCTCTGAAGGCATCGGCGACTCCGTTGCGTTCTTCCTGACCGGTGACTCGGTCATCTCGCCGTACTTCTACAACAGCGGCTCCGGCATCCGCGATGCCAGTCCGGACCGGGTCTACCCCGAAGACTGGATCGGAGAGGTTCACTACGACGGCCTCATCTTCGCCGGCGCGGTCTGGGATCTCTGGGGTGAGCTGGAGGATGAGCTGGGCGCTGAGGCGGCTGAGGCGGCGCTGTTCCCCTTGTTTGTCTCCGCCCTGCGTGGCGGTCCGGAGATCCCGGATGCGTACGATGAGTTCGTCGCAGCCGACGACGACAACGGCGACCTCTCTGACGGCACGCCCAACCTCTGCGCGATCATTGATGCCTTCTCTCGCCATGGTCTCGGACCTGGCGGAAATGCTGCGCTGTTCAACCTGACCACCGCGCCGGTCGGCAACCAGCCGGCGACCGCAGCGGAGTACCCCGTCGAGGCCGACCTGCTCAACCTCGCCGAGGGCTGCTCGGACTTCACCATCGAGACTGCGGAGGTGCGCTACAGCTCGGACGGCGGTGAGAGCTGGGAGGCCACTCTGCTGTCGGGTGCTCAGACCGTCACCGGCGCGATCCCGGCTCAGGTTGCCGGCACGGAGGTTCTCTACTACGTCGCGGCTGTCTCAATGGAGGGCGAGTCCGTCACCGCACCGGCTGGTGGGGAGATCACGCCGCTGTCCTTCTACGTCGGTGAGCTGGTCGAGCTGTACTGCAACGACTTCGAGTCGGACGACGGTGGCTTCACCAGCGCGCTTCTGGCTGGCGAGGCATCCTCTGGTGCCGACGACTGGATGTGGGGCACCCCCAACGGCATGGGCGGTGATCCGGACTTTGCCTACAGCGGCGACAAGGTCTGGGGCAACGACCTCGGCGGCACGATCGACGGCGAGAGCTACAACGGTGAGTACCAGAACGACAAGCACAACCAGCTGACCACCCCTCCCATCGAGACCCAGGGCTACGAGACCGTCGTGGTTCAGTTCCAGCGGTGGCTGAGCGTTGAGGATGGCTACTACGACCAGGCCAGCGTCCTGATCAACGACGATCTCGTCTGGGAGAACCACAGCACCGAGTACGACATCGGTGATGAGCATCACCAGGACAGCCAGTGGGCGCTCCAGACCATCCAGCTCGACGCTGCAGGTGCCTCAGACCTCACCATCAGCTGGGAGATCGTCTCGGATGCCGGCCTGAGCATGGGGGGCTGGAACGTCGACGATGTGTGCGTCTACGGCGTGGAGGCACCTGCACCGGAGGGAGAGCTGGAGTCTGGTGGCGAGGACGCAGTCAAGGGCTGCGGCTGCACATCAGCCAGCCAGCCCGCAAGCCTGCTCGGCCTCCTCTGGATCGCTGGCGTCGCGCTGCTCCGCCGACGAGACTGAGCGGCTACTCCAGCGCGCCGTTGAGGATCCAGGTCTCGATCGTCATGCGGTCATCACCGGAGAACTTCTTGTCGGGTGGCATGGAGTCTCCGGAGCCGCCGAGGCTCTTCTGAATTCCCTCCAGCTTTCCGTAGAGGTAGCTGTCCTTGGATGAGCCTGGCTCGACGAGGTCGAAGGTGTCTTGCTGGTCGCTGGGCACATTGACGATGCTGGCGTGGGCCTTGCCCTCAGAGAGATCCAGCCAGCTAGCGCTGCCCTCGGGAGCGTGACAGCGAACACACTGGGCGTCGAAGATGTCCTGGACAGCCTCGAAACTGGCATCTGCGTCGGTGTCTGCGTCGGTGTCTGCGTCGGTGTCTGCGTCGGTGTCTGCGTCGGTGTCTGCGTCGGTGTCTGCGTCGGTGTCTGCGTCGGTGTCTGCGTCG
>JAQXDW010000010.1 GCA_029251165.1 Myxococcota bacterium
GACTATTGGTAGGAATGTGACCGCCTCGCGAAAGCCCGGCGCCGCACCGCTCGACTGCAAGGGGCGGAATACCGCCTCCACAACACCCACAAACACGACCTCACACACTCAACCCCGCCGCCAAACACCGCTTGAATTTCTTATCCACTACAGTCCACTGTGTTTGTCTAAACTGCAGCAGAGGGGTGTCCATGAAGGCGGTGATCTTGGCGGGTGGCTTCGGCACGAGGCTCTCAGAGAAGACGGTTGACCGACCCAAACCCATGGTGGAAGTCGGCGGGAAGCCGATCTTGTGGCACATCATGAAGGGACTCGCCGCCCAGGGTGTGGACGAGTTCGTGGTGGCTCTTGGGTACAAAGGGAATGATATCAAGCAGTACTTCCTCAACTACTACCAGCTCGGATGTGATCTGACCGTCGACCTCTCCACCGGTGGCTTGACCACCCACGGCGGCACTCGCGAGAACTGGAAGGTGCATCTGATCGAGACCGGTCTCAAGACTCAGACCGGCGGACGGATCCGACGTCTTCAGAGAATCATCGGTCAGGAACGCTTCATGATGACTTATGGCGATGGGGTCAGCGATGTGGACATCGCTAAGCTGCAGCGTAGTCATGAGCTCAGCGGCAAGCTCGCGACCGTCACCGCGGTTCGGCCCCCAGCGCGCTTTGGCCGGCTGGAGATGGACGGCCATCAGATTAGCTCCTTCAGCGAAAAGCCCCAGACCGGGGAGGGGTGGATCAATGGCGGCTTTATGGTGCTGGAGCCTGCGGTGTTCTCCTATATCGCCGGCGATCGCTCCAGCTTTGAGCTGGAAGCTCTCGAGCAGATCGCCTCAGAAGGGCAGCTCAACGCCTACACCCACGGAGGCTTCTGGCAGTGCATGGACACCTTGAGAGATCTCCGGCTCCTTGAGCGCCTGTGGGCTGAGGGGAAAGCACCGTGGGCGGTTTGGAATCGCCAGCTGGCCCAGGTCTGAGGAGGGCATATGTTTGGTGGCATCTACCGAGGCAAGCGGGTCTTTGTGACCGGTCACACCGGCTTCAAGGGCACCTGGCTTACCCGTTGGCTGGAGCTTCTCGGCGCCGAGGTTCATGGCTATGCGTTGGGTGAGGTGTCGGTGCCTTCGATGTTTGGGGTGGTGGGCAAGACGGACAGCCTCATCGACGGTAGGGGGGACGTTCGAGATCTAAACCACCTCCGTGAAGCGATCGCAGCCTACCGTCCAGAAATGGTCTTTCACCTCGCGGCTCAGCCGTTGGTGTCGGAGAGCTACGACGATCCCGTCACCACCTACGGCACCAACATCATGGGGAGCGTGCACGTCCTGCAGGCGCTCCGTGAGTTGGACTCCCTGTGTGCTGTGGTCATGGTGACCAGTGATAAGGCCTATGAGAATGTGGAGTGGGCCTGGGGATATCGAGAGACGGATCGTCTCGGCGGAAGAGATCCCTATAGCAGCTCCAAGGGGGCGGCAGAGCTTGCTATCAGCGGCATGATCCGCTCCTTCTTTCCCAAAGACGGACCCGTTCGGGTAGGGATTGGTCGAGCCGGAAATGTGTTGGGAGGTGGAGATTGGGCGAGGGATCGCATCGTGGCGGATGCGGTGCGGGCCTGGTCCAATGGCAACGCCGTTGGAATCCGCTGTCCAGAGGCGACGCGGCCTTGGCAGCACGTGCTGGAACCCCTCAGTGGCTACCTCGCGCTGGGTGCCGCGCTGTGCAGCCGGCCTGAGCTCCACGGACAAGCCTTTAATTTCGGGCCCTCCTCCCCCGAGGATGTGGAGGTCCAGACCCTTCTGACGGATCTGGCGAGCGCCTGGGGATGGGCGGACCCCACCAAGAGCTATGACGTGGTGAACCAGATGCCCTTTCACGAAGCGGGCTTGCTCAAGCTCAGCTGCGACAAAGCCCGACGGGTGCTTCGGTGGGATGCCACACTCGACTATGAGCAGACCGTCAAGCTGATCGCCCAGTGGTATGTGGCCTTCTACTCCGGCACAGAGGCCATGGATGGCTTCACCGCCGCGCAGATTCGGACCTTTATGCACCATGCCCAAGCCCGCGGATTGCGCTGGGCCCACTCGCCAATGGCCATCAACCGAAGCTGACGAATTCAAGCCCCTTCCACGCGCTTCGAAGGGAGGGGGACCACTGGAGTGATGTGATGAAGTACACCATCGATACGAATACTGGGACCCTGCAGATGATGAATGAGGGCAGCAACCGAGAGATCTCCCTGTATTCCCGAGAGGCCTTTGAGTTGGTCTCCCAAGCGTGGCTCACCACGGGGTGGTCCCTGCGGTACAGCTACCAATTTACTTGGATGGGCAGACCCATTATTCAGCTGCCCGAAGACCTGATGCGCCTGCAAGAGGTCATCTATCAGCTACGGCCCGATGTGATCATTGAGACCGGTGTCGCCCATGGAGGCAGCCTCATCTTCCATGCGAGCTTGTGTGCGGCGATGGGGAAGGGGCACGTCATCGGGGTGGAGATCGCCCTGCGGGATTGCAACCGGGACGCCATCGAGGCCCACCCCATGTCCGAGCGGATCACCGTGATCGATGGAGACTCTGCAGCGCCTGAAACCCTCGCGGAGGTTCGGCGAGTGATGGGCGATGCGAAGACGGTCCTCGTGATCTTGGATTCTAACCACACCAAAGCCCACGTCGCCCGTGAGCTTGAGGCCTATGCACCATTGGTGAGCGAAGGCAGCTTCATCGTGGTGACGGATGGGGTGATGGAAGACCTGGCTCGGGTGCCCGGCGGGGAGCCGAGCTGGGTGGAAGACAACCCGCAGCGAGCGGCGCTTGAGTTTGTGGAGCACAATGAGGAGTTCCTTCTCGACATGCCCAAGCGGATGTTCGATGAGAGCCACGTGAGTAATGTGCTGACCTATTGGCCGAGCTCCTGGCTTCGCCGGGTGAAGCCGGGGACGTCTTCATGATGCGTTTTGAAGCGCTTCCGATCGAGGGTTGCGCCCGGGTAATTCAGCCTCGTCATGCCGACAGCCGCGGGCACTTCGGTCGCATCTACTGTCGGGACCAGTTTTCGCAGGAGCTACCGGAGGTGGTGCAGGTCAATCACTCCTTCAGCGCCGCTAACCATACCCTGCGAGGCCTTCACTACCAGATTCCTCCCCATGGGGAGTCGAAGTTGGTGCGCTGTCTGCGGGGAAGAATGTACGATGTGATCCTCGATATGCGACCCAACTCAAAGACCTTCGGCAAATGGGCGGCGGAGATCTTGGACGGCGATGACCGGAAGATGATCCTCATCGCACCGGGGGTGTCTCACGGCTTTATGACCATGGCCCCCAATACCGAGCTGATGTACATGGTGAGCGCCGCCTATGCGCAAGAAAGTGAGCGTGGCGTGCGCTATAACGATCCCGCTTTCGAGATTCAGTGGCCTGCAACGCCTGCGGTGATCTCCCCTAAAGACGCCGGGCTGCCGGACTACGATCCGCTGAAACATTGGCCCTTGGTCCTCGGCTGATGGAGATCTTGATCACGGGGGCGAGTTCGTTTACCGGGCTCTGGTTCGCCAGAGCCTTGGCCCTGAGAGGGGCGAAGGTCACGGCGGTGTATCGCCGGCCTTTCGCTGCCTACACTGGCCTGAGGCAGCTCAGGGTCATCCAAGGGGAGAGCTGGTGTACCCAGCATTTTGAGATGCCGTGGGGTTCGGAAGGCTTTCAAGATCTGGTTGCTTCCCAGCGTTTCGATGTGTTCTGCCATCATGGTGCCCAGGTGAGCGACTATCGGAGCGACCGCTTCGATGTGCAGGGAGCGGTAGAGCACAACACGAGGGGGATGGACCGGACCTTGGGCCAACTCGCGCCGTGGAAAACACGGGTTGTGGTTACCAGCACGCTCTTTGAAGGTGGTGTGGGCCGAGGGACCCGCCCGGAAGAGGACATGTATCCTTATGGTCTATCCAAACGCTTGACTGCAGAGCGGATGGCTTACTTCTGTGAGGCTTACAGGCTGCCCTTTCATCGCTTTGTGGTGGGAAATCCTCTTGGACCGATGGAGACGCCGAAGTTCGCACAATATCTGGCGAAGTGCTGGCTCTCCGGTGAGATTCCGACAGTTCGCGCACCGGAATATGTTCGGGATTACCAGCCGGTGGATCTCCTCGCGGCGACCTATGGTGCCTTCGTCATGTCGCCGAGCCAGCAGATCTTGTGTCCTTCGGGCTTTGCGCTCCGCGGGGAGGCCTTCGCGCGCAAGATGAGCAGCGAGCTCTCCGGACGCTGGGCCCTTCCGTGCCCGGTGAACACGGCCCACCAGAAAGAGTCCAGTGAGCCGCTGGTCCGGGTGGGGCTCCATCCCATGGATGAGCAGGCTCACGGGTGGAATCCCTCGGATTTTTGGGATCGATTGAGCGCGTACTATCACAGCGTTCTGTGTCCTCAATCGGCTTAACTCTGCCCTGTGTGTACCGATATCTCAGGCGCGGTGATGTTCTCCGCACTGTGAGGGATGGATGAGAGTTCACGTGGCGGTTGTGAGTCCGCAAAACTTTCGGTTCGGACATTTCTTCAACGACATTATTCGGATGCTGATGGGCGGTCTGGAAGATGCGGGAGTCAGAGTGACCCTCGCGGTGAACAAGGTGGAGAGCGGTTGTCTAAACCTCCTGATTGGGGCCCACTTGATCGGCACTCCTCAAGAGGTCCAGCAGCTCAAGGACGCCAACATCGCCTATATCGCTGTAAATACCGAGGTTGTGAAACCCACCGGTCTGAACACGGCGGCCAATCGGACCTATCTGGACCAGGTGTATCTGCCACTTCTCGCCAATGCGGTGGAGGTCTGGGATCTGGCCCGTGCAAGTAAAGGCCAGCTTCGCACCCATGGGATCGACTGCCACTGGGTGGAGCCCGGCTACACCTCGGCCCTCGAAGACTTCCAAAGTCTCGAGCACCAAGATATCGATTTCTTCTTTTATGGCTCTATGACCGACAATCGAAAAATGGTCTTGGAGACCCTCATGCGACGGGGGCACAAGGTTGAATATCAGTTTGATGCCCCGGCGCTCTATCGCAATCACCTCATTCGACGGACCAAGGTGAACCTCACGCCCCGACAGAGTGTGGACATGGGCCAGCTCCCGTGGACCCGGATTCTCTACCAAGTCCACAACCAGTGTCTGGCCATGGTGGAGGGCTGCAACGAGCAGGCGTGGCTTGAAGACACCTTCCAGTGGGCGCCCTCCGAGACCTATGTGGAGGCCTGCGAGGCGCTATTGGTCCGTGAGGACCGTGAGGATCTGGCTAAGCAAGGCTATGAGCGTCTTCGTGAGCGGCCTTTTGCTGATCGACTTCGCCCCGCCCTCGAGCGGAGTATGGCCTCTATGGCTGCAGGTCGCCGGGCGCGTGGGCCCTCGTGGGCCTCCTGAGCTGTCCGGTCTGCGGAGGCCGGGCGTCGGAGATCTTGATGGAGCAGGCACAGGTTCCCGTCTTGCTCCATGCGCCTTTCGCGACCGCACAAGCCGCACGACAGGCACCGAAGGGGGCGTTGGAAGTCGCCCGCTGTGGAAGCTGTGGGAGCCTGTGGAATCGCCTCTTCGAACCCGGACTCATCCGCTACGGTGAGAGCTATGACAATAGCCAAGGCTTTAGTTCAGCCTTCAGAGCGCACCATGAGGAGCGGGTGGAACGGCTCGCCGAACTCCTCGGTGAGGGGCGAAGTGCTGTCTTGGAGATCGGCTGCGGTAAGGGGCACTTTCTCGGTGCCTTGTTCGAGCGTCTGCCCGGGTGTGAGGGGAGCGGTTTTGATGGGACCTATCAGGGAGCGCCGAGCACCCACGGGGGGCGGGGACGCTTTCACCGTCGATATCTCACCCACAGTGAGCCCGCAGGGCACCCCGATGTGATCCTGTCACGACATGTGATTGAGCACGTGGTGGACCCCTCTGCTTTTCTTCGAGCTGCTCTCGGGACCCCTGGTCGGCACTTGGGCGCGCGTCTTGTCTTAGAGACGCCATCCGCAGAATGGATTGTGCGGCATCAGATGTTCTTCGACCTATTTTATGAGCACTGCGTTCTGTACACCGCGGAGGGACTGGAGCATGCCCTGGCCCGCGTAGGGTTTCGGGTCACCCGACATGAGCGAGTGTTTGGGGAGCAGTATCATTGGATGGAAGCGGAGCTTGGGATGAGAATCACTCCACCGCGAGCCATTCAGTCCTCTGGGAGGTTTGCGTTGGGAAGGCAAGCCTTTGAAGACCATATCCGAGCCCTCGCGCGGCGAAGTCCCGGAGAGACGTGGCTATGGGGCGCGGGGGCGAAGGGCGTTACCCTCGCGAACTGGCTCGATCCCGAGGGCCGGTGGTTCGCCGGACTTGTGGATCAAAACCCGGCCAAACAAGGGATGTACATTCCCGGAAGCGGGCACCGGATCTGTTCTCCGGAGGACCTGATCGGCCGAAAGGTGGGTACGGTTTTGGTCATGAACCCTTGTTATCTGGAGGAGATCACAGCCACTGCGGCGCGAGTTGCACCCGGTGCAGGGGTGGTGCTCTCGATCGGTAAAGAGGGGCCCGTGAGCGGCTAGACGGATGAGAGTCTACAGTACGAGTCTGTATGTATTGCTTAGTGAGCTAAGGTTTGAGTTTGGGAACTTCTGTCATATGCGAACAGTATCGGGGCGAGGATGCATCGCGTATGCTGCAGACCAAGGAGGGTAAAGACGAGTAACAAATGATTAGCGCTGCAAGCGTCCGCCAGTTTACTGCTGGCGTTTGAGTTGGAGGCTTACAGGGGTACGCTACCCTTGACTGTAAACAAAGACTCGAACCCGAGACAGGAAGACTTAGTCGATACAGAAGAATCTGGCGCGGATGCAACGGAGACTTCGGGAGAATCAGGGAAGGACGCGCCTGAAGAAGTCCCTGATCCAGAGGATTAAGGGGCTGGTGCGGGAGCTGATGCGAATGGGTCGGGTGGCGAACGTGATCGCCTTGCTTGGGGTCGCCATCGACACGGCCCGTGGCTCACCAGCGGACTTCTTTGCGCCTCGAATCCATCGGACTGGAACTGCTCTACAGCGGGGTTGCAGGGGGTCGCACCTGGCATAGGGCGGCGCGACAACCTCAGTCAGAGTCATCGATAGCTCGTTTTTCAGGATGGCATTAGGGCAGCATTAGACCGGCTTGGCAAGCGCGAGCATGGGCCTTGCAGAACTGGAGTTCGTTGAGCTAGGGGGACATTTTGCTGCCCGGAAAGCCTCGCCAGCACCCGGTGTGGACCACGCCTTCAGGCGAGACCTGCAGCCGAAAAACGCTGCTTGTTTTTCTTACCCACTTTACGACTGATCCTGGGCACTGACCAAGGCTTGCCGAGTTGCTGCGACAACGCTTTGACGATCGGGAACGGTCTAAGTGCCGGATTTCTCGATGTCGCCTCTGCCAGCAGCACCGACTGTCTTCTCAACCCGCGACACCCGTGTCGTAAAATTAACCGAAGCACACGCCATTGAATGGGTAAACGCCGATTATCAAGAAGGAATGTTAATTGCATCTGTGGCAATCCAGAGGTCTCCATGAACATCCCGACCCACACCTTCACCAATCTCAACGGCAATCAAAGCGGGGAAAATTCTGAAGCTGAAGGAACCCATATCTGGCGACATCGACACCGAACGGGGAAAATATTCCTGCAGCTACCCCGATGTTCATGCACGTTTAGAGAAACCATTCTTAACAACCGTGATGCAGCATGAACAACACAATTGATGCCAGTGGTTCCAGACACTCACCACGGCGTAACCGTACACCGATTTTAGCCGATTTCCCTCAAACCTTCACAGGTTCAGGGAAGGACTCATTGCCTACCGTAATCAGGAATCCAAAGATGCACGCTGTACCCAGGAGTTGGCTGCCAGCCATCCACACGCTCGTTTGTGTTCTCATCGGGCTGACTCTGTCCGCAACGGCCTCCGCCGCGGACACGGACTTGGACGGCCTCGACGATACGGTGGACAATTGCACTGAATACTTCAACCCGCAGCAGCTCGATAGTGACGGTGACCTCTATGGAAACGAGTGCGATGGGGACTTGAATAATGATGGACTGATTGATCTCGCTGACTATGGCTTACTGCAAGCGAACGTCGGACTCGACATCGCCGCGTTCGACTATATTCGTGATGGGATCGTATCATCGGCGGATCTTGACTACTGGAACAGCTCTCTTTATGGTGCGGCGCTCGGTCCTTCCGGCAGGGCCGATGCGGGTCCGTATTGGTCAGATGGGGTAATCCTTGCCGATGCAGACGGAGATGGCTGGCCAGAATTCAGCAGTGATCCCAATGAAGTCGACCTTTGCCCAAACTTCTACAATGCGGATGCGAATGGAGACTTGGATGGCGACGGCATTGGAGATGGATGTGACCTCTGCGTAAACCATGACGACAGCTTGACGCCAGGCGTCGATACGGATGGCGATGGAATCGGTAATGCCTGTGATGCAGACTATGACAATAATGGCGTCACAAGCGTATTGGACTTCTCTGTCTTCATTTCATGTTTTCAAGCCGTTCGTTTCGACATCGGCAGTGCTTGTGCTGAAGTGGATGCCACGGGCGATGGCATCGTGACAGTCTTGGACTTTGTTCCATTTTTGCGTCAGTTTATCGACGGGCACCCCGGTGAGTCCGGTCTCGACTGCTCGAATTCGACCGCTCAGTCAGCTGTTTGCCCAGCCTATGGAGACCTCTATGACAGGCTCGATGGCTGGCTTGGGGACATCACGACAGTGGACAATTACCTGTTGATCGACAACATCGAATCGCTGACCAATCTGGACGGGCTGGAGAACCTGACGGATGTGAGTGGTGACATCATCATCTCAAACAACGCGGCGCTGACCAACATAGATGGATTGTCGAACCTGACGAGTGTGACTCAAGGCATTCGGATCTCAGACAACGCGACGCTAAGCAACGTGAATGGACTGTTGAACATCACAGAGCTGAACAGCAGCATGAGCATTTACAACAACGCGGCGCTGACCAACCTGAATGGACTGGCAAGCCTCGTTAGTGTAAATCAAGACTTGTCCATTCATGACAACCCTGAACTCACCAATGTTGATGGACTTGAAAGTCTCTCATCTGTGCAGGGGTCTATTACGATTCAAGACAACCCCATGCTGGCCAACATAGATGGGCTGGGTAGTCTGGAGTGGACGCTTGACGATCTCACAATCGCTAACAATGCCGCGCTGACAAACATTGACGGCCTATCGGTCCTCGTCGCCACAAGCCATTCGATTATCATCGATAATAATGAAGTCTTGGCCGATGTAAGCGGACTTGGAAGTCTTCAGAGCATTCGCTCTCTATACATCACTAACAACCCCTCGTTGACTCACGTTGAAGGTCTTGGGTACCAGCTGATAGTGGATGGCGATATTATCATTTCTGGCAACGATGCACTGACCGATATCGACGGATTTGGAAACCTCGAGGAATCCAGTGGGCTGACCATTTCCAACAACGCCACGTTGATCAACCTGGGTCAGCTCTCAAATGACACGCTCATATACAATGACGTGTTCATTCAAGACAACGCCAGCCTCTGCCAGGATGAAGCAGTCGACTTCGGTGCGAACTGTCGAATTGGCTACATTTGGGACACTGGTCTTCCAGGGGGGCCACTCCGTAGCTGCACAATTGCAGGAGCAATGAACACCTCCAACAATGCAGGCGTCTGCCCTTGACCACATGATGTGGTTAGCGTTCAGGTCCTCGCGCCGCCCGATTGTTTCTCAAGCGCACCCGCCCCGCAGCGGGACCGCGTCCCATCGCACATCTCGAGGCCCAGCTGTAACCGTTTAGTCCGGTCTCTCCTGTAAGATGGAGACATGAGCCCCGAGCAGAGGAATTCCATCCTCCTCGACCGGCTCCAGAAGCAAGATGCTCTGATCGCGGCTCAGTCGGATCGCAGCCCTGGAAACCGAGCTACGGGAGTGGAAAACCGGTTCCGTCGGTCCAGCCAACCGCCAATAACGTCCCGTCAAAGGCGTGAAGCCAGCGAAGCACCAGCCCAGCTCCGACAAGCCACGAGCTGCTGGACGGAAGAAGGGGCACAAGGGTGCTGGTCGGAAGAAGCTCAAGACCGTCGACGTCATGGAGAGCCGTCGGCTGGATTCCTGCCCGGATTGCAATGGCAGCCTCATCGATAAAGGCATCGGACATCGACACCTCATCGAAGACATCGTTCTCACTGTGAAAACAACCCAGTACGATCTGCATCGACATCACTGCCCCGATTGTCCGGTAGACCATCAAGCACCCCTGCCACAGCACCTCGGCGGACCCGTTCGGATCGGTCCCAACTCCCTCGTCCTGGCGGCCTGGATGCGTTTCGACATGCGCCAGTCCATCGGAAACATCGCAAGATTCTTCACGGAGGGTGTCGGGCTGTCGTGGTCGAAGGGTTCCATCAGCCAGTGTCTGTGCGGCTTGATGGAGACACTGGAGCCGGTCACCGAGAAGCTGTGGGAAGACCTGCTCCGTGAGCCGTTGGTTCATGTGGATGAGACCGGCTGGCGGGAAGATGGCTACCGACGATGAATGTGGAGCGGAAGCAGTGAGAAGGCCATCATCCGAGCACTCGCCAGACGTGGAGCGAGTTGGTTTGAGCTCATTCCGAGGGCACTTCACCGACTGGCGATTGGAGATCTCCCCGCTATCGGCACCGCGCCTGCCTGATTCCGTTTAGACCAGACTAAACGGATACCTCCACAATCCCACCCGCACAGCTGACAGGGAATTCAAGCGGCTTTGTTCGCTCGCTCACCCACAGCAGCGGTGCACATCAGCCAGCCCTGACCCCACTCCCCGAGCCGTGGCGTCTCGATTGTTGCTCTGACGAGTGACCATGGCCTCAGTCCGCTTCAGATCCGCGTCGACCAGAGGCTCGGCCGCTGAGGTGGTGACGTCCGCGCGGCTGGGCGCGCAGCTCGGAGCGGCCGCTAGCGGCGGAGGTGGCAGGGGAAATGTTCAGGACAGAACAGGGAACGCCGAGGCCGTTTATGCGGCACTGGAGCCGTTCTTGGCCCGCGCAGACGGATGGCACGAGGTTGTTCTGGACTGTGGCAGACCGGTCATCAGATGGCTGGGTTGACCCCGGTCAACTCGATGCTCAGCTCCCAGAGCCGCTTGCCCTTCGCCGGATCCTTGCTCTGCGAGCTGGAGTCGACCTGTCGTGCAGGTCCAGAGATCTCGCCGAAGCGGCTCGGCCCAAAGTATTGTCCTCCCTGGACCTGAGGCCCCGTGGCTGCAAATTCCGTGGGCCAGGCGCCTTGCTTCGGGGAATTCATGAGCAGCCACGTGAGCGGCTGGAGGATCCATAAGACCACGTACATGAAGCCCTGGACGTGCCGAAACAGATCAGTGTTGGCGCCTCCAGGGTGAGCAGCCACAGCGACGGTGTCGCTTCCGCGAGCCCTCAGGCGACGATCCAGCTCATGAGTAAAGATCAAGTTTGCAAGCTTCGATGCGTTGTAACGCTGCACACTGCTGTAGTCCTTCTCCGCGTGGATGTCGTCCCATGGGAGGTCACCATTCCCCATCTTGTGGGCGCCACTGGAGATGGTGACAATGCGCGATCCAGGAGTCTCCTCCAGCTTCATCAGAAGCAGTCCAGTCAGGGCAAAGTGGCCCAGGTGGTTGATGCCAAACTGCGACTCGAAGCCGTCCTTCGTTATGGTCTTGGGATTCCACATGATGCCGGCGTTGTTGATCAGCACGTCGAGCTGTGGCTCCTGATTGACCACGGCTGCGGCCTCTCTGACGGAGTCCAGATCAGCGAGGTCGATGCGGACAACGATCACATCTGCCTGCGGAACAGCCTCCCGGATGCGCGCGACGGCATCGTTGCCCCTCTCTGGGTTTCGGCATCCGAGCAGCACCCTCGCGCCCTTGCCAGCGAACGCTACGGCAGCCTCGAAACCAATCCCGGTATTGGCACCAGTAATGAAGAAGGTCTTCCCGTTCTGATCTGGGATGTCGTGGTGGGTAAATGTCCGCTTCATGATGCTCCATCGGGTCGTTGCTGGAACGTAAAGACTGAAGCAGGGCGTGACACGTTCAAAGCGCGCCAATCTACTGTCCAGACACGCCATCTTCGCGACGGAGGGGCCGGACACCTCAGGGCAGCCTGGTCTGTCACGAACCGACTTCAGATCGATACATTCAACCTGAAGTCGTGGAGAAGAAGCCCACGGAGTGCTTGCTTAGACCGGCTTGAACAGCGCGGCCAGGGGCATTGCAGAGCTGAAGTTCGTTGAGCCGGAAGGCCATTTTCCTACCCGACAACTCCCACCTGTACAGCTTCGGACCGGGCACGGAGGGGAAACACCGCTTGTTTGCCCTGCCCGCAGCGGACTCCTGTGGGCGTGAAGAGGAGCCAATATCTCCAGGCTGGGCTGACCGAAGCCTCAAGAATTGACTTCCCTTGAAAACTTTTGCGACGCCCTCCATCTACGAATGGCTGACGGACACCGTCCGTCACGCTTCCGAGAGATGGGGCCGGTATACAAGATTTAACTCTACCAATTCGGAAATTGCTCGGATAGCATTCTGGGCTGAGACGCCCTCATCAGCCAGCACCTTGATGAGGGATTCGCCGATAAAGGGCATGTTCTGGTCTTTTAGAATCATGAGCGCTGTCGTCATCGGCCCCTTCTTCAGCCGCACGTTCTCGTCTCTGCCGAACCGGTAGGAAAGACTCTCGATACGCTGCGCTCCCCGAATGCTTCGGGTCTCCAGCGAGTACGAGACCTCCGGATTCACCGCAAAGAGAGTGCTCCTGACCTCCTTCGTGTCGTATCCGGGACGGGGACTATTTTCGGCGTGGGAGATGACCATCTGAAAAGAGGGCCGCCAGCAGATCTGCTCGATCAGCCGGTACTGGTCACGCTCGCTAAGAGTCCGGGCCCTGGCGAGCAGTTCGTCCTGCTCCAGCGCCTTCTCGACCGACCACTTGTCGGGCTCAAGCCAGCGTATAAACCGCATGCCACACTCATCGAAGAGCGTCCACATCGAGTCGATATCATAGCTGGTTTCGTTGGGATTAAGACAGCGATCGACAAACTCCACATCGCTGACGTCCGGCGTATTGTACCAGGGCGTGTTCTTGAGAATCGTATCGCGAGCGGACTCGACCAGCGCGCGCGCAGGCTGCAGTCGCTCGGCGACGGGATCGGAGTCACCCAGAAGAATCCGTGCGCCGTTGATCATGCGGTAGAGCGGCTGACGCCCGTATGAGGCATAGACCATAAAAGAGATCAGGCCGTGCGGTGCACAGACGGTCTTTAGCTTCCTGAGTCCCTGCGCTGGATCGGAGAGATGGTGAAGGACGCCAGAAGAATAGATGATGTCGAAGCCACCTTCTGGAACCGTAAGCCCCTCCAGCGTCATTAAGTCACACTCCATAAACCGAACATTCTTGAGTCCGCGCGCTGCTGCTTGGTCAGCAGCCTCTTTGAGCGCCACGCGATTGATGTCGATTCCCAGGAACTGCACATCGGGCTGCAGCACCGCACAGCCGAGCAGCCCGATTCCGCGACCGCAGCCGGCGTCGAGCACATGCAGGGGCCCCCTCGACTGGCGGGTTCGCTTTCCGTAGCTCAAGAGGAGACGCGCGTCGGCCCCAAGCCTCATGGTGACTCCTCCGGCCGGGTACGGGAACAGCTCGTACATTTCCCTGATTTTTTCAGTGATCTTGTCCATTCTTTTCGCTCCTGTAGAGCCGGTCTCGGGCCATGCTCTGAGCGTAGACCGTAACCAAAAACCAAATTCGCCGTACACGGCCCCGACAGTAAGCAAACTGCAGACAGGATCCTTAGACGGTCTCTCTCACTCTCCCGTCCGCTACAGCGGTGCAGCTCAGCAGCCCTTGCCCCCCAGTCTCGACGCCAGCGTGGTCGAGCCTGTCCTGCTCGGTGCGCGCTCCAGCTCCAGCCCCTCCCTCAGCAACATCACCTACAGCAGCAACAGCAGCGGCAACCTCTACTGAAGTCGCCACCGCCCCAGCTCAGACCATGCCTCCGTCGGTCCGATGGTCGCAGCGAGGACGAGGGTCGAGAAGCGCACGGCGGTCGGCAGCGTGGGCAGACCTTCGGTGATGCGAGCGGTCTGGTCTGCGCGCAGATCGCCGTAGAGCAGGCTGATGTGCGGGAGCCACGGGCGGGCAGGCACACCGAAGGCATCCGCTGCGGCATCACGGGCAGACTGGAGCACCGATGACAGCGGGATCGTCAGTGTCAGGCAGCGAAACCAGCGCGTCGATTTGAGCACCGGACCGGTCGGCAGCATCATCGGGGAGAGCCGTGCAGCCAGTGATGCGGACCGGGCCACCAGCTCTCCGCCGGGGATGCTGCCGAGCAGGGTGAGGTGCGGAACGAACCGGGGGCCGCTGTAGGCCTCGGCGAGCGCTGCGAGCACCGGGACGAGCTGCGAATCCTCGTCGGGCAGCAGCCACAGGGAAGGGTGGACGCCATGGCGGGGATTGACTGGAGGCATGACGGAGTCTGTATCCGACCCGGACGGAATCTGGAACAGTCGAGGAGGGAAGGGGGGTACGCGGCAGGGTCCAGGAGGGAGCGATGCTCAAGCCGGGTGAGGCATACAATGCGGTGGTGTGTGAGCGAGAGAGCGCACCGATTCGACTGGAGAGCCTGGAGAATGTCACCGTCTGTGGTGGGATGCTGCGGGGCCTCGTCGGGCAGCTTCACCTCCACACAGATGGCTCGCTGCTGGTGCTCGCGGGCCTCGGCGTATGTCAGCTGAACCCCGACGCCCTGAGTCAGCTGAACCCCGACGCCCTGACGCAGACCGGGTACATGACCCCTCCTGTTCCGGGTGTGGGGTGAGGCACTGGGTGGTTGATTCGATGCTGGGACTGTGGTGGGTGCTCCTGGCGCTGGGCGAGGAATGCCGCCCTGCACTTCAGCACGAGCCGGGTTTGCTGCGGCCCTCAGGGCGCATGCGTCGGCCTCTGAGGGGCCGGAAGATTGTGCTTTCCTGACACACCGGCGTCGCGTCGCGATCAGGGGGAAAAACCAGAAGACGCTGACGGAGAGGGGGGCCGAGGTGCACCCGCATCCGCCCGAGCTCGGAGGTGTGGCATTGCCGCCGTTCTGGGTGTCGTTGGTGTCGGTACGATTTCTGACCGGTTCTCGGAGACGAGGAGGGCGACCGCTCAGCCGCAGGGGAGTAAAAACGGCCTCAGCAGCCTCGCGACCACAGCACTTCACGATCCGCGCTCCGACAAGACACCCTTTGTTTGTCCTGTCCGCCACTTTGACTCGTCGTCCGTGTGGTTCAGTCGCTGAGCGACCATGGCGCGCACGTCGGGATCCGTGTGCCAGCGACAGCCAGGAGCACAGTGGGCGACCAGCGTGGCGTACATCCACTGCTCGGGGCGTCGGACGATCTGCTGAGGGTCTCGAAGGTGGTCCCTTTCTGGCGGCTTCGCTGGACATCGGCTTGCTGGAGCGGAGGCAAATCTCTGCAGGAGAGTCGAGGGGAGTGAGGTCAGGGCTGCTCAGGCGCACCGCTGCTGTGGGTGGGGAAGGGGAAGAGGCATCTTGAATTCCCTGTCAGCGAACGCGAAGCCGGCATGAACGCACTCTTCACTGTCAGTGGAATTCTGTTGCTAACCGGGGCTTGGGACTTCTTTTCTCACCTTGATGCCCAAGTGGTTTCCTGCGCAGGCGATAGAATCTCCGACATGCAGACCTGCTTCTTCATTGTTCAACAGCGCGGCTACCAAGATCGGGCGTATGCCATCGAAGACGACGATCTGATCATCGGTCGGGGCAACAATGCGCAGCTGCGGCTGCCCAATGTCTCCGTCAGCCGCAGGCATCTCCAGCTCGCCCGCCAGCGAGATCGCTATGTGGTGGTCGACCTCGGCAGCAACAACGGGGTGACCCTCAACGGAAAGCCCCTGCAGAAAGGTCGACCGCACCCGCTCCAGCCCAAAGATTCTCTGCAGGTGGGCATCTTCAAGCTCACCTTCCTGATCCAGAGCGGACGGAGCGTGCCGGTCTGGAAGGGCCAGTTCATCAACCAGCTCGCCCGCTATCGACCGACCACCACAGAGCCTCAGACCGCGGCGACCTTTGGCTTGGACAAGGGCACCCTGCTGCGCATGGCGGAGAGCGAGCATCGCCTGGAGTCCGCCCGGCTGGTGCAGCTTGGAGATGCGGCTCGCACCTGGACTCCCGGTGACCGAGAGGTGCTCCTGGGGCGAAACAATCAGATCCCGGTCATCGGACTGCTGGTCGCTGCCAAGGCCGCTCGGGTGTACTGGGATGACCGGCACCACCTCATCGAGGCGCTGTCTTGGTGGACCACGGTCAAGGTCAACGGGGATGCGATCAGCGGCAGCGTTCCGCTGCGCAGCGGCAGCCGGATCCGAATCGGCCGCAGCGTGTTCCGATATGAGGAGCCCCCATCCGAGCGACTCGAAGCCCTCAAGGGTCGGCAGACCGCTCGGCGAGAGACCGTGCAGATCCCCACGTCCCCGATCCGTCGCCCCGCAAGCCCGCCGCCCGAGGTTCTGGAAGACGACGACACCACCGAGGAGATCACAACCTGAGGCGAGCCTCGAAGGCCGCTTGTGGTCTGCAGCGGTGCTCCACACCATTGCTCCACACCATTGCTCCACAACGGGGTGTCGATCCGATGAGTGCTCAGCGGGAGCTGATGCGAATGGGTCGTGAACGTGAGCGCCTTGCTCGGGGTCGCCATCGACCATCCCGTGGCAGGGCCGCTTTCAGGCTCACCAGCAGACTTCTTTGCCCTGCGAAGCCCTTCGCTTCTTGAATCCATCGGACTGGAAGTGCTCCACAACGGGGTTGGACGGAAGAACCCTGACAACATCGATGTCATCGAACACCGACGGTTGGAGGCCTGTCCCGGTTGCTCGGGGGAATTCTCCGACCTCGGCGTCGGACATCACCACACTGTCGAAGATATCGTCCTCACCGTCAAAACCACTCAGTACCAGCTCCACAGACATCACTGCGACGCCTGCCAAAGGTCACATCTCGCCCCGCTGCCGGCCAACCTCGGAGGTGCTGTACGAATCGGTCTCAAGGCGTTGGCGGCCTGGATGCGCTTCGACATGCGCCAGTCCATCGGCAACATCGCTCGCTTTTTCACCGAGGGTATCGGACTGTCCTGGTCGAAGGGCTCCATCAGTCGTCGGCTCTCCAAGCTCATCA
>JAQXDW010000018.1 GCA_029251165.1 Myxococcota bacterium
GAGGCGCCTGAAGAAGCCGATGCAGACACCGACGCGGACACCGACGCGGACACCGACGCGGACACCGACGCGGACACCGACGCGGACACCGACGCAGACACCGACGCAGACACCGACGCGGACACCGACGCGGACACCGACGGAGACAAGGACGGAGATGGCTTCACCGACGCCGAGGAGGCGAAGTGGAAGAGCGACCCTGCGGATCCATACTCCTGGCCCTACGAGTCCGGCCAGTGGCCTGACTTCACCGATGAGGCCAAGGCCGACGGAATCAGCGGTGTCGGCTATGCCATCGGCGACGAGATCCCAGACGTCACCTTCACCGATCAGCACGGCAACAGCGTCCAGATCTACGACTTCTACGGTCACGTGATCCTGCTGGCTGTGGTCGCGGCCTGGTCTGGGCCGGACATCGCGTTCACCCAGACGCTGCCTGACCTCTGGACGGACAACCGGGCGGACGGCTTCGTGGTGATCGAGGTGCTCTGGAACAATGCCCAGGGGAACGACGCCACAGCATCAGACGTGAGCACCTGGGCGGCAGCCTACGGGCTCGACTTCCCGGCGGTCATCGAGTCTCCGCCGGAGATCTACAACGACTTCAGCAGGGCGGGTACCTTCGAGGGGTATGTGCCGTCCTATGTGCTCATCGATCGGGACATGGTGATCGATTCCTACTACACGGGCTTTGGTGGGAGCGACCACGAGGACCGGCTGGCGGAGCTGCTGGTGAAGTAGCGCCTACTCCACGTACCCAAGCACCTGCAGCTGCTCGCGCATCTCATCGCTCACCGTGCGGGGGGTGCCGGCGAATTCTGCGAGGTCGGGGCTGGCGGCGAGCAGGGTGATCTCCATCGCGGCGGCCCGCTCTGGCTCGATCACCTCGACCGCCGCAGCGCCGCTGACATCCAGCAGCTGCGTGGCCCCGGACTCGGCACGGATGAGCAGCCGGTCACCCTCGCGGAGGGAGCGGTAGCCGACCGAGAACCGCCCGCCGAGCTGCTCCGCCCAGTACGGATCTGCCCAGGCCGCCGAGATCGCCGGCCAGCTCGGCTCCTCGCCGCGCAGCACGGACAGCAGGGATCCATCTGCGCCCGGCATGATCCCGGCGGCGTCGAGGAGGGTGGGGTGCAGGGCGTGGGCGACGACGGGCTGGTCGATCACGGTGCCGGCTGGGATCCCGGGGCCGGCGAGCACCAGCGGGACGTCGATCAGCTCCGGAGTCAGCAGGCGTCCGTGGTCGACCAGTCCGCCCTCACCGAGCAGCTCGCCGTGATCGGCAGTGACGGCGACGAACGGCGAGCCGCTGCGCTGGGCGCTGACTGCTGCCAGGAGGCGGCTGAGGTGGTAGTCCGTGGCCATCACCTCGCCGTCGTACAGGTCGCGCAGCAGGGCGCGTCCCTCCGGAGGCACCGTCCGATCGCCGCGGTTGATCTGGAGGACTCCGGGCAGGGCCTCTGGGGTGGGGCGAGCGAACAGTCGCACCGCATCGGGAAGCAGGAACGGGATGATCCACGCCGGGGCAGCAGACGGTGAGTTGAAGAGTGCTCGGTGCGGCCCGTTCCAGGCGGTCGGCTGGAGGGCGAACGGAGCATGGGCAGAGAACAGGTTGGCGACCAGCAGCAGCGGCCTCGGATCGTCCAGCAGTGTCTCTGCGCGGGCGACGAGGGCGGCATCGTTTGGCATCGCCTCTGCGATGTCGAAGCCCCGCTCCATCCCCGAGCCGGGGCCGATGATCGGGTTGGCGGACAGCAGGATGCTTCGATAGCCGGCTGCGGAGAACTGCTCCGCGAGGGTCGGCAGGCCCTCATCGAGGGGACCGATCTGCAGATCCTCGCCGACGTGCAGGGCATTCGGGGCGGACGTGAAGTGCGCGCCGTGCTCCCATGGCCAGCGCCCGGTGAACAGCGACCCGTGGGCCGGCCAGGTCCAGGAGCTTGGCGAGACGGCGGCATCAAAGCGCGCGCCGCTCGCGGCGAGGGCGGCGAGCTGTGGAGTGGTCGGCCGGGCGTAGCCGTAAGCAGAGGTGGCATCGGACCGCACGGTGTCCATCACGACCAGCAGCACATCTGGCGGGGTGGGCGGTGGCGGTGGCGGTGGCTGTGGTGTGCAGCCCCACAGGATGAAGGTGAGCATGTCGTCAGCCTACTCCCCGGTGGCCTCAGGCACGCTCGCAGGCCTGTCGTGGCCGCGCCGCGCCGGGGCCTCGGGGAGTGCTGAAGGCTGTGTGATGGCGGCGCACTCTGCGCGCCATCCTGGAGGGCTCACTGGGCACCGACATCCACCACCAAGCCCTCATACGCCCGCACCACGCCTGGTCGGCTGCCGTCTCCATGCGTCGAGAGCAGCACCGGACCCCGATACGGGTGGCTCGCCTCCCGCCCGCCCATGTTCACCACCACCGCCACGGCCTGTCCCGCTGCAGCTCGGGTCCACCGCAGCACGCTCCCTGCATTCACCACCGTGCCCTGGTTTCCTGCGGTCAGCGCCACGTTCTCTTGTCGCAGCGCGAGCATGCGCTTCCAGGTCCCGAGGATGGAGTTTGGATCCTCCTGTGCTGCCACGCTGCTTCCAGAAGACATCGGCAGCCACGGCATCCCGGTGGAGAATCCGCCCCCGACACCGTCTGTCCACCGCATCGGCGTGCGGCAGCCGTCGCGGCCGGGACTGAGCGGCCAGGGCCGTCGTCCGGGCTGATCCCGCCGCTCACTGCGCGCGAGCGGTCCCTCTCGCATGCCGATCTCGTCGCCGTAGTAGAGAAAGGGCGTGCCCCGCAGGCCACACTGGATCAGCGGCAGCAGCCGGGCGCGCGCGTCGCTGTCACCCCACCGGGTGGCTGCCCGTGGGAAGTCGTGGGTGCCGACAACCCAGGTCGGCCACTGCCCGTCCAGCGCCTCCAGCCAGCCCCGGATCGCGTTGCGGAACGCGCGCGCGCTCCACTTGGTGTGCAGCAGCGTGAAGCTGAACGCCCCGTGCAGGAAGTCCGGCCCGACCCAGCGGGCGGCCTGCTCGGAGCGGTGCTGCTCGTCGTGGGTCTCGCCGACGAGGTAGCGGCCAGGGTAGCGGTCGATCACCGCCCGGAGGATGGCGAGGATCTCGGCGAGGTCATCTTGATCGCGGTCGTGGACGTGGTGCTGTCCGACGTAGCTGTAGGCCAGCGCAGCGGGCGTGAGGCGGCGGGGGTTGTCGGTGAAGTCGGCGGACTTGCGGAGGCAGTTGAACGCGTCGAGCCGGAAGCCATCGACCCCACGGTCCAGCCAGTACGTCATGTCCGCGATCACCGCCTCGGCGACTTCTGGGCAGCGCCAGTTGAGGTCGGGCTGCTGTGGAGCGAAGCTGTGGAGGTAGTGCTGGCCGCGCTGGGGGCAGAAGGTCCAGGCCGAGCCGCCGACGGTGCTCTGCCAGTTGTTTGGAATGTCTCGCCAGATGTACCAGTCGTCTCGGGCGTTGGCGCGCTGTCGGGAGTCGGTGAACCAGGGATGGACGTCAGCGGTGTGGTTGAGGATGCCGTCGAGGATGATCCCGATCCCGACCGCGTGGGCATCGCGGATGAGCCTGAGCAGCTCTGCCTCGGTGCCGAGCTGGGGGTGCACGGAGCGATAGTCGGAGACGTCGTCGCCGAAGTCGATGTTCGGACTGTCGTGTACCGGAGAGATCGACAGCGCAGAGACGCCGAGCCCTGCGAGGTAGGGCAGCCGCCGCCGGAGTCCGGCGATGTCTCCGACGCCGTCGCCGTTGCTGTCCTGAAACGAGCGCAGGTATACTTGATAGACACAGCCGGTCTGCCACCACTTCATAACCACACGCTCACGGACACGAGGACTGACCGCCAGCGGCATACTGACCCATCGCGGCGATGGTGTCAGCGATGGCGGCGGCGGTGAAGGCCGAGGCCGGCCCGGCGGGAAGCTCTCCGCCAGGATCGGACCAGGAGAAGTATTCGACCATGGTGTGCTCCTTGTCCAAGCCGATGAGCAGCCAGGCACCGTGGTTGAAGGTTACCGCGACGGCGCCCTCGATGTGGGCGCGCCCCTCTGCAGAGATCGACTCGGACAGCGGATCGGTCACGCCCGTCCAGATCAGCTCTCGGACGTGTCCGTCGGTCTGATCCGCCAGCGCGGTGTTGCTGCGGCTCTCCACCACCCACCACCGGTCCGAGACGATCGGCAGCGGCATCACCATCATGACGCGGCGGAGGTCTGTGCAGGGCGCTCCGTGGACGATCTCGACATGGGAGAGCCCTGACAGCGAGCGGTGGCTGCCCACATCGGAGAGGCCAGACCACAGCACGCCGATCTCCACCGGCAGCACCGCTACGCCCCAGCCAGCCCTCGCCTTGTGCCCCTCGACCACAGCAACCCCGGTGACGATCTCCCCGCTAGCAGCCTGCTGCCAGGCCCCCGGGGGGATCGGCGGGGCGTGCTCTGTGATGCGCAGGGCGCGCAGCGCGGCAACCTCAGCGAGCTGCTCGGTGAGGGGGGCGGGATCGAAACCAGGCGCGGACCACGCGGTGGAGATGAACGACAACAAAGCACGCACACCCTGAATCTACCGCATGCCGCACGCCCCCTCCACTTCACCGGCGGCCGACTCCATCGCTCTCCCTGAAGGCATCCGATGACCGCGTCATTGTCACCAGTGAGGCCCGAGACTCTGGCCTCCTGGGATGGCTCGGTGATCAAAACGCAAGCCACTTCTTCCGCCCGTTGCGTCCTCTCCACGCGGTAGCATCCGCACATGTCTGAGCTTGTCGCGCCTGCCTTGTCGAGCGTCTTCTATCTTCTGGTCGCCAGCATTCCGATCCTCCTCATCGTCTGGGTCGCTCAGCACGCCCGGAGGGTGGGGTCCGGCAAGAACAAGCACACGCGCTCATTGAGTCCCTTCCACATGACGATGCGTGCCGCCAGAGCGCAGCAGGTCAGCGGTGGCTTCCTCGTCGAGCATGGCGGGATCGCCTACCGGTTCCGCCACATCTACAATTCTGAGGTGCCGGACATCATCCTAGTGGACCGAACGATCCCCGAGGGCCCCACTGCTGACGCCCTGCCAGAGCTGCCGGTGATGCGGCTGCGGGAGGAAAATCGCCGGGATCGACTCGGCAAGCGCCTGCACATTAACCATGAACTCCAGACGGGCGATGCGCTGTTTGACGAACGCATCTACATCGAGTGCGATGGTCGTGATCACATCAGCCGCCGCATGCTGTCGAGCCCTGAAGTTCGAGAGGGCATCACCGGGCTGCTGGCGCTGGGGTTTCAATTCGTTGACTTCCGCTCCAAGCGCTGTGACCTGAAGGCGGAGTGGAGCCAGGGCGCCGCAGAGTTTGACCTCCACACCGTCGAGCAGGCGGTCACCTGCCTCGCGCAGATCGCCGACAACCTGCCCGCCTTTCGCCGGGTGCCAAGCAGCAGTCCGATGACGACCGGCAACTGGGTCGTGCTCACCTCCTGGCTGCTCGCCGGGGTGTCGTTGACGATGTATTGGATGGCGGATGCACGCTGGGATCCGCTGGGGAGCGGACTCGACCCGCTGACCGTTCGAGTCGGCTCGCTGCTGCTGCTGCTGCACATCGTCGCGGTGTGGGCGACTGTCCGCGGACACTCTCGGGCGCTGCGTCACCTGACCAACGGGGTGCTCGCGGGTGTCCTGCTCGCGCCCTGTGCCTCCCGCGCGCTGCTGACGACCGCCAACGGGGCGGGGGACACCACGATCTCCACCCACGAGCGCATCTTGTCTTACAGGCGCATGGACGTCAGCGAAGACTCCACCAACTACTTCTTCTTCTTCCCGGCGGTTCCCGGGATGGTGGAGGACTCGCTGCGGCTGTCGGTGTCCAGGCAGGAGTTCAACGCTGCCAGCCAGGGCGACACCTTCCAGCTGATGATCGGAGCGGGCAGACTCGGAACGCCGTGGCTCCTGGACCTGGAGCGGCTCAGCATCTGACGGTGAGCTCGAAGAGCGGTCCACACCCTCCAGTCCCGGCGGAGGGGTGGTCTGGTGCGCGTGGACCTCAGCGTGGGTGTGGCACGGGAAGGCTGAGCAGCGCCGGGCCGATCGCGCGCAGACAGGAGTCCGGGGGGATGCTGTCCTGCGCGAAGGCCTCCGCGAGCCGGAGAAGGGCAAGCAGGAAGGCGCCTCCGTCTGCTGCCGTACGGTATCCTGCCGGCACTGGAGGATTCGATGCTGTCGCTGCTGACTGTGCTGTCCGCTCCCGCTCAAGAGCTGGTGCTTGAGACCTACAACGTCGGGCTTGCCCATGGCTTCGTTGATCATGCGTCCGAGCGCCTTCCGGGCATCATTGATGCGCTGCAGGCGTCCGATGCCGACGTCATCTGCCTCCAGGAAGCCTGGGAGGACAGCGACCGCTCGGACATCGAGGAGGCTGTTGCTGCGGTGTTTCCCCACACCCAGTACACCGCGACCACCCAGCGCAAGGCAGACGCCTCTCCGGCCTGCCGACGGCCAGAGCTGTTCGGAGAGGGGCGGTTCGTCAGCTGCATGCAGACCGACTGTGCCGGCACCAGCGGAGACGACCGCACGGACTGCATCATCGAGCGCTGCGGCCCGGTCCTCGATGCCCTGAAGACCGACAACCCCCAGTGCGCCAACGCGCTGATGGCCCAGGTCGGCAAGAGCGCTCCGATGGCGCTGTGGACCATCATGCGCCCGATCCGAAAGGCTGGTCTGTACGCCTACGGTGGCTCCAACGGGCTGATGATCCTCTCCCGTCAGCCGATGTCAGATGCCGGCCTCCTCGACCTCTCCGACATCGCCACCCTCAACCGCCGGCAGGCGCTGTATGTCGATGTGTCGATGGAGGGAGGCACCACCCGGGTCTACTGCACCCACCTCTCTGCAGACCTCTCCGAGATCGCCCCGTATCCAGGCCCGTTTGCCTCCTGGGGAGAAGAGAATGCTGCCCAGGTTGATGCCCTGCTGGAGCACGCCGAGGGGCTGGAGAGCGTGGCGCTGGTCGGAGACTTCAACTGCGGTCTGTCCGGCGAGGGACTGGTTGACGAGCTTCCAGAGAGCTGCCAGGCAGTCCTCGACGCCGGCTACCACGATCCGGTCGTCTCGCTGTCGGGAGCGTGTACCTGGTGTCGAGACAACCGCCTCAATGCGGACGATGGAGAGGAGAGTGAGTCCCTCATCGATCACATCTTCACCCGAGGCCTCACTCCCTCATCCGCTGCGCGTGCCTACACCCAGACCCTCGACATCAGCGATGGGGTGACCACCAGCCTGTCTGACCACTACGGCTACCGGGTCACGGTGACCTACGGCGATCCGCCAGAGCCAGAGCCGGAGCCGGAGCCTGAGCCAGGGCCGGCAGAGGACGCTCCAGAGGTGCCTGCGGAGTAGGCGCGCCGGAGCCGATGCCCCTGCTCACCAGCAGACGACCTGCGGACGCTGAGCTGCGGTGTGCGGCAGCGTCGATGCCGGCCAAGCGTCGATGCCGGCCAAGCGTCGATGTCGGCCAGGCGTCGATGCTGGCCAGGCGTCGCTCAGTCTTTGCCGCAGAGGACCCGGAGGTGGATGTGATCGCGGTGGCCGGGGAAGTGCTGGAAGACCCCTGTCTTCAGCCAGAGGTCCGGCGCGTTTGGCTTGGGGAAGATTCCGTGGGCCTCGGACTCGCTGAGGGTGCCAGAAGAGATCGCCCAGGAGCGCATCGCGTTGATCAGCGACTGATCCAGCAGGATGCGCTCGACGAGGCCGGTCTCCAGCAGCTCGCTCCAGAACAGCCAGTTGGCCTCATAGTCGATGTTCGAAGGGGTGATCGTGACAAAGCCCGCGCTGACCGGCTGCTTGGCACCGAGGGTGTAGATGCCGATGTCGGCATCGATGCCGCTGCGGTGAGAGCGGTGCGGGACGAGGGGGCCGCCGCGCATCCGGCTGATGTCGCCGATCAGGAGTGGATCGGCGTGCGGCATGAGCCACGCCATCTCCTCTGCTGCCACCACGATGGCCTCGATCATCTCCGGGGTGCCCCAGGCCTCGACCGGGTTGCGGATGTGGTACAGCTCCGTCTGCTCTGGCATCTGGATGCCGTTGCGGAGCACCTGGGTAGAGCAGAGCTCCGCCGGAGTGCGGCCGAACCGTGCAAGCGGCGGGGGGCTGGTGTCTTCGGAGAGGCCCTCTCCGCTGTCCCAGCGCTCCGGCCACGGGCCGTTCTGTCCGGCGTATGCGGGCAGGCTGAGCAGAAGAGGCAGGATGGACATCATGGGGTGCCTGGATAGCGCATCGTCTAAAGCGGTGCAACAAAGCGCGCTCTGGTGGAATGTTGACCGAGGTTTGGGTGTTTGCTCAGAGCCGACCTCTGCCGTGGATCCTGGGGCACTGACAGCCATTGACACTGTGCAAAGCGGTGGGGAGATCGCGCCAGGCAAGCGGTGGCCGTGTCGTGGCGCGCGTCTGGGTGACACGGATGTCACAGCTTTGTGGGTCGAGCATGTGGCCTGGACACACTACCTATCAAGACAATGGAGAGATCATGGCCCTCAACTCAGACCTGACGATGCTCTGGCGGATCAGCAGCCCCGACACTGCACCGGTCACCCTGCGTGCGACGGACTGGATCTCGGCACTCGGTGCGGCCCTCCATCAGCTCGGGCGGTCACAGCACATCAACAGAATGGCCTGTGAGCGTCTCCGCAACGGCGATCTCATCATCAACGATCTCACCCACGACAGCCGCTATGTCGTTCAGCACCTCTCCATCGCCGAGGGGTTTCTGGAGGTGGACGCGGCCCCAACCCACAGCACGACCGAGCGACCGCATGCTGCCTCGGCGGCGCTCCCGGTGAGGGGCGCGCGCGCTGCAGGCGACGACGAGGCCCTCGTGATGGGCGATTCCGATGGGCGCTCCGAGGCGCTGCCCAGCATCGCGATCGACACGCTCCGCAGTCGAGCGCCCTTCCCAGCCGAGACGCCAGCGGAAGGGGCGATCACCACCGCGGCTGGGCGTGTGCGCATGGTGGTCGAGGCGGGGCCGCTTGAGGTGGTGGATGCCTACCTCGACACCGAAGAAATTCCGATCGCGATGGGCAGCGCGGAGGCGGAGGAGCCCGCGCTGCCCATGGACCTCGAAGACGTCTTCTCTTTGGAGGCCGATGCCCCCAGCACGCTGTCCGATGAGATCACCCTCATCGAGGCCTCTCCCCGTCGCCGCAGGCTGTCTTCAGCGCTCAAGGAGATCCGGGCACGCCGCGCCCTCAAGCGCTCTACCCCATGAACTGCTTCCAGGTCTGAAGGTCGGGGATCTTAAGGTAGTGGTTGTGCTTTCGGACGTGCTGTAGCGGCGCAGACTCACCGCCATAGGCGTGCCCGGGGTAGAGCACGGTGTCGTCGGGAAGGGTGGAGAGCTTGGTGGTGAGGGTGCGGTACATCTCCTCAGAGTCTCCGCCAGGCAGATCGACCCGACCGCAGCCCTGAAGGAAGAGGGTGTCCCCAGCGACCAGCGCGTTCTTGAGCCGGAAGCACAGGGAGCCGGGGGTGTGGCCGGGGGTGTGCAGCAGCTCGATCTCGATGCCGCCGACCTTGACCTTGTCTCCGGAGTCGTGTGTGACGAGGTCAGACTTCGACAGCCCGGTCACCTGGCGGATGCCCGCGGCCTCCAGGCGGTGACAGTGGACCTTGCAGGGAGTACGGGCGATGAGTCGCGCGGCGCCTTCGACCGTGAAGCCGTACATGGTGCCGCCGACGTGGTCGGGGTGGTAGTGGGTCGCCAGCGCGCCGGTGAGCGTCATCCCGTCCGCTTCCACAAGATCCACAAGATCATCGACCGCCCAGGCGGGGTCGACCACCACACACTCGCGGGTGTCCTGATCGCCGATCAGGTAGACGAAGTTCTGCATCTGAGATGCGACGGGGTTGTCGGTGCCGAAGTCGCGTCCGGCGAGAAGCTGTCGGAAGTAGAGGCGTGCCATGAGGCTCTCTATCCTGTCTGTTAGGCTTCAGGAGTTGCGTGTCCCGGCAGTCCCATACTCTCTCGCTGCCAGGACCTCAAAATAGGCCAAAGAAGTGCTTCCTTTTCTCCTGACTGCCATGGCGTCTGCAGAGTCGCTTCCTGGAATTAATCTTCCCTTTCGGGTCAACGCCAACGAGGAGTGGGTGCTCTCGGAGTCGCTTCCAGAGGAGTTCACCCTGCGCGGGGTGGAGCCGGGCTGGGTGCTGGTGCAGGTCGATGGGCGGGACTTCACCACGGGTGGGGATGCCCGGCGTCACATTGCATCGGGCTCTGCGCGGGATGTTCAGCTCCGGTTTCACATCCCCCCGCCGCCTGAGGCTGTAAATATAGAGCCCGAAGAAGCCCTCCCAACCCCTGAGGCCACGGAGCGGACGCCCGAGACCGTGGAGCCGGTTCCCGAGGAGGTCATCCTCCTGGTCCGTCGGGGGGCGATGATCTCGGTCGAGGAGCTGGGGCTGCTCCCCTGGCCAGAGGGCTTCGCTCCGCGCGGCGGGGGGTGGGGTGAGACCTGGGGAGGCCTCCCGGTTCTCTCGGATGTCAGCGGCGCGGACTGGGTGCTGGATGTCACCACAGGCGCACAGACGCCGTTCATCGGTGAGCGATTCGGCAGCCGAGACATCCCCGAGGTCTGGTGGACCCTGTCGCCGCGTCGGTGGGTGCTGGTGAGCGACGATGGTGTGCGGACCGGGGATGCTGCACGCATCCAGGAGCTGCTTCCCGGCGCGACCCGGGTCGAGGGCTTCCAGGGAAAGCTCGGGGATCACCTCATCGTGCCCGACGAGGCCGGGCTCCGGATCCTGTCGGTGACCTGGCCCTGGGGAACGCCGAGCCTGCCTGGCTGCTCGCCGGCGGTTCCGGAGACCTGCCTCGCGGCAGGGCAAAAGGTCCAGGCTGAGCTCGGCGGCCGGCCTGGCGGAAGTGCCGAGGCCCTCCGGCTGCTCTCTGTTGCCTGTGAGGGAGGGGTGCACCGTGGCTGCTATGACGCGGTGGCCTTGGAGTCTCCAGATCTCACGGGTCGGGCGAATGCTTGTGTCGAGGGCGACGTCTCAGCCTGCCACGACACCGCTCGCGCCTGGCTGAAGGTCGAGCCTGAGATCCCCGGTCCAGTTGCCATGGGGCTGCTCGAGTTCTCCTGCGAGATGGACTCCGCGGGCTCGCTGGGCGAGCGCCTGCGCCGACTGGAGGATGCCGGAGAGGGCTGCATGATGCTCTCTGCGGCTTTTGATCGGCGCAACAACAACGCTCGGGCGCTGCTGAGCTTAGACCAGGCCTGCGTGCTCGGTCGGGCGGAAGCCTGCGACAAAGCTGAGCGCCGTCGGCATGAGGCGTTCGCGATGCGGACCGTCGATGAGTGCGAGAGCCTTGACGTCCCGGTGGCCTCAAGCTGTGTTGAGCTGGGCGTGATCCTTCAGCAGGAGAGCGTCGCGGCCACCGAACTGGACGCCTTCTCGTCATTCCTGCGCGGCTGCACGCTGGGGAGCCAGGACGGCTGCATTCTCCTGGGGGACTACGTGGACCGCTGGGGCATCGAGAACCCCCGAGTTGTCGCGGCTGAGCAGGCGCTGATGGTTGCCTGTGACACGGAGCAGCGCGCCTGTGTTGGTGCCGCACACCTCCTGGTCCGCCATGAGCCGCGCTCGGAGGCCTACGCCAACGCCCTCACAATGTTCTCTACGGCCTGCGCCTCTGGACTCCCCGGAGCCTGTGTGGCCGGCGCTCGGCAGCGCCGCATCGGGAAGGCGCGGCGGGTCGAGGCCCCCAGCCAGCTTGAGATGTGGGAGCAGGCCTGCACGCTCCACAGCGCACCAGGCTGCTTGGGCCTGGGGGAGCAGCTCTCCCGCCGCAAGCCCACCTGGCCTGATGCCTTCACCGCCTGGAGTCAGGCCTGCAACACCGGCGAGGCCCATGCCTGCACGGAGCTGGGGCTGCTGGTGGAGAGCAAGCACAAGACACCCTGGCCCGCCGAGCGGTCGGTCAACGACTACCTCATCCAAGGCTGCGACAACGGCGATGCCGAGGGCTGCTACTGGCTGGCTGAGGAGGGATTCGTTCGCCAAGAGGAACCCTCAGAGGCGACCTACGTGCTGCTGGAGCGGTCCTGTGAGGGAGACTTCGGTCAGGGCTGCGCGGACCTTGCTGATGTTCACCTCCGCCGCGCGACCAGCTTCGACGATGAGATCGCCGCGACTCACCTGGCGAGCGCCTGCGACAACGGCCACTTCGAGAGCTGTCGGATTCTCGGCAACATGTACCTTCGCGGCAAGGGCGTGGAGCGGGATCGGCAGAAGGCCAAGGAGCTCTCCGAGCAGTTTCAGTTCAACGCCACCCGCCGCCATGTCCGCATCGGCGCTCAGCTCGGCTTTCCCTACGGCATCGCGGGTACAGCGGAGGTTGTCCTCCCGATTCCGGTCGGTCCGGCGCTCTCTTTTGCGGCCACCGGTAGCTACGTTCCGTACCTCGGCAACGCGATGATGGGCCTCAGTGGCTTGAATGTGCCCGCTGATAACTACCCGGGGCTGTACTACGACGGTGTGGTCCGGCTGTACCCCAACACCAAGGCGCGTGGGATCTACGGCGGCGCAGGCTGGCACCACCTCCAGGGCGACATCAACGGCATACTGGTTCGCCAGGGGGCCTCTGGTCGGCTGGGCATTTACAGCGAGAACAAGAGCTTCTTCACCCGGATGGAGATGGGCATTGGCTACTACGGGCCCGTAGACCTCGGGAATTTTGGTGAGAACACGGAGGGCTCGTTCCCGCTCATTCAGCCGACGTTCGGCATCACGGTTGGTACGGCCGTGTTCTGAGCGCAGGAGGGGGGACGGCAGGCAAGGAGGACGCTGACCTCAGCGGTCTGGGTGCCTCGACCATGCTGACAAGCCGAGCTTCCGGCTCCATCCGTCGGTCCTGAGGCTCACAGCTTCCAGAATTGCCACCACTTCTGCGGCGGTGGTGGCTCCTCGACCGGCGGATTCTCCAGCAGAGTGACTGCCATCTCCCCATCCTCTACGGTCACCAGCCACAGTCCTCCTCCGGAGGCGATGTAGGCCGCGGCGAGGTCGGAGAAGCTACCCTGTAGAAGGGTGAACAGGGGATCGTCGTCCTCAATGGTGGCGATCCGGGTGAGGTCGGAGCGGTGGTAGCCGGTGGGGATGACCAGGGCAGCATCCTGTCGGACAAACAGCCACGCCGAGCGGAGCCCGGCTGTCGAGGCGACCTGGATGAGGTGCAGCCCGCTGCGTACTGCGATTGACGCTCCCTGTGCGAGGTGACCATCGAGCCAAGGGCCGCTGGTTGTACCTGGCGGAGTGAGGGTGATCTGGTTGGCGATGTCGCTGGACCGCGCCGCCATCAGCACCGCCTCACCCTCGGGAGGAAAGGAGTCGTCCCAGACGAGCGTTGAATCGAAGGCCAGGGCGGTGTTCATCTCGTCCAGTGACGCTTCTACAGCGCCCTCCTGTGCCAGAAGTGAACCCCGAAGCAGGAACAGTCGGGCGAGGGGAGCGGGCTCGGCGAGCACAGTCAGGCAGCTCATCCAAGCCACCGCGAGATCGAGGTGATCCATGGCGGTCTGCGGATCGTGCAGTCGCCAGGAGCCTTCTGCACGGGATAATTCCGTACGCAGCGTGGTCATCTCGATTGGCTCCGCCGCACAGTGGCGCATCACCGCAGCGCCCAGCGTCGCCGGGGGGGACGCGATGAGGTCTCGGAATGCGATCAGCTCGAGCTGATCGCCGGGGAGTCCGGTCCGCCCCGAGACCTGCTCGCGGACTGCTGCGGGCAGGGCATCATCATGGATGACCGGGGTGCCGGCGAATGCGGCGGACAGCAGCCAGATCACAGGTTCACTTCACGCAGGCAGAGTTCGTGTCGAAGTTGTAGCAGATGTCGATCGTGCGCCCAGCCCGGACGTCGACCGGGATTTGGGTGATCTCACCGGAGGTGCTCTGTAGCTCCAGGTTGTGCCGACCAATCGACAGCGCGTAGCCGTCCGAGCCGGCGGAGAGAACCTCTCCGCTCTCGCGCACGGTGACTCCGCTGGGAACGGTTCGGATGACCACGGCGCCGGTGGTCGGCTGTGGACCATTCCGGACGGGAGCCGTGGGCGGGGTGGTGTCGGTCTGGGAGATGGGGGAGCCGGGGAGGACCGAGATGATGCGCGGACCAGTGCGGCCCGAGGGGGGCGGATCGGCTTGTATTGGATCGGCTGCGGGAGCGACCACTGGCGCGGTGCTCGGGGGCGGCACAGCCTCGACCACCTCGACCGGAGGCTCTGCTGGCGTGGCCTCTGGAGGCACCTCCAGGATATCGACCGTGGGTGGATCGGTCAGCACCGGCTGTGGCGTCAGGAGGTGCGGGAGGAGCAGCCAGGCGAGCAATCCGACCGTGGCGACCGAAGCGACCAGTCCGGCGAGGGCCGCCAGGAGCGCCGAGTGGCCTGCGGTGGGTGGTGTGAGGGGCGGCGCGATGGTCGGGCTGCTGGAGCGGATGGGCCGGCTGCTGCTGTCAGGGATCCGGGTGGGGATGAGGTCATCGGGATGGGGAATGACCGTCTCGCTCAGATCTCCTTTCTGCGGCAGCTGACCGCCGGCTTCGGTGTAGTAGGAGAAGAGGACTTCATCGAGAGACAGCTGCTGGGGCAGGGGGGCAGGGGTGAGCTGGACCACCGGCTCATCGCCCATCGAGCCCTGGATCTTCTGCAGCGCAGCGATCATTTCCTCGCAGGTGCTGTAGCGGTCATCGGGCTCGAATCGGGTGGCCTTCTGGATGATCGCGGCGAACAAATCCGGGATGTTGGTGAAGGCAGCGGCATGGGTCTCGCGGTTGTGCAGCGAGTCCGGGTTGCGCCCTGTCAGCATGTAGAACAGGCTGCCGCCGAGGGCGTAGATGTCTGCGCGAGCGTCGGCTGCGTGGGAGTCAACCCGCTGCTCGGGAGGCATGAACGACCAGGTGCCGATCAGCGCACCGGTCTGGGTGAGCTGCTGCCGGCTCTGGATCTGGGCGATGCCGAAGTCCGCCAGCTTCAGCACCCCGTGGCGATCCACCAGGATGTTGCCGGGCTTGATGTCCCGATGGATGACCCCTGCTGCATGGGCGATCCCGAGGGCTTTGCCGATGGTCATGCCGACCTCGACGGCTTCTCGGGGCGACAGCGGGCGCTCCAGCCGGACGCGATCCGCCAGGCTGCCGCCGGATGCCAGCTCCATGACCAGGAAGATGCTGTCGTTCTCCTCATCTTCCACAATGTCGTGGACCATGAGGATGTTGGGGTGCCTTAGATCGGCCTGGGCGAAGGCCTCGTTGAGGAACCGGCTGCGAAGCTCCGGAGACTTTGCGTAGGGGCGGCGCAGCAGCTTGAGCGCGCGATGCACGCCCAGGCGGGTATCCTGGGCAAGGAACACCAGCGACATGCCACCTGCACCGAGCACCCGCTCGATCTGGTATCGCCCATTGCTGAGGGTGTGGAGAGACTCGGTCACGTCTGCACAGTATCGCAGCGCTGGCTGAACCACAGCCGACAAGATCATGAGTCTGTTGAACTCCGCTCTCGGTCACTTCACCCTGAAGCGGAGCAGCATGTTTTTTCCTGGCCGGATGATGCTGTGTCTTCGCTTGAACTCAACCTTCAGGTAGCTGTATCGCGACATCGCGTCCTCCATGGTCGTCAGGGGCTGACCGTTGACGCTGTGGGTGATGTCGCTGCGCTTGAAGCCGAAGCGTGCATGCTGCGAGCCCTGCCGAATGGGCGCGAGCCGAAAGCCGCCGGGGGTGCCGCTGGTGTCTGTATAGAAAAGGATGCACACGCTGTGGCTTCTGTGCTTGCTCATTGGCCTCCAGCGAATCCGCTCGGGTCTGGTGTGCGTGGTTCTCTTCTCCCAGCACGGCGAGGCACGCCTCGACATCGGAGGACTCAAGATGGAGCGAAGAAGCGGCCGGCCACTCCGTGTGCTGTGAAGACGTCTGCATGCATGAGCCCGCTGATGCTGTGGGGTACCGGTGAGCAGTGGCCGACCTCTGGTGACGTCAGGTGTGGCACGTCCTGCACATCTCGTCGATTCAGCAGGCACCCGGCGTCGATGCTGGAGGCACACGATGCCCGCTCGGGCCGGCTATTGCGACGGCTCGATCGCTCGGACGCCGTGCAGGCTGCCGGGGCTGATCTGGGAGGTGCCCTCACCGATCGAGACCCGCCGGTAGCCCAGCCCAGCCGAAGATCCCTGGGCAGACCAGAACACGAGCCCGCGGATGGTGCCGTCGCGGTAGCGGGTGTGCTCGATGAAGACCGCGCTGTGGCCGTTTCCGTTGTTGCGCCAGAACTGCACAAAGTCGCCGGGCTGGAGCGCATCGAGGGAGTCCACAGACACCCCGAGGCCGCGGCGAACCAGGGCCTCGACAGGGCCTGTCTTGACCGCGACGGAGCCCTCTTCTCGGATGTACCAGGACTCCTTGAGCTCCAGCAATGATGCGGCGGTGAGGTCGCTGTGTCTGGATCGCGAGAGGGCCTGGACGTAGACCTCAAATGTGATGCCCGAGCAGTGAACCGACCGGGCCTCGTCGGGCATGCCGAGGGGGACGCCCTGCCAGAGCAGCGCCTGGCTGACGCCGTCGGTGTCTTCGCCACGAACCCACCCATAGGGGTAGCGCCCATCGAGGGGATAGCTTTCGACGATGCTGAGGATCGCATCGTTGAGCGCTCGGTGATCAGCGGCGTGCGCGATGCCGGCGGTGAGCAGCAGCAGGAGGCTGAGCAGCAGGCGATGCATCGGTGAGGTGCGCGGCTGTGATGGGCCGGATCCGAAGGCTGCGGGGGGCCGCGTCCGGGCCGCCGCCCCTCTGCGGTCGTGGTGCGCTTGATGTGCGCGTACACCGTCAGGATGGCGTCGGAGAGAGAACATCTTGAGGCCCCTATCCCAGTGACCAACTGCGCGATGGGGAGAGAGCCTGGACGCGCTCACTGGGCCTGCTCTCCGGCGTGTGGCTCGATGGTGCTGGTGAGCGGCTCGCGGGGGCGTGCTGCGCTGAGCACCACCGCCTGGCTCCGCCACGGAAGGGTGCGTCCGACCGCAGCGGACAGGGCGGCCGCCACAGCCGCCTGCTCGTCGGAGGACAGGTGTGCTGACAGCCGGCTGGCGTAGCTGTCGGATCGCTCGGAGAGCCACCGGGAGACGGTGTGCTCGGTGATGTGCAGGCTGTGGGTGGTGGAGAGCGGGTCGGCGCTCACCGACAGTCCAGCGTCGGTGAGCACCGCCGAGAGCCCCTCGGCGGTCCAGCGGGTAAGCGGGTCGGCTGCGTCGCTGTAGATCGCCGCCTCCGCGACGGCCCATCCTGGGGGACCGTCGATGAGCTCGGAGAGCCGCTGAGTGCGTCGGGGAAGGGTCTCCAGCAGCACCAGCGCGCCGTCCGCCCGCAGCAGCGCGTTCAGGTCTGCCAGGAGCGCGGCGGGATCGTCTGCAGTGCTCAGGACATCGCGGCCGATGATGCGATCGAACCGCACCTCGCCGACCTGCTGTAGCGTGCCGATGACCGCGGGACGGCCCAGCTCTGGGAGCTGTGCGGCGAGGGCGGAGAGCGCGGCGGCGGTGTCGGGGCGGGGGCACCACGACCACACCCCGCCCTCTGGAGCCTGCCGCAGCGCCTCGAACGTCAGCAGCCCGGTGGCGGCGTTGGCGTCGAGGACGAGGTGGTGGCGCTGGAGGCTGGCGGCGGCAAAGACGGCCTCTCGGTGTGCCGCGAGGCGGGCGGACAGCCGGCTTGCGGTGCGCTGGAGCCAGCGCTCCAGGCGTGGATCGGCAGGGCCGGTGGTCAGCCGCTCGACCGCTGCCCGACCCCCACCCTCGATCATCGCCGAGAGCTGAGCCTCTCGGTGCCGCGCGATGCGGGGGCCGACGCCGCCCTCCCAGCCCTGATCGGAGGGCTGCCAGAACACCCGACCCCGCAGCGTGTCGGGGAGGTACTGCTGGGCGGTCCAGTGATCCCGGTAGCTGTGGGGGTAGAGGTAGCCCTCGCCGTGGCCCAGCGACTCGCGGTCACGGCTCGGATCCTTGAGGTGGACCGGCACGTCGTCGGCCCGCTCGTCGCGGACTGACTTGAGCGCATCGAAGAAGGCGAGGGTGGAGTTCGACTTGTCGGTGGCCGCCAGGTAGAGGGTCGCCTGGGCGAGCGGGAAGCGGCCCTCCGGCATGCCGATGCGGTCGAAGGCTGCCGCACAGGAGGTGACCACCGTCACCGCGTGTGGATCGGCCAGCCCGATGTCCTCGCTGGCGAGGATGATGAGCCGGCGGAAGATGAACCGGGGGTCCTCTCCGGCGTAGACCATCCGGGCCAGCCAGTACAGCGCTGCGTCCGGATCGCCACCGCGCACGCTCTTGATGAACGCGCTGATCGTGTCGAAGTGGGCGTCACCTTCGCGGTCGTAGAGCACCGCCCGCTGCTGGATGCTTTCTTCAGCGACGGAGAGCGTGATGTGGACTGCGCCCTCGGCGTCCGGCTCGGTGGTCTCGGCGGCAAGCTCCAGGGCGTTGAGCGCGGCGCGTGCATCGCCGCTGGCGACGTCGACGAGGTGCTCGGCGGCTGCATTGGTCAGCCGGATGTCCTGTGTACCGTAGCCGCGCTCGGGATCTGCGATCGCGGCAGCGAGCACCGCCCGGAGGCTGTCGGGGGTCAGCGGACGAAGCTGAAAGACCCGGCTGCGGCTGACGAGGGCCTTGTTGACCTCGAAGTAGGGGTTCTCGGTGGTCGCGCCGATGAGGATGACCGTGCCGTTCTCGACCCATGGCAGCAGGGCGTCCTGCTGGGCCTTGTTGAACCGGTGGACCTCATCGACGAACAGGATGGTTCGCCGACCGTGGCTCTGGCGCAGCCCGCGAGCCGCTGCCACAGCCTCGCGGAGATCCTTGACCCCGGCGAGCACCGCGTTGAGCGCGGTGAAGTGCGCGCGGGTCCGACCGGCGATGACCCGGGCCAGGGTGGTCTTGCCGGTCCCTGGGGGTCCGTAGAACAGCAGCGAGCTGATCCGATCCGCCTCGATCGCCCGCCGCAGGAGGCGTCCGGGGCCGAGGATGTGGTCCTGGCCGATGTACTCCGCCAGGGTCCGGGGCCGCATCCGGGCGGCGAGCGGCTGGGGGGGCTGGGGAACGGGGAGGTGGGTCTGCATGGTGGACTGCCCTGGGGGTGCTCGACGAATGCTGTCACACCTGCTCCCTGCGGACCCGACTCCGCCGCATTCTCCCGAGCCGGTGCTGGTCCAGAGCGAGTGGCTCTGGCGGCCTGCTCCGGTGCGCGCTGCGATCTCCGCCAGCGAGCGGGTGAGACTGCTGGTGGCGGTGCGTTCCGCTGTGCAGGGTGCTGTGATGCCTGCCGCACGCCAGGGGTGTCCCTCGCGAGCAGCAAGAGGGCGGCCGGCCGACAGACCCCTCTCCCCTGAGATCCGGTAGCATATCGGCATGGTGCGATGGCTGGTCAGAACCTGGGCGGCGATGTGGAGCTGGGTGGAGGAGCGGGTGTTTGCCTTCCGCCAGCGCCTCGCGATCACTGCGCTGCACGAGGAAGCCACGGAGCTGGGCGCGGAGGTGAAGCTGCTCGGCTCGGAGGCGCTGGCGCTGGTCGGCTCGGAGGCGCTGGCGCTGGTGGAGCAGGTCTGGGATCACCTCGACGATCTCCCGCTCATCGACAAGCTGCTCCGCATCCGGCCTGTCTACCGCCAGCTCTACGCCCACGGCGCGTTCATGGGCGCGGCCCCGGCCCTCCTGGTAGACGATCGGTGGCGGCGGATCCTGGCGTTCTTGATGCCTGATGTCTACGAGGACGTCAGCGCGGTGCTGGCGGACGGTGCTCAGCCGTCTGACCTCATCCCGATGTTCGAGAACAATCCTGTGATGTGCGCCTTTGGGCTCTGGCGCAGCCTGACGGGTCAGGCCGATCGAGAGGCGTGGGAATTCGAGCTGGTCGGGGTGGAGTGGGACCTGTTCATCGACGGTGATCTTGCCGAAGCCCATGCCGCTGCAGGGGCAGCGGACCGCAGCCTGCTCGTCGAGGAGATCCTTCGCTCAGCGGTGATCGCCCATGCCTCGACTGCGGACACCCTCCAGGAGGCGATGGGGCTCTGCCAGCATGTCGACGTCCGCAAGACCCGCAAGACCCAGCTCGGTGGACTGGAGACCGGTGCCTGGCTCGACCTGTTCGCGCGCGCCTTGATGCTGCGTCGGGCGAAGAAGCCCCGGGCGATGATCATGGAGATGGCGCAGCTCCCCCGGGTGTGTGTCGGCGAGGAGTGCCAGCTGCACACCTTCGTCGAGCCGATCCCGTCGGAGGCCGTCGTCGCGCTGTTCTCTGCGGTCACGGGCCGGCCACACTTCAGCATTGTCCTGGAGATCAAGTCGCTGCGGTCCACTCCAGCCCTGCTCGCGGACCTCATCGATGCGCTCAACCGCTGGGGGGTGCATGTCGCGGCGGCCTGCTCGTTCTCGCTGCCGGAGATCGCTGGCCTCGCGCAGCACACCCAGCGCGTGCGCGGGGGCAGCCTTCCAGGTCCGCGAGAGGTGCTGTTCTTCCACTTTGCCGGTGATCTGCAGCGCGCCTGCGATGCGGGCACGGTGCCGCCGGGCATGAGCGTGCTGTTCAACGGTGCGAGCCTGCTGGAGGAAGATCCAGAGGCGGTCGACGGCCCCTACCGGCTCCTGGAGGCCGTGGTGGCGGAGCTCAGCACCTACAAGGCCCGGTACGGTCTGCATGTCGGTCTGTATGTCCAGGAGGGGGACTGCGACAGCGCCGCTGCCGAGCGACTCTCTGCTCTGATCGCGCGCGGAGACGATCCGTTTGATCTGGGCTTTGCCTGGGGCGGGCTTCGGGAGGAGGTCGCGATCAAGCCGGGGGACTCCCCCCGCCTGGGCTACGGCAGCCAGCGGCGGCTGCTGCAGCTTGGGCAGGCCCACCTGTGGGAGCTCTGCACCGAGGCGCTGCGGTGATGCTGCCGGGGCAGAAGGCTGTGGCCGCTGGTGCCCTACCGAATCAAGTACTCCATGACGTTTGCGCCCTCGTAGGAGGAGCTGTTGTCGTTGGGGATCGCGGCGCCGGAGGGGCAGACGTCGGCGTCGGTGTAGCCGTACTCGTCGGCGGTGGTGTCGAGGTAGCTCGCCATCGGGTGCGCCTCGTCGAGCCAGTAGGTGCTGGCGAAGGTCGGGCAGGTGGTGCAGCAGGAGGAGTAGAACCAGGGAACCGCGTCGTAGCTGTTCACGCAGCTGCTGCTGCCGGTGTCGGTGGTCGCCAGGGTCGAGGCGTTCATCATGGTGACGCTGGAGGTCCAGGACGAGGAGGTGGTTGCGGTCGAGGAGATGGAGAGCGTGCCAGCGGTGCCGATGTAGTAGAGCGGATCGCAGTCGCTGCCGTCGCTGCTGTCGCGGGCGGTGATGACGATGAGGTGGTCGAGGTCTTCGTTGAGGTCGCCCCAGCCCTCGCCGGCCATCCGGTAGACGCTGCCGACGTCGGGGTCGCCGAGCGTGTAGGCGTACCAGTCGCTGTAGTCGGTGAGCAGCAGGGAGGACTCTGACCAGTCCCAGACGGTGCGCTGCAGGAGCGTCCAGCCACCACCGTCGGTGGACATGTCGCAGTACACCTCGATCTCTCCGAGGGTGCTGTGGTCGATGGTGTAGAGGCCATCGCCGGTCGAGGCACCATCATCGAGCGCCTCCAGGCAGGACGTGCAGGTGTCAGCCTCAGCGCCGTCGCAGTCGAGATCGCCGCTGCCGCATGGCTCGTCGGCGTCGGGGTTGATGGCGGCGTCGGTGTCGTCGCAGTCGGTGTCATCGGTGAGGTAGCCGGAGGGGGCCTCGCAGGACACGACGCTGCTGCTGGCATCTCCGAAGCCGTCGCCGTCAGCGTCGTCGTAGAAGACTGTGGTGACGCCCTCATCGGTGTCTCCGTCGCAGTCGTTGTCGATGCTGTCGCAGACCTCGACCTCGCCGGGATTGGAGAGGGCCTCTCCGTCGTCGCAGTCGTCAGCGTTGTCGGCATAGCCGCTGGGCAGATCGCAGGCCTCTGTGCTCGACGTTCCGCCATAGCCGTCGCCATCAGAGTCGGCGTAGTACGTCGTCTTGTCGGTCGCATCGGTGTCGATGTCTCCGTCGCAGTCGTCGTCGATCTCGTTGCAGACCTCGTCGGCGTCGGGGTTGACAGCGGCGTCGGTGTCGTCGCAGTCGGTGTCATCGGTGAGGTAGCCGGAGGGGGCTTCGCAGGCCGCGACGCTGCTGCTGGCATCTCCGAAGCCATCCGTGTCGCTGTCCGCGTACCAGGTGATCCGGTCTGTCGCGTCGGAGTCGGCGTCTCCGTCGCAGTCGTTGTCCTCGCCGTCGCAGATCTCCTCGGCGTCGGGGTTGATGGCGGCGTCGGTGTCGTCGCAGTCGCCGGGCGCGGTGGCGTAGCCGGTGGGGAGGTCGCAGGCAGCGGTGGTCTTGTCTGAGATGCCGAAGCTGTCGCCGTCGGTGTCCTGGTAGTAGGTCGTGGTGACGCCCTCGTCGGTCTCGCCGTCGCAGTTGTTGTCGACCTCGTCGCAGACCTCCACACCGCCGGGATACGCCGCAGGCTCGGTGTCGTCACAGTCGGTGTCATCAGTGATGTAGCCGGCGGGCGGGTCGCAGGTCTCGAGGGCAGACGCGGGGTCGCCGAAGCTGTCGCTGTCGCCGTCTGCATACCAGGTGCCGATCAGCTCTTCGTCGATCTCACCATCGCAGTCGTTGTCGATGTCGTCGCACTGCTCGCCTGCACCGGGGTAGGCCTCGTCGGTGGTGTCGTTGCAGTCCGTTCCGGTCGCGACATACCCAGCGGGCACCTCACAGGCCTCCGCTGTGTTCTCTGCGTCGCCGAAGCCGTCAGCGTCGGTGTCTGCGTAGAAGGTCGAGGAGACCCCTTCATCGACGCTGCCGTCGCAGTTGTTGTCGACCCCGTCGCAGATCTCCTCGGCGCTGGGATTGACCGTGGAGTTGGCGTCGTCGCAGTCTTCATCGGACTCATAGCCGTCGCTGTCAGCATCCAGGAACCCCGTGAGGCTGCCAGAGTCAGTGCTCTCGACACCATCGAGCTTCTCGCCGGCGCGGCAGCCGAGGGTCGTGAGAAGGAGCAGGATTCTACTGAGCCTCATCAGATGTCTCGCAGTCTATGTGGTGATGGGATGCTTTATCCCTTGGGTATCTTAGTGGTCCAGCACTCTTGACACGAGCGGCTGGAGGCGAGCGGCGACCTGGTCTGCGCCCTTGCGGCTGAGGTGCAGTGGATCGGTGAACCACTCGCCAGGCGGGAACACTCCGACGTCTGCTTCGAGGTCGAGGAGGGTGGCGTCGGTGTCTGCCGCGACAGCCCGGATGAGGTCGTCGGCCTCCAGGGGCGCACGCAGGGGAAGGGGATCGAGGGCGAGCGAGCGGCGCCAGCCATCCTCTGCGGCGTCGGTGTCGCCATCTTCTGCGGCGATGCGTCCCCGGAGCCACCAGGTGATCGCGCCCTCACCGCAGTGCTGCTCGGCGGCCTGCAGCGCGCTCCTCAGCCCTGCGCCTTCTCTCGCACGCAGCCGGTGGAGCTGTCCGGCGCACTCTGGCAGGCCGTCGGTGAGGACCCCGGTGGGCGGGCGGTCTGGGTTGCGCAGGAGGGTGGAGAGGATGACCGGCGCTGGGCTGACGGCGACGGCGAGGGCGAGGTCGTTGCGGAGCCGGGCATCGAGCGCATCGCGGAGGGTGAGGGCGGTGTCGTCGTCGGTGGCGAGCAGCGCCCCGGGGCGCTGGGACATGTCTCGCTGGATGAGCCGGGGCGTGCGGGTGAGGCCGGCATGAATCCAGGAGCGTGCCATCAAGCCATAGATCGGCAGCATCCACAGCCTCGTTCCCTGGACCCGGCCATAGAAGACGGTGCCGCTGTACTCGTTGTGGCCGGCGTAGATGATCACCGCGTCTGGGGAGAGCGCGGCGGACTGCTCGGCGAGCCGGGCGACGTTGGCGACCGACATGCCCTCAGCGGCGAGGTTGATGACGTCGACACCTGGCATCCTCCGCTGGAGGGCGGAGGCGATGTTGTTCTGCCACGGCAGCCGCACCGAGGAGCCGCCCAGCAGGACCACGCGCGGTCGGTCGGGAGCCGTGGAGGCGGTGGTGGTCTCTCGCTGTGGCGGGCTGCAGTCCAGCGTGGTTTGGCCGCCAGCGGAGGTCAGCTGGCATTGGCTGACTCGAATGATCATGTCAAACGGCGGGGGGTGCCCCCACAGCATGCGGGCGATGCCCTCAGCACCCAGCAGCAGGCTGGCGGTCATTACCGCCGCAAACAGGATCTTCTTGCCGGTGGAGATCTTCTTGCCGGTGGAGGTCTTCTTGCCGGTGGAAGGGGGCGGGCGGCTCATGAGCGGTGGCCATGTCGAGCGGTGAGCGCCGCTGAGGCGCAGCCGAGGGGCGCGACCACCTCGGCGCGGATGGGGAACGCGGCGGGCAGGGCTGGGGGCACGACGCTGACCCCCATGCGCTGACTCACCTCATCTTCGGCATCGATCGACTGCACGGGATCAGCTTATACCGTCGCCGGCGGCGCGTGTGCGCGCAGTGGCCTCGCCGCTTCAGGCATCGACCCATCCCGCCCTCCGGGCCTCCGGTGTATCCTTGGCCCTCCCACCCCCCATGAGGTCACAACATGTCTGCTGCTCCCTTCCTCGATCGCGTCTTCTCCAACCTCCCGAGCGTCGGCGGAAAGTTTGCGTTCAACGCATGGCGTCATGGCGGCCGACCCACCAGCGAGGGCGTCGGTGTCCTGCCGGTGAGTGTGGGGCTGGACACGATGGTCGCCCGCATCATGGACGTCGGCAGCTACCGTGGAAACATCGACTACGTTGAGGAGAGCCGGGTGGTCCCCGATCCCGCACACACCCCACCGGCTGCGGTCCACTTCTACCAGCGCATCAAGGTGCCGGTCCTGGCGGAGATCCAGATGGAGCTGGTCCTGACCGACCACGGCATCCGGGACGGCTGGCGGGTCCTCGCCTGGCATCAGCTCGACGCCGAGACCGAGCGCCTCTCCACCCGCAAGGGGGCGCGCTCGGAGTACAACGTCGGCGCATGGCTGCTGAAAGACGGCGCTGTCGGCTATGCCCTGTCCAGCGCACCCCGCAAGTCTGATGTCGGTCGCCTCAAGTTTGCTGCGCTCACCAAGGGTGCCGATGCCTCCGCTGCCAAGGTGGTCAAGGCGAACATCGAGGGCATGATCCGGTGGAGCAAGCGGTAGGTCCGGTGGAGCAAGCGGTAGGACTGCCGTCCGCTGCCGATGACGTCCGGCCTGCTGCGCGCCGGAGTCACCCCGGCCACGCCACACAGGCCGCGCCGCTGTGCGCGGCGTGATCGACGCCAGAGGTGAACACCGCGAGCTTTGCCGGGTCGAGGCTGCCGTTGGTGCGAAGCTCGGCTCCGGCATCCACACCATAGGGACGCACCGCACGGATCGCGGCGCGGACGGTGTCGCCGGAGAGCCCTCCGCTGAGGAACACCGGCACGCCGACGGCGCGCACGAGCTGGCGGCTGAGCGACCAGTCG
>JAQXDW010000031.1 GCA_029251165.1 Myxococcota bacterium
CCACCGCCGCCTGCTGGTTCTGAAGGTTCGCGCGGGTGTAGTGCCGTGCACGCGTATCTGCGGGAGCATGACCGACAAGCCAGTCGATCACACTCGCTCGTACTCCGCCATCTTCCAAGGCCTGAAGGAGGGCACCCCGGAACGCATGGTTGGGGCGGCGCTGGTGACGTCCGGGGGGATGGACGACGGTCGGCCTTGACCTGCCTTCCGAAATGGTCCGACGCCATGCATCCGTGACGTATGAGGTTCCATTCCGGTAGTGCCTGACAGGCTGATTGTGGATCTTGGAATCAGGGAACAAGGGACCACTCCTCACCTGAGCGAGAAGGGGCGCAAGATCCCGAATGAGGTGAGGAGAGACTGCCATCCGTCGATTGAGCGCCTTCTCCCGCTTCGACTTGCCGCGAACGACGAGCAGGGTCGAACCATCTACGTCGATGTGCTCGCGGTGAATCCCTGCGGCCTGAAACAGCCGAAGCCCGGTGTACCTCTGGATCACGCAACACCAGAATGCCATGCGAACATTCGGCACCTTTTCGGGAGGCTTCGTGGATTGGATGTCGTTGAGCACGGCGTCGAGTTCGGCCCAATGGCCCACATCACTGGGTGCGACATAGATGGGACGCGGCGGCAGGCGAGCCGCCCGGTTGTACGGTGGGTTTGGGAGTGTAGGCCATCGGGCTTTCCCCCTGATGGTCTCGTCCGCAGCCCACGTCCACGCCTGAAGGATGATGAAGGCTGTCTGGTAGACCGTACCTGCGCTGTAGGCTTGTCCGTCCAACTGCCCTTCTGTGGCCGCCCAGCACACGCACTCCCGGTACAAGTCGAGGTGGAGCACCCCCGCAGGAATCATGTCGTGTTCGGTGAGGCCCAGCAGATTTCGGACGCCGCGTGTGAATCGGCCAACGGCTGCCGCGATATTCTGGAGGGTGTTTTCCGCCTGTCTATCGAACACACGTTTGTGCCGAAGGTAGGCGACGAAGACCTCCTCCAGATCCTCATCGGCGAGTCGGAACGGGGTAGCGCCGGGGTCGTAGTGGCCGTGCTCCCGAAGCGCGGCGTCGATCTGGAGGGCGCGGGCGCTCACTTCCGACCGATTGGCGACGGTCACAGATCGCTGCCGAGACACGATGGAACCGTCTGGTTGTTGAATCCGGTTCCGCCACTTCAGCCGGATGCGCTTGCTGCGAGGGTCAATGGAACCGGAGATGCCGGGGGGAAGGGTGATGTCGAGGGCCATGGGTGCAACTCCTTGTTGAGGTGCTCCACGCTACCCACGGCCTCCAAGTGTTCCGCGCATGTTCCGCAGAAAGTTGAAGATTCCCGAATAATAAGGTCTGACAGTCACTTTCGCGCCTGTCACACATTGAACCGGAAGTGCATCACGTCCCCGTCCTTCACCACATACTCCTTGCCCTCGACCCGCAGCTTGCCCGCAGACTTCAGCGCCGCCTCGGTCTTGTGGACCTCGAGATCGTCGATGGAGTAGACCTCCGCCCGGATGAAGCCGCGCTCGAAGTCCGTGTGGATGACGCCAGCCGCCTGGGGAGCCTTGTCGCCGACCTTGATGGTCCAGGCGCGGATCTCCTTGGGGCCAGCGGTGAAGTAGGTCTGCATGCCCAGCAGGCTGTAGGTGCTGCGGGCGAGCAGGGCGAGTCCGGGCTCCGCGAGACCGACGTCTTCCAGGAACACCTGTCGGTCCTCGGGATCCTCGATCTCCGAGATCTCCGCCTCGATCTGTCCTGAGATGATGACCACCCCCGCACCCACCGCTGCAGCGTGCTCCGCGACCGTCGCGGTCATGTCGTTGCCAGAGACGCTGTCTTCGTCGACGTTGCAGACGAACAGGACCGGCTTGCTGGTGATGAGCTGAGCGGCCTTGATGCTGACCCACTCCTCTTCGGTCCAGTCTCCGGCACGAACCGGCTTGCCGTCCTCAAGGGTCGCCATCAGCTTCTGGGCGACGGCGAGGTGGAAGGCCGCCTCCTTGTCGCGGCCACGGGCCAGCTTGCGGTAGCGGTCCATCCGGCGCTCAAGAGATGCCATGTCAGCGAAGATGAGCTCAAGGTCGATGGTCTCGATGTCTCGGAGGGGATCGATGCTGCCCTCGACGTGGGTGATGTCCTCGTCGATGAAGCAGCGGACGACATGGAGGATGGCATCCACGGCCCGGATGTGACCGAGGAACTGGTTGCCCAGCCCCTCTCCCTTGCTCGCGCCGCGAACGAGGCCCGCGATGTCCACGATCTCCACCACAGCCGGCAGGATCTTCTGGCTGGCGATGAGCGTGTGGATGCGGGCGAGGCGGGGATCCGGCACCGGGACGATGCCAGTGTTTGGCTCGATGGTGCAGAACGGGTAGTTCGCGCTGTCCGCGCCAGCAGCGGTGAGGGCGTTGAACAGGGTGCTCTTGCCGACGTTGGGGAGGCCGACGATACCAGCTTGCAGGGACATGGAGGCTCCAGGGGCGGTTTCAGGAGCCTGCGTTTATTCCACCCACCGACTGTGTACCAGTGTCAGCCGGTCAGGACGTGATGTGACGGCGGGCAACCAGCTGCCAGCGGTCTCGCTTGCCGTCCCGTCCGAGGACCTGAACCACGACCGGATCGCCGAGCTGAAGTAGGGTGCCGCCGCGCTCGAAGACCGCGCGCACCCCGTCGTCGATGCGAATGGTCTGCCCCGTCCAGGCCTCCAGGTGGACCCGATACAGCTTGACGTCGATGCCGGGATTGTCGAGCTGGACGTGAATCTTCGAGCGGGTGAGGCCCATCACCGTGCCCGCTCGCCACGGAGCGCGCGCGAACTGGAGATCTTCGCTGAAGAGCTGATCGATGACCATGCGGTTGGTCTCGTGGTCGAGCTGCCGCTGGAGCTGCCGGACCCGGTTGGAGGCCGCGATGACCTGCGCACGGATCGCATCGTCGCCAGCGGGAGCAGAGGGCGGAGCGCCGGCGAGCTTGCCGATGCACTGCTGATGCACGTAGACGCCGACGATCTCTCGCATCGGTGCCGAGAACCGTGCATAGGCATCCGCGCCGACACCGTGATGGGTGCCAGGAACCGACGTGAAGCTGGAGCGACCGTTGATCATCATCGCCTGGCGGTGAATGGCGTGGGCCAGCCGCCCTGCTTCGCCGCCACGGGGCAGGCCGTTGAGGTAGCTCGCGAGGCTCTGCTCGCCCCACTCCCACAGCGCCGGATCGAGCGCGCGGCCGGCGAGGATCCTGCGGATTCGATCCCGAAGGGCGTCGAGCCGCCCCACAGAAGGTGGCGGGTGGACACGGTAGATCGGCTGGATGTGATCGGGCGTGTCTGCCATCAGGTACCGGGCACCCACCATGTTGCAGAGCAGCGAGATCTGCTCGTTGTACCGCTCGACATCGTTGCGGGCATCGGCAAACGCGACGAAGCGAAGACCAGCACCGCTGCCCATGGACACCGCGCTCTCGATGCGCCGCAGCCGGACCACATCGCGCTCCTCGGCGTGCTGAATGCGGAGCCGACCGACCACCTCCAGGAGCCTCAGGCTTGCGGCAGTCTCATCGTCGATGTCCAGCGGGCAGTCGGCATACAGCCAGTCGTTGACTCCGTCATAGGTCAGCTTCGCGCGACTGTGGATCCGCCCCTGGAGGATCTCAGCGTCCATCAGCGCGCCGTCTGGACCGACGACCATCCGAAAGACGAGCGCCCGGCGATCCACGCTCGGGTTGAGCGAGACGATGCCCTCCGAGAGAATCCTCGGCAGCATCGGCACCACGAGGCCCGGCATGTAGAGGGTCGCGCCACGGACCAGCGCCTCATCAAACAGGGCACTCCCCGGACGCACAAACCACGCCGCATCGGCGATGGCATACCAGACCACGAGCCGGTCACCGTCACGCTGAATGCAGAGCGCCTGATCGAGATCACGGCTGGTCTCTTCGTCGATGGTGACAAACGGCAGGTGCCGCAGCTCGACGAGGGTGGGATCGTCGATGCCGGGATCTGCAGCGAGCTTGAGAGCCTCGGCCATGCAGGCCTCAGTGTGGACCGGATCGAGCTGGCGGCGGGCAGACAGATCGTAGATCTTCGCGCGGGCGGTGCCGGGGTGGGCGACCGGCGAGGCGAGACCATCGGACTCGACCATCACCCAGGTGCCGGGGGGAATCGTTCCGGTGGCCGACACGATGACCCGATCGGGGGTCGGCGCAAAGCAGCGCTCGACCTCAAGGCGAGCCCGAGCGGGCACCCTCCCGAGCCCTGCGTCGAGGTTGCGACAGACCCGACCGACGAAGCGTGCATGTGTGCTCATGGATCGGATCGTACACCGCGGACAGGGAGCCTGTGGCGCTGCCGCATGTCGAGCACCCCCAGCAATGCAAGGCGCTGGACCGCCAAGATGCGCGCAGCGAGCTGCTCCGTGGTCACGCCCATGAACCGCTCTCGGGTGCTCACCGAGGCGGCCCCGTCGCGCTCAAGGGTCAGCACCCTCCCCTCCCCCCGGCAGCCAGACAGCGCCTCCCAGGCGATAAAGGTCTCGTCTTGCTCCACGCGAAGTGACACCCCGTCGCGGCGCAGGAGCAGACAGACCGGATCCCGTGAGAGCAGCCGCAGCACCCCCAGCAGCCCGACCAGCGCACCGCTGAGGGTCCCGAGGCCGCCGATGACGCCGGCGATGCGCTGCCACATCAGCGGAATGCGTCCGGTGTTGTCGAGCGCTGCTGCGGAGGCCAGCACTCCGACGCTCATCAGGCAGATCGCGACCGCCCAGATGGAGAGGAGCCGTCCCAGCATCGCCGGACGGTACCACTCGATGTGGAACGCCGGATCGAACGCTTCAGCGGGCAATGCAGCGCTTGAGGTTTGCCCGACAGACCAGCACAACCTGCTGCCCCGCCGCCACCGTTACGCTCCCGGAGTCGTTCCAGGTCGTCCCGTCGAAGGTCACCTTGACCTGGTACTGGCCTGCCGGGATCATGCCACGCCGGAAGGTGCCGCTCGCGCCCTCCAGCTTCAGATCCATCACCGCGCCCTGGATGACCACGCTGCCCTGACTGGTCGGGTCGAACGCTGCAGCATCGTCCTCCGCCAGCGCATCCTCCACCAGCGGGTCAGGCTCCGCTGTGGGCATCGAAGACACCGGCTCCGCTGGCGGCCACTGCTCTGCCGGAGGCCAGTCCGGCTCGATCTCCAGGGGCTGGCCTGGCCACTCGGGCTCCACCTCAGGCGCCGACTCCACCACCGGCTCCACAACCACGACAGGCTCTGCAGCGACCGGTGCTGCGTCCTCAGAAGCCACAACCGGAGGGATGTACGGTGCCGGCACCTCGACGACCTCAGCCGGGTCATCATCCATGACCACGACCGAGTCGATCGACTCCACAGGCTCCGGCATGACGGACTCTGGCGCTGGATTGAGGGTCATGTAGACCACCCCCAGCACCCCGAGTCCGACCCCAAGCGCCCCGAGCGCACCGACCAACCCCGCAGACACCGCCAGGACCGTCTTCAGACGCTCGGCGGGCGGAACCTCTTCGGTCTCCGTCGAGATGGGGCGCGCGAACGAGTCGCTCGGTGAGGAGCGGACGTGAGCGGAGACCGGCTGCAGAGAGCCGTCGCGCGTGCTGCGGCTGAGAACATCGCTGCGGCTGAGAACATCGCTGCGGCTGAGGGGAAGCGACGCGGAAGCGGGCGGAGCGGGCGACGGAGCGGCCGCGTGCGGCGGAAAGCCCTGCGAGCCCTCAGTGCGCTCGCTCAGGAGCGTACCGCTCAGCTCATCCTCAAGCGAAGGCGCGCTGTGAGCGATGCCTGGAACGGTCAGCTCTGCCCACTCGGTCAGCCAGGGCTCTCCGAACCGCCCCCGCAGCGCACGGACCCGGCGCTCCAGCAGCCGCGCAGCAGGACGCAGGGCGTCATCGTAGGCCAGGCAGTCCGCGAGCAGCTTGTACAGCTCGCGATCCTGGACGACCTCCCACAGCTCACCGAGCCGAGACTTGAGGTGGGTGTTGTGGCGCTCCCGATTGCCGGAGCTTCGTCCGAACTTCTCGCCCACGATCAGCTCGTAGAGCACCGCGGCGAGGGCATAGATGTCGCCTGCGTGGGTGTCGATGGCGTCGAGCCGCTCTGGCGACATGTACTCCAGAGACCCGAAGAAGATCGAGCGGGTGACCGACTCTCGGGACTGGAAGTCTGCCCGCGCGACGCCGAAGTCCAGCACCTTGACGTCGCCGGAGGGCGTGACGTGGATGTTGGAGGGCTTGACGTCTCGGTGGAGGAGGTGGAGGGGGCGACCGCTGCGCGCTGGCATCTCATAGGCATAGTGAAACGCCCCGGCGACCTGCTGCACGATGTCGAGCGCACAGCCGACCGGCACCGGACCTGCCTTGAGGAGCTGTCGGAGGTTGACCCCCTCGACGAATTCCATGACCACCGTCCAGCGCCCGTTGAGCTGGAGGAGCCCATCGACCCAGACGATGGAGCGATGCTGGAGCATGCCGAGGAGCCGCGCCTCGTCCCGCAGGCGCTCTGCGATCCCCTCCTGCTCAGCCATCCCGGGGTTGAGGACCTTGAGGGCGACAGGCTTCGAGAAGCCACCAGGGCCCAGCATCTCCGCACGGTAGACCGTTCCAAAGCCGCCCTTTCCGACCGCCTCAAGGACCCGATATGTCCGCCCCTGCTCCATCTGTATTCCTGCTATCTACCCGGGTGACCCGCCCAACCGTAGCAGACTTCACCGTGCTTTGGGATCACGCCATCACTCCTGCGGCACGCTGACATCTCCAAGACGAAGCGTAACTTCCGCCGCGCCGCTGCTCAACGGACCGACGGTGAGGCTCTCGAGATCTCCCGCTGTGCGAGTCATGGCGTTGCCGTCGAGGTCCAGCCGCGCGGTCACGGTGACCGCCTCGGGCCAGGGACCGCCGAGCATCATGTCAGCGTCAGTGACGGCATAGTCGAGGGGGAAGGACGTCGCCTCGATGCGCATGGCAGCCACAGGCGGACCGCCACTGACGCCCGCCCGACGGACGATGATGAACACCACCCCGCTGGGCACGGGGCCGTCGAGGAGCAAGGAGCCAGAGATCCGCGGGCCGGCGGACGGAGGTGGCGCCTCAGGGACAGCCTCGGCGGGGACGAGGTCTTCAGTCGTCAGGGTGAGGACCAGCTCCTCGGCCCCGGTGCTCAGCGGACCGAGCACCGGGCTCTGTGCGAGGGTGTCGCCTCGGGTCATTGGATCACCGTCGGCATCGATGCGCGCCTGCACCCAGACCTCTTCGGGCCAGGCTCCGCCCATCACCATGTCGGCATCGGTGAGGCTGAACGTGATCGGCAGACCGCCCTGGTGGCGAAACGCAGCAACCGGCGGGCCACCACCGGTCTCCGAGCGGCGGGCGTAGACATAGAGGGTGCCGGCAGGGGGAGCCTCTTCAGCGGCCATCATCACCGAGCCGGTGACCCGAACCATCGGGGGTGGAGCGGTCAGCTCTCGCAGCAGGTTCTCGCTGAAGACCTTCTCTTCGGGCCAGTCCACCAGCGCCGTCGCCTTCTCCAGCGCTGCGATTGCAGCCTCTTTCTGGTCGGTGTTCGCCAGCATGAAGCCCTTCCACAGCAGGGCGCGGCCGCTGGTCGGCTCCGCAGCGAGCACGACGTCCAGCGCCGCCATCGCCTCGGTCACCATGCTCACGCTCATCTGGAGGATGGCGAGGTTGATGAGCACGCCCGGATCATTGGGGGCGAGCTGCCGGGCCCGACCGCTGTACTCCATCGCGCTGTCGAGATCGCGGTAGAGCAGGGCGTCGTAGGTGAGGATGTTGAGGGCCTCGATGTCCTCTGGGGCCTCGCGGATGGCATCCTGGGCGCTGGCGAGCCGCGTCTCTCGGACCATCGCGATCTCGGCCATGATGTCGCCGCCGCCGTTGCCCGTCATCGAGCCCCCCATTCGGGGCGCGGCGTACTGGTTGATCAGCACGCCGAGGAGCACAAAGAACAGCAAGGTGGCCACGATCCATCCACCGCTTCTCGCGACCGCGACCGGGCGGACAGGCGCCTTCACCGCCGCGACGGGCTCCTCCAGAGCGCGCTGTGCGGCGGCGGCGGCAGAGATGAGGACCTCGCGACGGGCGGCGTACTCCGCCGGGTCCATCTTGTCGCCGTCCGCATCAAGCTCGCGGATCTGCTCCAAGAGGGCAGTCTTCCGGGCGCTGTGGTCTTCCTCCGGGCGCTGCTCAGCGTCCGCATCGATGGTGCGCGTTGCCAGGAATATTCCAGCACTCAGCCCCACGCTGAGGATGATCAGGGGCAGTCCCCAGGTCTCCCAGTCCATGAATCAGTCCTCCGCCAGCTCGGCGAGAATTTGGGCCCGGTAGGGGTCGTTGTCGTCCTCGGCAGGCACCGTGACCGGAGGCGTCGGGGGGGTGCGGCGGGGGCGCATGCGGAGCACGATCATGCCTCCGCCAGCAGCCAGAGCCAGCAGCGGCAGCAGCCAGATCATCCAGTGCCGGTTGTCGGGCAGCAGGACGATGCCTTCGCCGTACCGATCCACGAAGTAGTCGATGATCTGCTCGTCGCTGTAGCCCGCAGCGACCATCTCTCGGATGCGCTCCTTCATCGCGAGAGAGGCATCCTCACGGGAGTCCGCCACTGACATTCCCTGGCAGACCGGGCAGCGCAGGATGTCGGCGAGCGCGTCCGTCCGGGCATCCGTGATGGCCTGGGTTGCCGGTGGATCATCGAGGGGCGGCATCCCGACACCCTCGAAGGCATCCTCGGTCGCGCCAGCGAGCAGGCTCATCAAGACCAGGATCACAGCAGCTCCTCCAGGTACGACTCCAGCTCACCCTCTGCGACCGGTCCGACCTTCTTGAAGTGGACCATTCCGGTGGCGTCGAGGATGAAGGTCTCGGGAACTCCGGTGACCCCATAGTCCACCGCGATCCGCTGGGAGGCATCATAGAGGGTCGGGAACCCGAACCCCTTCTGGGTCAAGAAGCGGCGGGCTGCAGCGGGCTCGTCGTTGTAGAGCACCCCGAGAAAGGCCACCCCGCGTCCCTTGTAAGCCTCCGCAGCAGCGACCAGGAAGGGGTGCTCGATCTGGCAGGGCTGACACCACGTCGACCAGAAGTTCAGCACCGTCGGAGAGCCCGCGAGGTCCGAGAGGCTGACGGGATCTCCTTCTAAGGTCGCCAGAGAGAACGCCGGCGCGGGCTTGCCCGGGAGGGCATTAGAGACCACCTTGGGATCTTTGCCAAACCCGGTCGCCAGGACCGCGATCAGGCTGCCGATGAGCAGCAGACCAACAACGAGGATCGGCCAGTTGACCGAAGAGCCTGGCGGCGCATCCGTGCTCATGCTGCCTTCTCCACAGACTTCCGTCGGCGACGTCGTGGCCACGCGGCGACCAGGGTGCCCAGCGTCATGATGCCGCCGCCGACCCACAGCCAGAGCACCAGCGGCTCGACGATGACCTGGAGCACCGCGCGCTCGCTGTCCATCTGGATGAGGCTGAGGTAGAGGTCCTCGTCGAGCCCGGAGCGCACTGCCGGCGTGCCGATGACGCTGCCCATGCGGAAGTAGTTGTTCAGCCTCGGCTCGAGCAGGCCGAGATCGCGATCTCCCTTCTTCACGGAGAGGACTGCAATCTGGGCTGAACGGTGGCTCTCCATCTCGTCTCGGGCGCTGTCGAAGGTCAGGGTATAGCCCTGGACCGCCACCGACTGTCCGACCGGAATGTTGACCTCATCGACGGTCTTGTAGTTGCCGCTGGCAGTGACCGCGATGGCGACCGCAACCACGCCGATGTGAACGATGTAGCCTCCGAACCGACGACGCATCTGGCTCATCGTGGTGAGCGCCGCGGCGAGGTAGGACTCGCCGACCTTCTTCCGACGTGCAGCGACCGGCTCGTGCAGCTCACGCAGGATGCTGACAAAGGCAAAGCCGCAGATCGCAAACGACAGCAACGGCAGGGCATCACGCACCCCGAAGGCCACCGCGAGGAGCGCCGCTGCGAGGCCACCCCCCATCGGCAGGGACAGCCGCTTCATCGCCGTCGCACCGCTCACCCGCCCCCAGGGCAGCGCAGGGCCGACGCCCATCAAGAAGACGATGAGCATCGAGACCGGCACGCCCATCCGGTTGAAGTACGGCTCCCCCACGGACAAGCGGTTGTCGGTCAGCGCCTCGTTGATCAGCGGATAGACCGTGCCGAGCAAGACCGTGAAGGTGAAGGCCGCGAACAGGAGGTTGTTCAGCAAGAATGCAGACTCGCGAGAGACCAGACCGGCTCCGCCCTTCTTCTCGGATGGTGGGCTGAGGGTGTCGATGCGGAGGGCGAGCAGCACCAGGGAGGCAATCATGCACATCCCGAGGAAGCCGAGAAACACCGGACCGATTGGAGTCTGGGTGAAGCTGTGGACCGAATTGAACACGCCGGAGCGGGTCATGAACGTGCCGAGCAAGGTCAGCAAGAAGCTGGCCAGAAGAAGGCAGATCGCCCAGCCCTTCAGCTGCCCCCGCCGCTCGACCATCACCGCAGAGTGCAGGAACGCCGTCGCGGTCAGCCAGGGCAGGAAGCTGGCGTTCTCGACCGGATCCCAGGCCCAGTAGCCGCCCCAGCCGAGCACCTCATAGCTCCACCAGCCGCCCAGGATGATCCCGGCGGTCAGGAAGCCCCAGGGCAGGATGGTCCACTTGCGCAGCGCCGCAGACCACGCCGGACCGATGCGACCCGCCAGCAGCGCAGCACAGCCCATCCCGAACGGTACGCTCATCCCGACGTAGCCGAGGTACAGCGACGGAGGATGAATGACCATCAGGATGTGGTTCTGCAGCAGCGGGTTGGGTCCAGGCCCCTCCGTGGGAACAGGACTGATTGGTGCGAACGGGTTGGCGACGCCAGCGACGAGGAAGGTGAAGAACACCCCGACCGTCAGGGTCACCCCCAGCGCCCACGGCGTGTGCTCCGGGAAGCGATCGCGGGTCTGGTAGGCAAACAGCGCGGTGTAGCCTGACAGGACGAACGCCCACAGGAGGATGGAGCCCTCCAGCGAAGACCACAGCGAGACGATGGTCACCCACAGCGGGGTGGTCGTGCTGCCGACCGAGGCGACGTAAGAGACTGAGAAGTCATGGGTGATGAGTGCGTACTCCATCAGCCCAAGCGCCACCGTGCAGGCCGCGAAGAAGAGGTAGGACATCAGGCGGCTCCACCGCCATGCTTCCTTGCTGCGTCGGGCGCCGCCGACAAAGCCAACCACTGCACCCGTCGCGCATGCCGCCAGCGCGATCAGGATCGCGGCGCGGCCGAGTATGGAGATCAAATTCCCTCCACCGTCTTGTAGAGATCTTCGGGAGCCACACCCTCTTCTGGGGCGCGGTACTCATTGCTGTGCTTAACCATGAGTCGGTCAGACTCAAACGTGCCGCTCGCGGTCAGGGTGCCCTCGACGACCACCCCGATGCCCTCTCGGAACATCGCCGGGGGCGCGCCAGAGTTGTGGACAGGCACAGTGTTCAGGCCATCGGAGACCTCAAAGGAGAGCTCTCCAGAGGCTTCGTTCCAGTCCAAGGAGCCGGCCACGACCACACCGCCGAGGCGAATGTCTGCGCCGAGCGCTTTGTCCCCGGCCTCCTCAAGCTGGGTCGGATCCCAGTAGTAGACCAGGTTCTCGCCGATGTCCGCGAACGAGACCACACCGAGGGCGAGTCCGGCGATGACGAGCGCGCCGCCGAGGAACAGGCGCCGCTGGGTTGTCGGGGTCATGTCTTGCGACCTCGCATGATGAGGGAAAGGCCGTAGCCAGCGAAGACGATCCAGGTCACCAGGTAGACCGGCCAGACGTAGATCCAGCCCCCTTCGATTACGCCGTCCATGTCAGGTTCCTTCCTCGTTGAGGTTCAGCGCAGCCGGACGCTCCGGCGGCGGCGCGAGGCTCCACTCTCGCTCTAGCCGGACCAACTCGATGCGCCTACGGAGGCCGACAAAACCAAGCATCAGGAACAGCATTCCGAACGCCGCGATGCGCAGCGGGGTGACCATGGTCTCGCTGACCGTCGCCGGCGAAGACATGGTCTGGTGGAGTGAGTTCCACCACTTTGTGGACATGTACACGATCGGCACATCGACGAACGCGACGATGGTGGCGACCGAGGAGACGAGCATCCGACGCTCTGGCTGCTCGATGACGCTGCGCAGCAGCAGCACCGCAGAGAACGCGACCAGGAGGATCGCTGAGGTGGTCAGGCGGGGATCCCAGGTCCACCAGGTGCTCCAGGTTGCCCGCCCCCAGACGCTACCTTGGAACAGCAGCAGCGCGGTCAGCACGACACCGACCTCGACAAACCCCACGACGGAGGCATCCCAGGTACGCTTGCCGTTCCACAGGGCGCCGACCGCAGCGATGAACGCGCAGAGGTAGGACACCAGCGCGATCCAGGCTGTCGGGACGTGCACGTAGAGGATGCGACCGGTCTCGCCCATCATTGCTTCTTTCGGTGCAACAAACAGGCCCATGCCGTGACCGATGATCAGAAGGATCACGCCGATCACGCCAGAGATGTGGAACCACTTCATGTCTCGACCACCTTCCCAAACAGGATCCCGCAGATGCTCCAATACACTGCATCAAAACACAGCAGAAGCAGGAGCCAGGATCCGCTTTGTTCCATTGGATCCCCGGTAAAAACCAGGGTAGTTGACTTAACCGCCGCCAGCAGCGCAGGCACGATCAGCGGAAACAGAAGCAGCGGCAGGAGCAGCTGCTGGCCCGAGATCCGAGCGGTGAGTGCGGCATACAGCGTGCCCGGTGCGGCCAGCGCCATGCTCCCCAGCACCAGCGATGCCAGCAGAGTCAGCGGAGACCCCACGAGGGCGGCATCGCACAACGCGAGCGTGAACGGCATCGCGATGACCCCCAGCATGATGAGCTGGAGCGTGTTCGACAGCGCCTTGCCATAGAAGATCGCGGTGGGCGCAGTCGGGGCGAGCAGGAGGTTGTCCATCGCACCAGACTCCTCCTCGACCCGCAGGGAGCGATCCAGCAGCGCGGTCGAGGAGAACAGCAGCGCCAGCCAGAGGTATCCTCCCGCGTGCTCTCGAAGCGCCTTGGTGTCTGGTCCGACCGCAAACGAGAACAGCAGGAGCGTGGTCAGCGCGAAGCTGATCAGCGCGAACAAGCGAGAGCGTGCACGCCACTCGATGAGCAGATCCTTCTGAAGGATCCAGAGAACCTGAGAGAGACCGCTCATGTCGAGACCTCTCGCTGGCTGGCGCGCCAGGCACTCCAGGCATCGCTCGCTGGTCCCTGCCAGCGCTGAAGCCCGCCCTGAAGCAGCACCGCTCGGTCGCAGAGGGTCGCGGCCCGCTCGACTTGATGAGAGGTGACCACCACGGTGCCCGGGAGCGAGCGGATCAGGTCAGCGACCTGGGAGACACCGGCTGGGTCCAGGGCGGAGAACGGCTCGTCCAGCAGGATCAGCTCGGGCTCAGAGAGCATCAGCGCCGCAAGCGCAGTCCGACGGCGCATGCCCGCCGAGTAGCGCTGGATGGGATCCGGGCGATCCTCCAGCCCCACCGCTGCCAAGCGCTTGACCAGCTCCGCCTTCGTCGGCTTCAGCCCAGCCAGCTTCGCGATCACCGTGAGGTTGTCCCGCGCAGAGAGGTCCTCGTAGAGGCCCGTCTTGTGAGAAAAGAACCCCACCCGACGACGAACGGCTGCCAGATCGGTGCGGGGATCCAGGCCAAAGAGGCGCAGGGAGCCGCTGGTCGGGCGGAGCAGGGTGGCGAGGCTCCGGAGGAGCGTGGTCTTGCCGGAGCCGTTGGCACCAATCAGCAGCACCCGCTCCCCAGGCTCGATCTCCAGATCGACCCGTGCATAGGCCCAGCGCTGTCCGAAGCGACGGCTGAGATCGTGGGTATGGATGACGGACGACATGGTGGAGGATTCTGTAACCCACACCCCCTCCTGTAGTGTGGGGGCAGATGCCACCCCTGCCCGCCTTCTGGCCCCACCTCCGCGCACTCCTGGTCACCGCACACATCATCGCTGTCTTCGCTGTGGCGTTTCCCTCCCCGACTGGCGGCATGAATCGAAGCACCTGGAAGAATCCAACAGTGCAGGCAGAGATGGCAGCATGGGGAGCGCGGCTGTCGATCCCACCCGACGAACTGGAGGCAAACCTCTGGACGCTTGCCAAGACCTTCATGGAAGGTCGCAAGGTGGTTCTCGCGCCGTTCCAGCCATACTACAGCCACGCCGGCACCCACCAGGCATGGCACATGTTCGTCGCGCCACACCGCAATCCTGCGCGGCTGCACATCGATATCGATCGCGGCGAGGACTGGGAGACCATCTACATCTCTCGAGATCCCACGCTCACCTGGAAGGCCCCGCTGCTCGACCACAACCGAGCCCGCGCCGCGCTGTTTCGGTACTCCTGGAGGCACTACCGAGGCTCCTTCCGCAAGCTCGGTCAGTGGCTGGCCTCCGAGGCCGCCTCAGACTTTCCGCGTGCCGACCGGATGCGCCTCCGGTGGTACCGCTACCAGACCCCGACCCCTCGGCAGGTCGCTGACAACACCATCCCAGCCGGTCACTTCGAGTCCGCCCGGATCCACAACCTCGCAGCGCTGCGATGAAGCTCTGGTCTCGCTGGGTCTCGCTGCTGGATCGACGCGAAGGTGGCGAGTCGCTGGCCTTGGTCCGTGCCCTGACCGGCGCGGTGGTCCTGTTTGTTCTCTGGCACGACTGGAGCATCGTCGAGCCGCTCTGGCTGCATGTCGACCACGGCGGATACCGGGAGCTGAGCAGCTCGCGCTGGCCCATACCCCTTCTGGGTGGCTGCACACCGGAGGTCATCTACGGCCTCATGACGACCTGCGCGGTGAGCGCCATGCTGCTGACCGTTGGCTTCCTTCCTCGCATCGCTGCGCTGGTCTGCCTGCAGATCCTTCTGGCGCTGACCAGGATCAACGGACACGCCAGCGGCAGCGACGACCTCCTGATCACCAACGCCCTCTGGCTCCTCGTCCTCTCCGACAGCGCCGCGACGATGTCGCTGTGGTGTCGGCTCAAGACCGGTGGCTGGCGCAGCGCGCGGCGGGTCACGGCCTGGCCACGCTACCTGTTCATCGGGCAGCTCGTCCTCCTCTATGGCGCGACCGGCCTCCAGAAGGTCAGCGCCCACTGGGTACCTGGCGGTGACCTGGGCGCGCTGTACTACATCCTCCAGCAGCCCGCCTGGATGCGCCGAGACCTCCCCTGGCTCGCCGATGTCTACAGCCTCACTCAGCTCGCCACGCTGGGCACCTGGCTCTTCGAGGTGGGCTCTCCGATGCTGCTGATAGCCTACTGGTATCGCGCAACTCGGCAGCACAGCGGTCGGCTCCGGTCGCTGCTCAACCGGCTGAATTTCCGCACCCTGTTTGCCCTCACCGGCATCGGCATGCACATCGGCATCCACGTCCTGATGGACATCGGCCCGTTCAGCCTCATCACGCTGGCGATGTACCCTGCGCTGTGGCATCCCGACGAGTGGCAGGGACGCCTCAGTCGCTCCAGCGCACCCCTGTCACAATCAGGGCCGACCAGCCAACCAGAAGCGCCAGTCCGCCCAGGGGAGTGATCGGTCCAAACCAAGATATCTGCGTTATCGAGAGCATCCACAGGCTACCGGTAAACAGCACAATGCCCAGGGAGACCGCGACTCCTGCAACAGTCAGTGCAGGCTCTGGGCGCTGGGCTGCCAGTATCGCGATGGCAGCCAACAGGACCGCGTGGACCTGTCCATAGCGAGTCCCCGTCGCGAAGATCGTGAGCTGCTCGGGGGTAAGACTCGCCCGAAGGGCATGGGCACCGAAGGCACCACCAGCCACCGTCAAGAAGCCAAAGATCCCACTCATCACCAGCCAGAGCCTCACCACATCGCCTCCCAGAGGGAACCACCATAAAAATGGTGTTTAATCAAACACTTATTTAACGCTAAATGAGCGAAGAAAAAAATATCATTGGCGTTGCTTGAGACCGTCCTACATTAAGAGTGCGGCATCCATTTGCGCCGAGTGGGTCGCTTAGTGCTTCCCGAAAAAGAAACCACTTTCTCACGGTACGTAAGACGAACAAGCGGGGTTTTTGACCGCTTTCGTCTGCTTGAGACAGGGTAGTTAACCATTAACAATGAGAGAAATTGCGATGAGCGACAGTAACAATTTGAAAGAACTCTTCAAGAAAGCCCAAGCCGAACTTATTTCTGCACAGTCCGAGCTGTCCGCTCTGGCCGCAGCAACCGCAGCAGACCCCTGGCTGGAGACTCAGCAGCAAGACAGCCGAAACAAGTTGACAACAGTCCGCGATGAGAAGCTGCAGACTTGGTCACGAATGGGACTGTCCTGGCTCCTGAGGGGGGGCAGCATACAGCTGACCAACACCGAAGGTGTGACAACCAGCCTTTCTGCACCCACGCCTCCACCGACCGCCAACTACGAACGGCGCGCCCCGGTCCGAAATCCCACCGTCGTCCAGACCGTTCGTCGCGGCACTCCGCGTCCAGAAGTTGTCGAGTATGCTCCGCCGCGCTCGTCCACCTGGCAGCGTCCCGCTCCGGTCATGAACGACCTCGATGCCGAGACCCTCCGAGAGTCCCTTGATCTGCTCACCGAGCCGCTGCCCCTCCACACCACCGAGGACGTCCGGAACGAGCTGAACAACCTCCTGCAAGGCTGCACCAACCAGACCCTGCTGGACTGGGCCAGCTTCCCCAAGCCCATCCAGCGCTCCCTGGTTGGTCATGTCGTCGCGCGTGCCCGCCACGTCCAGGATGAAAAGTCGGAAGACATCTTCCCGCCCGATCTCTCCCACGATCTCGACCGTATTTTCTCGAACATGACCGCCTTCTCCAAGCGCGAGCAGCCGGGGTTTGTGTTTGGCCTGATGCGTCACCACCACCCCGTCGGTGAGAGCTGGCTGTCTGACGCTCAGAAGTGGTGGATGGATCTCATCAACCAGCTCCCCGAAGATCTCCGTCCAGATCCGGAGGGTGCGCTGGAAGAGCTCGCCACCCTCATCGCGGAGGAGGCCGATGAGCAGGAGCTGGTTGAGCAGGCACTCACTGTCCTTGAGGATGGTCTGGAGCCCGGAGATCCCCGCCTCGTGAAGCTGATGGCGCCCTACCGACACCTCCTCAAGGAGCACGCTCGGTTCAAGAAGCTGCGCAAGGCAATCCGCGCACTGGAAGAAGCCGAAGAGTAGGTGATAAAAGAGGCTCCACACCGTCCTTGAGACACCTGGAGTCCCTCATGAGCCTTCACGATGCCGACGCCGTTGCCCGCCATGCTGATGCGCACTTCGACCAGACCGTCGATGCGCTCAGGCGCTACCTCGAGATCCCAGCGGTCTCCTGCGATCCGAGTCACGCCGCCGACGTCGTCCGGCTCGCGGAGCGCATCCGTGATGATCTTGCGGAGGTTGGCCTCTCCGACTCTCGGCTGCTCACCCTCCCCGATGCCCTTCCCTGTGTGGCTGCAGAGTGGATGGGAGCCGGCCCTGACGCCCCCACCGTGCTCATCTATGGCCACCTCGACCTCCAGCCGGTCGAGCGGAAGAACTGGCACACCGACCCACACGTCCCCACCCAGAAAGGCGAGCGTCTCTATGCGCGCGGAGCGGCCGACGACATGGGCGGCTGGGTCAGCCACATCGCGGCCCTGCGCTCCTGGATGGCCATCTCTGGAGCGCCGCCGTGCAACCTCCGCCTGCTCATCGAGGGCGAAGAGGAGATCGGCTCGCCCAACCTGGAGCGCTTCATGGACGCCTACCCCGAGGCGTTCATTGCCGACGTGATGATCCTGACCGACTGCGAGAACCCCTCTACCGAGATCCCAGGCCTCACCGTGTCCCTGCGCGGGCTGATGGAGCTTAAGGTGACCGCAGCCGCCCTCCACGCGGACGGACACTCCGGCCTGTGGGGCAACATGGTGCCCGATCCCTGCATGGCGCTGGTGAAGATGCTCGCGCGACTCATCGACGACGACGGCCGTCTGAATTGTGGCCGGATGACCATCCCTGAGGCCGATGCAGCGGCCGCCTATGATGTCCCGTTGTCCAACGAGGTCATCGCCAGCGGTGCCCATCTCATCGATGGTGTCGTGCCGCTTCCTGGGCGCGGAAGGGCGCCGGCAGAGTGGATGTGGCGTCAGCCGGCGATGACCATCATCTCCACCACCATGCCCACTCCCGCGCAGAAGAAGAACGCCATCCGCACCTCCGCACAGGCAACCCTCTCCATCCGGGTCGCCCCCAACCAGGACACCGACGCACTGCACGCTGAGATCACCCACGCGCTGACCCGAGATCCCGTCGGCGGCGTGAAGGTCACCGTGGAAGAGGTCGGCACCCGCGGAGAGGGCTGGCTGTACACCCCAAAGGGACCGGCATTTGAGGCTGCTGATCGTGCCTACGTCAAGGCCTGGGGCCGCAGCATGGTGCGCATCGGAGTCGGCGGCACGATCCCGTTCGTCGCCATCTTCGGGCGTCGGTTCGGCGATCTCCCCCTCATCCTCAACGGAGTGATGGATCCCCAGACCACAGCCCATGGCCCCAACGAGTCGATGCACCTCGGCATCTTCCGCAAGGCCATCGCCGCCAACGTGTACCTCCTCGCGGAGCTGGCGGCGCTGGGACGCGCTGGCCTCCAGGCCTAGCCCAGGGCAGTGCTGATGAGCGTCTTCAGAAAAGCCTGATCATCAGCGCACAGGGAATGTAGCCAAGGGTTCAGAGCATTGAGCAGACACACTCCATGCGATGCAGTACGATGGGTACTCAGACAGGACTCATAATGCAGAGAAACCGCCGTCTTCCGCTCAGTGCGCTCCTTCTCCTCCTTGTCAGCTGCAGCAACGACAAGGGTGGCCTCACGGTCTACAACACCGCTCCAGCCGCCACGATCAGCCTGCCGGCCAGCGGCAGCAGCCACAACGAAGGCGAAGCCGTCGAATTCTACGGCGTGGTCTCTGACAGTCAGCAGAGCGAAGAAGAGCTGGACATCTCCTGGATCAGCGACCTCGACGGCACGCTCTCCGAGTCTCCTGCCGACGCGGACGGCAACGTCGAGCTGGTCACCGCCAACCTCTCGCCAGGCAACCACGTCATCACCCTCACCGTGATCGACGCTGAAGCCACGAGCGGAACCGACTGGGTCGAGATCAGCATCACCGACCTCGAGGAGGCACCGGAGGTCCTCATCCGCAGCCCCGCCGACGATGATGTCGGCATCGAGCTGGAGATGTTTGAGCTGGAGGCCTTGGTCTTCGACGAGCAGGACGAACCGACCGACCTCTGGGTCTCCATCGTCTCCGACTTCGACGGTGAGGTCTGCGCCGACTACGCCAATGCAGCCGGCGTGCTGAGCTGCGAGGTGGTGCTCTCGCCAGAAGATCACACCCTCACCTTCACCGTCACCGATCTCGACGACAACACCAACGCAGCGCTGGCGCTGCTCGACGTGCTCGCGCTGACAGAGATCGACGATGACGGCGACGGCTTCACGGAGGATCAGGGCGACTGCGACGACACCAGCTCCTCGGTCTACCCCGGCGCCGAGGAGTTCTACAACCAGACCGACGACGACTGCGACGACATCATCGACGAGGACACCGTCGGCTCGGACGACGACGGAGACGGGCAGACCGAGCTGGATGGTGACTGCGACGACACCGACGACGACATCTATGAGGGCGCGCCAGAGGTCTGCGATGACGCAGACAACGACTGTGACGGCGACATCGATGAGGGCACCAGCTGTGTCGACGATGACGGCGACGGCTACTCCGAGCTCGACGGCGACTGCGACGACGCATCCACCTCCACCTACCCCGGTGCAGAGGAGCTGAGCGACGGCGAAGACAACGACTGCGACGGTACCGCCGATGAAGGCACCGATGTCTACGACGACGACGGCGACTGCTTCTGTGAGAGCGGTGTCTGCACCGGCTCGGCATCGACCACCTGCACCAGCCTCTCCGACGGCGACTGTGACGATGCCGACGATGCCGTCCATCCCGATGCCGACGAGGTCTGCGACAACGAAGACAACGACTGCGATGGAGACACCGACGAGGACGACGCCATCGACGCGCCGACCTGGTACGCCGACGACGACTCCGATGCATACGGCGACCCAGACACCACCGCCGCGAGCTGCGACCAGCCCGCCGGGTATGTCTCCGACGACACCGACTGCGACGACGACGACTCCAGCAGCAACCCCGGCGAGTCAGAGGTCTGCGACGAGGCGGACAACGACTGCGACGGCACCGTCGACGAGGGCGTCACCACGACCTACTACGACGACGACGACGGCGACGGCTACGGAGACGCTGCTGACATCACGGATGCCTGCAGCACGCCGGCTGGCTACGTCTCCGATGACACCGACTGCGACGACACCGATGCCGCAAACTACCCCGGCGCCACCGAGTACTGCGACGGCGATGACAACGACTGCGACGGCGACACCGACGAAGACGACGCCGCAGATGCCTCCACCTGGTTCGCAGACTCCGACGGCGACGGCTACGGCGGCGCGTCCATCTACACCGTCTCCTGCAGCGCGCCGACCAGCTACGTCGGGAACAGCACCGACTGCGACGACGGCGACGCCAGCAACTACCCTGGCGCCACCGAGTACTGCGACAACGAAGACAACGACTGCGACGGCACGGCGGACGAAGACGACGCCGTCGATGCCTCCACCTGGTACGCCGACACCGACACCGACGGCTACGGAGACGCCAGCAGCACCGACACCGCATGCGATCAGCCCAGCGGCTACGTCAGCAACGCCACCGACTGCGACGACGGCGACGGCAACATCAACCCCGGTGAGTATGAGGTCTGCGACAGCGACGACAACGACTGCGACGGCAGCGTCGACGAGGGCGTCACCACAACCTACTACGACGATGACGACGGCGACGGCTATGGAGATGCCTCCGACACCACCGAGGACTGCTCCCTCCCTTCGGGGTATGTCACCAACGACGACGACTGTGACGACTCTGATGCCGCGCTGAGTCCGGACACGGTGTGGTACCGAGACAGCGACGGTGATGGCTACGGCGGCAGCGGCACGCTCGCCCAGTGTACGCAGCCCTCCGGCTATGTCACGGACTCCACCGACTGCAACGACGCCTCCAGCAGCGCCTACCCGGGAGCCACCGAGACCTGCGACAGCATCGACAACGACTGTGACGGCTCAACAGATGAGACCAATGCATCGGGCTGCACGACGTACTACCGCGACTACGACGGCGATGGCTACGGAGACTCCAGCTACACTGTCTGCTCCTGCAGCGCCACGGGCTACTACACCGCCACCAACAGCAGCGACTGCTACGACTACAACTCCGCCGCCAACCCCGCACAGAGCGGCTACTACTCCAGCAGCCGTGGAGACGGGAGCTACGACTACAACTGCGACGGCAGCCAGACGAAGAAATACACCGGCAGCGGAAGCTGTGGCTCCTGGCCGTTCAACTGCAGCTCTGGCTCAACCGCAGGATGGGATGGCAGCACGCCGTCGTGTGGCTCCTCCAAGGGCTACGTGACCAGCTGCTCGACGGGCTGGACCGGGTGCAACGAGACAACATCGACCTACACCCAGTCCTGCCTGTAGCGTAGACAGACCGGGTCCTGTTGTGGGTGCCACGGCGCCGTGCGCCCTCGACCCTCAGGTGTCGTCGTCGAGCTCGTAGGATGGCTTGCGACGCCGCATCATCGTGACGCCACCGCCGATCAATCCTGCCAGCACGAGACCGCTGAGGATCACCGGAGCGGAGGTCGGTCGATACTGGAGGTAGTACATGACCCGCTTGTCTGGAGCGATGATCGGCTCCCCGCCGCCTGGACCGGTGAAGGTCACAGAGTCGCTCAGGGCTGTCACCGCGGCATCCAGCTCCGCCTCCTCGAGCTGGCTGGCGATGGCCCAGACCTTGACCATTCCCTTGTCATAGGGGGCGAGGGCCAGGCGGTAGGCTCCGCCGGGAAGTGGCGGGCGGTAGTAGTAGCCCATGCGCCCCCCGATGGAGATCGGAGCGGCAGCCTCGATGGTGTCCGCAGCGCTGTTGAAGTACTTCTCTCGAACCTCCGGCTCGATGCCGTCAAACGAGTGCTCGTCGAGTGGACCGATGTGGAAGTAGCTCTCGCAGGCAAGCACCACGTCGGGATCGCCCTCGACGGGGGGACGGATGCCGATGAAGCAAGCCTCGGCATCGTAGTCACCGACCGCCGAGGTGAGCTTCTTGACCGCGTCGAGTTCCTTGGGGTGTGGCACCCGCCAGCCGCTGGGCAGGGTCGCCTTGAAGCCTCCCCCCTCGACCGCAGTGACCGCAGGGAGCGCGCCAGCATCCAGCTCCAGCCCCTCGACGAGCTGGGTCAGCGCCGCCTCAGCCTTCGCGTCGTTGCGCTTGAGCCCGATGACGCGAAGGTGGATCGTCTGACCGTTGCTGGAGAACGCCGCGAACCAGCCAACACCCGGGCCGCCGGTCTTGTGGGTGAAGGTGAGCTTGGAGACGGCAGTGGGTCGACGCGCCAGGGAGGAGACAGTCGTAGAGGCCACCGCAACCGCATCGAGCCCCTCACCTTCCAGGATGCCCGTGTACTTCTCCGCCCAGGTGCGCGCGGCGGCATCCGTCACCTCCGGCTGAAACGGGGTCAGCCACAGCTTCATCAGGAGGTTGGTGCTGCTCTGAGCCTTAAAGTCCCAGTCTGTCCAGCCCTTGTCGGAGACTTCCCAGCCCGCGGGGAGAACGACGGAGCCACCGACGTCGTTCATTCGGAAGTCTTCGGCGTGTGCAGACAGCGAGAGCAACAGAGCGATCATGGGTTCCTCCGGGACGAGACGAGCCCCCGTATCGCACGGGCTCAGGGGCTCACCGTGAGGATTTTGTATGCCACGGCGGCACCCATCCCCCGAGATCCGTCTCTAAAGCGAGGGCAGCAGCGATGGTCCGGTGATCCGCTCCGTGGGCCCCGACGACCTGTACTCCGAGCGGCATGCCTTTGGCATCCAGGCCGAGCGGAACCTGGGTGACCGGAAGCTCCATGACATTGAGGATCGCAGTGTAGACCCAGCTGATCGGACGGGTGAGCGGGACGTAGTGACGCGGCGCTGGGGTGGGGTGGCTGGGATAGAGCAGCAGGCCGTCGGCACCGAGAGCCTCATCGAGCGCGCGACGCAGCGCACGTCCCTCGGCAATGAAGCGCTCAGCGCGGGCCGGAAAGGCGTCGGTGAGGCGCTCCAGGCCCGCGAGCAGGATCGCTGGGAGGGTGTAGACCCCGCCGCCGAGCATCCAGCGCAGCAGCGCGGTCCGGGTGCGATCTTCGCCGCGATAGAGGCTGTCCCGGAACGGCACCGTGGAGGCCTCTCCGAGCATCGCAGACCAGATATCGGTGGCGCTCTTGAGTCGAGGAAAGCGGATCTCCTCGATCCGAGCCCCGCGCTCAGCCAGCGACGACGCCGCATCCGCCTGGGCCTGCCGAAGCTCAGCACAGACCGACAGGAGGCCATCGTCAGGCACCGTCAGCACCCGCACCCCGCTCAGATCGACCGCAGCCGGATCAGACAGGGGCAGCACCTGACAGCCCGGATCGACACCGTCCGGCCCAGCGAGGATCCGGACCAGCGGCATGAGGTCCTCCGCGCGGCGGCACAGGGGACCCGTCGTGAGGTAGCGGCTGCCAGAAGCCGTCTCGATGGCGGGGTACTGGCCGGTGTTGGGGATGAGACCACCGGTGGGCTTGTGGCCGAACACGCCGTTGAAGAACGCCGGCATCCGAATCGAGCCGCCGACGTCGCTGCCGATGCCAAGCGGCGAGGCACCCGAGCCGATGATCGCCCCCTCCCCGCCAGAGCTCCCGCCGACGATGCGTCGCGGATCGTAGGGATTGTTGGTGCGGCCATACAGTCGGTTGTTGGTCTCCATCCACATGCACAGCTCGGAGGTGTTGGTCACCCCCATCGGGATGGCGCCAGCGGCTCGAAGCCGCGCGACCGCAGCGGCATCGGACACTGCGCGCACCCCAGCACGAGCGACCAGACCAGAGGCATTCGGCATCCCGGTCAGCGCGAAGCACTCCTTGATGGTGCAGGGCACGCCGTTCAGCGGCCCCACGTCACCACCACGGCGCGCGTCCGCCTCGTCCGCCTCGGCAAGCGCAGCCTCGAAGCGGTCGGCGACAACGGCATTCAGGACCGGGTTGACTGACTCGATCTGTGCGATGTGCGCTGCGACGACCTCTCGCGAGGAGACCTCACCACGTCGAATAAGGGACGCCAGCGCAGTCCCCGACAGCTCCAGCAGCTCCATCACGCCTCCAGCGACCAGACCAGGACCGGCTCTCTCACTCCAGCGAGGCGATGCTCTCCCTGCTCCTTGACCGTGTGCTGTCCCTTGAGACCATTGACGGTTGCCTCGGTGAGCAAGGCATCGACCTGCAGTGTTCGCGTGAGGGTCTCGACCCGAGCTGCAATGTTCACCGCCTCACCAATGATGGTGTACTCCCGGCGGGACTCCGTGCCCACAGGCCCAGCGACAACGGTGCCGGTGTTGATGCCGACGCTGATGTTGAGGTTGCGGCCATAGCGGGAGCGCAGCGATGGCCCCAGACGCCGCGTCGACCGGATCAGGCCCTCCGCAGCCAGGGCAGCCTTCTCAGCATGATTCTCCAGATCCTCGGGCGCCCCGAAGACCGCAACCACCGCATCACCAAGGAACTTGTTGATGATCCCGCCGCGGCTCTCGACCTCTTCGATCACCACCGCGAGCCACTCATTGAGCATGCTGACCAGCACCTGCGGCTCAAGCTGCTGAGAGAGCGGCGTGAACCCACGGATGTCCGCAAAGAGGACCGTGACATGCCGCAGCTCCCCTTCTTCGGTGATGGTTCCGCTCATCGCAGCCTGGGCGACCTTGGGGCTGACGTACTGGCCGAAGGTCTGCTGAAGCGCCTCTCGAGCCTCCAGCTCCCGCAGCTTCTCGCGCAGCAGCCGCTCCCGCTCCCGCCAGATCAGTCCACCCGCAAGCAGCAGCAGCCCGCCGAGTCCCGCCCACAGCTCCGGACGAGAGACCAGCGATCGGGCGATGGAGAAGTCGGCCTTCGCGGGCAGGCTCCAGCCGCTGCCTCGGGCGGATGCCTGGACCTGAACGGTGTGAGCACCGGGGGTCATTCCAGAGAGGTTGATGCGCGGGCTCTGCTGTGGCGCAGACCAGTCGGACTTGTCCAGCCGGAAGCGCCACCGGATCTGCTCGGGGCTGCCGAGAAAGTTCGCGCCAGCGAGCACCTCAAGGAAGGTGTCTGACGGACCGAGAGAGAACGGATCCGTGACCGGCTCCCCCCGCAGCAGGAGTCCCTCAATGTGCACCGTCGGCGGAGAGGTGCCCTGGTCAAATGCTCCATCTCTCAGCCAGATCAGCCCATGATCTGCGACCGCAACCAGCCACCCCGAGAAGCTCGCCAGGCTGTGTCCAGCGCTCAGACGAAGCGCTGGCAGGCCACGCTCTGCGCCGATGAAGAGTCGATCGGGAAGCAAGCGCTGGAGGCGATCGCTGCCGAGAACCCAGACGGCGTCTCCGTCGAGCAGCAGCCCGGAGAATGCGCGCTCGCGCGCGCTGAGGATGCGCTCCCATGAGTCCTCACGCTGCATGTAGACCCCATGACTACAAGAGACGTACAGCGCCTCTTCGATCATCTCCAGGGTGCCGTTGCGGCAGTCGCCAGGGCTGCTTCCAAACGCGACAAACCCATCGTCCTCCAGGCGCCAGAGCTTCTCCATCCCTGCAGCCCACAGTGCTCCGCTGGGCCCAGTCCGGACTGTGGCGGTGAGCAGGTCAGGATCGACCTCCATCAGCGCGCCGGGGGTCGGGGTGAGAAAGAGCGCGCTCTGGGTCGTCGGGCTGAACAGAAAGATCTGACCTCTGTCTCCCCGATACAGCGTGCCGTAGCGTCCCTTGCTCTCCGGGATGACCACGCTCCCCTCGTCGTCGCTGCGGAAGACCCCAGCGTGGCTCAGGGAGAACAGTGCTCCGGTCCGTCCGCGAACGATCTGCCGGACATCCTCATCGACCGGCAGCGCAGTCACCGAGAAGTCAGCCTCGACACGCACTGCACCACCGAGACCGCCGACGAGCAGTCCCTCTCCATCGGAGGTGAGGGTTGTGATCTGGTTGGAGAACAGGCCAGAGCGGGTGGTCCAGGCCAGAGCATCCAGCGAATTCACACGGACGAGGCCACTCCCGTAGGTCCCAATCCAGAGAAGTCCGTGGTCATCGACCGTGGCAATGGTGGCGACCGGGCCTGGCAGACCAGAGTCTTCGCCCAGCAGCTCCCATGCCCCTCCTGGACGGCCGATGCGCACCCCAGCCCCACAAGACAGGGCGACCCGGCCGTCGGGCAGCCGAGCCATGTCGGTGATGAAGCAGTCCGGCGCGATGGGAACCTGCTCGCCGTTGAGCCGAAACAAGCCATCCTCTCGACCGACGAGGAGGCCGTCGGAGTCGGGGAGGAAGCGGCGGACGGGGACCGTCGCGACCTCGACCTCGCCGCTGCCAGAGACGCGATAGAGGCCGCTCTCAGAGCCGAACCAGATGGTCTGTTCCAGCGAGATGACCGCGCGAGCGGGGATGTCCGAGAGCTGCTCCGTGTCGAAGTCAACACCCGAGCGGTTGATGCGAAGGACCCCGCGCTCGTTGGCCAGCAGCACGCCACCGCCGGGCACAGCATAGAGCTCCGCTGGCATGAACTGCGGGTGCTCATCGAGGACCACCACAGCGTCGTCGAGCACCGCATACAGGCCCCGGTCCGACTGTACATAGATGACACCATCGACCGGAAGCGCCGCACGAACAAAGACTGTTCCCCACAGGGGCGGGGCCGGAACAGAGCGGAATTCCTGCCCGTCGAAGACCGACAGTCCCAGATCGGTTCCGACCAGGAGCTGACCGTCCGCCATGACCTCGATCGCTCGGATGTCGCTGCCCGGGAGCCCGGAAGAGAGAGAGAACGTGTCGGTGAGCCAGTCGCCAGGCGGCTGAGCCGCGAGCGCAGACAGGCAGAGGAGCAGAGAGAGACTCACCTCAGCACGGTACCAGAACGCAGCCTCCTCCCGGAGTCCAGTGCCGCTCACACGCAAACTCGGATACCTGGAGAGGCCAGGAGGTGGCTGTGGGCTACGACTTCGATTTGTTTGTGATTGGTGCCGGCTCCGGCGGCGTCAGGGCGGCTCGCATCGCCGCAAAGCTTGGTGCTCGGGTCGGAATCTGCGAGGACAAGCGCCTCGGCGGGACCTGCGTAAATGTCGGCTGCGTTCCCAAGAAGCTCATGGTCATCGGCAGTCGCTATCCAGCCGATGCCGCCGACGCCGCAGGGTTCGGGTGGGACTTTCCCGCGCCGAAGCTGGACTGGGAGCGCGCCAACCACAACCGCGAGCGGGAGATCCTCCGGCTCAACGGAATCTATCTCCGGCTGCTGGAGAACTCAGGCTGCACGGTCGTCTCCGGCCGCGGCTCCATTGTGGATGCCCACACCGTCCAGATCGGTGATCGCAGCTTCACCGCCGCAAACATCCTCATCGCCACTGGCGGCCGCCCACGACGCCCCGACATCCCCGGCGCGGATCGGGGCATCAGCTCCGATGAGGTGTTCTCTCTGCCCACCCTCCCCCGCCGGATCGTGATCGTGGGCGGCGGGTATATCGGTGTCGAGTTCGCTGGGATCTTTCGGGGCTACGGCAGCGAAGTCAGCCTGGTTCACCGGCGCAATCTCGTTCTGACGGGCTTTGATGACGACATCCGCGTCTTCCTCGGCGAGCAGATGACAGGCCAGGGCATCGATCTGCGTCTTGGCTGCCAGATCACAGGGATCGAGAAGACGGGCGATGCACTCCGCGTGACCAGCACCGATGGTCACACCATCGATACCGACGTGGTCCTGTGGGCGACCGGGCGCAGCCCGAACACAGCCGGACTCGGCCTGGAGCGCGTCGGGATCACCCTCGGCACGCGCCGGGAGATCCCGGTCGATGACAACCTCCAGACCAGCGTCCCCTCCATCTACGCCTGCGGCGACGTCATCGGGCGCGTCGCCCTGACCCCGGTGGCGCTGGAGGAAGGCATGATGCTTGCCCACAACCTGTTCGGCGGACAGAACCGCACGATGAACTACGAGCTGATTCCCACTGCGGTCTTCTCCCGCCCCAGCATCGGCACCGTCGGCATGACCGAGGCTGCAGCCCGACGCGCCGGTCATCAGGTCACCATCTATCGCTCCAGCTTCCGCCAGATGAAGCACACCATCTCCGGCCGCAACGAGCGCACGCTGATGAAGCTGATCGTCGACAAGAAGACAGACGTCGTGCTCGGCTGCCACATGGTCGGAGACGAGGCTGGCGAGATCATCCAGGGACTCGGTGTGGCGCTCAAGGCTGGAGCCACCAAGGCCATCTTTGATGACACCATCGGCATCCACCCCACTGCTGCCGAGGAATTCGTCACGATGCGGACGCCAGTCGCGGAGTAAGCACGGCGCGACGTCACAGAGCCGCCGCTGGCCGCACCTCACATGAGCATCTCCGGTGCCAGGGGGGTACTCCGGTGAACATTCGCGGCATCTGCTCCATGCAGACCGCACGAGGGGCGCAGCGCCGCGGTCCGGCAGCAGCGGAAGCCCCCATGAGAACCGCCACGCTCGCCCTGCCCGGCGGTGTCATCCTCGGCGGCGCTGAGCTGGCGCGCGCTGGCGAGCGCCTCAGACGCTGAGGACACCGAGGAGACCAAACGGGTGTGTGGACGGAGGCGGTCCTGCCCTGGAGTGTCGGAGCGCTGTCCTCCGGTGACGACATCAGTCGGGACGGCCGCAGCGCAAGCCTGAGCGGGTCGGAGGGGACCGGCATGGCGCGCCTCAGCGACGCCGAGATGGTGGTGATGGCCCACACAAGAGGCAGCACCAACATCGGCATGATGATCCGCTCCGATGAAGGGATCACCCACGCCAGCCGCGAAGCACTCTCCACGGCCGAGGCCCATGACTGAGCCGGAAAACAGCCTCTTGAAATTGACGACAGACGAGGCAGAACGGATGGGAAAAGTAGAGAAAGAGGAACAGGCAGCGGCAACAAGAGCCGCTGATCAACTCGCCGGCCCGAGGTGCGCAGGATAGTCGGCGCCACGGAGGTGGCCATGGGCGGAATCCTGCTGCTTGAGGACGGACGACAGTTCAGCGGCGAGGCGTTCGGTGCGCGCGGTGTTCGAGTCGGAGAGGTGGTCTTCAACACGGCTATGACCGGCTACCAGGAAGTCCTCACCGATCCCTCGTACTGCGAGCAGATCGTCGTGATGACGACCTCACACGTCGGAAACACCGGGGTAAACACCGAGGATCCAGAGAGCAGGCGCGTCTGGGTCAGCGGATTCGTCGCCCGGGAGTTCTCCCGGATGCACTCCAACCACCGCGCAGAGGAGGGGCTGGACCACTACCTTCGCTCGGCCACAGTGCCCGGTCTTCAGGGGATCGATACCCGCGCGCTGGTGCGGCACATCCGCAGCAAGGGCGCAATGAAGGGCGTCATCTGCACCGACGGCACTCCGCTGTCTGAGCTGAAGGCGAAGCTGGAGGCGTGGCCAGGCATGGTCGGACGCGCGCTGGCCTACGAGGTCACCGAGAAGACACCGCGGGTCTTCTGTCAGCCCGAGCAGCCCCGGGCAAAGGTCACAGTGATCGACGGCGGCGTGAAGACCAACATCCTCCGCCTCCTCAAGCAAGCCAACTGCGCCGTCAAGGTGATGCCCCTGACCGCGACGGCTGAAGAGTGGGCCGACGGCGCTGACCTGCTGTTCTTCAGCAATGGTCCAGGCGATCCAGCGGCGCTTCCCGAGGCGGTTGAGCAGATCCGTCGCATCAAGGGCACCATGCCGATGGTCGGCATCTGTCTCGGCCACCAGCTCCTCGGGCTCGCGCTGGGAGCGGAGACCTACAAGCTTCGGTTCGGACACCGAGGGGCCAACCACCCGGTCCGGGACCTCGAGACTGGTCGAGTAGAGATATCCAGCCAGAACCACGGCTTCTGTGTCAATGCAGAGAGCCTGGAGGCTGTCGGAGGCGAGGTCACTCACCTCAACCTCAACGACAAGACGGTCGCGGGCTTCCGCCACAACGAGCACCGAATGATGGGCATCCAGTTTCACCCTGAGGCAGCCCCAGGCCCCCACGACAGCAACCACCTGCTGATCGAGCGATTTCTGGCCTTCGCGGGCGTCTGAGGCTGCACTGAGACGGGCTGAGACGGGCTGAGACGGGCTGAGACGGGCTGAAGAGGAGCACCCTGCGGCGACTACAGCACCTTGAGACGAACCTTCTTCACCATCCGGGGTGAGGCCTCGTCGATGGTGATGGAGACGTCATTCATCGTGATGACCTCGCCGACCTCGGGGATCCGGCCCAGCTCGAAGATGATGTGCTCGCCGATGCGACCGTCTTCGGGAATCTTGGTCTTGAGCGCCAGGTTGATCTTCTTCACCTCGGCAGACGCATCCGCGATGATCTCGGTGGTGGACAGGCGGCGGATCCGCTCCGGCTCGATGTCCGTCTCGTCGACAATCTCACCGACCAGTTCCTCAAGGGCATCCTCAAGGGTCAGCACCCCGAGGACCGTGCCGTAGGAGTCAACCACCATCGCGAGGTGCTGCTTGGCCCGCTGGAAGTGGCGGATGAGGTCATCGCCGGTCGCTGACTCCGGGATGAATGAGGCCTCGTTTGCCACCGCACGCACGGTGAGGTGCTCCTTTCCCTCCGCCAGAGCACGCAGCATATCGCGGAGGTGAACAATGCCGATGACGTTGTTCAGGCTGCCCTCGTGGACCGGCAGCCGCGTGTGGGTCACCGTCATCAGCTCCTCGCGGATCTCCCCGAGAGTGCTGTCGGCATGGAGGGCATCGACCCGAGCTACCGGAGTCATGATGCTGAACGCGCTGACATCGTTGAGGCGAAAGACGCGCTGGATCATCTCGCTCTCGTCGTCCTCGATGACCCCGCTCTTCTGGCCCAGGCGGGTCAGCGCAGTGATCTCCTCCTCAGAGGTCGCGACCGAGCCGCCGTTGGCGGAGAACGGACGCGTGACGATCTGGATGATCCAGATGAGCGGTGTGAGCAGACGGGTGACCACCTGGACAGGAACAGCCATGTTGATGGCGACCGGAAAGGAGAACCGATCCCCGATGGTCTTGGGGATGATCTCGGCAAACACGATGACCAGGAAGGTCAGGCCGGCGGAGAAGGCCCCGATCCACTCAGAGCCAAACACATCTGATGCCAGAGCACCGACGACAATGGAGCCGATGATGTTGGAGATGTTGTTGATGATAACGATCGTCATGATTGGACGATCCATGTTGTTCTTGATGGCAAGGAGCGCCGACGCACCCCGCAGCTTCTGGCTGGCAGCAGAGAGAACCTGTCCATAGGGTACCGAGAACAACGCAACCTCAGTACATGAGGCAAGCGCCGAGGCGACCAACAACACAGCAATGGCCAGGATAAGTTCGATCATTGCCTATCGAACAGCACTCATCTGCGGAGAGTCACACACATTGCGGCTGGTGTGACTGCTGAAGTCTCTGCTCACATCAGAACTTCTGTCTGACGGAGGAGGTTCTTCCGGCTCCGATGTGGTCTCTATTTGATCCATTTTCCCAGCGCGTTGTGCGCAAACAACTAGATATCACACTTTGATACCCCACACGCCTCTGAAGATGAAGATTCATCGAAGCCATGCTCGGGCCCTCACAGACCTCTGCCCACAAACCGGACATTATCCGACCGGTTTGTGGACGTATAGAGCGATACATGGCTCTTATAAAGGAGCACCACCATGGTCATCCCCCACACTGCACTGGACAACGAAACCCTGGACCGCGTGATCGAGAGCTTTGTGCTCCGTGAGGGCACCGACTACGGTCACCAGGACTTCACCATGGCTGACAAGATCGCAAAGGTTCGTCGTCAGCTCTCGCGCGGCGAGGCGTGCCTGACCTGGGATGCCGAGCTGGAGAGCTGCAACATCGTGTCTGCCAGAAAGGTCGCCGCAGAATCCCGCACCGAGACCTGATCCATGGCCGCAAAAAAGAAAGTCCGGATCAGCTACAAGTGCGGTGACTGTGGCGCCACTGCGCTGAAGTGGACGGGACGCTGTAGCGACTGTGGTGCCTGGAACACCATGCAAGAAGAGGCCCCGCCGGCTCAGGGTCGGCGCTCCACCAGCAAGGTCCGTCGGGTCGATCCGATCCCGGTCAGCAAAGTCGACCTCAAGGTCGGGGAGGTTCGACTCTCGACCAGTATCCGCGAGCTGGATCGAGTGCTCGGAGGTGGACTGGTCACTGGCGGATTGGTCCTCATCGGCGGTGATCCTGGTGTCGGAAAGTCCACCCTCCTGCTCACAGTGCTGTCGCACTTCTCACGGCGTGGTCTGAAGACCCTCTACGTCTCCGGAGAGGAGTCCGCCCGACAGATCCGCCTGCGCGCAGACCGCCTCAAGCTGCCCTGTGATCACCTGCACCTCCTCGCCGAGACCGATCTCGATGCCTCTCTGGCTGCCGCCGAGCGCATCAAGCCGCGCGCCCTGGTCCTCGACTCCGTCCAGACCCTCTTCTCCCCAGAGCTCACCAGCGTGCCGGGCTCGGTCAGTCAGGTCCGCGAGGTCGCGGCACGTGCGATGTCACTGTCCAAGGGGCACGACATCCCAACCTTCCTCGTCGGTCACGTCACCAAGCAGGGCGGCATTGCTGGTCCGAAGGTCCTGGAGCACCTTGTCGACACCGTCATCTACTTCGAGGGAGATGGCCGCACCCAGCTGCGCATCCTCCGTGCGGTGAAGAACCGGTTTGGCTCCACAGGAGAGATCGGCTTCTTTGAGATGACCGCTGAGGGCCTGAGAGAGGTGCCCGATGCCTCCGCCCGGCTGCTCGCCGAGCGGGTCGCCAGCGCCTCCGGAACCTCCGTCATTGCTGCCATCGAGGGCTCTCGCCCGGTGCTCGCTGAGGTCCAGGCCCTCGTCGGTCACCCCTCCCCTGCAACGCCCGGTCGCACCGTTCTTGGTGTGGATCGCAGCCGACTCCAGATGCACCTCGCCGTGCTCGGCAAGCTCGGCTTTCCCCTCCACGACCGAGATGTCTTCGTCTCTGCGGCTGGCGGACTGCGCATCCTGGAGCCCGCGGCGGACCTCGGAATCGCCGTCTCCGTCGTCGGAGCGATGCGCGATCGCGCCCTGGATCAGCACACCATGGTGTTCGGTGAGGTCGGACTGGTCGGTGAGATCCGCGCCGTCAGCCATCCTGCGGCTCGTCTCAATGAGGCTGCCCGTCACGGCTTCCGACGGGTCATCGCGCCGGTCTCGTCCGTCGAGCATGCGCCAAAGAACCTCGAGGTCATCGGCGTGCGCACGCTCCAGGAGGCCCTGGCGGTCCTGTTTGGCGCCCCCAAGGGCAAGAACACACGCCGCTGACTACCGCAGCAGGGCGCGACGGTCCTCGACCGGGTTGTTCCCGGTGCGAACCCGCATCAGGGTGCCCACATCCTCGGGGGTCTCATAGACCGAGTGCCAGCCAGCCTCCAAGCTCGGCGCGACCCGATTGAAGATGTGGCGGGCATCCCGGGGCGCGAGGTTGATGCAACCGTGGCTCGCCCGGTGCCCGAAGCCCCAGTGCCAGAACACCCCATGGAGCGCATAGCGCGGCTTAAAGTGCATGGTCCATGGCACCTTCTCGACGTGGTAGACGTCCTCCGGGTTGGCGTCGTCTCGGCTGCGCATGTCGGTGTCGATCATCTTGTCGTAGATCCGGTAGAGCCCCTCTGGAGTCGACCAGCCGACTGCACCGGTCGAGACCAGCGTGATGAACGTGGTGTCGTCCCCCTTGCGCATCGCGAGGACCTGCTGGCCGAGGTCAACATCGACCCAGACGTCTTCGGGACCAACCTCGGACGGACGGGCACGGGGAACCCAGTGGCGAATGTCGACCTGATCGTGGACGTAGCCTGGGACACCATCACCCAGGGCATCAGGGATCTCCCACCAGCGCCCCTGCTCATCAACCGGGGAGTCTTTGACTTCAAGGGCCTGGTGGTAGGGCAAGGTCTGGAGAACCGCTGCATCCATCGAGGGCTCAGCACGAACCCCAGCCCCGCTGTAGCCAAACACCCACGCTGCGAGCATGCCCTCTCCGGGCGGGTCAAGCGCAAGCTCCCGGCCCTTGAAGTAGCTGATCGGGTACAGAAAGATGTCGTCCAGCGGAATGACCGTGCCATCCGAGCGAGACAGCACAGTGCCCCGCTTGGTCTCGATGGCCCCAGTGAAGTGAAACTTGCGACCGTACTCCATCATCTTGACCGACTCGACACCGCGCTCGTATGAAGAGGCGCTGGTGTAGGCGGAGCCCCTCCACTTCCTCCAGACCTTGGCATAGATGTACGGAACCAGTCCGGGAACCTCACGCTTGGCGAGATCATCATCATAGATGCCCTCGGTGCTGTAGGTCTCCCAGTCTGACGGGGCGGGGTGGATGAACTCGATGAGCGAGGGCAGCATCAAGAGCGGCTCCTCGGTGGGCTCAGAGAACCTGAGGCAGACGAAGCCCTCGCCCGGGATCTCTGCCCAGCCGTCGCCGCTGCAGCCCGATGCCTCGACGAGCCCCTTCACCGCAAAGGTCGCACCGGCTTTCACGGTCGCTCGGCGCTTGCTGGAGGTCTTCGGCTGCCGATAGACGGGGAGGTTGCGGGTGGCGATGCGGGTGTCCAGCCCCCCAGAGTCCACCACGATCACCAGCGGATCATCAGGCGGCTCAGGCTCAGGCTCAGGCTCAGGCTCAGGCTCAGGCTCAGGCTCAGGCTCAGGCTCAGGCTCCACCACAGCGACCGGCTCCACGATGGGAGCCGCTGGCATGGTCTCAGGGGAGTCCTTAGGGGCGCAGGCTAGAAGCAAAAGAGGAGAGACCATGACGCACCTGAGATTTCTTACGACTGAGCGAAAATGAAGCTGCTTTATCGGTCTATATAAGCAGTTAGACCGTTCACCGCTCATACCATATAGCAGGACACAGAGCGGTGCTCGCTGCAGGCTCTCAGCCCTTCAGGGCCGCCAGTGCAATCTTGACCACACCACCCCAGCTCGGGCGGGCTTCATAGCTCGTCAGCCGCTCCCCCATCACAGCGAGGTTGCGGTGATCTGCGAACCAGACCGGAGTGGGGTTGATCCGGAAGGGCGCCTGGACGACGGACTTCTGGGGGTGATCAAGCAAGAAGGAGTTGTGAACGACACCCGTTCCAGACTGAATGTCCTGCGCTGTGTGACCGGGGAAGGCCCCCCAGGAGGTCACGACGAGGCCATAGATGACTCCAGCCCAGCAGTTCACTGCGATGCCGCCATAGCGGAGGTCCGCAATGGCCTGCTCGAACACCGCCTTGTTGGCCTTCTGGGTCTTGGCGTCGATGAGCACCATGCAAGACAGGGTGCCCCACATCTCGTCGTTGCAGAAGTCCACTGCGGCCTTGAGAAACTCAGCGGGGGCAGCGACGTCGAGAGAGACCTCCGCGAGCACACCACAGAACGCCTCATTCTTCAGGGCGTACTCGCCCTTCTTCGCGGACACGCTGGGGATGAAGGTCCAGGGAACGACCCCCTCCGCCTGCTGACCGAGGACCTCCGCCTGCTCGTACTGGGCAACGAAGCCCTCGTAGCGGCTCTGAGCACCGGGGTAGTACGCCTTGCGGGGACGGGTCTCCTTGAGAACCTTCCGCAGCTTCTCCAGGAATGCCTCCCGGAGCGGCCAGCCCTTCGCCATGACCACACACTTGGCAGCGTTGCAATTAAAGCTGCCGTTCTGGGCGACCATGCCAGCGATGTGTCGAGCCTGATAGTCGAGGTCTGCGTCAGACCACTGGCCGGGAACCACGATGACCGGCGTAACGCAGCCAAGCTCGGCGCTAAACGGGCGGGCGTTGACCGGCTCACTCGCGGCCTTGCGGCGGGCGACGTCTTCGGCGTCTGTGCCCCAGACGATGGCATCGTAGGTGCGGTCGGAGCCGGTGACGTGGAGGGTGTCGACGTTGGTGTGGGTGGTGAGGTGCGCGCCGACCTCGACGCCACCGTAGACAATCGCAAGGTATCCGTCGTCGATCAGCGCCTTGAAGGCCTGCTCGAGCTTGGGTCCGACGTGCTCGTTGACCGGGTTCATCTTGAGGATGACGACCTCGTTCTCGACGAACAGCTTGTAGAGGACGTCCATCGGAGGGATGGAGGTGACGTTGCCGGCACCGAGTGTGAGGTTGACTGCTCCCTCACCGCCGCCTTCGCGGTAGATGCGTCCCTGGCTCGCCGGCTTGCCCGGCTCGATCCAGACATCCGCGACAAAGCCGGTGAACATCAGCTTGTCCTGAAGATTGGTCGGAAAGACCCGCGCAATCTTCTGGCCGCTGCTGTGGGTCGAGACACCGGGCAGCTTCGGCTGACCGTTCTCCTTGAGGGCATCGATGAGCAGGCGGATGTTGCGGAGGGTGGTCATCGGACCCGCCAGCCACTCCTCTCCCTCATAGACATCCCCAGGCTCGATCCCCTTCATCTTGCAGCCATCCGCGACCCATGCCGATGCCACCGCCTGCACGCCGGACAGGCACTTCTCGAGGTAGGCAATGCGCTCGGAGAGCGAGACCTTCACCCAGTCCGCCTTGCGGGCAGACAGCCGAGACGCTGCGGCGTCACACTCGGCCAGAGGAGTCGGCGGGATAGACGGCGGCGGCTCAGGGAAGCGTGGGGAATTCATGGCAGCTCCAGATCGGCTTTTCCGACACATATCACTGAACCACCGTTACAGAGACCTCTTTGAGAAGGTTCGGGATTCCAGGTGAGCTCCAGCCCCCGCCGATGGGCATGCGCTGGCTGCTGGAGTGTCCGGCTGAGCAGCGGTCCCTTCAGCCCACCGCAGTCGGGCCGCTCCAGACCAGGGGCAGCTCTCCTCCGTCAGTGCGCACGACCTGCTCCGGTGAGAGCCGGGCCCGGGTGATCATCTCCTCAGCATGCTCGCGCGTCTTGGCGGTGATCTCTGCACCGCCGAGCATCCGAGAGACCTCATCGACCCGCTCGTATCGAGACAGGCTGCGGACTGCAGAGAAGGTTCGGTTGTCCTCGACGACCTTGAAGACCTTGAGGTGCTGGTGAGAGCAGGAGGCCACCTGCGGGAGGTGCGTAATGCAGATGACCTGCCGGGCCTCTCCGACGCCCTGAAGCTTGCGCCCAACGGTCTCGGCAACACCACCACCGATGCCGGTATCCACCTCATCGAAGATGTAGGTACCGACTGGATCAGTCGCAATGAGCGCCCCCTTGAGGGCGAGGGTTGTGCGAGACAGCTCGCCGCCCGAGGCGATGCGGGCGACGGACTTGAAGCCCTCGCCGGGGTTGGGAGAGATGAGGAATTCCAGCTCGTCGAGGCCGTTGCTGGAGAGGTTCTCTGCCGTAGCCTCTTCCACCGCTGCGACCAGCGCGCCATCTTCACCACGATGCTGAAAGCGAACCCGAAACCGACACGCCGGCATGCCCAGCTGGGTCAGCTCTGCCTCGACCAACGTAGCGAGCCGAAGCGCGGCCTCCTGACGGGTCAGGCTGAGGTTCACCGCCTCGATCATGACCGTCGCTTGCAGGGCATCGGCCTCTGCAGCAGCCTCATCTGAGCGGTCATCTTCCCAGGCGAGGCTGTCCAGCTCCTCCTGAAGCCCGGAGACGGACTCCAGGACATCCTCAATCCGCCCTTCTTCACCGCCATGCTGAGCCTTGAGCCCATCGATGAGGATCTGGCGCTCTTGGAGCTCAGCGATCTCTTCGGGAGAGAACGAGACGCCATCAGAGTAGCGACCGAGATCCCGTGTGGTCTCCTGGATCTCGACCTGGGCATTGCTGAGGGAGTCCACCATCACGGCGAGAGCCTCGTCGAGGTGGCTGATGCGCTGGAGCTGGTTGATGCTGCTGGAGAGCAGATCGAGGATCGAGGCGTCGGACTCTCGGAGGGTGTAGAACGCCTCCTTGGTGGTCTCTTGGAGCTGCTCGGCATGCTGGAGCCGCTCCAGATCCTGGCCCAGGCGCTCATCCTCGCCCGGCGCGAGCCCTGCCATGTCGATCTCGCGGAGCTGGTTGCGCAGGGTACGGGTCCGGGCATCTCGGATGGCGGCAGACTCCCGGAGGCGACCAACCTCACGCTGCAGCGCCCGAAGCCGGGTGACCCGAGAGGCAATGCTACGGGCAGCTGCGGTGGTGCCAGCGAACGAGTCCAGCATGGAGACATGCCGCTCGCTCTCCAGAAGATCGTGGCTGGCGTGCTGCCCGATGACATCTGCCAGCCCTGCGGTCAGCTCCTTGAGGACGGAGAGCCGCGTGGGGCAGTCGTTGACGTCGATGCGGCTGCGCCCGCTGGCAGAGATGATCCGACGAACCACGAACCGATCACCGTCGGCCAGGCCACGCTCATTCAGCAGCGGACGGATGGTCTCAAGCTGAACCTCCGAGAGCGCAAACTCCGCCTTGATGATGGCCTCCCTCGAGCCTGTTCGGATGACATCCGTGCTCGCACGCCCTCCAAACGCCAGCGCCAGCGCCTTGATCAGGATCGACTTGCCCGCGCCGGTCTCCCCCGTGATCGCGGTGTAGCCCCCGGAGAAGGTGATCCTCTGGTGCTCGATGATCGCGAAGTTCGAGATGGTCAGCGTGTTGATCATTCAGGCCTCAGTTCAGTCTCACGCTCTGCATATTCTGTTTTCAGTACAACCTGAACACACAACTTTCCAACCCGGACATTTTATGGACTTCCACTGCTGAGTAGGCTCGACAGGTACAGTCTTTCACAGCACCGGAGTCACCATGCGCGCACTTCCCCTCCTCGCCCTCCTCGCCTGCGGAAGCGACAAGGCTGAGCCCAGCCTGACAGACACCCCTCCCCTCTACGATGGACCGTTCATCTACGACACCGTCGGAGCGGACGACCGCCTGCTCATTGACACCCTCTGGATCGTCACCGAGCAGGCAGAGGCAGAGATCGCGGCGGATGAAGGACAGACGCCCGAGGAGTTCCTGGAGTGGCGCATCGATGACATGAACGACACCCTGGAGCGAAGCCTGGTCGAGAGCTCAAAGGTCCGCAGCCTGGGTGTCCATCGGCTGATCGAGGAAGACTATGAGCGAGCCGGTCAGGGCGTCGGAGACACATCCGTCACCATCTCCTATGCGCTGACCTGGCTGAGCACCTACCGGGAGACCTACGGGGCGGACAAGGTGATGATCGTCGCGGGCACCGAGGAGGGCGCCTCCGGTGCTGCGCTCGGCGGCGGAGATGTCTCCGCGCACTGGGTGACCTTTCTCCCTGTCGAGCACGAGTTCGGCCACCAGATGGGCGCCAGCCACTGCAACAAGGGCAGCTCCGGCGCGCTCAATTACGGCTACCCCTCCGGCGGCTACACCGACGACGGAGAGGCCATCAGCTTCAGCGGGATCAGCGGCGGCACTCGGATGTGCGGCAACTCGATGGCCTTCTACAGCAACCCAGACGTCCGGCTCACCCTCGAGGAGATCGACGACCTCATCGCCGCCGAGCTCCTGCCTGACGGTGACTGGGCAGCGCTGGTGGGGGACGATGACCGGGTGGCCATGGGGCACGCGGAGTACGCCAACATGGCTGAGCACTGGCGGAGCGTGGCGTCCGATGCCGCTGAGGCCCTGCCGGTGACCCGCTACGACGGAGATGCTGGCGCGCCCTATGAGGTCGATGACTGCGTCGCGATCTACGCCGATGAGGGCTACGGCGCGCTCCTCGAAGAGGTCTGCTCCGGTGAGAAGCTCGACGGGCTGACAGACATCTCCTCCATTCAGATCGGCCAAGGGGTCCACGCCAACCTCTACAGCGCCGACAGCTACGGGGCGGGCTCGACATGCGGCGGACAGCTCATGCGGCTGGCTTACTCCTCTCCCAGCCTCGCGGCCCTCAGCGAGCACCACGAGGTGAATTCACTGGATGACGCAGTCCAGTCCCTCATCGTCTACTCACCCGACGATCGCGATGCCCACCGCTACAGCGAGAGCCCCTACAGCTTCTACGGTGCTGGCACCGCTCCTTCCTGCGGCGGCGATGCTGGCGAGACGCTCATCCTGATGCCAGACAACCGGGACTGGAGCGCGACCGGCGCACAGTACAACACCCCTGTCTCGGTGCCGTTCGCCGTTGACTTCACCGTCACCAGCAGCCACTCCGGCGACGACAACCCCCCGGCAGATGCGATGACGTTCTTCTTCGCAAAGGCCGCCGACAGCTACGAGACGACCCCGCCGACCCGCGAGCAGCAGGGCGTCGCGGTCGACGGCACGGGCTATGCCGTGGAGCTGAACGTCTGGACCAACAGCGTCGCCCTGCGCGACAGCGACTGGTCGCTCATCGGCGACACCCTCTCCTTTGACACGTTCACAGACGGACAGCCCGTGGCGGTTCGGGTGGCCGTCACCGCCGACGAGGTCGTCGTGACCTGGGATGGTGCGGAGCTGCTGCGGGAGGCCGTCAGCATCGACACGACGCATGAGCATGTCGGATTCTCAGCAACAACCGGGGCATACACGATCGAGTACCAGCTGGAGGACATCGTGTACTCCGCGCTGTGAGCGCAGCCCTGTCCAGCAGTCCCCTGCCGCCGCGTCGCTCCTCAGCCCCCAGCCGAGCCGACGATGCTCACCGCATGCGCACACCGTCCATGGTCGCTCGTGAAGAGCACCTGCGCTCGTCACAACCTCGCCACACAATCATAGCGTTCTTAAAACCTTACTTATAAACACTTAACGCCACACGGTATCGCATCTCTACCGACCAACGGATAGAGGTGCGCCGGAGGAGATGGCATGCCCCAGAGAACCGACCTCAAGACGATCATGGTGCTGGGCTCGGGCCCGATCGTGATCGGTCAGGCCTGTGAATTTGACTACTCCGGCACCCAGGCCTGCAAGGCCCTGCGGAGCCTCGGCTACCGGGTGGTGCTGCTCAACTCCAACCCCGCCACGATCATGACCGATCCGGATCTGGCGGACGCGACCTATATCGAGCCGCTGACTCCAGAGTTCGCGGAGCAGGTCATCGAGCGCGAGAAGCCGGATGCTCTGCTGCCGACGGTCGGCGGGCAGACCGCCCTGAACCTCGCGATGGCGCTCGCCCGACAGGGCATCCTGGAGAAGCACAGCGTCGAGCTCATCGGTGCTCGGGTCGACGCCATCGACATCGCTGAGGATCGTCAGCTGTTCCGTGAGCACATGCTCAAGCACGGCCTTCCCTGCGCGCCCTCCGGCATCGCGACCTCGCTGTCCGAGGCAGAGGCCATGCTCGACCGCATCGGACTGCCCGCGATCATCCGTCCCAGCTTTACCCTCGGCGGGCACGGCGGCGGCGTGGCCTACAACATCGAGGAGTTCCGAAGGATCATCGCCCTCGGCCTCGATCTCTCTCCGATCCGACAGGTGCTCGTCGAGCGCAGCGCACTGGGCTGGAAAGAGTTCGAGATGGAGGTGATGCGCGACGTCGAAGACAACGTCATCATCATCTGCTCGATCGAGAATTTCGATCCAATGGGTGTGCACACCGGCGACTCCATCACGGTCGCGCCAGCCCAGACCCTGACCGACCGTGAGTACCAGACCCTGCGGGACATGTCCCTCAAGATCATCCGCGCGGTGGGCGTGGAGACCGGCGGCAGCAACATCCAGTTCTCGGTCAACCCGGACAACGGTGACATCATCGTCATCGAGATGAACCCTCGGGTCAGCCGCTCCAGCGCGCTCGCCAGCAAGGCCACCGGCTTCCCGATCGCCAAGATCGCCGCCCAGCTCGCCGTCGGTCTCACCCTCCACGAGATCGACAACGACATCACCCGGGTCACCCCAGCCTGCTTCGAGCCGGCGCTGGACTACGTGGTCGTCAAGATCCCGCGCTGGAACTTCGAGAAGTTTCCCGGGGCCGACCGAACCCTCGACACCCAGATGAAGTCGGTCGGTGAGGTCATGGCACTCGGCAGCAGCTTCAAGGAGTCAATGCTCAAGGCGATCTCTTCGCTGGAGGGTGGCTACGCAGAGGCCAAGCACTGGAGCGCCCAGGAGCTTCGCGAGAAGCTCGCCATCCCTACGCCCGACCGCCTCCCGGCGATCTTTGAGGCCCTGCGCCGCAACCAAGACGCCTCCGACATTGCCCGCATCACCAAGATCGACCGCTGGTTCCTCCACCAGCTCGCCGAGATCGTTGCCGCAGAGCGCCAGCTCGATGGTCGCTTCCTCTCCGCGATCTCCACCGAGGAGCTCCTCCGCGCCAAGCGCATGGGCATGCCCGACTCTCACCTCGCCCGGCTGCTTGCGACCGAAGAAGACAAGATCAAGGCGCGCCGCATCGCAGATGGTCTCCTGCCGGTCTACAAGCGGGTCGACACCTGCGCGGCTGAGTTCGAGAGCCACACGCCCTACCTGTACTCGACCTGGGGAGATGAGGACGAGGCCGGCGACTCCACCAGCGACCGGGTGATCATCCTCGGCGGCGGCCCCAACCGGATCGGCCAGGGGATCGAGTTCGACTACTGCTGCTGCCACGCTGCCGCTGCTGTGGCAGAGGCGGGCCTGACCAGCGTCATGATCAACTGCAACCCCGAGACCGTCTCGACCGACTACGACACCTCCGACAAGCTCTACTTCGAGCCCGTCACCGCAGAGCACGTCTCTGCGATCATCGACAAGGAGAAGCCCCTGGGCGTCATCCTTCAGTTCGGCGGACAGACCCCCCTCAAGCTCTCCCACCAGATCGGCCCGGTGCTCGGCACCAGCGCAGATGCCATCGATCTGTGCGAGGACCGCGAGCGGTTCAACAAGCTGCTGCTTCGCCTCAACGTGCGGCAGCCTGAGGGCGCGATGGTCAACACCCGGGAGGAGGCGTACGCCGCCGCCGCTCGCATTGGCTTCCCGCTGCTTGTCCGTCCGTCCTATGTGCTCGGCGGTCGGGCGATGGCGATCTGCTACGACGAGTCAGAGTTCGGCTCTGGACTCGGCGAAGCCCTCGAGGTGTCTGATGGCCACCCGGTGCTGCTCGACCGGTTCCTGGTCGGGGCTGTCGAGTATGACGTCGACGCCCTCTCCGATGGCGAGAGCGTCCACATCGCAGGCATCATGGAGCACATCGAAGAGGCTGGGGTTCACTCCGGCGACTCCGCCTGCGTCATCCCTCCGGTCGCGCTCTCGGCAGCCAACCGCAAGGAGATGATCCAGACCACCACACGGGTCAGCCAGGCGCTCGGCGTGGTCGGACTGGTCAACGTGCAGTTCGCCGTTCAGGGCGGCGTGGTCTACGTCATCGAGGTCAACCCCCGCGCCAGCCGCACGGTGCCCTACGTCGCCAAGGCCACCGGGCTGCCCATCGCACGGCTCGCCACCCGGCTGATGCTCGGACAGAAGCTCGCCGAGCTCGGCGACCTCACCCCGCGCGGCACTGGGATGCACTTCATCAAGGCTCCGGTGTTTCCCTGGCGACGGTTCACGGTCAACGACGTGGTGCTCGGACCAGAGATGCACTCCACCGGAGAGGTGATGGGGGTCGGCCGCAGCTTCGGCGAGGCCTACGCAAAGGCCCTCATCGCCGCGGGCATGGTCCTTCCGGAATCTGGTGGCGTGTTCCTCTCCCTGCGCGATGCCGACAAGCATGCGCTCGCGGACATCGCTGGACCGCTCTACAGCATGGGCTTCACCCTCCTGGCGACCGGGGGCACCTACACCGCGCTCCAGTCACTCGGGGTCCCCGCAGAGATGGTCTACAAGGTCAAGGAAGGTCGCCCCGACATCGTCGACCACATCAAGAACGGTCGAGTCCAGCTGATGATCAACACCCCGCTGGGCCGCAAGGGTGTCCACGATGAGGCCGCGATGCGGCTGGCTGGCCTCCGCTTTGGCGTGCCCTGCATCACCACGGTCCGGGCCGCAGAGGCTGCGATCTCCGCGATTCGTGCGCTGCGGGCGCGGGAGCTGCGCGCGATCAAGCTGCAGGAGCTGGTCTAAGCTCACGCGGAGTGCAGGAGCAGGCGATGGGGTTTGAGCCAGGGACGATCCTGGGCAACTACCAGGTAGAGACCACCCTCGGCGAGGGCGGCATGGCGAGTGTCTACCGGGTGCGCCATCAGATCCTCGGCAGCCTCCATGCCGTCAAGGTCCTGCACCCTCACCTCGCCAGCCGAGAAGATGTCCGACTGCGGTTCCTCGAAGAAGGAAAGATCCAGGCTCAGTATCGCCACCCGAATATCCTCCAGGTCTCCGATCTCATCAACGAGCAGGGCTGCGCGGGTCTGGTGATGGAGCTGCTGGAAGGAGAGGATCTCTCCGACTACCTCACCCGCGAGGGTGTCGTACCGGTGACCGCAGCAATTGATTGGTGCCTCCAGGCCCTCGATGCACTCGCGCTGGTTCATGCCGACGCTGTGGTTCACCGCGACCTCAAGCCGTCCAACCTGTACCTCGTCCGAGATGTCCGGGGCCGCATCCAGATCAAGCTCATGGACTTCGGCATCGCCAAGGTCCGAGATCGCCAGCTCACCAACCACGACGGCGGCATGATGGGCACCCTCTGCTACATGAGCCCTGAGCAGCTGGAGCAGCCTGCTGCGGTCGATCAGCAGACTGACGTGTTCGCGATGGGGGCCATCCTCTACGAGATGGTCTGTGGCCGCTCACCATTTGATGGCGAGAGCGACTTCCAGATCATGCGCCGCATCTCAGAGGGGCAGTACACCGCGCCCGGCTCAGACATCCCACCAACCGTCGCCGCCGCGGTCGTCACTGCGCTGAAGGTCAATCCCAGCGAGCGGTTCGCCAGCGCCACAGACTTCGCCGATGCCCTCCACGAGGCATCGCGTACCGAGCGGTATCGCCGCGCCCTGCGCCTGCTGGCTGCGGTGGAGTCCGCAGGGCTTCCCCACCGGTGGTGGATCCCAGACAGTCCCGATGACGGCTGGCTGCGCGGGATGGAGGGGCGCTTGCAAGACTGGCTCCAGAAGCATGCCCCGCCCCCGCCGAGTCGCCCTGAGGGCGGCCAGCGCATCGCGCTTCCCGGCGGCGTTCCTCTGGAGCTGATCAGCCTGCCCGCAGGCAGCTTCGTCCGGGGCAGCGCGCCCGGTGAGCCTGACCGCCACGCCGATGAGGGCCCCCCGCACACCGTACACCTCTCGGCATTTCGGATGATGTCGACCCCGGTCACCCAGGGTCAGTGGCTCGCCCTGTCCGACACCAACCCCAGCGGGTTCACCGACGACACAAGCCGCCCGGTCGAGCAGGTCAGCTGGATGACTGCGATCCGGTTCTGCAACCGGCTGTCCGCAGCCTTCGAGCTGGAAGCGGCCTACCAGATCGACGGAGAGGATGTGCGCTGGGACAGGACAAAGCACGGCTTTCGCCTCCCGACAGAGGCCGAGTGGGAGTATGCCGCGCGCGCCGGCCAGACCACGCCCTACGGCTGCGCCGAGGAAGCCCTGCTGAGGTCGTGCTGGTTTGCCGACAATGCCGAGGAGAAGACCTCGCCGGTCGCACAGAAGGCGGCGAACCCGTGGGGCCTGTACGACCTGACCGGAAACGTCTACGAGTGGTGCTGGGATCGCCTCGGCCCCTACCCCGATGGTGAGATCACCGCGCCGACCGGTCCAGAGCTTGGAGAGTATCGGGTGCTGCGCGGGGGTAGCTTCCGCAGCACCGCCAGCGATCTGCGCGTCGCGTTTCGAAACGGACGCCAGCCAGCGTTCTCGCACTGCAGCGTTGGCTTTCGCTGCGTGATCGGTGCCCTGAACGCAGACGACTGAGCACCCATCGAGAACCAGCGACGGCTCCGACACACCAAGCCAAGCAGCAGGTCTCGCGCCTTCTTGGCCCTCGCGACCTCCGCCTTCCAGGACTCACAGCACGCTGTCGTCAGTGAGCCGTGTGCTGCTGGTTGTCCGAGTTGCGGTGTAGCTGGCCGGGACGCCATCGGCGTCGACATCAATGACTCCGGTGACCCGAAAGTCCCTCGGTGTAGTGGAGAGGAGATCGACCTTGTAGCTGCCGCGAACACGGCCATCCGGTGACCAGCCGAGCTCATCAAAGCCCGTCCCGCTCTCCCAAGACCTCCTGCCCTTATGACCAGCGGTCCCACCGGGCACAAACGACGGCTGCTCAACGAAGGCCCCAAAGGCAGCATCATAGGCAAGCTCTGCCGTCTGAATTCCATCAACATTGGCGGAAGCTTCGGAGCGCTGTGCCTTGAGGGTCATCAGCCTGTATCTGGGGATCAGGATCCCAACGAAAAGGAAGCTGAACAGGAACACGCCGGTCAGCAAGACGCCGGCCACGCGCGTTATCGTCACTGCCGGCAGCGACGGCGGCTTGCGGCTCCACACCAGCTCACGGACCGTGTGGAGACCGTGCAGCGGACAGCCTCCGACAGAGATCGACTCCAGCAGGTCGTCATCCTCGACCAGTCGGGTGCACCCCGCAGGCCCGATCGACAGCTCCAGCAAGACGACCGTCGCAGGTCGCAGGTGCGGCCTGCCCGTAAAGACTCCAGTGAGGACAACCTCGGCTTCCAGGGACCGGCTCAGGGAGGCGACGAGGTTCGACAGCCCGGTCACGGTGAGGCGCTCCAGATCGGGATCATGAAGCTCCAGCAGGATCACCCCGTGTGTGTCGTGCTCCTCCGACCAGACCGCACTGAGCGCCTCCAGCGCAGAAGCCTGGTGAGGCAGGGCTGCGATGAGGCTTGGGAGCGGCTCGGAAAGTCCCTGCGTCATGATCAGTCGCCACATGAACCATGCCGGAGAGCGCTTCACCCTCGGAAGTTCCTCGACCGAGAGCATTCGCTGAAGGTGTGCCGGAGTGACCTGCTCAAGAAGGAGGCGATGGAGGCGCTCGCGGGGACTGGGATGCCCAGACTTCCAGCGCTCCAGGGTGCCATCGGTGGCGACGTCGTGCATGGAGGTATCATAGATTCGATGGTCTTCGAATCACAGCCTTGCTCCAGAGGAGCCATCCTCAAGTCAGCAACATGATTCTCGAATATGGAGCAGAACCCGCTCACCCAACGCCGATGGTGCTCCGCGCCGAGGCCGCGCACAGAAGAGAAGCCCCGGCATCCCGCCCAGCGGTCGCTACAGTCCCAGGACGCGAGAGATGAACGGATTGACCAGCCGACCGTCGGGATCCAGCTCGGTCCGCAGCGCACAAAAGCTCGACCAGTCGGGGTAAGCCGCAGCAAGCTGCGCGGGTGCTCGCTCGAACAGCTTGCCCCAGTGGGGTCGACCGCCAAGCTCGGCCATCAGCGCCTCAAACGCGGCAAAGTATCGCCCGGCATCCTTTGGGGCGGCAGTGTAGGCGCCGACATAGCAGGAGTCTCGCCCGTTTGCCGGAGACAACGGGAGGTCATCAGCGGCCACAAACCGTAGCTCCTGGACAAAATTGACCCCCAGTTTGTTCGCCGCGATCAGCGCACGGAGCCGCAGCAGGGCCTCTCCGGCTCGCTCCACGGGGATGGCATACTCAGACTCCAGGTGACGCGGCGGCATCGGGATGTGCAGGATCCGGTGGCTGTGGTCCGTGCGGACGTCGGGGCGAAAATAGATCGCGGCCACCATCGACGAGAGGGTCGATATCAGCCACGGGAAGCGACCGCCGAGGCGGAGCACCAGCGTGAAGATCAGCGGATTGATCACCACGGCGTCCAGCCACTCCTTGACCGGTCGGGGAGCTGCAGGAGCATCGGTCCGGCTCGCGGTGAACACCAGCACCCGATCGGTCCCCGGCAGCCACCACAGCTTGACGTACTCCCCCGCCGCGACAAGCTCGGGGATGCATGCGGCGGCCGCATCGACCGAGAGCGGGACCATGCGCTCGGTGAGCCGGAAGGCGGGCACACACTGGAGGGTCACCGCAGTGATGATGCCCAGGCAGCCGAGGCCCACCCGAGCAGCATCAAACAGCGCGGGGTGAGCCTGCGCGGAGAGCGCGAGGATGCGGCCATCCATCGTCAGCAGGCGAAGCCCGATGACCTGCGTGGAGAGAACACCGTGCCCGCGTCCGCTGCCGTGGGTCGCCGTCGAGATCGCTCCGGCAATGGACTGCTCACCGATCGAGCCGAGGTTGGAGAGGGCGAGTCCACGCGCATGAAGCGCCGCGCTGAGGGCATGGATCCGAACCCCAGCCTCGACCGTGACCCGCTCTCCATCCACCGACAGGATGCGGTGCATGCCGTCGAGGGTGATGCGAACAGCATCGGTCGCCGCGATGTCGCTCCAGGAGTGATCACCGCCGACCAGCCGGATCCGAGACGGCGCGCTGTCCGCGACCATGGCGACCAGCTCATCCTCAGAGGACGGTGCCAGGATACGGGTCGGCTGGCTGGCGATGTTCCGCGCCCAATTGAGCGAGGCCACCTACCGGCTCATGGCCAGCTCGCCGGTGACCCCGTAGAGCGAGCAGGTTCCCTTGACCCGGTTCTCGACCAGCTCACCCTCGATCTCCAGTCGGGTGGAGTGCGCCTCGCTGCTGCCCTCAAGCTCAAGCTCGAACGACTTCTCGTCTCGAAGACCACGGACCTTGCCCTCGAAGTCTGTGTTGTCGTAGGTGAACACGCCATCCCCGAGGAGGATGCCGCCGTCTTCTTCGACAATGTCGAGCTCAAACCACACCTCGATGGGCTCGTCGTAGGCACCCTGAGCAGCCCGACTGCAGGAACCAAACCACTGACCGGTGGCGGATGGGCTGAGACTGTCGCAGCCGACGAGGCCTGCAGCGAGGCTGAGGCAGAGGAGTCGAGGGGGGATCATTTGAGGATTGATTGTCGCTCCAGCCACCGACGATCGTCAACCACTGGGACAGCGACTTCACAAAAAGACTGACGCACCGGGCAGATGCAGGTGTCCCGCGCTCAGACGAGGTGCGACCAGCCCCCTGCGCGGATACTCCCCCCTTCCACGACACCCTCGGAGTGAAAAGATGGCCCTCACCAGCCTCGTCCTCCTGGCCGGAGCGCTCGCCGAGCAGCCTGCTCCGACCATCCCATTCGAAAAGTATGAGCTTGCAAACGGGCTTGACGTCATCCTCGCTGAGGATCACTCCATCCCGTTCGTTCAGGTCAACATCTGGTACGACGTCGGCAGCAAAGACGAGGTGACGGGTCGGACCGGCTTCGCGCACCTCTTCGAGCACCTGATGTTTCAGGGCTCAGCGAACCACGACACCGAGTACTTCCAGCCCCTTGAGAGCATCGGCGCCTCGATCAACGGCACGACCAGCTTTGATCGCACCAACTACTTCGAGGGTGTCCCTGCGGAGTACCTGCCGCTGGCGCTCTGGCTGGAGAGCGATCGCATGGGCTGGCTGATGCCGGCGCTGACCCAGGAGAAGCTCGACAACCAGCGCGAGGTCGTCCGCAACGAGCGCCGCCAGCGCTACGAGAACACGCCCTATGGTGAGGTCTGGGTCTGGCTGTTCGAGAACCTCTACCCCGAGGGGCATCCCTACAACGTGCCCACCATCGGCCGGCACGAGGATCTGGAGGCTGCCAACCTCGACGACGTGACAGCGTTCTTCGACACCTGGTACGCACCCAACAACGCCAGCCTCGTCATCTGCGGTGACTTCGATCCGGCGGAGGCCAAGGTCCTCGTCGAGCAGTACTTCGGAGAGATTCCCCGAGGAGAAGAGGTCGAGAGCATCAACAGCGCGACCGCAGCGCTGACCGAAGAGGTCGTGGTTCACAAGGTCGACGACGTCCCGCACGAGAAGCTGTGGGTCGCCTGGATCAGCCCGGCGCTTTACGCCGACGGCGATGCGGAGCTGGACATCGTCTCGTCCCTTCTCGCTGACGGCAAGGACAGCCTCCTGTACCAGACCCTGGTGCTCGACAAGAAGATCGCTCGAGAGGTCGACGCCTACCAGTACTCCGCGCGCCTGCACGGCCAGTACATCATCGAGGCCACTCCTGCCGAGGGACACACCACCGAAGAGGTGCTCGCCGAGATCGACGGCATCCTCGCGCAGCTCAAGACCGACGGCCCCTCGGCGGAGAAGGTCGAGATCGCAGTCTTGAACTGGGAGGCCCGCTTCTTCGATGGGCTGCTGACCATCTCCAGCAAGGCCAACATGCTCAACAGCTACAACACCTTCACCGGAGATCCCGGCTTCATCACGCAGGACCTGAACCGGTACCGCAGCGTGAGCCCGGCATCGGTCTCCAACGCACTCAACACATGGCTGCCCAGCGACCGCCGGGTCGTGCTCCACGTCGCCCCCGAAGTCGGGGAGGAGGAGTAGATGCTCGCACTCTCTCTGCTGCTTGCTGGCTGCGGCCCCAAGGAGCCCGTTCAGACCGTCGCGACCGTTGACCGCACGGCCACCCCGCAGCCCCTCGCGCCGCGTGCCTTTCAGTTCCCCGACCTCGTCGAGGGCTCGCTGAGCAACAACATCCCCGTGGTCGTCGTCGAGAACCACGAGGTCCCGCTGGTCTACGTCAAGGTCGTCTACGACGTCGGCTCGTGGCAGGATCCCGCGGATCGTCCCGGCCTCGCGAGCGTCACCCTCGACATGCTCAACGAGGGCGCCGGTACCCTGTCCGCTGAAGAGATCTCTGCGGAGAGTCGCCGGCTCGCATCCAGTCTGGGCACCGGCTCCAGCCTCGACGGCGCCGCGGTCTCCCTCAAGTCGCTCAAGGCCAACCTCGCGCCGAGCCTGGCGCTGATGGCTGAGGTGGTCCTCCGGCCGACGTTCCCAGAGGATGACTGGGGCATCATGCAGCAGCAGCGCCTCCAGAACCTCAGCGCCGCACGCCAGGATCCCAGCCGCATCGCCCGACGGGCCTGGAATCGGCTGATGTATGGCGAGACCTACGCCGGCAACCTCACGTCTGCCGACAGCTACAGCGCCATCACCACCGACGAGATGCGGAGCTGGTACACCGCCAACCTCCACGCCGGAAACGCCACCATCCTCGTCGGCGGCGACACCACCCTCGCCGAGATCCAGCCCCTGCTGGAGGCGCAGTTCGGTGAGTGGGCAGCCGCTCCTGATGCAGTCCCCGTGCCGCCAACTGCGGACAGGCTCCCTGAGCACAGCGAGTCGACCATCTACTTGATCGACAAGCCCGGTGCACCGCAGTCTGTTCTGCGCATTGGTCAGTTCGTCGGCGAGCGCACAGACGAGCAGGCTTCGGCCTTCCAGCTTGCAAACATGGTGGTCGGCGGTCAGTTTATCGCCCGGATCAACATGAACCTCCGGGAAGACAAGGGCTGGACCTACGGCGCACGCTCCTGGGTCAGCTACAACCACCTCCCCGGCCTGTTTGCAGCCGGTAGCAGCGTGGTCACCCCGCACACCACTGATGCGATCAAAGAGATCCTCGCGGAGCTTGGCGGCCCGACCAACGATGCACCGCTGACCGAGGCCGAGCTGGAGGCTGGTCGCGGAAACCTGCTCGGCGAGTGGCCGCTGAAGTTTGAGAACCCAGCCTATCTGCTGGACCGCACCGTCGAGGTTCGTCGCTACGATCTCCCCGCCGACTGGCTGAAGACCTACCCTGACCGCGTCCGTGCGGTCACGATGACGGAAGCCGCTGCGGCGTGGTCATCCTGGATCGACACCAGCAGCCTCGCAATCCTCGTCGTCGGTGACGCCGCTCAGATCCGCGAGGGACTGGAGAGCCTGTCCTTGCCGATCGTCGTGCTCGATGCCGACGGGAACCCGATTCAGTAGGAGTTTTTATGGGTATCGAGAGCAAGTTCATCTGGATGGATGGCAAGCTGGTCCCGTTTGCCGAAGCCAACGTCCATGTCCTCAGCCACACCCTGCACTATGGTCTGGGCGCCTTTGAGGGCATCCGCGCATACAAGCAGGCCGATGGAAAGGGCGGCATCTTCAAGCTCGACGAGCACCTGCGGCGCCTGTTCGACTCTGCGCGGATGTGCAGGATGAAGATTCCATTCTCGTTTGAGGAAGTCCGCCAGGCCTGCCTCGACACCCTCCGGGCAAACGATTTTGAGGAAGCCTACATCCGGCCCATCGTCTTCCTCGGCTCGGGTGCAATGGGACTCGGTGCTCGGACAAACCCGGTCCACCTCACCATCGCGACGTGGGAGTGGGGGGCCTACCTTGGTGACGAGGGGCTCTCGAAGGGGATCCGGGTTGCGACCAGCAGCTACACCCGCCACCACGTCAACGCCAACCTCCAGCGAGCCAAGATCATCGGCCACTATGTGAACTCGATTCTCGCCCGCTACGAGGCCGACGACAACGGGTACGACGAGGCCGTCATGCTCGATCAGAGCGGATTTGTCGCGGAAGGAACCGGCGAGAACCTGTTCGTGATTCGCGGCAACATGATCAAGACGCCGCCCACTGCCAACATCCTCGCCGGCATCACCCGCCACACCACGATGGAGATCCTGGAGCGCAACGGGTACGAGGTGACCACCGACCAATTTGGTCGCGATGCCCTGTACATCGCCGATGAGATCTTCATGACTGGTACTGCAGCCGAGATCACCCCAGTCCGCGAGGTCGACCGGCTCCCGGTCAGCGCGCCCGGGCCGATCACACAGGTCGTGCAGAAGACCTACCTCAGCGGTGTGCGTGGCGAAGTGGACTGGATGCAGAAGTACGTCACCCGCTACTGATCAGGCTGCGCGACTCGACGCGCGAACAGTGAACGGACAAGCAGTGACCGGGAGGCAACTCCCGGTCATTTTACTTCCGCTTTGTTTCTCTGAGAGACGCTACGTTCTTGTCTCGCGGAGGTGCAATTTGCTTGATCGCTTCTACAATCCCGCCCAGCCGGGCGATGTACTCGTCTCGCTGGCCATCGCTGAGGCCGCTCCACTCCGTGAGGTCCACCACGGCGGCTTCCTCGCGGGCTCCAGTCAACAGCCGGTGCCCGGTGGGCTGTGGGGTGAGGATGTCTTTGGGGACGATCAGTGGGGAATACTCACCCTCCCCATTCCCCTCCTCCACCCCGCTGCTGCGCCTGAGATTGCTCGCACGATGGGATGCTCGGTGGGACAGGTCCTCGCGCTGGCTCGGGGTGAGGCCTGGCTGCGCGAGGGACGAATTCACCTCCCCCCAGGCCGCACGCTCACCGACGGACAGCGTACACCGCTGTGGCAGTGGCCTCCCCGGCTGAGGTGGCCGCCCGCTGCAGACTCCAGCACCCTCGTACTCGCCGGAGATCTCTCCTGGCGCGCCGAGGCACTGGCCGGCACCGGCTACCTCGCCTTGAGATCACTGACCCACGCTCCCCTGGTTCACCGGATCCCGATTCCCCCACAGAGCCTGCGTCCGCTCCAGATCCGCGCGGGTGGAATGCTGATGCCCGGCCCAAACAACCTCGCGCTCGCCCGACTGGTCCATCATCGAAACCGACTCCGGCGGATGATGCACCTGGAGGCACCGCCGCTGCTGCTGCTCCAAGAGCACCGACAGCTCCAGCTCGCCCTGGAGGCTGCGCTCACAGCGATCAGCCAGCCGCAGCCGCTTCCGGAGTCCGTCCCCGTGCAGTGGCGGCCGATGGGTGCGCCGCGCACCGAGCCGATTCCCCTCCAGGTCATGCCCGCCCCCCTCGCCCCCTGTGGAGCAGTCCTTCGAGGCGATCACCTGCTGCTTGATTTCCCCTATGCCACAACCTGCATTCACCTTCCCACAGGCACCCTCGTTGATGTCTGGCGCAGCGCAGGCTTGAGCCTGCTGGGTGGTGTCGGAGACTGTCTGGTCTATCGCCACAACACTTCTTGGAACCACCACATCTTCGAGCTCTCCACCGGACGCTGGCGGCACTCTCGCCCGGTCGATGTACCGCTGCCTCCCATCCCTCCAGGTGACCAGCGCTTTCTCTCTGCCTGCGGGCGGTTCACCTGGCGGCACACTCCGACCAGCCGCGATGACATTCTCGATGCCACCGGGACCCCGCAGCTCACCCCCTGGTGGGACGATGCTCCACGCCTCGAGCTGCCCACCTTCAGCATGCCCGGAACTCCCGCTGCTCGCCCCCCGACTGCGATGGCCCTTCATGACGATGAGTGGCGCATCCTCGATGCCGGCATCCTGTGGCAGGGGCGCAATCCAATCGCAAGAATGGATGCCTGGATCGGTTCATTCTCCGAAGATGGCGCGCGCCTCGTCCTCGCCAATCCAGAGCGTCTGTGGCTCTTGGACGTCTCCTCCGTCCCGACAATGGAGGCTGAGCTCGACCTCCGACCGCTCCGTTCATTGCTCGGCTCGGTCTCCGGGCCGGTCCTACACGCCGCGCTCTGTCGCTACGGTACGCTGGTCGAGGTCGCCGCAGCCGAGCCTGCCGCCCTCGCCTCACTGGAGATCAACCTCGACACCATCGGGCGTCGAAGACGAATCACCGCAGACGAAACCACTCGACTGCTCAAGCGCGCCAGGCGAGCAGCCTGGCCCAATCATCTGCCCGCCCAGCGACTCCATCTCGACGCCGCTTAGGCACTCCCGGGTCGAGGTGTCGGGCGCGGTGCTGTAGAATCCGGCGCATGCACGAAGACCGGATTCTCGACCTTATCCGCCAGCGCCGCGACCACCAGCGAAGCCGTCTCCACAGCCTGGAGCGTCGCGGACTGTTTGTACTCGCGCTCGTCTCCGCTCTGGGTGTGGGCGTCTCCATGATGGTTGGTGGAAACATGTCCGAGGTTTGGGGCTCGATGCTCCTGGCGGGTCTGTTTGTCATCATCACAGGGCTCCTCATTGCCGCGCTGCTGTTTGCCGGTGCGAGTGTCTTTCCGCTGGATGGTCGGCACCTGTTCCACGGCGGACGCAGCGAGCGGGCTCGAGGCTGGGACCGCTGGCTGACCGACCATGGCTTCGCAGGCCGACCGCTCGAGGGCTTTCGCTCCCTGCTGCCCGAGCCTCCAGCGCCAGCGCCGGTCGCAGACGAGGCCCCTCCGGAGGATGCTGAGGCCACCTCCGAGGCTGCGGAAGAGCCCACTGAAGAGCCCGCCGCCGACAGCGGCAGCGGCGAGGATCGCGAGTCCGAAGATGCTGCAGCACCGGCACCGCCTCCGATGACGGAGGAAGAGAAGAGCGCACACATCCGCCAGCGCCTCAGCGCCTTCCTCGCAGAGACGGCTCTGGATGGTCAGGAGCTCGACCTCTCTGTCGATCCCATCCTCCGCGCAGAGGTCATGGACTACTGGTCGCTCTGGTTTGTCGCCGAGCGCAGCGCCGGGCTGCTCCGCCGGGCACTCAGCATGTCACTGCTTGCCCTCGTCCTCAGCGGACTGACCAGTATTCAGCTCGCCGAAGAGCTCGCCAGCAGCACCTCAAGCAGCCTCAGCGCGGGTGGTAAGGGCGGAAAGGGTGGCAAGAGCGGCGGCCCAGACGGCGAAGGCGGAAAGGGCGGCAAGAGCGGCGGCCCAGACAGCGAAGGCGGAAAGGGCAGCAAGAGCGGCGGTCCAGACAGCGACGGCGGAAAGGGCAGCAAGATCGGCGGCCCGGACAGCGACGGCGGAAAGGGCGGGAAGAGCAGCCTCGAAGGGGGCGGAGCTCCGGAGCCCAAGAGCGGAAAGGCCCGAAGAAATGGTCAGGACGACGGCGCTACCGGTGGTGGGAACGGCGGCGCCCTGTAGCCGCTCAGCTCAGCGTCTGGCGGAGGAGCCCGATCTGGCGAGTGACCTCAGACCAGGCCGTTCCACCGCGTGAGGTTCGCCGATCAGCGGCGGCCTCCGGGTCCAGCCAGACCAGGGCTTCTTCATCGAACTGCGGGTGGAATTCCTGCAGCCCCGCAACGCCGAGACCATCCAGCCCGATCCCACGCTCCTCACAGGCACGCACGATGCGGCCGACGACGTGATGGGCGTCACGAAACGGAACCCCGCGACCAGCCAGAAAGTCTGCGAGTTCGGTTGCGAGCAGGGGATCGCCCGTGAGGTCCGGCCCGCCACGAATCTCCATCGAGGAGATGCAGCCCGTCATCACTCGAACGCAAGCGATAGCGGTATGGATGGCATCGAACAGCGGCGGCCGATCTTCCTGCATGTCGCGGTTGTAGGCCATCGGCAGGCCCTTCATCATCGTCATGAGGTTGACCAGCGCGCCGGTCAACCGGCCGGTCTTGCCACGCACGATCTCGGCCGCGTCCGGGTTGCGCTTCTGCGGCATGATCGAGCTGCCGGTGCTCCACGCCTCAGAGAGCCGGATGTAGTTGAACTCACGGGTCGACCAGATCACCAGCTCCTCGGCCATCCGAGACAGGGTGATGCCCAGGATCGCTGCAGCGGAGGTGGCCTCCAGAACATGATCCCGAGAGCTGACCGCGTCCATTGCGTTCTCCAGCGGACCGGAGAAGTCGAGCAACTCAGCCGTGCGTACCCGATCAATGGGGTGTGGCGTTCCCGCCATCGCAGCCGCACCAAGCGGGCATCGATTTACCCGACCGCGAGCATCGCTGATGCGCTCACGATCCCGAGACAGCGCCCAGGCATACGCCAGGAGGTGGTGCCCCAGCCAGATCGGCTGGCCGCGCTGGAGGTGGGTGTAGCCTGGGATGAGGGTGCGACCATCAGCCTCAGCGCGATCGGTCAGCGCGCCGATCAGCGCTGCAAGCTCGCCGTCCAGCTGATCGAGGCGGGTGCGCAGCCACAGCCGCACATCGAGCGCGACCTGATCGTTGCGGGAGCGTGCCGTGTGAAGCTTTCCAGCCACCGGACCGATCAGCGCATGCAGGCGCCCCTCGACAGCCATGTGGATGTCTTCCTGATCAACCCCAGGAACCCAGCCGCCGCGCAGCTCGGCGGCGACCGCCTCAAGCCCCGAGACGATGGTGGTGACTTCTTCACTGCTGATCAAGCCAACCTCGCCGAGCATGGTGGCGTGTGCCACGCTGCCGGCAATGTCCTCTTCCCACATCAACAGATCTGTGCTGAGCGACTCCGAGAAGACCTGCATCTCCTCGGCGGGGCCGCCCTCAAACCGTCCAGACCACAGCGCCATGACTATTCTGCCCCGTCCCGGCGGCGAACCCGAGAGAAGGTCTCGTAAGAGAGACCGTAGAGCCTCAGAAAGCCCTCCGCGGAGGCGCGATCGAAGGTGTCGCCGTGAGAGTAAGTCGCCAGCCCCTCATCGTAGAGGGAGAACGGCGAGCGTCGGCCAGTGATCCGGGCGAGCCCTGCAGAGACTCGGATGCGGACCTCACCGGTGAGCGTCTGCTGGCTGGTCTCGATGAAGCCCTCCAGGCACTCACGCAGCGGGCCAAACCACTTTCCGTCATAGATGATGTTGGCGTAGTCCTGGCTGATGCGCTGCTTGTAGTTGAAGGTCGGCCGATCCAGGCAGATTCGCTCCAGCTCCGTGTGCGCCATGTGGATCAGGGTCGCGGCAGGAGCCTCGTAGACCTCACGGGACTTGAGACCAACGACGCGGTTCTCGACCATGTCGATCCGGCCAACGCCGAAGGTGCCTGCGAGGTTGTTGAGGTACTCGATCAGCGCCACACCACCCATCGGGCGATCATCGATCGCGACGGGGATGCCCTTGTCGAAGCGCATGACCAGCTCCACGCTGCCCTTGGCGGCATGGGAGGGGTCCTTGGTCATCAGCCAGGCATCTGCGGGAGGCTCCGCCCAGAGATCCTCCATCTCTCCACACTCGATCGCGCAGCCCCAGAGGTTCTGATCGATGGAGTAGGGCTTCTCTCGGGTGATCGGGATGGCGATGCCACGCTCGACGGCGTAGTCGACCTCGTCCTCACGCGTGAGCAGCTCCCACTCGCGGAGCGGAGCGACGATGCCGATGTCGCTGTTCAAGCAGCGGGCAGTCACCTCAAAGCGGACCTGATCGTTGCCCTTTCCGGTGCAGCCATGAGCGATGGCGTCTGCTCCATGCTTCTCCGCGACCTCGACAAGGCGCTGAGCAAGAAGAGGCCGACCGAGTGCGGTATGGAGCGGGTACTGCCCCTCATAGACCGCGCTTGCTTTCACCGCGGGCCAGATGAATTCATCGACAAAGCGCTGACGGAGATCGTCCACTTCAGCCGCGATCGCGCCGGTGGTCAGGGCCTTTGCCTTGATGGCGTCCAGATCGTCACCTTGGCCGAGGTCACCGGTGTAGGTGATGACTTCTGCGCCATAGTTCTCGCGCAGCCAGGGAACCATGACTGAGGTATCCAGTCCGCCCGAGTAGGCGCAGACGATCTTCTTGTACCGCTTTTCCATCGAAACTCCGGTGATCAGGGCGTCTTGAGCAGACGCGAGTGTCGCGATCTATGCCGAAACAGGGACTACAGGCGAGAAAAAAACGACCCCCGGCGGTGCCAGGGGTCGTCTAATGAGCAAGCTGCAGTCTTATCTATGCAGTACGACGCTCGTGGAGAATCTGATCGATCTCGGGATAAACCCGGTAGTAAGTAATTACTTCCCCGAAAGTGTTCTTCCACTGGCGAACCCGCTCGCGGCTGACATCGAAGTCATTCGCGATGGCCTGGCCGCTCTCGCCATTGGCCAGAGCATCAAGAAGGCGCCGGAAGTGCAGGCGCCCATAGCGCTTGATGAAATTCCGAGCGACCCGCTGGCGGCTCTTGGGTGATGCGACAGCCATCATGAACTCCCATGAGTAATGAGGTTTAAACCGGGTAAGGACCCGACTGTACGGTCGTGTGAGGAGGGGATTTTTTGAGTAGTATTCCCGCCGCCTCAAGGTCACTGTGACATGAATCCATTGACGCGTCAATCGATCGTGGAACAATTATTGTTCCACGACAGAAATTGACCGGACCCAGTTAGAACGATCTTTCTCCGGTTAAGATGGAGACTTGTCGTCGGGATATACGCTTCGCATGAGCATCCCCCGCAAGACCCGAATTGTTGCCACCATCGGCCCCGCAAGTCGTCCTCAGGAGGTCTTGGAGGGCCTGCTGAGGGCTGGCGTCGATGTCTGTCGAATCAACTGCTCCCATGGATCTGCAGACAGCATCCGGGCAGACATCTCACGCATCCGTCGGACCGCGATGCAGCTCGGCAAGAGCGTGGCCATCCTCCTCGATCTCCAGGGTCCCAAGATCCGGACCGGAACCATCGATCCGCCGCTCCGCCTGAGCGAAGGAGACATCCTGACCGTGGTCATGGATTCAGCCTTTGAGGCTGTCGGTACTCGGATCGGAACCACCTGGCCGACCATGGCCGACGACGTGGAAGCCAACGAGCAGGTCCTGTTCGCAGACGGAACCCTGTCCGGAACGATCACTGCGGTTCGTCGAGACCTCTCGCCTGCCGAGCTCGACATCCGCATCGTCGATGGTGGCCTCCTCTCCTCTCGCAAGGGCATCAACCTTCCCAACACCACCATCAAGGCTCCCGCGCTGACCCCGAAGGACATCGCGGATCTGAAGGTCGGAGTCGCTGCCGGTGCCGACTACGTGGCCCTCTCTTTCGTCCGCCATGCTGCTGACGTGCAGCAGCTCCGTAGGACCCTCGCTGAGACCCGACGTCCGGACGTCCCGATCATCGCCAAGATCGAGAAGCCGGAGGCCGTCGAGAACATCGATGAGATTCTCGACAACGTCGACGGCATCATGGTCGCTCGGGGTGACCTGGGGGTCGAGATCGACCTGGAGCGGGTCCCGGTTGTGCAGAAGCAGCTGATCAACGCCGCCAACCAGTGCGGCAAGATCGTGATCACCGCAACCCAGATGCTCGACAGCATGGAGCGCAACCCCCGCCCCACCCGGGCGGAGACGACTGACGTCGCCAACGCCATCCTCGACGGAACCGACGCGGTCATGCTCTCCGGAGAGACCGCGGCCGGAGACTGGCCGGTGCGCTCGGTAGAGGTCATGGATCGCATCGCCCGTCAGGTCGAGCAGAGTCCATTCTTCACTCCCCCCGACCTCTCCACTCTACCCGCACTCAGCCACCGGGATCGAACCGTCGCTCGCGCTGCCTGCTCTGCCGTTCGAGAGCATCCCCGCCCCCTGGTGGTGTTCACCTGGAGCGGCAACGCCGCCATCCTCGCCAGCAAGAGCCGCCCGATGACACCGCTCATCGCGCTGACACCGCATGCGCCGGTCTGCGACAGGCTGCGGCTGGTCTGGGGCGTCACAGCGCTCCAGGTTCCCGAGATCACCAGCACCGACGATCTCATCGCTGCTGGTGAGCTCGCTCTGCTCCGCTCGGGCCTCATCAAGCTGGGTGACGAGATCGTGGTGCTTGCCGGTCAGTCTCCGCTGCGGGGTGCCAGCAACCTCATGAAGATCGAGGTTGTCGATGGGATCTCTTCTTGAGCGCCCGCACTGAGGAGGCCTGGGAGCAGGCCGGCCCCGAGACGGGGCCCTTCCTGCTGATCTGCGAGCATGCCTCTGGGCGCATCCCGGCTCCCCTGACCACCACCGCCTCCGACGCGCGCTGGCTGGCAAGTCACTGGGGCATCGACATCGGCGCCCGTGACCTCTGCATGGCCCTCTCTGCGCAGCTGTCTTCCCCAACCGTCCTCGCGCGGTTCTCCAGGCTGCTCTGCGATGCCAACCGCCACCGAGACCATCCCGTCCTCATCCGCACCGACATCGACGGCACTCCCCTCAGCTTCAACAGCAGGGTCGACGCCGCTGAGGTCCAGCGCCGGGTGGCGCACTACCACGAGCCCTACCATCAGGCCGTCGATGCTGCGCTGACCGCGGCTGGTCCAGCGGTCGTCCTGGTCTCAGTGCACTCGTTCACGCCCGTCTGGGATGAGCGCGTCCGAACAATGGACATCGGCGTTCTGTTCGACGAAGTTCAGAGCGGATCAGACGCTCGCCGGCTCCAGCTCGCCCTGGAAGACGAGGGCTTCTTCACCGCGCTCAACGAGCCTTACTCCGGGGCCAACGGGCTGATGTATGCCGCAGACCGCCACGGACAGGGTCGCAGTGTCCGTCACCTGGAGCTGGAGCTGAACCAGGCGCTCATCTGTACCCCTCGACGCATCGAGCAGGTCGCAGGACGACTGGCTGCAGCACTCAGGGTGCTCTTGTAGCCGGGCATGGCTGAGGACCGCTGCTCAGCGGATCCGGATCATGCACTCCGCCGCGATCGTGTGATCGTCGATGTCGAGACGGAACAGGCCGTATTCGTGTGCCGCGACAACATCAGCGCCCTTGTCGAGGACCATGCCCTTCATGCGATCCAGGGCGGTGCCCGGGTGCAGCTCAAAGACGGCGAAGACCGCCACGCCCATGTCGTCCATGTCCGGAAGAACATCTCGGACATAGGCTTCCATCTCAGGAGTGGGAGCAGCGCCCTTGATGCCCAGCCCCAGAGAGGGCGAGCCGATGATCATGCCACGATACTCGTCGATGTCGATCTCGCCATCCTGGATGGCGTGGGTGTCGACAGCAAACGCACGCTGCTCGAGCATGCCCACCATGCGAGGGATGACCTTTTCACAGTATCCTCGCTGGTTATCAAACAGAATCAGGAGGCGGATTGGAGTAAACGGCACAGTTTGTTCTCCAGGTCACTGCGTAGCGCCCCTCCTGCCTATCCACACGATACAGCTGACGCCAGCCTTGGACGCTTGCAAACACTCGGTCAACACTGCCAACAACTGCACGCCACTTGCTTGACCATGCTCTGAAGAACACGGTAGTTAAGGCACCTATCGCCCATCCGTGGAGTGCTGAAATGGCCCGATGGCTTGTGACACAGGGAGATCGGCAGTTCACCGCTCAGGATCTTAGAGAGCTCCAGCAACTGGCCCGAGAGGGACAGCTCGGCCCAGGCGACATGGTGCAGCCTCCGGGCGCCAGCGACTGGCTGTATGCCACAGAGCTTCCAGAGCTGAAGGGCCTGTTTCAAGAGACCTCTGGTGGAATGGACGACGACGATCTGGAGTTTGGTCGTAAGAAGGGCCTTCCCCAGATCCCGGTCGTCATCGCGCTGCTGATGCTGGTCATCGGTGGTGGGTACGTGATGTACGACCTCGCCAACCAGATTCCAGATGCCTCTGAGCTCGATCTGCTGGGCGAGAGCGGTCTTGCGCTCACCGAGATGCTGATCACAGCCGATCCGGCCAACCTGAAGGCCAAGCCTGAAGAGGGCGCCAGCGCTGTCGGCACTGTGGCGAAGGACACCAAGGTCCAGCTCGTCGCCAAGCGCGGCGACTACTACCACATCAAGACCGACAGCGGAGAGGGCTGGGTCGGAGTCAAGGAGGTCGTTCCGGCCTACCTGTTCGCCGATTCCCGCACCCGTGAAGACTACGACCCGATCTACAACCCTGATCGCTACGTCTTCGTGAAGAACTCTTCCTGGATGCAGCTGCCCGCTCAGCAGGAGCTGAACACCACCCTGTTCCAGTTCCTGCTGCAGAACAAGTCCAAGTTCGAGATGAACAACCTCGTCCTTCTGGCAACCATCAAGGACAAGAACGACCGCGTCCTGGAGGGTGTCGAGATTCCGATTGAGGGCTCCATCGCGCCGTACTCCTCCGTCGAGGTTGGTACCCTGATGCCTCAGGAGATGGACGATCCCACAGCCGGTCTGCTCGGGGGGCGGATGATGACCACCCGCCTGTTCCAGGAGCTTCGCAAGGACGATCCAGATCTGGATCTCCGCTGGTCTGCGGGTGTGGAAGTCCAGATGGACTCTGAGGGCTTCGTCGAGGCCAACATCGACCTCCTTGAGCTGCGCGCGGTCCCCAAGAAGCTGGACTGAGACAGCCGAAGCGAGCTGAAGAGTCAGGATACAGGGCGAAGTGGATAAGATTCCAGCGCCTCTGCGTCCTGACTTTTGCGTTATGTAGCGCAGCCACGCCACACACTTTCGGAGAAATCCAATGAATCTGCGTCGAACCATGCTCATTGCCCTGCTCGCCTCGGGCTGTGCCACCGCCGATCGGGTCCAGACCCTTGAAGATCGGGTCGCCGAGCTTGAGGGCAAGGTCGAAGAGCTCGCCAGCCGTCCCGCAGCAGCCAAGTCAGCCACCGCAGAGGTCGACCCGGCTGCTGAGGAAGCGGCCCAGAAGCTGTACGCTGAGGTCACCGAGCTGGTGAAGGCTGGCAAGCTGAACGAGGCAAAGGCCAAGGTCGAGATCCTCACCAACAAGTACGCCGCCACCAAGACTGCGCGCCGGGCCAACAAGGTCGCAGCAGAGCTTGAGGTCATCGGAAAGCCGGCGCCGACCGCACTGGCCATCGACAAGTGGTTCCAGGGAGAGGACGAGGTCAACATCGCCAACCCCGGACCGACCCTGGTGGTCTTCTGGGAAGAGTGGTGCCCGCACTGCAAGCGCGAGGTGCCCAACCTCAACGAGACCTACGGCAAGTTCAAGGGTCAGGGCCTGCAGGTCGTCGGTCTCACCAAGATCACCCGGAAGTCCACCGAAGAGAGCGTCACCACCTTCATCGAAGAGAAGGAAGTCGCCTACCCGATGGCCAAGGAGACGGGTGACATGTCCAGCTACTTCAACGTCAGCGGCATCCCAGCTGCAGCAGTTGTCAAGGACGGCTCCATCGTCTGGCGTGGCCACCCCGCCCGCCTGACCGATGAGATGATCCAGGGCTGGCTGTAGTTCCCATGATTCCCCTTCCCTCGCTCTCCGACAGCCTCGCCCCCATCGCTGAGGCACTCGATGCTGCCGCGCCGGATGCGCGCGTCAATTGGATGCGTGGGCTGGGGAAGCGTGAGCTGAAGGCGCTCTATGCGCTGGCAGCAGGACAGCAGCTTCCGCTGAGCCACTTCTGTGACGACAGCGGTGCCATCGTCCGACACCACGGCCAGAACTCTCTGCCGCTCTTCTCGACCTTCGAGAAGCGCTTCTGCACCCGCGATGATGTCATGCAGGGCTACAACCACAACGGGGCCCTGGTCTCGTGGTTCTCAGGCCCGGGCCACTTCATCGCACGCCAGGACGGAGACGAGGTCCTGTTCGACTACACCGTCTTGCCAGGCTCCGTCCCTGAGGACTTTCCCGCCCTCGCAGGAAACGACAGCGGCACGGCAAAGCTGGTGTTTGGCGGCATGCTCGATCGGGTTCGGCGGGTCTCGACCCACTGCACCATCGGAACGGCCTTCCGCAACGGCAAGCCCGAGAATGCCTGGTTCATGCTCATCCGCGCATCCTGAGCCGAGCGCCTACGAGATCCCCAACAGGAGTCTACACAGGCGCGTGTACTCCTCCCACATCGGCCATGCATTGACCTCCAGGCGAGGGCGTGACGACTGGTCGGGGGATGATTGAGGCTCCTCGGTCGGTCGACAGACCCGAGATCCATACTTCTGGATGTCGGGAAACCACTGTCCAATGTTTTCGTTTAGCCCCCGGAAGCTGCGCCGCTGGGAGCCTGGGATGTGGCCCGGCAGGCCCTGGAAGTCAGTCGCACCCTCGACAATTCGAAGAAAGACGCCCGGTCCGTGTAGATCGAGCACCCCGATCCGGCTCTCGTGAGAGAGCTGATATGCAGGCGGGTTCCGCCCTCGTGCCCCCCCTCCGGAGCGCTGATAATGGCAGGTCACCACCTCACCAGGTACCGCGAGCAGCAGCAGCGGAGCTCGAACCACCCTCCCGTCGATGATCGCGTCGCTCATCGGCTGTAGCCAGAGCGGTGCATCACAGACCCGAAAGTTCTGGAGACCGGCGGGGCCGAGGACCACGTCAGGAAGTCCGATGTCGAGCAGAGACTCTCGAGAGACCACCACCGCACCGAGCCCCAGCGAGACGGCGTAGCGGATGCGCTGCTTCTGGAGAGACTCCGCATCAGAGCTGCGCAGCACGACCTTGGGGTGCCGAGAGACCGCCAGCATTCGCGCCGTGACCCCGTCGGTCTCCAAGACGCGCGCAACCAGCGGGGCCTTCCCGGCATCCGCGGGACAGTCCACCACCAGCGCGAACGGGTGGCCGGCAGATGACCAGCTTCCCTGTGCCTCGAAGATGCGTACGGGCTCATTGGAGATCGGAGGGGCAGACAGAGCGGGTGCCGCAGGCTTCGGGAGCTGGCTGAGCAGCGAGGGGAGCTGCTTCTGAAGGAGACCGAGGCTGCTCCGACAGGCATGCAGGTCCTGTGCCTTCCAGGCCTGCCGAGCTTCCGCGAGCCTGCGCTCAAGCTGATCCAGCCCATCGTCGACGGTCGATTCCTCCGTCGATATTGCAGAGAACGGCATCATCCGAGGAACCACCGGAGCATCGAGAGCATCCAGCGGCTCCGGGACAAGCTCCAGGGGCTGCAGGGAGCTGGTGTCCAGATCGATCAGCTCTGCGACCTCCTCGTTCGCTGCTGAAGAGGGCACGGGCGCCACATCGGAGGCCTGGAGGAGCGCGGTCTTGAGGTCTGCGGTGCCTTGACCACTCATCGCAGCACGGATGAGCGCATCGAGGTTCTCCGGAAGCGCGCGCGGCTCTGGCGGCACCTCTATCGCAGGCATCTCCGTCCCGCAGTACATGCAGCGGGGGCGATGGGGGGCGTTTGGGCGCTGACAGGCCGGACAGGGAACGGTCTTCATCGCAGGTACCCTACCGCATCCACTGCCATGTGCTCGGTCGTCTGCGATATGGTGGCCCCCTCAGCTGCGGAGTGCCGATGATACCCTTCCTCCTCCTGACTGCCGACGCCAGTGCTGCCGGCTACTACCTCATGGACTCCGGAACCCGTGGGGTGACCCGAGCCGGTGCGTTTGTCGCCGGAGTCAACGATCTCTCTGCGCAGTACTACAACCCCGCCGGGCTCATCCGCCTCGACGAGACCCAGGCATTCGTGAACTTCTCCATGATCTCTCAGAGCGTGGACTTCACCCGAATCGACTACGACGCCAGCGGCAGCCCCGATCTCACCTATGACCCGGTCTCCAACGAAGATCCGGCGATGCCGATTCCGATGATGGGCTTCTCCAGCCGCTTCGGACTCGAGAACACGGTCTTTGCCTTCGGCCTCTACACCCCCTCCGCTCCAACGCTGGGCTACCCCGAGGAGGGCGCGCAGCGGTACTCGCTCATCGACTCCCTCATCCTCAAGTGGAGCGTCGGCCCCAGCGTGGCCCACCGGTTCAACAGCTGGCTCACCGTCGGTGCCGGGGTCGCAGCCACCTTCGTCAGCGCGGACTATGCCCTGGCGTTGACGACCTGCGGAGACACCACCATCTGCGGCGGCACGGAGGCTGATCCGGCAGGCGATCAGGCCTACGACGTCGACATCGCCCTGGAGATGACGGACCCGCTGCGATTTGACTGGAACATGGGGCTGCTCATCGAGCCCACCGACACCCTCGCCATCGGCTTCTCGATGAACCCGCCGATGAATGTCTCTGGCGCGGGCTCCATCCAGGCGGACTTTGGAGAGGAGCACTTCCTCGTCACCAACGACCTGCTGACCGACTCATCCTACAGCGACGACCAGATCACCGTGCTGCAGGCGCTCCCCTGGATCTTCCGGCTGGGGGCCGCGGTCAGCCCGAACGATCGCATGCAGATCGAGCTCGCTGGGGTCTACGAGACCTGGGGGAACACCGAAGAGACCGTAGTCACTGACGTCAACTTAGAGATGGGCCTCAACCCAGAGTCCACCCTCCTCGCGTTTGCCGGAGACGCCGAGATCCCGGAGTCGGTCTCCGTTGAGGATGACATCGTCTTGCCGCTGGGCTTCTCCGACACCTGGTCACTTCGCCTCGGCGGAGACTTCCGGGTGACCAAGACCATCACCGCGCGGGGCGGCGTGGGCTACGAGAGCAGCGCGGTTCCGGCCGCCACCCAGAGCGTCGCCAGCGTGGACGGCAACAAGATCCTCCTGGGCCTCGGCGGCACCGTCACCCTCCTCGAGCGCATGGACCTCGACCTCGGCTTCGCGCAGAGCCGTCTTCAGTCCCGAACCATCAAGAACAGCACGGTGCGTCAGATCGTCATCCCGCTGTTCCCGATCCCGCTCGCAGAGCTCGAGACCCACTTCACCGACCTGGGCATCGAAGAGGGCGACGTGATCGGCAACGGCGAGTTCTCCTCGCACGCCACGTTCATGACTGCGGGGCTGACGTACCGCTTCGGGGGCTGATGATCTTCGGGGCGGCTCCCCACCACCGCCCGGTCACCCGGCCATCCTCGACGTCGATGCGCCCAAACGGCGTCGGCAGATCGATCGCCCGCTGGAGCCCCTCGGTGACGCGAAGGGTGCGCTTGACGACCTGGACGGCATCCAGCGCCAGGAGCAGAAACATCGCCGCGCCCATGAGATCATCGCCGGCTCCGAGGGCGCCCCGCAGGGGGTGACGGGCCGAGGGAAAGGCGCCCGTGGGGCTGGCGAGCGCACCGACCACGCGGAGGGGATCGGTGCCGTCCTCGTGTCGGCGCAGGACCGCCATCAGCAGCGCAGTGGCTGCGGGATGGGCACCGCCCTGTGTGAAGACGCCGCCGCCATACCAGTGGTGCTTGCGGATGTGCTGGATGGTCGCCTGAACCGCTGGGCTGCGCACCGGGACGAGCCCCAGCCAAGCCGCCACGAGCATCCCCGCGCTGGATCCATCTGCGGCGCGTCCGGGACTGGCAGACCAGGGAGCCTCACCGAGGAGCTCTGGAAGGGCCTCCCGAGCCGTGGCACCAGCGAGTCCCCAGCGCTGGTGGGCATCGGTGACCTCGCGCAGCGCAGCGGCACCAGAGAGCAAGGCGGCGGTCTGCCAGATTCGGCTCCACCGCGTCGAGCCCTCGGGGCCGAAGATCGCCTGACCACCGGGCACCGGCTCCTGCCGAGAGAGCCGGTCGAGGAGGCGGGTCCAGGCCGTGAGGTGCTCCTGCACCCAGCCACGCTCGCGGGTCCAGCGGAAGTACTCCGCCGCAGCCCAGCCCAGCATCGCGGCCTCCTCGCCAGAGGCCCCCAGCACCTTGCCGTCGCGGCGGACCCGGCTCATCCAGTCACCGATGCGCTGCCCGGCACGGCGGACGAAGCCGAGGCGGGCGAGGGCAACGGCGGCCATGCAGTTGGCAAGGCTCAGGCGATCTCCGGCGAGCAGGGCTCGCTGCCGAGCCGCGTCAAGCAGGCGCTGGTGGTCTCCGGTAAGCTCGATGGTTGCTCCGGAGGCCAGCAGTCCCTTGCGGTCGGCGATCGCGCCCTTCCACAGCGCGCGTCCGCTGGTCCGAACCAGTGCGGGAGGCGCCTCCGGCGGCGGCGCGATGACCGCGAAGCGAGAGAACGGCTCGCCCGGAGAGAGGGTGGTCCGGTAGACCTCCGTGGCGCGGGCCAGTCCAGCGCCACAGCTCACGGTCAGCGGCCCGGCATCGTGGCGCTCACCGGTGGGATCGTGGCCGGAGAAGCGCTGCCAGGGATCGGCCTGACCATTGCGTCCGACCAGGAGATCGTCTCCGTGCCGGGCCAGGGCGAGGATCGGTGCACCATCGGCCCGCCACATCCCGTCGCGATCGCGCTTCAGCTCAAAGATGGGCTCGACTCCCTCGAAGCATGCCGGACGCATCGAGAAGCCCAGGCGGACAGGGCGCGGAGCTGGCGCATCAAGAGAGAGGCGGGCAAAGACCGCGATCGCGACCTGCCCCTGGAGCACCACCGGCCAGTGGAACACTTCCAGGGTGACCCCGCCCCGCCGGCAGGTGGTCAGAACGCCGTGTCCGTTGTCGCTGCGGACCTGCTCCACCGCGCCGCCCGGATCGTCGGTGATGCCGGGGAGCGGGCCGACCGGGTAGCCGTGGCGGCCATCCGCGAACCAGATCGACACCGAGGGACCACCATCCACGCCCGCCCATCCGAGCGGATCCACCCAGCCCTGGCGGGTCCGTCCGGGAAGCGCCATCAGGGTTCGATCGCGGGCCGAGAGCACAAGGTGCATGCCCAGCGGCGGCAGGAACGCCGGGTGCGCCGGATCAAGCTGATGGGTCATCGCCGCAGGCCACGGCACCCGCCCCAGCGCTGAGATCACCCGACCGGTCAGCAGCGCGCGGGTGATCCGGGCAGACTCATCCGGCAGCAGGCTGCTGACCGGTCGAGGGCCGAGTAGAGCCGTCAGCGCACGCGCACAGGAAGCGGCCTCTTCGACGTTGGCGCCGCCCAGCCGACGGGTGAGTCTCTTCAGCCTTCGCGCCAACGCCGACTCCGTGCCACTTCCTTCTGATACGCAAGGATCTCCGTAACCTTCTGCTCATGACTCCAGTCGAGAAGGGCAGCCATCCGATCGCCGATGGCCTCAGTGGCAGAGAGCCCCTGATCGAAGTCGCGGAAGAAGAGCTGGGTGCGTCGGATCATGACATCCCGCACGGTCGCAGCCAGCTCGATGTTCACCGCGAAGTCAATCTGCGCCATGATCTCGGGACGCCCTTCGACAAGCGGAGCCGCCAGCGCAGGATCTTTGGCCGCCATCTCAGCGATGTCCAGGCCACGCATCCCGTAGGTGTCTCCCAGCAGCCGAGCAGTCTCCTCAGACATTCCCTGCCCGCCCCGCTCTCGGATCTGCGTTGCGACCGCATCGTGGTCATCGTTCTCCGGCCAGCCCACCGCACCGGGCAGCGGCTCGGTGGCGGTCTGTGACTCGCGCAGTCGCTGATCGAGGGAGCCGGTGAGCTTGAGGAGCTGCACCGCACGCTCGACGACCTCTGCGGCCATGCGACGGTAGGTGGTCAGCTTGCCGCCCGCGATGGTGATCAGGCCGTCTTCGTCGACTCGGATGACGTGCTCGCGAGAGACCGAGGACTCATTGGCACCGGCATCCTCTTCAGAGATCAGCGGACGGACGCCGGCCCAGGTGGCGATGACGTCGTCTTCCACGAGGCTGGCGGTGGGGAAATATGTGTTTGCAGCCGCCAGCAGATAGCGGACGTCCTCGGCGCTGGCCGCGACCTCACCGGGATCGCCTGGGTAGTCGGTGTCGGTGGTCCCGATGTAGGTGCGATCACGCCAGGGGATCGCAAACAGCACCCGCCCATCATCCGGATGGAAGCAGACCACAGCGTTGTTGGGCCGCAGCCGCGCGGCGTCGACGACGATGTGGATACCCTTGGTCGGGCGCAGCCGAGGCGTGCCCCCGCTTGTTCCCAGCGCGCGGGTACGATCAGACCAGGGACCGGTGGCGTTGATGACCGCCGAGGACCGAAGCTCGCGCTCCTCGCCCGACAGCTCATCGCGAACACGCACTCCGATCACGCGACCACCGCCGTCGCGCACCAGGCCGACTGCGCGGGTGTAAGTGGCGATGACTGCGCCGGCAGCGGCAGCATCCAGGGCCGTCTCCAGGGTCAGGCGGGCGTCGTCGGTCGAGCAGTCGTAGTAGAGCGGCGCGCCCTTCAGCTCTTCCTGGTTGAGCATCGGCTCGACCGTGGAGACTTCCTTCCGCGAGAGGTTGCGGTGGATCTTGGGCGAGCGGAACAGGCTGAGCCCGTCATAGAGCCACATGCCGAGGTTGACGGTGAACACACCGCGCCGGGAGGACTTGTAGACCGGAAACAGGAAGCCCAGCGGGTTGACGAGGTGCGGGGCGATGTCCATCAGGACCCGTCGCTCGCTGACCGCCTCGAACACCAGCGAGAATTCCATGCTCTCCAGGTACCGAAGTCCGCCATGGACCAGCTTCGAAGAGCGGGAGGACGTGCCATAGGCGAGGTCCTGCATCTCGACGATTCCGACACGCAGCCCCCGTCGGGCTGCATCACGGGCCGCACCGGCACCGGTAATTCCCCCTCCGATGATGAGGAGGTCAAAGGGCTTCTCCAGTTGCTGGAGCATCTCATCTCTTCTCGGCACGGCGGCCTCCATGACGGCGGTGACAGGGGCACAGGGTAACCGATGCGAAGGGCCTTCCGGGTTATCAAGGGCACATGTCACAGCTTCCTCCCCTCACCGCCCTCAAGGCTTCGCTCTCCAGCAGCGGCCACCTCCTCCACATCGAGCTTGATCACGGTCGGGCCAACGAGATGGGCAGCCCCCAGCTGTCCGACTGGGAGGCCCTCACCGACTGGCTGCCGAACTCATCAGTGCGCGCGGTGATCACCTTCAGCCGCCGACGCTCTCGACGTGGAACCCCCATCTTCATCGCCGGAGCGAACGTCACCGAGCGCGTCGGCTGGTCAGACGCAGAGGTGCGGACCCACGTCCGCTGGCAGCGAAGCGTGCTCCGTCGGCTGCGCGCTGCGCCGGTGTTTCACATCGCCGTGGTTGATGGCGTGGCGCTGGGCTGGGGTGCGGAAATGATGATCGCGGTGGACTACCGGATCGCCGGCCCCGGAGCATCGTTCGCCCTCCCCGAGACCGGCATCGGCATCCTCCCCGGCGCCGGCGGGACCAGCGAGCTGTGGGCAATGATCGGCGTGCCACAGGCCATGCGCCTGGGCATGACCGGCGAGCGCATCGACGCGGACGAGGCCCACCGGATCGGACTCATCCAGGAGCGTGCGGAGAGCCTGGAGGCCGGACTCGCCCGCGCGGAGGCCCTCGCGCAGCAGGTCGCGCGCCGCTCTCCGACCGCCATCGGCGCATTCAAGCAGGCGATGCTCGCCGGAATCGGGCAGACTTCAGAGGCCCGCGCTGAGCTTGAGGCGCGGGCGTATGAGCTGTGCCTGGAGAGCGGGGATGCCGCAGTGGGCCGAGAGAACTTCAAGGCGATCACCAGCGGCGAGGAGGTCCAGTGGAACGAGCGACGCTTGCCCTCTTCTTGAGCCTCTGCGGCTGCCAGGAGCCCACGCCCACCGATCTCGCTGGCTGCGCAGCCCTGTCCGCGCCGACCGCACGAGAAGAGTGCCGCTTCGAGATGGTCGCGCCGCTGGCGGCGGACCGGGCGGCCTTCACGGCAGCACTGGAGGAGATCGCGGACCCCTACAGCCGGGATCTCATCCGATACCGGCTGGCGTTTCAGGATCCCCAGAAGCACAGCACGCTGTGTCGAGAGGTCGAGGAGCCCACGCTGCACGAGAAGTGCCGTCAGATCATCGGTCGCCCCCACCTCTCCTCAACCCGGAAGAAGCCGTGAGCCGGCGGTGGCTCTCCGGGCTGTGGCTCTCCGGGCTGTGGGCCTCGCTGCTGGCCTGCGATGCGCCGGTCGATCCCCTCTCCGCAGCCAACGTGCCCTGGCCCCAGGATCCCGAGGCGCTGCTGCCGATCTGTGATGCCCAGCCGTTTGAGGAGCTGGCGGTGACCTGTCGGGTGCAGGCCGCGTCGTTCTTTGGCCTCCGGGGCCAGCCAGAGCGTGCTCAGGAGGTCTGCGTGGAGATCGCCGAGGGCACCTGGCGCGACGAGTGCCACTTCCGGGCCGGCGAGGAGCTTGGCCGTGCCGGACACACCATCCCCGGCCTCGCCCACTGCGCCCAGGCCGGTCAGTTCGCCCGAAACTGCATCACCCACACCGCCTGGCGTCTGCCCCGACAGCCCGCGCTCTCTCCGCAGCGCGGCGCCGAGGCCATCGGCGCGGCATGGGAGGAGCTGTCCGTCCAGGTGAGCGCAGTCCTCGACGGCATCGGAGATGGCCTGGAGGGCGAGGGGCTCGATCTGGTGCAGGCGAGGTTCGCCTACAACGTCTACGTCGGCAGCGGCCAGACCGACCCGGCCGCCGCGCGCCTCCCCTACCCCCTCGGCGGTGCGCTCCGGACGGGTCTGGCGATCGAGGCGGTGCGGCTGCTGGAGGCTGCCGGTCAGCCTGCAGCCGTGCAGACCATCCTCGATCTCTACAGCGGCGCCGTTCCCCCGCTGACCGGGGCGCCGGTGACCGATCGAGAGCACCTCGGCCGCTACCACACCCCGATCCTCTCTCCCCATGAGGCCGGGCAGCCTCACCTGCCGGTCTACGGCGGCGGACTGAGACTCGCCAGCAAGACACCGGACGTGGACATGACCCTGGCGGCTCTGGAGGCGCTCTACTGGCTGCCGCACACCCCCGCTGATGCCTTCCAGCCCTTCCTCGACAGTCCAGAGCCCGACATCCGCCGTGGCGCGGCAAAGCTGATGCGGCTGTGTGCCGGAGAGGCCTTCGACATCGAAGCGACGCTAAAGACCCTGGCAGCAGAGCATCCCGACGAGGGGGTGCGCTGGCATGCGGAAGATGGACTGGAGCGGCGATCCTTTGAGGAGCGTGGTGCCGCGCCGCCGCCGCCTGGAATCCGACTCGACACCCCAGCAACCCCACCGCTGTAACCAGAATGACGCTGGGCTTATGTTTGGTTCAGGGTCGCCATCGGGTTCTCAGGCGGGTATCTCCCCGCCCATGCAAATCCTCTCCGTGGGCACTGCACAGCCCCCGCATTACTACGATCAAGAGACCCTGCTGGCCGCCTTCACAAAGGCCTGGTCTCAGAAGCACCACAACCCCCGTCGTGTCGAGCAGCTCCACCGGGCAGTAATGGTCGGCGGACGACACCTCGCCCTTCCGATGGAGCGCTACGAGTCGCTGTCGGGCTTTGGGGAGTCCAACCGGGCCTTCATCGAGGTCGGTACCGAGGTCGGCGCGAAGGCCATCGAGGATGCGCTCGCACAGGCTGGCCTCAAGCCGACCGACGTCGACGCCATCTTCTTCGCCTCGGTGACCGGCATCTCCGCCCCGTCGATCGACGCAAAGCTGGTGAACCGGCTGGGCTTCCGCAGCGACATCAAGCGCACTCCGATCTTCGGACTCGGCTGCGTGGCCGGGGCCGCTGGAACCGCGCGGCTCTACGACTACCTGCGGGCCTGGCCCGATCACGTCGCGGTCCTGCTCACGGTCGAGCTGTGCTCCCTGACGCTGCAGATCAAGGACCTCTCCATTCCCAACCTCATCGCCTCTGGGCTGTTCGGAGATGGTGCTGCTGCAGTGCTCGCTGCGGGGAGCGAGCGGGCGAAGACCCTGGCGGCCAAGGGTCCGAAGGTCACCGCAACAAAGAGCCGCTTCTACCCAGACAGCGAAGGCGTGATGGGCTGGGACATCTCAGAGTCGGGCTTCGGCATCGTCCTGACCGCAGCGGTGCCCGCGATGGTCGAGCAGCACGTCCGCCAGGACGTCGACGGCTTCCTCTCCGAGCACGATCTGACCCGCAGCGACATCGGCTGCTGGGTCTGCCACACCGGAGGCCCGAAGGTGCTCACCGCATTCCAGACGGCCCTGGAGGTCGACGAGGAAGCCCTGGAGCTGACCTGGACCTCGCTGCGTGAGGTCGGCAACCTCTCCAGCGCCTCGGTGCTCTACGTCCTCCGAGACACCATCGCGCAGCGCAAGCCCCCTGAGGGCACGCCTGGAATGATGCTGGCGATGGGCCCGGGCTTCTGCTCGGAGCTGGTCCTGATGGAGTGGTGATGAGCTCCGCGCTCCTCTACACACTGCTGATGGGCGCCACGGCCCTGGAGCGCCTCTTCGAGATGTTCATCTCCCGGCGCAACGCCGCCTGGAGCTTCGCGAAGGGTGGCAAGGAGCATGGCCAGGGGCACTTCCCGGCGATGGTCCTGCTGCACACCGGGTTTCTGCTTGCCTGTCCCGCAGAGGTCTGGCTCCTGGATCGCCCGTTCATCCCGTGGCTGGGCTGGCTGCTGCTGGCGCTGGCGGTTGCGGCACAGGGACTGCGGTGGTGGTGCATCACCACGCTCGGTCCGCGCTGGAACACCCGGGTCATCATCGTGCCGAACCTGCCCCGGATTATGGGTGGGCCCTACCGCTTCATCCGACACCCCAACTACGTCGCGGTGGTCTGCGAGGGGCTCATCCTGCCGCTGATTCACTCTGCCTGGATCACCGCAATTGCGTTCACGGTGCTGAACGCCTGGCTGCTCACCGTCCGGATCCGCTGCGAGGATCAGGCGCTGTCCGAACTGGCTGGAGAATCACATGACTGAACACAGCGCCCTGCGTGCCGAGATCTCGGCCCTGATCATCCGCGAGCTGCGCCTGACAGAGGGCATGCCGGAGGGTGATCTCTCGGAGTCTCTCGACTCAGTGCAGCGCCTCTCTCTCGTGGTCGCCATCGAGGATCACTACGAGATCATGTTCGATGAAGAAGACGACACCGCAGTCACCACCCTCGACGAGGTGGTGCAGCTGGTCGCCGCTCGGCTCGCAAGCCGATGAAGCCCACCACCCTGCCCGGGTACCTGGAGCGAGCCGCCCGAGACGGTGCGCCTCGGGACAGCCTGACCTTCATCGACCGAAGGGAGCGCGAGACCGCTCTGCACTACAGCGAGGTCTATGCCCGCGCGCGGAGGTCCGCTGGGGCCCTCGCAGCAAGCGGCATCAAGCAGGGTGATCGGGTCGCGATCATCCTGGCGACGGGACCGGCGTTCATCGATGCCCTGTTCGGCCTCCAGCTCCTCGGCGCCGTCCCGGTTCCGCTCTATCCGCCGGTTCGGCTCGGACGACTGACGGAGTACTACGACAAGACCGCGGCCATGCTCACGGCCGCTTCGGCCACCGCGATCATCACCACCGGCCGGGTTCGACGGGTGATGGGACAGGTCATCGCCCGATATGCACCGCCGTGTGGTGTCATCGAGGCCACGACCCTGCACACCGGCCCCGACCGCGACCCCGCAGACACCGCTCCCGACGACCTCGCGATGGTCCAGTTCTCCTCTGGGACCACGGTCGCCCCCAAGCCGGTCGCCCTGACCCATGCCCAGGCCCTCTCCAACGCCGAGGAGATCGTCCGGGTCGTGCGCGCGCACAGCGATGAGCCCCCAGGAGGCGTCTGCTGGCTGCCGCTGTACCACGACATGGGACTCATCGGCTGTGTCTACGTCTCGGTGGTCGCTCCCGGTCCCCTGGCCCTCATCTCGCCGGAGATCTTCCTCGCTCGACCGGCCCTCTGGCTTCGGGCGATCTCACGACACCGGGCCACGGTCTCTCCCGCCCCCAACTTCGCCTACGCCCTGTGCGCAGAGCGAATCCAGGACGACGAGCTGGAGGGGGTGGACCTCTCCAGCTGGACCCTCGCCCTCAACGGCGCCGAGCCCGTTGCGCCCGCCAGCCTCCGCCAGTTCAGCGAGCGGTTTGCCAAGTGGGGCCTCCCCAAGACCGCGCTCACCCCGGTCTACGGACTCGCTGAGGCCTCCCTCGCCGTGACCTTCTCCGAGCCGAGCCGTCCGTTCTCTTCCCGTCACGTCGACCGTGAGGCGCTGCTGGAGGGTCGAATCGAGCCTGTCGCGGATGGCATCGAGGTGGTGAGCGTCGGCACGCCGCTGCGGGGCTTCGCCGTCCAGATCCGCAGCCCAGATGGCGCCGTCCTCCCAGAGCAGAGCATCGGACACATCTGGGCAAAGGGCCCCAGCATCATGGCCGGCTACCTCGACCGAGACGAAAGCCCGATCGTGGATGGCTGGCTGAACACCGGTGATCTGGGCTACCTCCTGGAGGGTGAGCTGTACATCGCAGGTCGGGCCAAGGACGTCATCATCCTCCGTGGTCAGAACCACGTCCCCCAGGACATCGAGCAGTCGGTCGATGAGGTCGAGGGCGTGCGGCTGGGGTGCGCAGCGGCTGTGGGCGATGTCGGAGAAGATGGCGAGCGGCTGATCCTGTTTGTGGAGTACCGCGAGCCCCGAGAGGCGCTGGCGGAAGACTGCCGGCGGGCTGTGCTCAAGAAGACCGGCCTGAACCCGGAGCTGGTGGTCATCCTCGCCCCGGGCACGCTCCCGCGAACCAGCAGCGGCAAGATCCGACGCGCCGAGGCCCTGCGGCAGTGGAAAGTGGGCGCGCTCCTTCCCCCGGATAAGGTCACCCCCTGGCTGCTCGCTGGCGCCATGGCCAGCAGCGCGCTTGGATACCTCAAGAGCCGACGCGGCTGAGGAGCCCAATGCACGACCTGATCATTGCTGGAGGAGGCCCTGCCGGACTCTCGGCTGCGATCATGGCTGCGCAGCGCGGGCTCCATCCGGTGATCGTCGAGCCGCGCCCAGGCGCCATCGACAAGGCCTGTGGTGAGGGCCTGATGCCCGGCGCGGTCACCGAGCTGGCGGCGCTGGGCGTGAAGCCAGCGATGAGCCATCGGTTCGTCGGCATCCGGTACATCGCCGATGGTCGCATTGCAGAGGGACACTTCCCCCAGGGGCCCGGTCTCGGCGTCCGTCGCACCGTACTGCACGAGGCGCTGACGGCCCGGGCAGACGCGCTGGGAATTGAGCGGGTCCAGGGGCGGGTCAGCGACATCCGGCAGTCAGAAGACCGGGTGGAGGCTGCTGGCCTCACTGCGCGCTGGATGCTGGCTGCCGATGGGCTCTACTCTCCGACCCGCGATGCCCTCGATTTAGAGCGCCCTGCCAAGCGCCGACCCCGGTTCGGGCTCCGACGCCACTACGCCATCGCGCCGTGGTCGGACTTCGTGGAGGTCTACTGGTCGGCAGAGGCAGAAGCCTACGTCACCCCAGTCGGACCGAACCTCATCGGCGTCGCCGTCTTGTTCTCTGGCACTCCCCTTCCCGAAGGCCGCGGCTCCCGAGATCGCTACGAGCGCTTGCTCGCAGGCTTCCCCGAGCTCTCCGAGCGCCTCAGCCAGCCCTGCACCGCCGTCCGGGGCAGCGGACCGTTTGAGCGCCAGCTGAGCAGCCGACGGGCAGGGCGAGTCATGCTCATCGGCGACGCCGCCGGATACCTCGATCCGATCACGGGCGAGGGAATCCGCCTGGGACTCTCCAGCGCACGAGCCGCGCTGGACTGCATCGAGGCGGGCCGTCCAGAGGACTATGACCGGCAGTGGTGGCTGCACACCCGTCGCTACTGGTGGCTGACGCTCGGGCTGCTCCAGCTTCGCGACCGCCCCGCCCTCCGTCGGCTGATGGTTCCGTTTCTCCGAACGGTTCCCGGCGCATTCTCCCGCATCGTCGGCGTGCTCGCTGGCTGAGCCGGCGGCCGCTGTGAGAGAATGCATGCAGCCGTCACTCTGGAGTCGTCGTGCTCGAGTCTCTCTCCAACCCAGACACCTGGGCTGCGCTGCTGGCGCTGACGTCGCTTGAGATCGTCCTGGGCATCGACAACATTGTCTTCATCGCCATTCTCTCTGACCGCCTCCCGAAGGCGCAGCAGGGGCTTGCATACAAGCTCGGGCTGTCCGCGGCGCTGATCACCCGGCTGCTGCTGCTGTTCACCATCTCCTGGGTGATGGGCCTGACCGAGCCGCTCATCTCGCTGATGGACCACAGCTTCTCTGGTCGAGATCTCATCCTGCTCGGCGGCGGACTGTTCCTCATCGGGAAGGCCTCACACGAGATCTTCGAGAAGGTCGAGGGCCATGAAGCCGCGCACGAGGCCGGGGGCAGACCGACCGGGGTGAGCCTGGTGGGGACCATCATCCAGATCATGCTCCTGGACATTGTGTTCTCGCTGGACTCCGTGATCACCGCTGTCGGCATGGCCGAGGAGCTGTGGATCATGGTCACCGCGATGGTCACCGCAGTGGGGATCATGCTGGTATCAGCCCAGGCCATCGGCAATTTCGTCAACAAGCACCCCTCGATGAAGGTCCTCGCGCTGTCGTTTCTGATGCTGGTCGGCGTGCTGCTGACCGCAGAGGGAATGGGACAGCACATCGAGAAGGGCTACATCTACTTCGCGATGTCCTTCTCCTTCATCGTCGAGCTACTCAACATGCGGGTCCGCGGACCCTCGAAGAAGAAGGTCGAGGCTCTCGAAGAGACCGACCTTGATCACCCCGACAACGTCGACGCAGACCGCGCCGATGGGAGCGCACAGTGAACAGCCAGATCTTCCGCAGCGACCTGCTGACCGGTCAAGTTGCCGTCATCACCGGCGGAGGCACTGGAATCGGCGCCTACATCGCCGCAGAGCTGGGGCGCCTCGGAGCGACCATCGTCATCGCCTCTCGCAAGGCGGATCGCATCGCTGCGGCTGCCGAGAAGCTCTCCGGGCTGCTCGGGGCACCGGTCACCGGGCTCGCCTGCGACATCCGCGATCGGGACTCGACCGCTGCCCTGGTCGCGGCGGTCATTGAGAAGCACGGCCGCATCGACCTGCTGATCAACAACGGCGGCGGTCAGTTCATGGCGCCCGCCGAGCTGATCACCCCGCGCGGCTGGGATGCCGTCGTCGGCACCAACCTCACCGGCACCTGGAACCTCACCCGCGCCGTCGCCGATGGCTGGATGCTTCAGAACGGCGGGCGGATCATCAACATCACCATGCTCACCCGGCGTGGCTTCCCTGGCATGACCCACTCCGTCGCTGCGCGCAGCGGCGTCGAGGCCATGACCCGGACCCTTGCGATCGAGTGGGCCAGCTACGGCATCCAGATCAACTGCGTGCAGCCTGGGGTCATCGCCTCTGGCGGACTGCGCAACTACCCCGACGGCGAGAACCTCGCCCGCTCGATCCAGGCAGAGATCCCGATGAAGCGACTGGGCACCTGCGACGAAGTGGCCTGGATGGTCGCGTTCCTCGCCAGCCCAGCGGGCAACTACATCACCGGGCAGGTCATGACCGTCGATGGCGGCCGAGAGCTGTGGGGCAACACCTGGCCAGTCCCAGAGCCCAAGGAGCTGCCGGAGGTCGATCTCGGCAGCCTGCCCTGGGAGGACTGAGCACGATCACCAGGGCATCGGCGCCCCCGTACTGAGCACCGCCATCCATGCGGCATCCGGCGCCAGGAGGTCGGCCACCCGTGCGCTGTCGCCGTAGTGCCCTCCCCGCTGCGCCCGGATCAGCCGCGCCCGGCCCTCCAGGAACGCCGCGCCGGCACGCTCAGCCAGCGCCACAGCCTCGCTAAGATCACGGTCTGAGCCCTCCGCAGCACCTCGGGCCAGCAGCAGGTGGGCGAGCAGCAGCGGGAGCTGACGCTGGCGGGCATATGCGATCGGTCGCACAACCCCTGCCGACAGGGCAATCCGCCCCGCAGAGAGCATCGCTCGGATGAGCCCGGCCTCTGATCGATACAGCCCCGCACGTCGCCCTGCGGCAGTCCACTGCTCTCCGGCGTGGGTGTAGTGCGCGATGGCGAGATCGGGCTGCCCGGCGAACAGCGCAGTCTCCGCGCGTCCCATGATCGCCGCTGCCGCCGCGCCGGGATGCGAAGCCATGGCCGCAGCCGCCTGCGCATAGCGCGCGTCTGCACCAGCCAGATCGCCAGCCATGCGCAGCCGAGTGCCCTGTCGAAACCACACCGCAGCCCTCATGGACTCGGGCGCGGTCTCCGTGAGCACCTCCAGGAGGATCCCCGCCTCATCGAGTCTCCCCAGAGCCACCAGGCTGCCGATGAGGGTGTCTCGTGCGATGGCCTGCGCCACCGGACCCGCAGCCTGCGACAGTCCTTCTCGAGCCATGCCCGCCGCGACGTCGAGCTGCCCGGCTTGCTGGAGCACACCCGCGAGCTGAACCCGCAGCATCCCTGCAGCCTCGCCGCTCGGATCCATGCGAACGGCAGCAGCGAGGTGCTTCGCCGCAGCAGCCGGACGATCATCGCGGCGGAGGGCATCCCCGGCCGCAGCCAGGGCATGCTGGCAGGCTGATGACGACAGCTCGGGAAGCGCCGAGATCTCGACATACGCCGCCGCAGCTTCGCCCCACCGACCGGACACAGCCAGTGCGCGCGCCGCATGCACAGCGGCTTCCAGCTCCGCCTCAGAAGCGACCGGCAATGCCGAGGTGTCCAGGGCCGACGATGGGCCGGAGGGGCGCGTCGATGAGGAACGACGAGCCGACCAGCGCGAGCCCGCCAGCAGTGAGGCCGATGGTCAGGTAGCGGCTGGTGTTGAAGCGAGTGGTGAGGCTGGAGGCATCGGCACGGGTCACGGAGTATGGGTCTTCGTTTGCGGTAGTGATCGCCGCGTAGGCTGGGTTGACCATCGCAAAGTTGACCACCACGCCGCCAGCCAAGAGGACTCCCCCTGAGGCAAGCACGGTCGTGCCGATGCCCAAACCGCTCCGCGTGCTCTCCGGCTCGGAGTCAGCGACCGGCTCGGAGTCAGCGACCGGCGTGGAGTCAGCGACCGGCGCGGAGTCAGCGACCGGCGCGGAGTCAGCGACCGGCGCGGAGTCAGCGACCGGCGCGATCACTGGCTCATCTGCGTCCGGTG
>JAQXDW010000033.1 GCA_029251165.1 Myxococcota bacterium
GACACCACCGCCTCGACGGAGGAGTACACCGACTACGGGGTCAACGGGTTCACGGTGGTGGACCACGACGCGCTCTCGACGTTCTCCGTCGACGTCGACACCGCCAGCTACACCGTCTCCAGACGCAAGCTCCAGGAAGGCGGGCTGCCGCCAGTCGCCTCGGTCCGGGTCGAGGAGTTCGTCAACTACTTCGACTACGACTACCCCCAGCCTGACGAAGCCCATCCCTTCAGCGTGCAGCTCGAGGCATTCCCAGACCCCTTCCGCGATGGACGACACATCCTGCGGGTCGGACTCCAGGGGAAGGAGCTCACACGAGCAGAGCGCCCGCCCCTCCACCTCACCTTCCTCATCGACGTCTCGGGCTCCATGTCATCCGCAGACAAGCTCGGGCTCACAAAGCAGTCCATCCACATGCTCGTCGACACCCTCAGTGAGGGGGACACCGTCGCGATCGCGACCTACGCTGGACGCGTCGCTGAGGTCCTCTCCCCCACCGACTCCACCGACAAGCGACGGATACACGACGCCATCGAGGCACTCTCATCCGGCGGCTCCACCGGCATGTCCTCCGGCATTGACCTCGCATACCAGCTCGCACAGCGCAGCTTTGAGGAGGGGGCTGAGAACCGGGTGGTGGTCATGAGCGACGGCGATGCAAACGTCGGCGCGACCTCCTGGGACGCGATGCTCAGCCAGATCAAGGGACACGCAGACGCCGGAATCACCCTCTCCACCATCGGCTTCGGCATGGGCAACTACCGCGACACCCTCATGGAGCAGCTCGCCAACAACGGCGACGGGAACAACTACTACATCGACTCCCAGGCACAGGCACAGCGCGTCTTCGTCGAGCAGATGGGTGCCACAATCTTCACCATCGCCCGAGACGTCAAGCTCCAGGTCGCGTTCAACGACGACGCCGTCGCGGCCTACAGGCTCATCGGCTACGAGAACCGCGACATCGCAGACCGAGACTTCCGCAACGACCGGGTGGATGCCGGCGAGGTCGGGTCTGGGCACACGGTGACCGCGCTGTACGAGGTCATCCTCAAGGAGGACTACGACGACACCCTCGCCTCCGTCCACCTCCGCTACGAGGCCCCCGGGGCCGACAAGGACGCCGCCGAGATCGCCTTCCCCTTCCCCGATGATGCCCTCTCCGAGACCGAGCGCCTCGCCAGCAAGGACGCACGCATCGCATACGCCGCCGCCACCTTCGCTGAGATCCTCCGAGAGTCCCCGCACACCAGCGAGCTGTCGCTCGACGACCTCATCCGCTACACCAAGAGCGCACAGCGCCCCGGCGGAGACGACGCAGAGCTCATCAGCCTCATGCGGACCGCGCAGCGGCTCGGCGCTGGAGCGGGCACCGGGGTCGCCTCCCGGTAGTCGCAGCAGACCCTCTGGGCGGATAGAACCTCGAACCGCCCGGAGAGTTCCATGATCGCGCTGATGCTCCTCGCCTGCGATGGCGATGTCCCCGAGACGCCCCCTGAAGTCACCCCCACGCCGGCCACGCCCGCTGAGCCGGTGGTGATCTACAGCGGCCGCAGCGAGTCGCTGGTCGGCGAGATGTTCCTCAAGCTGGAGCAGGTCACCGGGGTCGACGTCGATGTTCGCTACGGCGACACCCCGGAGCTGGTCACCCTGATGCTGACCGAGGGCGAGCAGAGCCCCGCCGACATCATCTTCGCCCAGGACTCCGGCCACCTCGGAGCCCTCGCAAACCAAGACCGGCTCGCCACCCTCGACAGCGCGCTGCTCGCACAGGCAGACGCCCGCTTCCAGGATCCCGCTGGACGCTGGGTCGGCACCAGCGGCCGGGCGCGGGTGCTGGTCTACAACACCGAGGCCCTCTCCGCCGAGACGCTGCCAGCCTCGCTCAAGGATCTCGCCGACCCGCAGTGGAAGGGCAAGCTGGGCTGGGCACCGGGCAACGGCAGCTTCCAGGCCCACGTCAGCGCGCTGCGTCACCTGTGGGGCGAGGACGAGACGAAGGCGTGGCTGGCGGCAGTGCAGGCCAATGCGCCGGCGGTCTATCCCAAGAACTCTCCCCAGGTTGAGGCCGCGGCGAAGGGCGTCATCCAGATCGGCTGGGTAAACCACTACTACCTCTACCGCAGCAAGACCGACGGCTACACCGCCGACAACCACTCGTTCGCCACCGCCGGGGATGCCGGCAACGTCCTGATGCTGGCGGGCATGGCCATCCGCAAGGGCTCGCAGCGCACAGAGGACGCCAGCACGGTCATCTCCTGGATGCTGTCCGAAGAGGCCCAGCGTCACTTCGCCAACCACAATTTCGAGTACCCCACCCGCCCCGGGGTCTCCACGCACGCAGACGTACCGGCGCTCGACACCCTCCACCTCGCTGAGGTCAACCAGGACTGGCTCGCAGACCTCGGCCCGACACGGGTGATGCTCCAGGAACTCGGTCTGCTTTGAGGGGTGCCCGCCTCATCGCCGCGCTGTCGGCGGTGCTGGTGCTCTCGCCGCTGTTCGGTCTGACCGATGCCCTGCTGCATCCCCCTCCAGACCCGTTCGGCATGCCCCAGCCCGACCTCGCGACCCTGCTCAGCCGGAGCGGAGCAGCGACCCTGCTGGCGAACAGCGTGGCGCTCTCGGTGGCGGTGTCGCTGGGCGCGATGCTGTGCGGTGGCTGGCTGGCGTGGGCAGAGCAACGCATGACCTACCCGGGACGGCGGCTGCTCGGCGTCCTCTCCCTGCTGCCCCTCGCGACCCCCAGCTACCTCATCGCCAGCACCGTCAGCAGCGCGGTCGGTCCCGGCGGACTGATCGGCGGGCCGCTGTCCCTGCCCCGAGTCTCTGGGCTCGGCATCGCCGCGGTGGTCCTCTCGGTGGCCTGCGCGCCGTACGTCCAGCTCCTCGTCGGCGCGGCCCTCGCCCGAAGCTCCGCCTCTGAGGAAGAGGCCGCACGCAGCCTCGGAGCCGGACCGTGGCGGGTGTTCACCGCTGTGATCTTCCCGCGACTCCGCCCCGCGCTGGCGCTCTCGGCGCTGATCAGCCTGCTGTATGCAATCAGCGACTTCGGCGCGGTGGCGGTGCTGGACTGCCCGGTGCTGACCTGGCGGCTGTATGGTGCCGTCAAGGGCCAGCAGCTCGTCGAGGCGACCCTGCTGGGTGGTGCCGTGCTCGCGGTCACGATCCCGCTGTTCATCGCCGGGCGCATCCTCCACGGCACGGCCCAGCCCCGTGCCGTCGCCAACCCCCGCCCCCCCGCGCGCCGCCGTCCCGGTGCCGGGCTCCTCGCGATGACCTACAGCCTGCACGGCCTCATCATCGGCCTGGGGGTGGCGCTGCCGGTCCTCACCATGGCCGACTGGATCCGCGGCGGGCTGGCCCGAGGAGACACCCTGAGCATCCCGTGGATCCCGATCCGAGACACCGTGGGTGTCTCGCTGGTCGCCGCCCTCATCGTCGGGCTGCTCGCCCTCGCGCCGGCCTGGATCGCCGCACGGGATCGACGCTCCATTGCCCTGCCGGTCGAGCAGGCGACCCTGCTGACCAGCGCACTTCCGGGCGTCCTGCTGGCCTTAGGCCTGGTCATGACCGCGCTGCTGCTCTCTCGAAGCGTCTCGGAGGGGCGGGCGCTCTATGCCGCACTGACCGGCAGCGGGCTGCTGCTGTTCGTCGGCTACACCGTCCGGTTTCTCGCCGAGGGCTTCGCCGCCCTGAAGACCGCCATCCTCCGCCTCGACCCCCGCCAGGAAGAGAGCGCCCGTGCGCTGGGGGCCAGCCGGCTGCGGTGGCTGACGCAGATCGCCCTGCCCGACCTCGCCCCTGGCATCGCCGCCACTGCCCTGCTCCTGTTCCTCGCGGTGCTCAAGGAGCTGCCGGTGACCTTGCTGCTCGGCGGCGCAGTCGGCCTGAACACCCTGGCGTTCCGAGTGTGGGACCGGTACAGCGAGGCCCTGTGGCTCGACGCCGGGGTCGCTGGGCTGGTGCTGCTGAGCGTGAGCCTGTCGGTGGTCCTGATGACGCTGCGCTGGAGACGACATGTCTGAGTCCCCCCTCACCCTCACTGACCTGCGCCACGCCTACGGGACCACCCCGGTCCTCGATGGCATCTCGTTCACCCTCCGCCCCGGTGAATTCGTCGCCATCCTCGGTGCGTCGGGCTGCGGCAAGACCACCCTGCTGCGCGCCATCGCCGGGCTGCTGACGCCGGCGGACGGCCGCATCGACATCGGCGGGCGCATGGTCGCGCAGGACGGCCAGGAGGCGATCGGCGTCGAGAAGCGCGGCGTCGGGCTGGTCTTTCAGGACTACGCGCTGTTTCCGCAGATGTCGGTCGCAGACAACGTCGGCTTCGGGCTTCCCCGAGCGCAGCGCGCGGAGCGGGTCGCCGGGCTCATCACGGTCGCCGGGCTGGACGGGCTGGCGGATCGACGCCCCTCGGCGCTGTCCGGTG
>JAQXDW010000042.1 GCA_029251165.1 Myxococcota bacterium
GGCTCGGGCTCGGGCTCGGGCTCGGGTGCAGGGGCTTCTGCGACGGGCTCGGCAACGGCGGGCTCGACGAGAGCCTCGGGGGCCGTCTTGGGGCCGCAGGCAGCCAGCATTGCAGTCAGGATTAGCGTGGACACATTGACCTCCAGAGTCGTTCTTGTTTGTGCACAGATTACTGTCTTAAGTTCCCGACAAGATCAAGTCTCTGCATTGCCATCGTCGACACCTCCGGCCTCTCGACCCATGGAATTGAGCAGCCAGGTCAGCGACAATGCTCCGAGGACCATCAGGGAGAGCTGCTGGATGCGGACGAGCAGCGCGACCGCAAGAGCATCGGAGGTGCTGAGGCCCGCTGTGGCGACGAGGAGGGCGACGAACAGCGCATCCCAGCCAACCTGCGATCCTGGCAGCGCGAACAGCGCGACCGCACCGGCCGTGGTGGTCGCGTAGGTGAAGGCGAGCCCGCCGAGGTGTGGAGTACCGCCGAGACCGAGCACTGCGATGCTGATGCCGACGATGACGCTGCTGTGTCCAATAAATGACCACATCAGCGCGCGCGTATACGGGCGGATGCCTCGGGTCGCGACCCGGGACAGCGCGCCAGCGAGCGAGACGATGGCGTCATCCAGCTTCCCGATGGACTGCCGCAGGGGGCCCTCACCTCGAAACCGTCCGAGGATGCTGCTGGAGATGTCTGCCCACCAGCCGGGGCGTATCGCCAGCGCGAACAGCGCGATTCCTCCGATACCGATGACCACCGTGGCGACCTCGACGAGCTGTCGTGCGGTCTGGATGATCTCGCCGTCAGCCGCTGGGGCGGGAAGGGGAACCACAGCCCAGACCAGCACGCCCATCACCGCAGCTGTCGCCAGCCCGACCAGCCGCGCGGCGACACCGCTCGCCAGCGCATCGGCGATGGGGATTCGATAGCGACGCTCAGCAAACCAGGCCGCGCCGAGCTCTCCGAACGGGCCGGGGACCGCATAGTTGAGCAGCAAGCCAGCACAGATGATCGCGGAGAGACCGGCTGCTGGGGGCCGGTACGCGGGCGGCATCAGGGCGCGCCAGCGCAGCCCCATGAAGAAGAACGCTGCGCTGATGCTCACCCAGGAGACGAAGAGGTAGCCTGGGCGGGCGCGGGTGAGCAGGTCTTGAACAGCTTCCCGCCCGAGGTCGCTCTGGGCGATTGCGAACACACAGACGCCGAGCAAGACCATGCTGACCGCGACCGTCAGCAGGCCCCTTCTGATCGCTTGTCGTGCCCGCTCTGGGCTGAATTCAGATGTGCGCATCAGCGCTTGATCAGCTTGTATTTGTTGAGCTTATAGCGAAGGGTGTTTCGCTCAAGGCCAAGGATTTTGCTCATTTTTGGGCGGTCTCCGTTGGTCTGCTCGATGGCCTGGACCAGCAGCGCGCGCTCGATCTCTTCCATGTGGCTGGAGAGGTTGAATCCGTCGGACAGCGCGGCGACATCGGGCTGACGCTGTGGCTTGACGGGCATGTCGAAGGCCATCTCTCCGAGGACTGCGGCGCGCTCGGCGAGGTTTGCGGCCTCTCGAACATTGCCGGGCCAGCTGTGCCTGCTGAGGCGGCGCAGCTGCTCAGGGTTGGGTCGGACCGGCGGACGGTCGAAGGCCTGGGCGTGAAGATCGAGGAAGTGGTTGAGCAGCTGAGCGATGTCTTCACGGCGCTCTCGAAGCGGCAGCATCGTGATGACCAGCACCGCGAGGCGGAAGTACAGCTCTGGGCGGAGGGCGCCTTCGGAGACACGGGCATCGATCAAGGGGCTGGCGGTGGCGATGATCCGTGGTGGTCGGCCAGATTCCAGACCCTCGAGCTGCTGCTGGAGCAGGAGCTGGGCACTGTCACTCCACCGATCGACCCCGGTAACCAGGAGGGTTCCGGCTTCCTCCAGTGCCCCCGGATCCAGGGGACGACCGGGCCGCACCATGACGAGCGAGCGGTCGGTGTCAGGGCCATGACGGTGAAGCCAGCGCGCGAGGTGCCGACGCCCTGATCCGATCTCTCCGGTGATGAGAACTGTGCTGCGGACCTCTGCGAGCTTCTGTGCTTGCTGACGGAGCCGCTCGGTGGGGGGGCTGTTGCCGACGATCGCGGCGGCCACCATGGGTCCCTTTCGCAGCTCCTGGACCCGCCGAATGATCACGTCTGCGGTCACTGGCTTGGTGAGGAAGTCCAGGGCTCCCAGCCGCATTGCTTCGACAGCAGCCTCAACAGAGCCGTAGGCCGTGAACACGATGGCATCAACCGGCGGATCGCAGGCCTGGGCAGCGGCGACCACCTGCAGCCCATCCACTGGCGCCATGCGCAGATCGGTGAGGACGAGATCGAACGTCTGCTGCTGGAGGTGCTCGATGGCAGACTGACCGTCGTAGACCGCCTCGGTGAAGTGCCCCTCTCGCTCCAGTAGCATCGCGATTGCAAGGGCCGCGCTGCGGTTGTCGTCGACGACCAGGACGGAGAGTGGCTCGTTCATTATCTTTCCTCTCTCCTGCTCGGCAGCGCAGCGATGAAGCGGGCACCGCCCAGCGGTGACTCCTCACACCGAATGTAGCCGCCGTGGGTGTCAAACACCCGCTTGACCAGTGACAGACCAAGGCCCGTGCCGCCAGGCTTGGAGGAGTAGTACTGCTCGAAGATCCGCTCTCGCTCATGCCGTGGCACACCCGGTCCGTCGTCATCGACGATGAGCAGGGTCTGCTTCTCCCGAGGAATCAGGCTGACGGTCACCTGTCCCGGTGGGTTCATCCCGGCGAATTCGATGGCGTTGAGGACGAGGTTCTCTGCTGCACGACGAACGAGGGAGCCGTCGACCTGCATCGTGCAGGAGCCTGGGGCCTGGATGAGCAGGGAGACCCCGGCCTTGTCGGCACGGGGGCGGGAGATGTTGTCGACCTGCCCGATGATCTTGATGAGGTTGACCTCGGTCCGGGAGATCTGAAGCGGCCCGCTGCTTCGAAGAAACCGCTGGACCACGCTCTCAAGGACCTGGATCTCTTCCTCGACGCTGATCAAGAGCTTCTCACGCTTTGGGGGATCCTCTTCGGTCCGGGCGAGGGTGCAGAGCAGCGACAGGCTCTGCAGCGGGTTGCGGACCTCGTGAGCGACGACGCTCGCGAGCTGACGAACGACCGCCATCCGAGAGCCGATCTCGTCTTCACGGCGCTCCAGGTAGCTTGCAAGCGAGTTGACGGCGCGCGCCAGCTGACTCAGCTCCTCTGGTCCGGTCTCTCGAACCCTCAGCGAGTGCTCCCCCTGTGCGATCCGTGCGGCAGCAGTAGAGATCTCTTGAATGGGAGAGAGCAGGAGCCGGATGGCGAACATGACCAGCAGACCGGACAGGGCTCCGAGCAGCAAGAGCTGGTTGCTCGCCCGCCGCTTCTGCGCTGCGAGGATCTCGCCGTAGTCCACCTTCTTAATGGCGACGAACATTCCAAGTGCTTGCGATGATGAGTCGAGGACGGGAGTACAGGCTCCCTGGACTGTTGCACCAGACAGGCCGATCTGGGGAGCGATGAGGGCGGACTCTTCAGACAGCACGCGCTCGACTGGACAGGCTGACAAGACCTCTGCGAGGGCCAGCTCCGGACCGGATACGCTGGTGGCGCTGGCGAGGATGCTGCCGCTCGTTGTGAGAACAAGGGCCTGATCGAGTCCGCTGAGTGTCGGAAGCTCATCGAGGCGCGCCTGCACCTGGCTGGCGCTGCCAAGCTCAAGGACCGAGGCGGGGGAGTCTCCGCCGATGAGCTGCTGACCGCCGAGACGGGCCATGAGCACCAGGCGCCGAGACAGCGCCTGCACCTCGCGCTCCTCAGCGTACTGAATCATCGGCAGCCAGGTCATCGCGACGGATCCCGAAGCAATCAGCCCTGCAGCCAGAGACAGCAGGCTGCTTGCTGAGCCGCGAGGGAGTCGCAAGTCTGGGCGACGCTACTGAACGAGGGCCGAGGAGGTCAGCTCGGCCTCGGCGCTTTCCTGATCCGTAGCGGACTCCGTTGCGCGCTGACGAAGCTCCAGTCCCTCGGTGCCGCTGAGGACGTAGTCGAGCTCGGAGACGGACTCGCGAGAAAGATCTGCCTGGATGGTCATGCACTCGGTGTAGCTACGGCTGTAGTCGTACTGGAGGTGCAGCGGCTGGGTGCAGCCGGTGAGGGCGGCTGCTCCGACGAGGAGGCCCCCAAAGATAAGGCGAGTACGCACAGGCTTACTCCTCTAAAGGTGTGGTGGTTGTGTGCAGGCGCTGGAGGGCCTGCTGGGCGCTGCGGTGATCGGGGTTGTGGTTCAGGGCGGCGGCATAGGCGGCCGCTGCGTCGTCGAGGTTGCCCTTCAGCTCCAGGCCGACCCCGAGATTATACCGGGCCTCGTCTTCAGAGCATGCAGAGCGGAACACACGGTAGGCCTCCTGCTCTCGTCCGTCAGCGACGAGGGCGAAGCCGAGGTTGTTGCGGGTTCGGATGCGGGTGGCGTCGACGAGCAGCGCAGCCTTGAGGATGTCGACGGCCTCCGCTGCCTGCCCATCACTCATCAGCGCGAAGCCGAGGTTGTTGGCATACTCGGGGTTGTCTCGGTCGAGTCGGTATGCGCGCTGGAAGCGCGAGATCGCCTCGTCTGGTGCGCTCCGGTCCATTGCGAGGATGCCCAGCTCGTTGTGGACCGCAGGCATCCGACGGTGACGCTTCGTCAGCTGGGTGAGCAGCGCCTCAGCGTCCTCCTGCAGCCCAATCTCCCGCAGTGCGCGTGCCTGGAGCATGGTCAGCTCCGGAGAGGTGAAGCCTGAGGCGTGGATCTGGTTGAGGATCTTGAGGGCAGCGTCGGGCTGATGGGCCTCCAGCATGCTCTGAACCAGCTCGATGCGGGTTCGCTCCTGGCCCTCCTCCGTCGTCCACTCCGGTGCCGGAGTGACGCTCGCAGGAGGGGTCCGGCTTGCACAGGCGCCCAGGATGATGAGCAAGGGACTCAAGACAGCTCCGCTCTACTGACCCGACATCGCCGGGATGAGGTTTCGAAAGACGTTGATCCCGGCCGGTCCGATCAAGACGATGAACAGCGACGGGAGGATGAACAGGATCATCGCCACCGTCAGCTTCGGTGCGATCTGTGCTGCCTGCTCCTCCGCAGCCAGCATGCGCTTCGTGCGGACCATGTCGGAGTGAATGCGCAGGGCATGGGCGATGGAGGTACCGAACCGATCGGCCTGGGTGAGCACGTTGACCAGAGAGTTCACCTCAGCCAGTCCTGTGCGCCGATCCAGACGTCGTAGTGCCTGGATACGGGGGATTCCACCGGAGACCTCGTGGTTGACCTGCTGAAGCTCGACGGCAAGCTCTGGAGCTGCCGGAGCGATCTCCTTGGCGACCCGCTGGAAGGCGGCATCGACACCCAGGCCAGCCTCGACGCTGCTGACCAGGAGATCGAGCGCATCTGGAAATGGCTTCAGCAGCGCAGCCTGTCGGACCTTGAGGCGCTGGCCGACGTAGACAGAGGGGGCGTAGTAGCCCACGGTCGCAAACAAGAGGGCGAAGAAGACCGTGTAGATCGTCTTCATGTCCGGCAGGATGATGAACGCCAGAAGGGGCATGACCAGTGCGAGACCAGCGCGTGCGGCACTGTAGGCTTCGAGGTTGCCTCGGGAGCGAAAGCCGGCCTGGGTCAGCCAGGTCCGGATCAGGTTCTGCTCCTCTTCATTGTCTGCGACCGCGAGCGCCGCGACGCTGCCGGCGACACGCTGGACCGGCTGAGAGGCCAGCAGCACGTCTTCCTGCTCACGCCCACCGGTCAGATCCGCGATGCGGTCGCGTGCGGTTCGCTGTGGATTGAGCAGAAGCTGGATCCCATACATTCCGCCAATCACAGCCATGAATGAAGCGAGAACGGCCAGGAGCGTGAGTGCGTTTTCCATTGTGTCCTACAGCTCGATCTGGGAGATCCGCCGCATCACCAAGACCCCGGAGGTGAAGCTGCAGAAGCTGAAGCCCAGCATCCAGTGTCCGATGGGGTCGGTGACCAGGGGGTTGAGGTACGCCGGCTGCATCAGCATGATCATAAAGGTGACGATGAAGGGCAGACCGCCGAGGATGATCGCTGAGAGCTTGGACTCCGCTGTCAGGGCCTTGACCTTGCGCTGGAAGAGGAAGCGATCTCGGATGGTCTTGGAGATGTTGTTGAGGATCTCGATGAGGTTTCCGCCGGTCTCTCTCTGGAGGACGACGGAGCTGACGAAGATCCGAAGATCGAAGTTGCGGGGATTGCGCAGACAGAGATCGCTGAGGCAGTCCCGCATGTCTCGGCCGAGGTTGTGCTCCTCGTGGACGCGTCCGAATTCGTGAGCGATGGGGGGGAGCATCTCGACGGCGCACATCCGCATGGCGTCGGAGAGGCCGTGTCCGGCCTGCAGCGATCGGGCGACGAGATCGAGACCATCGGGGAGCTGCTCAGAGAGAGCCTTGGCGCGCTCCTCGGCGCGAGAGCTGAGGATGATGATCGGAATTGTCCCGAAGAGCAGGCCGACCATACCTGCGATGCCCTTGATAAACACGCTGGTGAGGAAGGCACCGATGACGGCAAAGGCCGCCATCCGCATCAGAAGGCCAGAGAGGTCGTAGTCCTCCCCAGACTCACGCAGCAGGGCCTCCAGTCGTGTACCGAGCCCGCCGAGCGTTGCGAGCCATGGGTCGGTCTTCTGCTCCAGGAACAGGCTGGTCTCGGGGTTGTCTGCCAGCGTACCCAGTCGGCGAGCGAGGGCACGGGCTTCATTGTCCTGGCGGGTCCGATGGCTCCAATACATCAGGTTGGCAGCAGAGAGCACACCAACAAAGACCAGCGAGGAGATGAGGACGACGACGAGCATCAGACTTCCATCTTGAAGCGGAACAGCTCGGGGGAGAGATGGATACCGCTCTGCTTGAGGCGAGCGGTGAACTTGGGACGGGTGCCGGTCGCGACGAACTCGCCGTGGATTCGGCCCTGATCATCCATGGTCTTCTGGTTGAACCGGAAGATGTCCTGGGTGGTCACGATCGAGCCTTCCATCCCGAGGACCTCGGTGACCGCCATGATGCGGCGGGTGCCGTCGGGGAGGCGGTCGAGCTGGATGACGACATCGAGCGCGCGCGCCATCATCTCTCGAATGGTCTTGTCGGTGAGGTTGGGCATGCCCATTCCGATCATCGTCTCGAGTCGAGAGAGGGCATCTCGGGTGGTGTTGGAGTGAACGGTGGCCAGTGAGCCTTCGTGGCCGGTGTTCATCGCCTGGAGCATGTCGATGGCTTCCGCCGAGCGAATCTCACCGAGGATGATGCGGTCTGGTCGCATCCGGAGAGAATTCTTCACGAGATCACGGGCCGTGACCTCGCCCTTTCCCTCCAGGTTGGGCGGGCGGGTCTCCAGGCGCACCACGTGCGGCTGCTGGAGCTGAAGCTCAGCGGCATCCTCGATGGTGATGATGCGCTCATCTGTGGGGATGAATGAAGACATCACGTTGAGGAGGGTGGTCTTTCCGGAGCCGGTTCCGCCGCTGATGATGATGTTCAGGGCTGCCTTCACGCAGCCCCGAAGGACCTGAATGATCGGCCGCGGGCAGGAGCCGTAGGCGATGAGATCCTCGGCGGTGATCGGCACGGTGCCGAACCGTCGGATGGAGACCACCGGGCCATCCAGCGCCAGGGGAGGGATGATCGCGTTGAACCGACTGCCGTCCTGGAGTCGCGCGTCGACCATCGGGTTGGTCTCGTCGACCCGTCGACCCACCGCCGAGACGATTCGGTCGATGATCTGCATGAGATGCTGGTTGTCGTTGAACTTGACCTCAGCCTTCTGGAGGCGACCCCGCTTCTCGATGAAGATGGTGTCGTAGCCGTTGATCAGGATGTCGGAGATCGCAGGATCTCGCAGCAGCGGCTCCAAGGGACCCAGGCCCAGGATCTCATCGAGGATCTCCTCGACCAGACGATCCCGCTCCAGGCGATTGAGCGGGAGGTTGCGGGTCTCGACGACCTGAGTGAGGGTCTTGCGAAGCTGCCGAGACAGCTCCTCGCGAGGAGTCTTGCTGACTCGCTCGTAGTCGATCTGACCGATGATCTCATTGTGGAGGAGCTTCTTGTAGCGCTCGAACTCCGCAGAGTCGGTCTGTGTGTCAGCCCGGTACCGCTGCTGTGCACCCCGAACGCGATCGATGAGCCGTGACGACATGAGCCTCTCCCTCCCTTCAGGTGAATTCTACCTGAACAGCCAGCCAAACGCTCGACGACCGGTGGGCGCCTCGACCTGGTCGACCCCCTCGGTGATGAGGCTGGCAGCGGCCGCGATGTCCGCATGGAATTGCGATCGCTTGTCGACGCTGCGGACGAGCTGTCCCAGCGCGATGCTCCGAGGACAGGCGCTGTCTTTGTGGAGACGGGCGGCGATCGGGATCTTGAGGTTGGTCTCGATGTCCTTATCGGAGATCTCAGCCCCCTTCTCCCACTGATTGAGCACCAGCCGGATGGTGTCCGGTTCGATCTTCTGCTGCTCGAGCATCTGCAGTCTCCGCCAGGCGTTCTTGACCGAGACGACATCCGGAGTGCAGACCAGGAGGATCCGGTCTGCTGCGGTGGTCGCAGTCAGGGTGGCGGTGTCGATGTGGGCGCCACAGTCGACGAAGACATACTGGTAGGTCTCCGCAGCGATGGAGAGGATCCGGATGAGATCCTCATCGCGCAGGGCGGTGTAGGGCGCGAGATCTGTGGGCTGCGAGAGCAGCTGCAGCTTGCTGGCGGGATGGATTGAGACGCTGCCCTTGAACAGGCGACTGTCCAGACGGTGCAGGTTCTCCATGAGATCGAGGATCGAGCTGCTCGGCTTGAGATCGAGGAATGCTGCGACGTCTCCCATGGAGAAGTCGAAGTCTGCGAGGCAGACCTGGTACAGCGCGGACAGCTCGGCAGCGAGGTTGGTGGCCACGAGGGTCGAGCCGAGCCCACCCTTGGCTCCCACGATCGCGATGACCTCCCCGAGGTCTTCTTGCTGCTCGGTGCCATAGGCAGCGTCGTGGACCGCCTGGCGGAGCAAGGGACCATCTTCAGGGAGGACCACATACTCCCGGTAGCCCGCCCGCATTGCGGAGCGGATGCGTTCTGGGTCGGTCCGCTCAGAGATCGCGACGAGGTGGATGCCCACCTGCTCTGCCTGCAGCCGTGCTCCGAGGTCCACAGCGGCATCAAAGTCAACATCGAAGCCCATGATGACAACGTTTGGTCGTGTCTTCTGGACGATCTGAACGGCATCCTGGTAAGCGGTCGATTTCGTGGGAAGGACGGCCTCTGTACCGAGGCACTCGCGGATGAGTCCCATCCCGTGGGTGTTGACCCCGATGACCACTACCGAGGCTGCCCCCCGGCTCTGGTTGCGGTAGCGCATCTGATCCTCTTTCTCAGCGTTCCAGACCGATGGGGCCGGTCGGCTCTACGGTTCGAGAGCCGGGTTGGTGATCCATTCCGAGCAGGAACAGCTCAAAGTCGGTCGGGTTGTGGTTCTCAGCGGCTCCCGGCGGCATGGGGACCTCATCGGGGGCCATCGGGCGGACGAGACGCGGCGTGACGAAGATCATCAGCTCGGTCTCATCACGATCATGCTCAATGGTTCGGAACAGGGCACCAATCACCGGAATATCACCAAGGATTGGAATCTGCTGAGTGGTCGAGCGGGAGGTCTCTTGGAGCATTCCAGCCATTGCGAAGGTCATGCCGTTGTCCACGCGGAGGTGGCTGGAGGTCTTGCGCGAGATGAAGGCTGGGATGTCAATGCCGGTCAGGCGGATGGCGTTGTTGTTGTCGATGTCAGAGACCTCGACGTAGACCCGCACATCGATGACGTCCTGTCCCAGGACCGTCGGGACGAAGGTCAGCTTGACGCCGTACTCTTTGAAGTCGATTGAGATTCGACTTCCGATCTGACTGACCGGGATCGGGATCTCACCGCCGGCGAGGAATTCTGCCTGCTGTCCAGAGAGCGCGACGAGTGTCGGCTGAGCGAGGATCTTGGAGACCCCGTTGGACTCCAGGACCGACAGAATCGCCGCGAGGTTGACGGGAGCACCGAGGGAGCCGACGAGGTTGAAGGTGTCCGAGGAGAACGCCTGGGTGATGCCGCTGTTGACCTGGGACAGCTCGGGCCGGGTGGCGAAGCTGTTGCCGATAAGGGCCGGGGTCTGCAGCGCGAAGCCGAGGATGTTGTCTCCCCAGGAGCCGTTGATTCCCAGCGCGCGCATGCCGGAGCGGTTGACCTCTGCGAACACGACCTGCAGCTGAACCTGGTGGTCTCCGCCGACGCTCATGAGGTTGACGAATTCCTCGTCGTACAGCCGCGCGACTGCGGCGACCTGCTCAAGGGTCTGCACATCTCGGACTTCTCCCTCCAGCACCAGCCGACCGTTGATCGGGTAGGCGCGGGGGGCCTCTTCACCGGCGGTGATGGCATCGATGCGTCGGATCAGACCGCTGAGATCTTGGTGGACAGTGATGTCATAGGGAACCGGGTCTCTCGGGCTGTCGTTGAAGACCACCCAGACGTTGGTGTTGCCGACCGCGCTGCCCTTGATCCGAAACTGCTCTGGGGAGAGAGACTCGACGTTGATCACGCTGGAGTCCCCAACGATGATCTGCTTTACGGCACGACCCTCATCGAAGATGATCGAGTGACCAAGCTCCACGTTCAGCCAGGTCGCCTCTCGCTCTTCTGGTGAGGACCAGGCTGAGGGGCGCTCCTGGGCGAGGGCAGGGGTGCTGAGGAGTCCCAGCATCAGGGGCAGCGAGGTAAGCAGCATCTTCAACATTGTTCTGTGGTCCCCTGGTCGGTGTACCTGGGTGAGATCTTCAGCGGTTGCGGCGTTTGTTCTGCTCGACCCGATTCCCGGACTCGTCGAACTGATCCACGGTAGTCCTGTCACCGATAATCTCTACAGCGGTGGTCTCTGGAGCCGTGGGCTTGGTCGCGCCCGTGCTCCGCACACCGACCGTCGAGCGAGCGGAGGGCTCGGCGGACTCGAAGCCAATCACGCTGGCGGAGGTGATTGGTCCGTGGGTGGCCTGCTGGGTGACGTCGACGTCGTTTCGCAGGACGAGGTGGACATCTCCCTTGGAGCTGGCCAAAGCGAGCTTCTCAGCCTCGGGGAGCGTGACCTCGAGGGTGACTGAGGGGCGGCTCCGACGACCAGAGGTCTTCTTCTTGTTCCCGTCGTCCTTGGTGGCTCCGGTGAGGGAGCTGCCGACCGCGAGGACACGAATCCCCTGGAGGATGGTCTCGGTGACCCACTTGGCGTCGATGTTGGCATCGTCTGGTCGAATGGTGACGATGATGTCGACGTAGTTGCCCGGCTGGAGCATCCCGGCGAGGCCGGACTCGGTGTCGGTCTCGACGGTCATCGCGCGCTTGTTGTTTGCGATGATGGCGTTCAGGCCGACGCCGGCCTCACGCTGCGCGAGGCGCTCGGCACGAAGCGGCTCGTTGGCCAGGACCCGCTCGCGCGGGACTCGGTTGATGACTTCATCCACAGAGTTGAAGACCAGCTCCCCGGTGATCATATCTGGAGTGAGCTGTCGGATCGTGATGTCCTCATCGGTGATCGGAAGACCAACGTACAGATCCCGCAGCGCGACGATCACATCGACTGTCTCAGGTGGCTTTTGAGCCTCAGCGAGCTTCTTGCCAGAGCTCCTGAGGACCTGGAGGACGAGCCCGGCGGTCAGGCCGGCGACCAGCAGAGAGCCTCCCAGAAAGAGAAAGGCTCTCAAGCGACCTCCGGTTTGCTGTGCCATGAGTTCTCCGTGACAGATGAATCAAAATCGTGATGTCTGAGGACAGATGCGGGGCAAGCATACCCAGATCGCACCATGCGGATCTAAAACAACCTCAGGAACTCTGAGGTGTACAGAACGACCGCGATAGCCACAGCGACTGCATAAGGCAGCTTAACATCACTGAGGGGCGGGCGTCCCAGCGCCAGCAGCGCACGAGAGCTCATCACAATGCCCAGGGAGAGCAGGCCGTTGAGCACGCTGGCGACCAGCGTGACCTCGACGACACCCAGCCAGCCCAGGAATACACCGCAGACAATCGTCAGCTTTACGTCCCCGCCGCCGAGCACTCGGAGCGCGAACGGACCAATCAGGAGTCCGAGTCCGCATGCTGCTCCCAGAAGCGACAGACCCAGGCCGGCGAGTCCGCCGATCTGGGTCTGAAGAACGATACCGCTGACCAAGCCGATGGCGATTAGCCTGTTGGGTATGCGACGCTGAGAGATGTCCCAGGCCGCAGCAAGACCAACAAGGAGCCAGAGGATTGAGTGGAGCAAAAGCACTGGGTGTCGATCAGCCGATCTGGACCAGTACGTTGTCTCCGGTCAGCACCTGGGATCAGGAGCCGACGGCGCCGTCAAGTTCGTCAGAGACGGAGGTGAAGAGGTCGGTGAGAGAGCCGCCGAGAGCCGTGAGGGCTGCGATGATTGCAACAGCGACAAGACCGGCGATGAGACCGTACTCGATTGCGGTGGCACCAGACTCGTCATGGATGAGGCGATCGATCATGTTCATCTCCGACCAGAACTTACTTGGGGAACAGTTCTGGATTATTGGTGGTTGTTCGTGTTTTGTGAGGGAGTGACCCTCTACGCGCATATAATCAGTACGATCTTTCTTCCGGCCGAGCAAGAAAAAATTGCGCGCCCTGAAAAAAAATGAGCACTAATTGTTGGCGCATATTTAATCCCGCTTCTTTAAATGCACTTTTTCGCCATTATTACTGAACGTAATCACTTCTTGACCTGTCAATAAGTTTTTCAGAGAGTCATGAAAGGTGCTCCGCCAGCCCGTCAGCGCGGCCGTACCTTCGCGGACAACGTTCAGCGGCTCGGGCAGCAGCAGCTTGGGTGAGATGTCTCGTGGCTCGCCGACGAGCTCAGCCCACATCGACAGCACTCTTCCTTTCTGGCGCTCTGGAAGTGTGGGCGGAAACCGAGCGAGGGGGGCGCGCTGGGCGTTCTGGATGCAGCCGAGAATGTCTCGTCCGTGTCGCTTGACGAGGCCAGTGTTCAGTCGTCGGTTCTCCGAGAGCGCGCGAATCGAGGTCGGACGTCGCCGGGCGAGGTCCAGCAACATGCTGTCAGGCAGGAGATAGTACGGGGGCTTGTCTCTGCGCTCCGCCTGCTCAAACCGCCAAGTCTGGAGGGCATCGAGCACCTTGAGGGCGTCGTCATCCAGTCGGCTACAGATCTCCCAGGAGTCGATGAGGTTGGGGCGTCGGTCAGCCTCGAGGGCATTGGTGCGCAGCTCCTCGCCGAGCTCCCAGGCCCACCCGAGCCGATCGCGCTGTGAGAGGTGCGTCATCAGCCGCTCAGCGAGCGGGAGGAGGAGCAGGGCATCTGCAGCGGCGTAGCGAATCTGCCGGCTGGTCAGCGGGCGGGCAGACCAGTCTGAGAGGGTCGAGCCCTTGTCCATCGGCACGTCGAGGAAGTGGGCGATGAGTGTGCTGAGGCGCTCTGGATAGCGGAGGCCGAGCAGACCAGCGGCTTGCTGGGTGTCGAAGATGCGGGTCGGTCGGGCCCCCAGTGCTGCGATGAGCCTCAGATCGTGTGTCCCGCTGTGGACAATTAGCTCCTGATTCGAGATCACACTGAGGGCGGGGGTGGGGTCGACGGCGAGCGGGTCGAGCAGCCAGACGGCCCCCGGTCCGGTGGCAATCTGAACCAGCATTAGCTGCGGCTGGTACCTGCGCTCGGCATGAAATTCCGTGTCCACTGCGATGCGCGGAGCCTGTCGGATTGCCTCTGTGAGCTCGATGAGTCGCTCAGGTGTGTTGACGAGGCAGATGGCCTCGTTCTTGGTCTGCTCTGCCATTCCCAGCCCCTCCTGTTGTCATCCCAGGCATCGATACTGTCATCGATACTGTGCCCGCCGCACGTTGTCGCACCCAGCTGCAAGACGCGCTCACTGGGGTCTGGGCCATCGGGCAGGATGTGGCCTTTCCCGAGTGTGCTTCGGAGAGCGTCAGACAATAGCTGCTGGTGCCCCCCCCTGGATAGAGGGGCCTGATGTTGACTGCTGACTCTCCACTCTCCCTGCGGATCGCCGGCTACCTTGGCGAGCGCTTTCCCCCCGTCGTGTACACCGTCCTGGTGGTGCTCTTCTTTGGGAGCGCGGTGCTCAACGCTTCGGCCCTGACGGCTGCACCCCTCTCCTGGCGTGTGCTGCTCGGGGCGCCGGTGGTCTGGCTGGTGTTCTTCCACCTCCGGGTGTTTGACGAGCACAAAGACTTCAGTCTCGATGTCATCGCTCACCCCGAGCGCCTGCTGTCGCGTGGGGTGGTGACCCTCCCTCTCCTGGCCCGACTGGCTGGGGCTGCGATCCTCATGGAGGGACTCCTCTCGGTGCTGCTCGGCTGGCCTGCCCTTGCAGCCTGGGCGGCGGCGCTGGTCTTCAGCGTCTTGATGCGGCTGGAGTTTGGCGTCGGAGAGTGGCTGTCTTCGCGGATCCTCTTGTATGCCGTCACCCACAACCCGATCGTCGGTCTGCTGGCGCTGGTGGGCTTCTTCTCCATCGGCGCTGGCTTCTCGCCTCGGTTCCTGTGGTACGTCGCCGCAGCCTCGCTGGCCTCGCTGGCCTTCGAGCTGGGCCGCAAGATTCGGCTGCCGGAGGAAGAGATCGCTGGGGTCGACAGCTACTCATCGGTCCACGGTCGAGCCCGTGCCGGGCTGATCCTGTCTGGAGTCATCCTGGGCGCCGCAGGGCTAACGGGGGTCGCAGTCTGGACGGTCTCTCCGAGCGTGGGCCAGCATGCGCTCAGCGGCGTACTGGTCCTGCTCGGTGCGCTGGTTGGGATAGTGGAGGCCCGACCTGGACGGCCAGCGAAGAAGGTGGAGCTTGGAAGCGCCCTCTTCCTCCTGATCATCCTCCTGGCAATGGGTATAGCAGCATGGTGATCTGGGACCACGACCTCAAGAATGGAGTCAGCGGAACCATCGGCGGCAAGGCTGCGGGGCTGCTGCGGCTCCTCCGCGCTGACGTGGCCGTTCCCCGCTTCTTCGTCATCCCTCCTGAATGCCCTGTCGACGGGGTCGCTGCGGCGTGGCGAGCGCTCGGCGGCGGTCGGGTCGCGGTCCGCTCGTCGGCGGTCGGAGAGGATGGTGCGGAGCACAGCTTTGCTGGAATGTACGCGTCGATCATCGGCGTGAAGACCGAGGCGGACATCCTCGCCGCAGTCCAGACTTGTCGCGACAGCGCCCAGTCTGAGCGACTCCAGACCTACCTCACGCAGAAAGGACTCCCGCCGACCCCGGTCGCGGTGATCGTTCAGGTGCTGGCCGAGGGAGAGTCAAGCGGGGTGATGTTCTCGGCTGACCCGATGGATCCGGAGCGGGTGCTGATCTCGGCGGGCTGGGGACTGGGCGAGGGCATCGTGCAGGGCGCGGTTCCGACGGACACCTTTCGGGTGAACGCAGCGGGAGCGGTCGAGGCGTGGCTGGTAGACAAAGACGTACAGCTCCTCCTGGTCAATGATGCGCCGGCAGAGTGTGTGGTTCCTCAGGACCGTCGACACACCGCCTGTCTCACCGACAGCAGCGCCGTGAAGCTCGCCGCGATTGGTCGCCGTCTCTCCCGCGTGCTCGGCGGTCCGCAGGACATCGAGTGGACCGTGAGCAAGGGCCGCCTGGTCATCCTCCAGACCCGTCCGATCACCCAACCGATCCCATCTGGTCGCCGACTCCTGTGGGACAACGCCAACATCATCGAGAGCTACTTTGGGCTCACCGGTCCGCTGACCTACAGCTTCGCCAGCCACGCCTACACCATCGTCTACCAGCTGTTCTGTGAGGTCATGGGTGTCGACAAGGCCACCATTCAGGAGAATGCGGGAATCTTTCCGCGCATGATCGGACTGGTTCGTGGCCGGATCTACTACAACCTCAACGCCTGGTACACGGTCGTCTCGTTGCTGCCTGGCTACCGCTGGAACCGAACCTTCCTCGAGCAGATGATGGGCGTCTCTGAGGTCGCCTCTGACGTGGACGTGCCGCCGACGGGCCGGCTGGAGCGCCTCACCGCGCTCCCGAAGTTGCTGAAGATGACCGGCGGTCTGCTGTGGCGCGCCAGCCGCCTGGATGCAGACGTCAAGTCATTCCACACGACCTTTGAGTCTGCGGTCGGTCAGCACGCGGGCAAGGAGCTCACAGACGTCGCGCCGTTTGATCTGCTCGACATCTACGCCGATCTGGAGCGGCAGCTGCTCTGGGCGTGGTCCACTCCGATCGTCAACGACTTCTTCGTGATGATCTTCCACGGGCTGCTCCGCTCTCTGTGTGGAAAGTGGGTCCCGGGCGCGGCGGATCTTCACAACGCACTCCTCGCAGGAGAGGGCGGGATCATCTCGACGGCACCCGCCACGGAGGCGGTCAAGCTCGCCAACCAGATCCGCACCGATGCTGCCCTCGCGGAGCTCTTCCTCTCGGACGCATCCGATCAGGCCTTGCTGGATGCGGTTCGGGCTCACCCTCGGCTCAGCGCGCTGTTTGAGGGCTACCTCGTTCGACTCGGAGACCGCTGCACGGACGAGCTGAAGCTGGAGGTTGAGACCCTTCGGCATCGCCCCGACATCCTCATCCGCACCCTCCGCAGCTACATCTCTACTGCACCTGCCGACCTCGCCCGTGGAGAGCGCACAGAGCTGGCGATGCGAAAGCGCGCGGAGATGCAGGTCGCCCACTCCCTGACCGGCTGGCGGGCGCGGGTGTTCGACATGGTGCTGCGGCGGGCCCGTAGGCGGGTGGCGGATCGCGAGAACCTCCGCTTCCTGCGGACACGCATCTTTGCCCTGGTCCGCGAGATCTTTCGCGCGCTGGGCCGGCACATGGTCCAGCAGGGCGACCTCGATGCCTTCGAGGACATCTTCTACCTCACTGTCGACGAGGCCTTCGGCTGGGTGCGCGGGACTGCCGTCACCACCAACCTCCGTGGGCTCGCGGCGCTGCGAAGGGCAGAGTACGACGGGTGGCGGACCGAGCCACCTCCGGCGGACCGCTTCCACACCTGGGGGCCGATCTGGGCGCACAACCGCTTCGTCGGAGTGCCGGCTCGCCTCGACGCTGCGCACTCTGATGAGCTGGTTGGTCTGCCCGCCTGTCCTGGTCTGGTCGAGGGGACCGTCCGACGAATTGTCGATCCGAGGGAGGAGGTCATGGGCGAGGACGAGATCCTGGTTGCCTACCGAACCGACCCCGGCTGGATCTCGCTGTTTCCCAAGGCTCAGGCGGTGCTCGTCGAGCGGGGAAGCCTGCTGTCGCACTCCGCGGTGGTCGCCCGAGAGCTTGGGATTCCCACCATCGTCGGCATCGCTGGCTTGATGGACCGGCTGAGGACCGGCGACCGGATTCGCGTCGATGCTGCTGCAGGGCGGGTGGAGATCTTGGAGAGCGAAGAATGAGTGAGGTGCACAGTGCCAAGGGGATCGGAGTGTTTGAGCAGCGGCTCTCCTACGCGCAGTGCTGGGAAGATCCGCAGGTCTTGCAGGAGGCGCTTCAGGTGGGGGAGGGAGACGACGTGCTCTCCATCTGCTCCGCAGGAGACAACAGCTTCGCGCTGGTCATCGCCGGGGCGCGCTCGGTCACCGCGCTCGACCTCTCCGTCCCGCAGCTCTCCCTCGCTGAGCTGAAGCTGGCCGCGATTCAGTCCTTTCCTCCCGATGGGGTCTACACCCTCCTGGGGCTCAACGCGTTCGGGCGGCGGGTCTTCACCTACCACCAGCTCAGGGATCGGCTCTCTCAGCGCAGCCGGAGCTACTGGGACCGACACGAGGGAACCATCCGACGCGGTCTGCTGGGGCAGGGTAAATTTGAGCAGTATCTCCGTGCATTTCGGACCCGGCTGCTGCCCCTGGCTCACTCCCGGCGCACGGTCGATGCGATGATGGCGCTCTCCGACCCCGTCGAGCAGCAGGCCTTGTTCCGCACGCGCTGGGACTCGATGCGGTGGCGTGGGCTGTTCAAGGTGTTCTTCTCTCGTCGGGTGATGGCGAAGGCGGGGCGCTCAGAGGCGCACTTCCAGTACGTCGACGGGCCGGTCTCAGCCGTCTTCCTCGAGCGCACCCGGCACGTGCTCACGGCGATCCCGGCGGCGACCAACCCGTTCCTGCAGTGGATCCTCAACGGTGCCTACACCGACCTCAATGCCGCCCATCCCTACCTCTCGGAGGCTGGGCAGGCGGTGCTCCGGGCGCGCGCGGATCGCATCCGGTTTGTTCATGCGGACCTGGAGACCTTCCTGAAGGGCTGCGCGCCGAGAAGCTTCTCAGCGTTTAATTACTCCAACCTGTTTGAGTACCTCTCTGCTGACCAGCACGAGCGTCTGCTGGAGCTGACCATCCGCGCGGCTCGACCGGGGGCTCGGATCGCCTACTGGAATCTCCTGGTCCCGCGCAGTCGGCCAGCGGGACTCGCCAAGCACCTCACACGCCATCCTGAGGTGTCCGCCGCGCTGCTTGAGCGGGATCGGGCGTTTGTCTATGGCGGCTTCCAGATCGAAGTTGTCCGGTAGAGTCTGGCCATGGCGACCCGAACCGACTTCTCCCGCAGCCTGGTTGGCCTGATCATCAGTCTGCGCTGGCCGTTCTTGGTGATTCTGGCTGGTCTGACCGTCCTCGCTGGCGTGCTTGCGGCACAGGTCGGGGTCGACAACGCTGTGGAGATCTGGTTCCTCGACGACGATCCCACGCTCGTCAGCTACCACGACTTTCAAGAGAGCTTCGGAAACGATGAAGTGGTCGCCATCGCGGTCGCCAACGATCCGCTGTCAGCCGAGGGACTGAGCCGACTCCGGGCGCTGGATGACGCGGCGTCGGCCATCGATGGAATCGGAGAGGTTCGCTCACCGGCCAGCGCGGTCGGAATCAGCGGAGATGCCGGTACCCTGGAGGTCGGAACCCTGCTGCCTGCAGGAGCGATCAGCCCAGAAGACGCCGCGAAGATCAGCACCCAGCTGCGCTCCGACCCGCTGATGCGCCCCCTGGTCTCCTCCGACGGTGAGCTGGCGATGGTGCTGGCGCGCATGGAGGCGCTGGATGACATCGACGCACGCCGCGACGGCATCCTCGCTCAGCTCCGGGCGCAGCTCGATGCGATCGATGGAGACCTCTCCTATGCTGGGATCGGGGTCATCTACGCCGCCCTCAACGACGCCTCTACCCGAGGCGCGGCGGTGTTCATTGTCGCCAGCTACCTGCTCATTGCGGTCCTCCTCTGGCGGCTGTTCGGCCGGATCGGCCCAACCCTGCTGACCTTGATCGCGGTGGGAGTCGCTGCGAGCGGGCTGATGGGGGTGTACGCCAGCAGCGGCCGGGACATCAACATGGTGACCATGGTCCTGCCCACCCTGGTCCTGGTGATCGGGGTGTCCTCGTGTGTGCACATGCTCGTCCATGTCGCAGACCAGGACCCGAGCCTGACCGGCAGAGCGCGGACCATCGCTGGGGTGGGCTTCGTGTTCTGGCCCTGCCTCTTCAACACCCTGACCACCTGCATGGGCTTCCTCGCCCTCGGCACCGCCGCGATGCCGGTCATTCGCGACCTCGGCTACTTCGGCGCGGTCGGCCTCGCGCTGGCGTTCGTCGTTGGTCTGCTGCTGTGTTCCTCGCTGGCGCCGATGCGCTTCTTTCAGCCCGCCAACAGCAACACCGGGCGCATCCAGCGCATGGTCGATGGCCTCGCCAACCTCGCGGTCACCCGCAGCCGGGCGGTCCTCGTCGTGGCGGCGTTTGCCGCACTCATTGCTGCGCTGGGCATCACCCGCATCCAGGTCGACACCTACTCCATTGACTTCCTGCGGGCCTCACACCCCGTCCGCGTTGACTCCGAGCGGATCGAGGCGGGCTACGGAGCCTACACTCCCCTTGAGTTCGTGGTTCGGGCAGAGGCGGGCGTGAAGACTCCGGAGGTCCTCGGTGCAGTCGCTGCGTGGCAGGACCGCATGGCAGCCCATCCCGATGTCGGCTGGAGCCACTCTGCTGCGGATGTGGTCCGTCGGCTCAACGAGGTGCTCACTGGCGATGGTCCCGAGGCCCGCGTGGTTCCCGCAGATCCGTTCGCACTCGACCAGCTGCTCTTTCTCTACGACTCCAGTCCCGATGCCGATCTCTCTGCGCTCATCGCTGAGAACGATGCTGCTGCACGGATCACTGTTGGCATCCCAATGGGCAGCGCGCAGCGCTTCCAGCGCACCATCTCTGAGCTGGAGGCCCTCGCCCAGCTGCCCGAGGGAGTGACCCTCACCGCCAGCGGCTACCTGCCCCTGTATGTGCAGATGATGGACTACATCGTGCGCAGCCAGCTCACGAGCTTTGGCCTCGCCTTCCTCATCATCTTCGCCCTGGTCGGCCTGCTGTTCGGCAGCCTGCGCATGGCGATGATCTCCATCCCCGCCAACCTCCTCCCGGTGCTGATGACGCTGGGACTCATGGGCATCCTCGGGATCCGGCTCGACGTCGCCACGGTCACCATTGCTGCCATCGTGCTGGGGCTTGTGGTCGACGACACGGTGCAGTTTCTCTACCGCTACCGCCACGAGCGCAGCCGGCACCGCTCAGAGGCTGAGGCGGTCTCTCAGGCTGTCCGAGTGGCCGGTCGTCCGATGGCGATCACCACCATCGTGCTCGCCCTGGGCTTCTGTGTGCTCGGGCTCGCCAGCGTCAAGTCGGTGGCCTGGTTTGGCCTGCTGCTGGCCTTCGCTCTCGTCAGCGCACTGCTCTCAGACCTCCTCGTCATCCCAGCGTTCCTGGTGATGCTTGGAGAGGAAGATGCTGAGGAAGCCGCCTAACCGAGCAGCACACCCGGGTTGAGCACCCCGGCTGGATCGAGGGTCTGCTTCACCGCTCCAAGGGCCGCTGCGAACAGGTCAGGCCGCTGCTGGTCGTACCAGGGGCGATGGAGGCGGCCGACGGCGTGGTGGTGGGTGATGGTCGCGCCGTTGCGGGACAGGGCCTCTGAGGCGGCGGTCTTGATCGCACGCCACTGGTGGAGCGTCTTCCCGGTGCGCGCGGGGCAGAGGAAGGTGTAGTAGGGGGCTGGACCGTCGGGGTAGACGTGGGTGAACCGGCAGCTCAGCAGCCCACCTCCAGCGACGTCTTGCATCGTGGCCTTGACCGAGCGGACCACGTCGGCATGCAGCGCCTCGAAGCGGTCCCAGGGGATGGCGGTCTCGAAGGTGTCGGCGATGACGCCGAGGGTCGCCAGGGCGGTCTGTCGGTAGGGCGCGCGGAAGAACGCGCTGCGCCAGGACTCGGCGGCTGCGGTCTCGATCCGGGTGCGCTCCGTGTGGCTCGGTCCGTCCTCCACTGCTCCGCCGTGTGCGCATGCCATCGCGATGGCCCGATCGAGGCCCTGCCGCTGGTTATGGGTTGCAGACTCAAAGCCCAGCAGCAGAACATGGCTGCCGAAGGCGACCTGGTTGAGCATCGCCTCTCGCTTGTCGAGCAGTCGGCAGTTCGCTGGAAACAGGCGAGACTGTGCGATGTCATGGACTGCGGCCACTGCTGCGGAGAACTCGGAGAAGTGGACCGCAGCCTTCGAGCGGTGAATCGGGCGTGGAAACACGCGCATCCAGGCTTCGGTGATCACCCCGAGGGTGCCCTCGCTGCCCAGCACGAGGCGATCCGGGCTGGGACCCGCGCCAGAGCCGGGGAGTCGTCGGCTCTCCCAGGCTCCCTGGGGGGTGACCATGCGGACGGAGGAGACGAGATCGTCGATGTGGGTGTAGTTGGTTGCGAAGTGCCCGCCGGCGCGCGTGGCGATCCAGCCGCCGAGGGTGGAGTGGGCGAAGGACTGCGGGAAGTGTCGGAGGGTGAGGTCGTGCTCAGCGAGCTGTGCCTCCAGCACCGGGCCGAGCGCACCGCCCTGGATGCGCGCATGCAGCGTCTCAGGGATGACCTCCAGTACCTGGTCCATGGCGGTCATGTCCAGGCACAGGACCCCCGCGAAGCCCTCGCCCCGACACTCCACCCCGGCGACCACGCTGCTGCCGCCGCCATAGGGAACCACCGCGACGTTGTGGGCGCTCCCCCATGCCAGCGCAGCAGAGACCTCCGCCTCGCTCCGGGGCTGTGCGATCAGATCTGGGGCGGGAGAGAAGTCTCCCTGCATGCCGCGGATGAGATCGGGGAAGCCGCGCCCGTAGGTTCGGGTGGCGCGTGCTCGAGGGGCTGCGGTGGTGAATTCGGCCAGCTCGGCCGGAATCGCGAGGCGAGGTGCTGGAACCCGGGCATCCTCAAACCGTGGCCACGCAGCGGGCGCAGGCAGCGACCAGCCCGTCACCATTCCCACCAGTCCCCTCAGCTCTGCCCGCTCGGTCTCGGTCGGAAATTCGTCCTCGTATCCCCAGCCCCAGTACGACCGCGTCTTCGTCATCGCGCACCTCACATGGAGAGCAACCATACCGATCTCGAAGACCGGGCCCAGCCTCGGCCCGATCCTGACATGCGCCGGACACACCCGCGCTGCGTGGGGGGACGCCTCCGGCCCCGTCGCCACGGTCGAGCCCCTCGGAGCGGGAGCGTGACAGCAGGCCGCTTCAGCACGCGACGGAAACCGCCGGTCTGTGCTGAAGCGGCCCTACAGCGTACAGCCCCGTGCCGGAAACCTCAGCGCGCATTCCGTGCGACAGCGGCATCGATCCGAGCCTTCTGCCGCATCCGGATGTTGTCGAGGCTGTCCTTGGGGATCGCCTCGATCAGGCTGCGGGTGTATTCCTGCTCTGGGGCGGCGTAGATGTCGTCTGCGGGGCCCACTTCGACGATCTTGCCCGCCTTCATCACGCACATGATGTCGGACATGAACTTGACGACCGAGAGGTCGTGGCTGATGAAGATGTAGGTGAGATCCCGCTTCTCTTTCAGATCGTTGAGCAGGTTGAGCACCTGAGCCTGGACCGAGACATCCAGCGCGGAGACCGACTCATCGCAGATGATGAACTTCGGCTCGACCGCCAGGGTTCGCGCGATGCAGATGCGCTGCCGCTGACCACCGGAGAACTCATGGGGGTAGCGGTTCATGTGCTCTGAACCCAGCCCGACCTCCTCCAGCAGCGCCGCGCACCGGTCCCGGCGATCCTTGTCGCTGGAGCCGAGCCCGTGGATCTTCATCGGCTCCGTGATCGCCTGCTCGACGGTCAGCCTCGGGTTGAGGCTGGAGTAGGGATCCTGGAAGATGATCTGCAGGTTGCGGCGGATCTCGCGCATGTCGCTGCCGTTGAGGCTGCCGAGATCCTTGCCCTGGAAGGTCACGGTGCCAGCGGTTGGCTCGATGAGCCGCAGGATGGCGCGACCGGTGGTGGTCTTGCCGCAGCCAGACTCACCGACGAGGCCGAGCGTCTGGCCGGGATAGACATCGAAGTCGATGCCATCGACCGCCCGGACGTGATCGACGACCCGCTGGAAGATTCCCTGACGGATCGGGAAGTGAACCTTGAGGTCGCGGACGCTCAGGAGCGGCTCCCCCTCGGTCGACAGGTTGCGCTTGACCTTGCCGACGTAGTTCTCCTCGATGAAGGCCTCAGCGTCGGGGCGCTCCTTCCACTGCCACTCGCCGTCGTCGCTCTTCCAGACATCGAGGTAGTCGGCGACGGTGGGCAGCTTGAAGAAACGGTTCTCCAGCCGGGGACGGCAGTTCAGCAGGCTCTTGGTGTAGGCGTGCTGCGGGTTCTCGAAGACGGAGACGACGTCACCGAACTCGACGAGCTTGCCTCGGAACATCACCGCGACCTTGTCGGCGATCTCAGCAATGACGCCGAGATCGTGGGTGATGAACAGCATCGCCATTGCGTACTCGTCGCGCATCTTCCGCATCAGATCGAGGATCTGTGCCTGGATGGTGACGTCGAGGGCGGTGGTGGGCTCGTCGGCGATGAGCAGCCTCGGATCGCATGACAGCGCCATGGCGATCATGACGCGCTGCTTCTGCCCCCCTGACATCTCGTGGGGGTACTTCTTGACGCTCATCTTCGGATCGGGGATTCCGACCAGATCAAACAGCGCGACGGTGCGCGCGAGCGCCTCGGCCTTGGAGATCTTCCGGTGCAGGACCAGCGCCTCCGCGACCTGATCGCCCACGGTGAACACCGGGTTGAGGGAGGTCATCGGCTCCTGGAAGATCATCGCCATGTCGTTGCCGCGCAGCCCGCGGACCTCGGCCTTGGTCATCTCCAGGAGGTTCTTGCCCATGAACAAGATCTCGCTGCCGGTCCGGATGGAGGCAGAGATCTCGGGGAGGAGCTGCATCACGGTCAGGGAGGTGACCGATTTTCCAGATCCCGACTCACCGACCAGGCCCAGCGTCTGGCCCGCCGCGATGTCGAAGGTGACATCGTTGACGGCCTTGACCACACCGTCGTCGGTATGGAACCAGGTCTTCAGGCCCTTGATCTGGAGGATCGGCTCGGCGTCTTCAGTGGTGTTTGACTCAAATTCGCTCATCAGTCGCGTCCCCGCAGCTTGGGGTCGAGGGCGTCGCGGAGGCCGTCGCCCAGCAGGTTGAAGCTCATGACGGTGATCGCGATCATCAGCCCGGGAAAGAAGGTGATCCACCAGGCGTCGCGGAGGTAGTCCCGCCCGTCGTTGACGATGGTACCCCAGGTTGGCGTTGGGGGCGGCACGCCGATGCCCAGGAAGGACAGACCAGCCTCCGCCAGGATGGTCGATCCGATGGCCAGAGAGGCGTATACGATGACCGGTGCCAGGGAGTTTGGCAGGAGGTGCCGGAAGATGATCCGGGCATTGGACATGCCCAGCGCGCGCGCGGCGGCGACGAAGTCCTGCTCCTTGAGCGAGAGCACCTGAGAGCGCACGATGCGGGCCACACCCATCCAGCCGGTCAGGCCGAGCACGACCACGATGAGGAAGATGCTCTGCGCGCCAGCACCCCGATAGATACCGATGACTGCAAGCAGCAGCACCAGACGGGGCAGAGAGAGCAGCAGGTCGGTGAACCACATGATCGACTTGTCGATCGCGCCGCCAAAGAAGCCGGCGATGGCGCCGAGGGAGCTTCCGATGGTTGCTGAGATCGACACCGCGATGAAGCCAATGATCAGTGAGATTCGCGCGCCGTAGAGCACTCGGCTGAACATGTCACGGCCGAACATGTCGGTGCCCATGAGGTAGTCGGTGCTCGGCGGAAGACGCTGATCGCCGACGTCGATCTGGAGGGGATCGAACGGGGCAAGTGCGGGTGTGAGCAGGGCGAAGCCGATCATCAGCACGACCATGTACATGCCGAACACACCGACGCGGTTCTTGACGAACTGGCTCCAGATGATTCGCCACTGGCTCGACTTCTCGGCCTCAATGTCGATCATTCCCGGGCGTGCATGCTTAAAGGCGATGCGCCAAAAGAACACGGCGCCACCGAGCATCGAGAGCAGCGACACCCAGGGGTGGATCCGAAACATCGGATTGGTGGGGGAGAGCAGCTGCGGGGCGAGGTCTCCGAGGCGGATCAGCGCCCAGAAGATGACCCCCGACAGTGCCATCAGGCCGAAGCCGTCGAGGGGGCGTCCGGTGAGGACATGTCCGAGCCCCGGCCACACGATGCCTGCCCAAGCCGTCGGGGGCGGGACAGGGACCGCGGTGAGGGTCGGCTTGCTTGCGGGTTGACTCATTCCGACCTCCTAGCTCAGTCGAATTCGGGGATCGACGACGGAGTAGGCGATGTCCGCCAGCAGGTTTCCGGCGACCACCAGGAGGGTAAAGACGAAGAAGCAGGCGATGATCAGCGGGGTGTCCTGTGTGAAGATCGCCTCGACGATGACCCGCCCCATGCCCGGCCAGGCGAAGACGTACTCGATGAGGACGCTGCCGGAGAACAGGAACGGAAGCGAGAGCCCGATGAGGGTGACGATCGGCAGCAGGGCGTTGCGCACGGCATGCTTGAGGATGACCGAGCGCTCCGAGAGCCCCTTGGCGCGGGCGGTGCGGATGTAGTCCTGACGAACGACCTCCAGCATGCTCGACCGCATGTAGCGGGCCATTCCAGCAGACGACGCCACACCGAGCCCGAGGCCGGGCAGGATGAGGTGCTTGACCCGGTCGACGAACTGTTCGCCGGGGTTCATGTAGTCGTGCATGACCGCGTCCACCATCCCTGAGGCGGGCAGCCACTGCCAGTGCACCGCGAACAACAGGATCAGCATCAGCGCCAGCCAGAAGGATGGCATCGAGTAGAAGAACAGCGACACCACGCTGCCGGCGTTGTCGAACAGGGAGTACTGCCGGATCGCCTGGGCGACTCCGAGAGACAGGCCCGTGACGATGACCACAGAGAGGGTCACCGCGCTCAGCAGGAGGGTGTTGGGCAGCTTCTCGACGATGATCTCAAAGACGGGACGCTCCTGAGCAATGGAGACGCCAAAGTCGCCCGTCGCGAGGTTGCCGAGCATGCGGCCATACTGGACGTGGACGGGCTGATCCAGCCCCCACTTCAGCATGATCATCTCCCGAACTTCTGGAGGAGTCTCCGGGGTGAAGAATCGGTCGGTGGCATCTCCGGGGGAGATCTGAAGCAGGATGAAGATCAGCGTGACGACGCCCCACAGGAGGGGAAGCGCCAGCAAGAGCTTGCGGAGGATGTACTGGATCAATGTGGAGTCCTGGTGTGTGGCAGCGGCGTCAGCTCAGTGGCGGTACTTGACCTTGTCCGCCGGAACCCACCAGGAGTGCAGATCGCGGAAGGCGCCCTGAACGTCGATCTTGGGGTCCTCAAAGCGCTCATTGACACCGACGATCTCGTCCATCCAGTACAGGAACGCGTAGGGCTGATCGTCATAGATCAGCTGCTGCATCTCCTGCCAGAGCGGAGCGGACTTCTCTGGGTCCGGCTCGCGCAGACCGGCCTCGATCAGCTCATCGACCCGCTCGTTCTTGTAGGAGACGAAGTTGAATTCGTACTCTGGACCGGAGTGCCAGATGACGGTGGGATCCACAAACAGACCCGCCGACCAGCCGGACAGCGCCGCCTCGTAGTCCTTCTTGCGCAGGCGCTCGAAGAAGGTGTTGCTCTCGACGGTCTCGAGCTCAACATGCACGCCGGCCTGCTTGAGGGTGGCCTGGATGATGATGCTGGCGTTGGCGCGGCGCTTGTTGCCGGAGTTGGTCATCAGCGAGAAGCTCAGCTCGCGGCCGTCCTTGTCGAGGATGCCGTTGCCGTCGGAGTCCGTCCAGCCGAGGCCCTCCAGCTCGCTGCGGGCAGCGGACGGATCGAAGCCGATGCGCTCGATGTCGTCGTTGTGGACGTTGCACAGGGCCGGGGTGATGGTGCCGACGGCGGGCTTGCCGTAGACCTCGCCGGTGGTCTCGCTCTTGAGGAGATCGTCGATGAGCTTGTCGACGTTGACGGCCTTGGCCAGCGCACGTCGGACCTCGCGGTCACCGAAGATGTGGTGACGCTTGACGGCATCGAGGTCGATCCGCTCTCCCTCAGGGACAGCCGCCGCCATGGCCTTGAAGTCCGCAGAGTCGACCTGGTTCCAGGCCACGTAGTCGATGCTTCGCCAGCCCCGGCGGTGCAGCTTGATCTCTGGGTGCTCCTTGGCGAGCCGGTCAGCATCCGAGACGAGGATTCCCTGCATCAAATCCACGCCGCCGGTCTCAAGCTCGATGAGCCGGGTGGCGTACTCGGGCAGCACCCGAAAGATGACCCGCTCCAGCTTCGGCATCTCATCGGCCGGTCCGGTCCAGTTCTCGTTGGGCTCCAGCACGATGCGCTCGCCGCGATCCCACTTGGCGAGCTTCCAGCGACCGTTGATGGTCGGCTTGGTGTTGAACGCGTGGCCGCGAAGGGTGGCGCGGTCTGCGCCCTCCAGGATGTGCCGAGGAGCGGTGTGCAGCACGGCTGCGTGAGAGGCCTGGGTGATGCGGTCGTAGGCGTGGGTGAAGTGCCACTCGATGTGGGTCTCGTCGATCACCTTCGGACGACCATCAGCCTTCATGTTCTCGATGTAGGCGATCCGGGGGCTGGCGACCTTGGAGTCTGCGACCAGCTCCATGGTGAACGCGATGTCGGAGGCCGTGACCTTCGTTCCATCGCTCCAGGAGATGTCGTCGCGAAGCTCCATCGACAGAATGGTGCCGTCTTCGTTCCATTCCCAACTCTTTGCCAGCGCCGGGCGCGGCTTCATCTCACAGTCAAAGTCTGCATCGATGATCGGGTAGTTGAGGTTCTGGATGATCTCGCCATCGGCGGCGGACTGGGAGACAACATCAAGCAGAGACTCTGCGTCGGACTGGAAGGCAATGACCAGTGTGTCGCGCGGAAACACGTCTGCATCGCCAGAAGTCGCCGGTGTCTCTGAGCCATCGCAGCCTGCAAGCAGGGCCAGCAGGGCCAGGTAGCGTGTCGTCATTTGTGCCGTCCTCGTCAATGGGGATTTCGAAGCAAGGCGGCGGTTATAGCCGAGGGTCGTTTACCAGTCGAGCGACAGCTGAAACGGACCGCGCCGGACTTCACTGCTGCCACCGTACGTCTTCCTGGTCGACACGAGTACGTTGGATGGTAGAACAGATAGTGGCGATACCGCTCGCCCAAGCCCTGTGGAGCATCTGTGGCAAAAAAGAAGACCCGCGTAACGCTGATCAAGTACCACGAGGCTGCAGACCAGCAGCCGCTGTCGAAGAAGGCAGCGGAGAAGCTGGGCATCTTCCCAAGCTTGCCGCTGGGTGGGCTGGCCTCATGGGTGCGACAGAACGGCTTCGATGTTCGCCTCATCGACCTCCACGTCGAGAACATCTATCCCAAGGATGCAGAGCCTCGGGTTCGCGAGCATGATCCCCACGTCGTCGGTCTTACCGCCAAGACTCTCGGCTGGCCGGCCGTCATCGAGATCGGCCAGATGGTTCGCTCAGCCTGCCCCAACGCGGTCATCGTTGTCGGCGGCCCGCACATGTCCATCTATGCCGAGGAGTCCATGACCTGGGACTGCTTCGACATCGGCGTGATCGGAGATGGCGAGGACACCTTCCTTGAGATCTGCGAGCGCATCGAGTCGGGCTCAGAGCTGGACAACATCGCCGGCACCGTGGTCCGCACGAAGTCTGGCGAGATCATGCGGAACCCGCCGCGGCCGCTGAGCAAGTCGATCAACAAGTACCCGATGACCGCCTGGGATCTCATCCCCATCGAGGACTACCACTGCCTGACCCTGCTCAAGCCGTTTGCGACCATGGTCACCACCCGGGGCTGCCCCTGGCACTGTGGCTACTGCAGCCAGGTGTACTCTGAGAAGCTTCGGTTCCGAAAGATCGAGCTGGTGGTCGATGAGATGGAGTACCTCGTCAAGAAGCGCGGGGTCCGTGAGATCGTCTTCTTCGACGAGACCTTCACCATCGGAAAGAAGCGGATGCGGAAGTTCTCGGAGGAGGTCCAGCGCCGCGGCATCGATGTGAAGTTCAACATCCGCGCGCGGGTCGACACCGTCGATCGTGAGGTGGTTCGGATCCTGAAGAAGGCCGGCCTGCGCTCGATCCACATGGGCGTCGAGGCTGGCACGGACCGGGTGCTGAAGATCATGAACAAGCAGATCACCCGCGAGCAGACCGAGCGGGCCTTCCGCATCTGTCGTGAGGAAGGGGTCGACACCCGCGGCTACTTCATGATCGGCTACTACGACGCCACCCCCCACGACATCGAAGACACCATCAAGTTTGCCTCCGGGCTCGGCCTCGACTGGGCCAGCTTCTCGGTCGCGACCGCGCTCCCAGCCACCGACCTGTACCGGATTGCGCAAGAGCGGGGCTATGTCGACGGTGACTTCTGGAAGCAGTACACCATCGACGGCGGCGGCTTCATTCCGCAGCTGGAGACCGAGACGTTCACTGCAGAGCAGCTTCGAGCGTACCGGACCAAGGCGTACATGAACTTCTACCTCCGCCCGGATCTCATCCGTCGGAAGCTGTCGAAGTCGGAAGGCCGCGAGGAGCTGCTGGAGATGCTCGGCGGCGCGACGGTGCTGTCAGAGATCGTCAAGGCACAGCTGTTCAAGCGGATCCCGAAGGTCGGGATCGGGAAGTGGGCGACGGTGTAAGCGGGCGAGGTTTGATGCGGCAGCACCGCATGCTGTCGTCTCCGACGCGCCCCTGCTCCGCTCCGGAGTGACGCCGTGCTCCAGATGAGGCCTCCCAAGATCGGGAGGCCTTCTTGCGTGGCGGAGACTGCTCGGGACCTCAGGGGGCCTTTACTCCGCTCACCACCCGCTCGATTCCCGCGAGATCCTTGTGGCAGGTCACCTCGACCAGGCCAGCGTGTGTGAACAACTCCGCGACGGCTGCTGCCTGACCCGCTCCCACCTCGACCAGCACCGCCTTTCGTGCGCGCTCAGCCGCTACGGGAACCAGCACGCGGTAGGTGTCGAGGCCGTCTTCTCCGCCGTCGAGTGCCAGTCGTGGCTCATGGTCGCGCACCTCCGGCTCGAGGGTGTCGATCTCAGCAGAGGGGATGTAGGGCGGGTTGGAGATCACGATGTCGATGGCCCGATCGGTCGGGATGGGCTCCAGCAGCGAGCCCTTGAGCACCGCGAGTCGATCGGAGACTCCAAGGGCGGTGGCGTTGTCTCGGGTGCAGGTCAGGGCCTCGGTGGAGAGGTCGGTGGCGAAGACCTTGAGCTTCGGGCGGTCCAGCGCCAGGGCGAGGCCGATTGCGCCGCTTCCGCAGCCGACATCGACCAGGAACAGCTCCTCGTCTTCGGGGATGAGAGAGAGTGCCGCTTCGATGAGGGTCTCGGTGTCTGGGCGGGGGACCAGCACGCCGGGACGGACGGTGAGATCCAGCGTCCAGAAGCCCTTCTTCTCCAGCAGCCAGGCGACCGGCTCGCGCTTTCCGCGTCGGACCACCAGCGCGCGGATGTCGGCCAGCTCTCTCGGGGTCAGCGGTCGATCAAACTCCAGGTACAGCTCGACCCGATTCAGCTTGAGGACATGGCCCAGGATCAGCTCGGCATCTAAACGCGGAGAGCCGATGCCCTTCTTCTTGAAGAAGCCTTCGGTCTTCTTGAGGACATCAACCAGGGGCATCATCGCAGCGGCTCCAATGCAGCGGGGAGACTTCACATAGCACCCTGACTGTTCTTTTGTTCAGCGAAAAACTGTCCGCTACACAGGCGAGATGATTTGGAATGTAAGCTCGCAGCGGCCTGAGCCGTTGTCCGTGCGTTGCCGGCTGTAGATGGTTGGTATCATGCGGAGAGACAATCCCACGGAGGAACAATGAGGCGGTTCTTGATGGTGCTGGCGGCGCTCTGGCTGCTGACCGGCTGCGCAAAGAGGTATGAGCTGGACAGCTACGGGAGCTCGAAAAGTTACAGCCACGAGGACGATGTCTTCATGGACATGGTACCACCGGTGGCGCCTCCCCAGGGGATGCATGTGTCGCGCTCGGCACAGTCGGAGAGCAACATCAGCACCACCATGTCTGGGGCCTCGCCGCAGCTGTCGGCGACAGCTGCGGCGCCGACCGCTCGGATGGTCTTCTACAACGGACTCGTCGAGCTGCGTGTCACCAAGACCGACGAGAGCATCGAGGCGATCAAGGGAATGGTCGAGGCGCTCGGCGGCACCATCGAGAGCCGCAGCGGACGCCATGTCACCGTGCGGGTTCCGGTTGCGCGGTTCTCTGAGGCGATGGAGCAGGCGATGGCGCTGGGCGACGTGCTCAGCCGCTCCGTGACTGCCGAGGACGTCACAGAGGCCTACACCGCCATTGACCTGCGGCTCGCCACCGCACGCGCCACACGCGATCGGCTCGTCGAGCTGCTGGCACGCGCGACCGAGGAGTCTGAAAAGATTGCGCTGCTCAAGCAAATCCAGCGGGTCAACGAGAAAATTGACGTCACGGAGTCGCAGCTCCGCACCCTCTCCAGCCTGGCGCGCTTCTCCCGGCTGACGATCACCCTGGTTCCCCGGCAGGCATTCGCTGACCGCAGTCACAGCCAGGATGCTGTGGGGCTGGGCTGGATCCAGGACCTCTCTCCGTTTGCCCGCTCGGTCGGCGATGATGAGCGTCGGGTCTCTGTGGACACGCCCGACGGCCTCGTCGTTCTCTCTCCGCGTGGTCGGTTCATCGCGGAGTCCGCAGATGGGGCGGTCTTGTGGACCGGTCGGGTGCCCAACGAGCCGCGCGGCGATGCCGAATTCTGGGTCTCGGCCATCTCGGGGCGACTGTCTGCGGAGTTCGAGTCGGCGTCGGTCACCACGGTCGGTCCCTGGACGATGCTGCGGCTGGTCTCCGACGGCGACACGCCCTACCGCTACCTCATCGGTGTGATCGACACCGGCAAGAAGCTCGAGCTGGTCGAGATCTACTACCCCTCTGCGGAGCAAGAGGAGCGCTACGGCGAGCAGATCCTCGCCAGCCTCCGAGGGGGTGAAGGATGAGCCTCGCACTCCTGCTGAGCATCCTCAGCGCGCCGTCCATGGCCCAGTCCAGCCCTGACGATCCTGAGGTGGCTGATTCGGCCGAGCTTGAGGGCGTCCAGGACGTGCGCTCGGCGGTCGTCGCGACGATGGTCCTCAAGGTCACCCGTCGCGAGGAGGCTGCCGACACCATGGTCGCGCTCGCCACGACCATGGGCGGCTACTTTGCTGAGCGCAGCGATCAGCGGCTGCGGCTGAAGATCCCCGCTGATTCTTCCAGGGCATTCCTCGACGCCGCCGAGACGCAGGGGGTGGTCGTCGACCGCTCGTTCGCCAGCACGGGGCTCTCCGAGCAGATCGCTGACAACACAGCACGGCTCGCTGCCCGCGAGGATGTGCTCAAGCGGTACTTCTCTGTGCTGGAGACCGCCGGGCCTGCCTCGGTGGTGACTGTCGAGCGAGAGATCGTTCGCCTGGTCTCTGAGATCGAGCAGTACAAGGGCCGGCTGAGGGCGCTGGAGCACCGCGCAGACTTTGCGGACATCACCCTCGACTTCCAGTTCCGCGATCGGGCCGCACCCAGTCGAGGAGGCTCTTCGTCGTTTCAGTGGCTCAACTCACTGAACCTCGCGGACCTCATCGATGACTTTCACTACGGCTACCCCTCCTCTTCAGCCCGTCGAACCCGAAGCGTCATCACCCCCGAGAGCTTCGCGCCGTATCGGGTCCGACGGGAGCATCGTGCGGTCAGTCCGGATGACGTGATGTTCCGGGTGCGGGCTGAGCGCCACACGCCCCGCGCCGGGCTCGACTTCTGGGAGGAGGCGGTCGTCAAGCGCATGGCCGAGGCCGGCTACCGCGCGGTCAAGGCCGAGCGGGTGACCATCGGGGGGCAGGCGGGAGTGCTGCTGGAGTACACCGCTCCCTACGGCACCGATGACTACACCTACCTCCTCGGCTTCTCCGTTCAGGGCGGCAAGGTCCTGGTGGTCGAGGCTGCCGGAGAGGTGACTCGGTTTGAGGCGCGGCGCTCGGAGATCCGTGCCGCGCTCATCGCAGAGGCGGTCGCCGCGCAGTAGCCGCTCGGGGTGCTGCCGTACCGCTGCAGCCAGCGGTCGTCTCGGCAGCGCTCCGGCCCCCACTCCGCTCAGTGTCCTGTGGGTGGCTGGGTGGCGTGGACCTGGACGGCCCCTGAGCTGCGCGCGTCTGCGGGCTCAAGCCCTGCTGCACGAGTGCATCTGGACGCAGCGAGCGGTGATGGTGCCGCTCCACAGGTGCCCTTAGAACACCCGCCACCCGGTCGGCGGAAGGTTCACTGCGAGGCCGGCTTGAAGAGCCGGTGTGATCGACGTCGGCCCGCTGTGCAGGAGCCCGGAGAGGGTCGGGATGACCTGGTAGGTCGCAGAGAAGACCTCCCCGGCAGGAAGCGCAGCAACCTTCAGCGCGACCTTTCCGTCCTCAGCCTCGTAGCCATGAATGACCTGGAGGCTGACCAGCTCCTGGAGGCTGTCTTCGCTCACCTGAACCCCAGCGGGGAGGTTCTGGGTGATGGTGAAGGCGGTGTCGGCGGGGGCTGCGGCGGTCATGGTGACGTCGACGGGCTGGCCGACGTCCATTCGCGGAGGCAGCGTGACGACAAGCTCCAGTCCCGTGTTCTCAGGGGGCTCCTCCCAGGGAACCCAGGTCATCACGCTGAGCGAGAAGCCGAGCCCGGGTACCGCAGGAGAAGCCTCGACGCTCCAGGTGCTCGGACCGCCGATCTGGCTGAGCGGAGACTCCATCACCATGACCTCCTTGAGGGCAGCGCTGTTGAGGACGCCCTCGTCGATGACGGTGCCGTCTCGCTTGAGGGTGATCTGGACCTCGTCGGGCAGCGGCGCGTCAAACAGGTCGAGGATCGCGGTGAGGCAGGTGAGGCTGCTGCGGCCATCTCCCCAGCCCACGCTCGGACGGTAGCCCGCCATCAGGGTCGCGCCGAGGTCTGCACGCCAGGCTGCGGATGCTGGATCTTCCGCCAGCGCGAGGGCTGCGAGGGCGGTGGCCTCAGCGATCGATGGGGTGCTGCCGTCTGCTCGGGTGACGCCGACGGTCACCGGGAGGTAGCGGCTGCCATCATCGCTGGTCTGGATGGCATCGCGGACCCGCTCGCGGAGCACCTCGCGCTGATCGACGGGCGCGGCGCCGCTGGCCAGCACGCTGGCTGCGGTGAACGGATCGACGATCTGGCCCGCGAACCGCTCGAAGGCGCCGCTGGCCTTCAGCTGCATCAGGGCGACCTGCTGAGCGCGTCGGGGGTCGTCGTCGAGGCTGACGGCAGCATTCGCGGCCCGCACGGCATCCGCAGTGGTGACCATCAAGCGCTGAAGCGACCAGCCGTTGGCCCCCTGGAAGGTGCCGTCGGGCCGCTGTGCCGCAATGAGCTGGTCGATGAGTCGCTGCCCCATTCGGACAAGGACGGGATTGTCGGGGTGGGCGAGGGCGGCCTCGGCGAGGAGGGTGGCCGTGGTGACGCTCGGGGCGCGTGCGTGTCGGATCGCCCGCTGAGTGGCCACCAGGGAGAGCTCGCGAAGCGCTTCTTCATCTGGGGTCTCGCCGAGGTTGGTGAGCAGCGCAGGGGCCTGGCCGGCCAGGAGGAGGGTGTAGCTGTCCCCTGCGATGCCGCCTCGGCTTACGGCGCTGTTCAGCTCGCTGCGCAGCACCGCGAGGGCGCCAGGGTAGACCACCAGCCGGGAGCGGGCGCTGTCTGGATCGGCATCGAACGGACTGAGGATGGAGACGGTCCGGGGCGCGGCCAGGGAGCCGGCGCGGGTGTCCGTCAGCGGGCGGCCGGTGGGCAGGACCGGGATGGTGCGCTCGATGGCATCGGCGCTCCCGAGGGCGGCGTAGAGCGTGAGGTCGCCAGCCTTGTCGGTGATGAGCGGTGCGCGGACGACCGTGCTGCCGCCGCCGCCGATGCGCAGACGCCGGTCGACGGGACCGAGCCGTCCCACTCCCTTGGCTTGGAGGGTGAGAGAGAGGTCCATGGCCGCTGCGGTGGTGTTGACCGCCTGGATCGGGACGAGCACCTCGTCGCCGGCACGGAGAAACGGCGGCAGGACCGGATCGACATAGACGGGCAGGGTGCCCTGAAACTGCATCACGTCGCCAGCCAGCGCGCCATCGGCGCTGTGAGCGAGGCCGAGGATGCGCCAGTCTGTGAGGCGATCCGGTACGGTGACGGTGTGGCTTGCGGCACCCGCATCGTCGGTGACGATGAGCGGAGCGAACAGGAAGGTCTCCGGGAACCAGGCGCGCGTGGCTGCAGGCTCCTCGGCCTGACGCTGCTCGCTTGGAGCCGATTCTTCTCGGCTGCTTGTGCTGCCGCGCGCGGCCTTGGGAGCAGGTGCTGGCTCCGCCTCGCTTCCCCTCAGCCCGCCGCCCGATCCCGCTCCCATGAACGCGTCGTCCTGAGCGAACATGCCCTCTTGACTCTTGGCCTTCGCTCCCTCGCCGGCATCTGGATTGCCGTTCGTTGCTTGGAAGCTGCCTTCATCCCTCTCCTCCTCGAGCGAGCTTGGCTCCTGGTCGAACCTCAGGAGGCTGGTGGAAGCACCGCAGCCGGTGAGCAGCAAGAGGGTGACCGCCGGGCTTCTTCTCATGGCTGCTCCTTGCGGACCCAGGCGGTCCAATTCTCGACGTCTTCCGGAAGGCGTGAGCCATCAAGGACCACCGCATGTGGGTCGGTCATCGAGAGCAGATCACCGGGAAGTCGGTGGAGTCGAAGGGGGCGGCCGTAGGCATCGCGGACATCCTCCTCTCGCGCCTCGCATGCTGCACGGGCGCTGGCCCACAGGTCGGCCATGATCTTCGGTGACATCTGCTCTTCCTCGGCTGCGGTGTGCTCCCACTGCCGGGTCTGGAGGTGGAGCTCAGCGAGCACCGTGTAGAACCGGTCGGTCAGCTCCTCGACTGGGTCGAAGTGTGTGCGGTCATTGATCGACACCTTCCGATCCAGCGCTGCCGGCGTCGGCACGTCGGTGACGCGCAGCACTGCGGCCGCAGCGGCGTTCTCGCCCTTGATGTGCCCCATGACCAGCGCGGTCCCGTCGAGGACACCGAACGCTGGAGAGAGAGTGGGGGCGTCGATCATGACGTCGGACATCGCGCCAGGACCGGGCAGCGGAGTGAGCTGTGCGAGGCTGTTGTCGACACCGAACAGTCCAACCGCTGCCGACGCACCCTGACCGCTGGCGGTGGTCTGAATGTTGATGGTCGCAGTGTCGCCAGGGGCGTAGCGAGGTGCATCGGAAGACAGGGTGAGGGTGAGGTTCTCTGGTGGCGGAACGAACACCCGTGCGGTCGCACCGCTGTGGCTGAGCGTGTACCAGCCCTCGGCGTCGTCGGGCAGCGTGAAGGCGACCGCGCGCTCAGCGATGGTGCCCTTGATGCGGCTGCCGTCCTGGGCGGAGAGGTCGGCGTCTCCGGTGAGCGTGCCGGTAAAGCTTGGTCCACGGATAAAGGTGAAGCGCAGCACGTCACCTGCCGCTGCGATGATGGTGTCGGCGCGGATGCGAAGCCGTGGCACGCTGCCAGGAGAGAACTGCATCGTGGTCTCCCCGATCTCTTCTCCATCGACCGCTGCTGAGATCGACAGCTCGTATCCGAGTATCATGGTTGGATACGAGCGGGCGCGGTTGATGCGCTGAGACTCTATGGTCGAGATGCTGAGCACCCCCATCGCGGTCTGCTGGGCCTCCTCCGGGAGGGTGACGCTGGCGAAGGTCTGCTCGACGCAGGAGGCTGCGCTGGCGGAGAGCCGCGTGGTGGTGCGGGTGTCTGCCCAGCGGAGGGTGAGCGCGCGGCTCTTCGCGGTGGTCTGCCAGGTCAGCTCTCTCGGGAGGCTGGTGCTTGGCGTGCTCTCTGGAAGGCAGGTCCGCGCCTGGAGCGCCGCCCGGCTGAAGGCGGTGCGGAGAACCGTCGAGCGGCTCCGAGCACCGGTCATTGTGGTGTTGACGGTCGGAAGCTCTGGATCGCTGATCTGATAGTCCACCTCGAACAGTCGCCGCCGACCGGGGGCAGCCGAGCGCCTGGAGATGCGGTCGGCGATGCACTGCTCGAGCTCGGAGTCGCCGGCCGTCAGCGCGCTGACGGTCCCGGAGGGCTCGATCATCAGACCGAGGGAGAAGCTCTGCGGGCTGCCGCTGACCCACCGCGCGCAGGGCTCCAGCGCGTCTGTCCAGCGGTCCATCGCGAGCCGGTCGGCGAGCATCGGTGCCTCGTCGGTGATCAGCTCTCGGACACCGGTGCGCTGGATGGGCTGCTGCTTGGGCGGCGGACGCACGGGCAGGGCCGGAACGACGACGGTCACCGGGGCTCCGGGATCGATCTGGATGGCAGCCACGCCGTCGGCATCTGCAGTGGCGACGGTGCCGGTGTCGGTGGCGTCCCATGCCCGCTTCACCGTGACCTCGGCGCCGGGCAGCGCGCGACCGTCGGGGGTGGTCACCCGGAGGTAGACCCGGTTGTTGAAGCTCTCGACCAGCCCGTCGGACAGCTCCGTGACGGCCGAGGCGGCGATGTCATCGGCGCTCAGCAGCGCGGTGACCGTGCCCACGACCCGATCTCCGGCAGCATCGACCGCAGAGATGGTGCCCGTCATGCGCACCGTGTCGATGAGATCAGCGGGGATCGGGGGCAGCGTGAGGGAAAAGGTGCCGTTGCGGTCGGTGGTGCCGCTGGTGGGCAGCGCGCCCTCGCTCCAGGCGGTCGGCGGCGGCCAGCGTCCGGAGAAGCTCCAGGTGATCTCCAGATCAGCCCCTTCGACGGGAGCGCCAGAGCTGTAGGCGACCGCTCCGTTGATGGTCGGGGTGTCGCCCTGGGTGTACCAGGGAGCATCGGTGGTGGCCTCGACCCGGAAGCGGGGGAGGGTGAAGGGCTCGACCTGGAACGTCAGCTCACCGGAGTCTTCGCCGCTGCTGTAGCGCACCGTCCAGGTCCCGCTCTCGGCCTGAGAGTCGAGGGGAAAGCTGCCCGCGACCACGCCCCAGTCGCCGGTCGGGCTGGACTCTTCGAGCAGGATCTCGCCGCGGGGATTGAGGACCATCCACCGACCCGGTCGACCGGTGATCGGCACCTGATCGGCCGCCTTGAGCGCGACGGCCCGGAACTGAACCGGATTGCCGGGCTCGTACAGGGGTCGGTCGGTGAGGACATGAATCTTTGCCGGCGCATACAAGGGCAGCGGGCTGTCGAGGACGTCCTTGCCGATGTTGGAGCGGACCGTTGTTCTCAGCAGGTAGTCGCCGTCGGGGACACTCGGGAGAGAGACATGGCCGGTCTGCACGCCGCCGTAGAGATCCCAGCGGCGGACCTCCAGGGGGGTCTCTTCACCGTCTTCATCGACCAGGAGCAGCTCAGAGCGAAACTGACGGATGTTGGTGCTCAAGTCAGCATCGGCGGCGCCCGAGGTGTAGTGCGCGCGGACACGCACCTCCGCCCAGCCTTCCTGGCTGCGCCCGAGGTCGGAGGCGTTGACCTGGATGGTCTGCCGAAGCTCGCCGCTGGGACACTCATCGAGAATGACACCGTCGAGGAGCGTGGGGAGGCAGACGATCTGCGAGGCGAACAGCGCGGTCAGCCCACCGCCGATGAGGACGGTGTTGCGAAACATTCGCCGTCGCCTGTCGTGGATCTGTCTCTCGGTCGGTTCTGCCACGCTGCAACTCCTGCTCGGCCCATCAACGTCTCAAGCTGCATCGAGCTTACACGCCAGGTCCATCACATTATCGCAGCAATGAATCGATCTCCTCCGCGAGCACCTCTCCGGCACGCGCGCAGTCTTTTACGCCGATTCCGCCCATGTGGTTGCCAGCGAAGAACAAGCCCCTGTGGCGAGCGGTGGCTGCGCGCAGGAGGGCGAGACGAGCGGAGTGTCCCGGGGCATACAGCGGAATGCCGAGAGGATTGCGATAGATCTTCACCATGGCCGGCATGGCACGCGTGCTTCCGAGGTAGCGGTTGAGCATGGTCTGTGTGGCAGACAGCAGGGCTTGATCGTCGAGGGCGGGAACCTCCGGGTGGATCGCACCGCCGAGAATGGACCGCATCAAGACCTCTCCCGTGCGCCCATGCTGGGGAAAGATGCTGGAGGTAAACAGGGTGCCGAGCACGCCCTCAGAGGGCTCACCGCGCGCCATCAGCACACCGAAGCCGTCCGGTGTTCGTGGAAAGGCGTCGGCGGGCCAGGCGGTGATGACCACAGCGACCGGAGAGTACGTGATGCCGCTGAGGGTCTGCGCGACCTCTCCATCGACACCACGAAGCAGGGCGGCCTGGGCTGGGGCGGGAGCCGCGAGCACCACGGCATCTGCAGGGATCGAGCCGCCGTCGGTGTGTACCGTCCACCCCGACCGTCGACGCTCGACCGCGCAGACCGGGGTGTCACACTGAAGGCGCTCGCCGAGGCGCTGGGCGATGGCAGCGGTGAGCTGGCCGGCACCATTCATCAGCGAGGTCAGCCGCCCGGGCGGTGCTCCGCCGCGACGCAGCTTCAGCGCGGCGAGGATGAGGCTGCGGTGCTCGCGCTCCAGCGCATGCATTCGCGGAAAGGCTGCCGACAGGGAGAGCTGCTCGGGGCCTGCGGCGAAGATCCCAGAGACCATCGGCCCGACCATCGCGTTGACCACGCCCATCCCGAGGCGTCGGCTGACAAACTGCTCGACGGTCTCTTCAGCGCCCTCTGGCGCACGTCCGATGAACGGCTCCAGCAGGATGCGCAGCTTTGCCGCCGGAGAGAGCAAGCGAGAGCTCAGGAGCGCGGGAGGCGAGAGCGGAGCGGGGTGCAGCTGTCCGCCGGAGAAGATCCATCGGGTCGAGCGGGGATCGGCCTGGATGAGCTGATCCGTCAGGCCCACACGCTCCACCAGTCGCCCGATCGCCGGCTCGCTGTCCAGCCATCCGTTGGCGGCCCGGTCTAAGGTGCGACCGTCGATGCTCTCGGAGCGGACGTTTCCGCCAGCGTGCTCGGATGCCTCCAGGACGGTGATGTCGTGTCTGTCTGGAAGGAACGCGGCCACAGAGAGCCCGGCAATGCCGGCTCCGACGATGACGATCTTTGCCATCTACGTCGCATCCTTTCGCCAGCCGGCCGCGGCCTCGGCTTCGCGGACCAGATCGCAGAGTGCACGGGTGAAGGTCGGTCGCGCGCTGACGGTCTCTGCCCGGACGAACACCACCTCAGCCTCGGCGGCAATCGTTCCCAGCTTCTGATCCAGTGAGACCTGGGTCTGTGCGGACTCCAGGGCCTCCCCGAGGGGCACCACCACCGCGGCGCTGCCCGAGCTCAGCCCGGCGAGCTGCACGGCGGTGGACGGGACATCCTTCGGGACGGCGGTGAGCGTGGCGGTGAAGCCAAGCTGGTGCGGGCGGGCGAGGCCGACCGCTGCGACGACTGCTGCAACGGTCTGCTCAAGCTCGCTGCGGGTGTCTGTGAGGATCGCGCTGGGACCAGTGGGCAGGACCGCCGAGAACAAGACCTGGTAGCGGGTCTGGTGAGCGGGGTGTTGTCTGGCGAGGTCGGCGAGCGCAGCACGGACGGTCTCGGCGAGGGCATCGACGTAGCCCGCGTGGCTGGGGTAGCTGGTGATGGTGGCGATATCTGCGCCCCGGGCCTGAAGTGCAACGGTGGCGGCGGACATTGCAGAGTACAGCGCGGGTCCCCGGTGGGGCAGCAGGGGCAGGAGGACCACCCGCTCACCGCGACCGATCCCAGCGGCAACCTCGGAGGCATCTGGAGACCGGTAGCGGAAGACGGCGCGGCAGGAGTACTTGCCGCCGAGGCTGCGCTGGAGGAGGACGGACTGCTCCTGGAGGGCGTCGTCTGCTGGCGAGGGACCGGGGAGCATTCTCCAGGTCGGGGTAAGCTTCCGCAGATGCAGCCAGGTGTAGAACCAGACCGCCAGCGAGGACAGCCAGCCCGGCACACGCAGGACGTGGGGGTCAGTCAGCCGGCGCGCGAGGAAGTCGGGAAGTTCGCTCTCCTCACGCGGTTCACCGGCGCTCAGCAGCCATATGTGGGTCATGGGGCCCCTACCAGGACCACCCCTTTACCGCATCGACACTCGCCTGCACACCCTCAACCGGTGTGGACGGGATGCAGCCGTGTCCGAGGTTGAAGATGTGTCCCTTCTGACCAGCGGCCGCGATCACCCGGCGGGTCATCGCGGCGACCTCCTCGGGCGGGGCATGCAGGGCGATCGGATCGAGGTTGCCCTGGACGGGAATGTCACCGAGGTGTGCGCGCGCGCGGGCCATGTCGGTGCGCCAGTCCAGGCCAATGGCGGAGGCTCCGGTCTCTGCAAGCCAGGGGAGGAACGGGCTGGAGTCCTTGGTGAAGTAGAGGGTCGGTCCCTTCACACCACGAAACGCCCGCTGGGCTGCCGGCAGCGCGAAGCGTCGGAAGTCCTCGCTGGAGAGCGCCCCGGCCCAGGTGTCGAACATCTGCACCGCAGCCGCCCCGGCCTCGACCTGGGCTTGGAGGTGCGCCGCGACCACGTCTGCCAGCTTGTTGAGCAGATCGGTGAATCCCTCGGGGTCCTGCCACATCATCGTCTTGACGATCTCCCAGTTCTTGGAGCCTCCCCCCTGAACGAGGTAGCAGGCCAGGGTGAACGGCGCGCCGGCGAAGCCGAGGATCGGTACCCCTGCGGCGGCGTCCGTCATGGTGATGGCGGCGAGGGGCGAGGGCAGGTCGACCACTGGATCGATCCCCTTGAGCGCGGCGATGCCGCCACGATCTCGAACCGGGTTGTGGATTCGAGGTCCCTCACCAGGATTGAAGGTGAGGTCTGCGCCCATCGCTTCGAGCGGCAAGAGGATGTCAGAGAAGATAATGCCGGCGTCGAAGCCGAACCGCCGCAGCGGCTGGAGGGTGACCTCACAGGCGAGCTCTGGGGAGTGGCACAGCTCAAGGAAGCTCACCCTGGAGCGGACCTCGCGATACTCAGGAAGGTATCGCCCGGCCTGACGCATAAACCAGACGGGGGGGCGCTCGGTGGCTTCACCGCGGAGTGCTCGTACAAGGAGGGAGGAGTCGTGCTTCATGCCGGCTGCATAACGTGGAGATCCCGATGAAGTGGTCTGGACTGCTGTGTGCGCTGCCCGCTGCACTGTCGCTTGTTGCTGTCGGTCTCGCAGTGCTGCTCCCAGAGCAGACCGTGTGGGGCTACGCCCTGGCTGCCTTGCTGCTGTCGGCGCCGGTCTGGTTGATGGCAGCGTGGCCGCCCTGGTCGCTGCTGGTCGCCTGGCGGACCGGTGAGCGTCTCGTCCCTGGAGTGTGTGCGGTGCTGGGGCTGCTTCTGATGGGCCAGCCGCTTCCCGCTCCGGAGCCTGGAGAAGGGTTCCTCGTCGTCTCCGCCAACGTCAACGCATTCACCGGTGCGCCGGCTGCGGTAGAGGATGCGCTGGCGCAGCTGGGGGCTGACGTGGTGCTCACCTATGAGCGACGGGGAGCGGAGATCGCTGGCATGGTTCGGGTGGCCGATGACTTCGACGCGCAGCTCGCCCGAGCCAGCCACCACGCTGCGGCGTTCTGCCGGCTCGACACCGACTGTGCGGGTACAGTCAGCGCGCAGCTCGGCTCTCCGACCATGGCGATGCCGATCGTACACGTCCGCCTCGGCGGGCAGCTGTGTGTGATCGGGGTTCACGCTCCGCCGCCCTATCCCCGGGATGCAACCGGGATGACCCCCTACATTGCGCACCTCGCCGCGATGATCCACGCGGGACGCATGCGTGGTGATCACGGTCCCTGTCGCGACGGAGATGCTGCGGTCTTGATGGGCGATATGAACGCGGTGCCTGGATCCTCTCCGATCCGAGCCATGCCGCTGCTGGGGCTGACCGACGCGCTGGCGGGTACTGGTGTGTTTGGAGCGAGCTGGCCTGGCGGCGGAGACTGGCCTGATCTTCCAGTCCTGCGTCTGGATCACGCCTTCGTCGGAGCGGCGACGGTCACCGGGCTCCATCAGGTTGCCCTCCCCGGAAGCGACCATCGGGCGCTCGTCGGCTGGTTCTCGCCGACCGATTAGGTCTGGCGGCGGCGCTCCCCGAGGTCTTCTGCCGAGAAGCTGCGCGGAGTCCGCACGCCAAGGCACACCTCGCAGCGGGTCCGCCTCGCGGTCTCCCGACGGCAGGCGCACACCTCATCAGCTCGTCCGCCGTCACCTCAGGGCTCCTCAGCGGGGTGCCCTGTGGATCAGCGGCCCGCCATCCGGTCGAGCAGCGCGATGAGGATCTCCGCTTGGTAGCGGGCGTCGTAGTCTGCACGGTGCTTGAGGGTGAGATCTTCCTGTGGCAGGGGGAGGGAAGCCTGGATGACCTCCTTGCTGCTGTCCAGCCAGTGGACGCCGAGCACACCCATCGCGAGCGCCTTGGTGCAGAGCGCTTTGTAGCCAAACGGGTTCTTCATCTCCTCGGCTGCGTAGGTCCAGGCGATGTAGGACCAGTCAAACGGAGCATTGTGACCGACGAAGGACGCCTCCGTGCCTGGGCGGAGCTGCTCGGTGACCCATGCGGCGAGCGTCTTCATTGCCTCACGACGAGGCAGGCCCTCTGCGGCGAGTCTGTCCTGGTCGAGTCCGTGAATCGCTGCTGCGCGCGCATCAAACCGCGGAGCCTGAGGCTTGATCTCCATGTAGAAGCTCTCGCCGATCTCCAGCCGCCCCGCTTCGGAGGGGGCCACCACCACTGCACCCAGCGAGACCATGTCGTACAGGCCAGGGACCGGGCCGTTGGCCTCAATGTCCACACAGAAGTATGTCGATCGCTGCTCCATCTGATGCCTCCAGGCCGGGCCTTATATTCCGGTTCATTAAACGCGGGGTGGGATATCGTGAGGTATGCATCGGGGCTTCTTCAGCATCCTGACGATCTGTGCGCTGTTTCCGGCAGGCATCGCGCTGGCGCTGGTGATGGGAGCAGGAGCTATTCGGCAGGGGCCCCCGCTGCTTGTGGCCCTCTCTGCGGGCGCGGTGGTGGTTCTGCCAGGCCTGTCTCTCTCTGCTGTGGTGCGGTTTCGTGCCCTGGCTGCCGCTGTGGGCGTTCTGCTCTGGTCGAGCCTGGTGACCGCAGGGTTCTCGCTGTACTTTCCTGGCGAGCGTGCAGATGCCCTGGCCGCTGGGCTCTCGGTCTTCACAACCCCCATCGGGGTGGCGATCCCCCCCGATGCCATCCTCGCAATCGAGTCTCAGCTCCCTCACCTCGGCGCGGCCACGCCCCGCCCGCCGGTTGCGCGTATCCTGGAGGAAGTCGAGATTCCGCTGGGGCCGGACGGACCTGCTGACGGGGTGGTCTTGCCGTTTGAGGGCGAGGGGCGGTCGATGTCGCTGCCGCTTCAGGTCGAGGGACCGGCCGGAACGCAGGAGCTGTGGATGCTCTTCGACACCGGCGCGACCCTCACGACTCTCAACCAGAGCGCCCTCGACGCCCTCGGCGTTGTCGTTCCTGCAGATGCACCGGAGGTCACCTTGCGGACGGCCTCAGGCGAGCGAACCGCGAAGGTTGCCCTCATCGAGCGCATGTGGCTGGGCGGTCTGGAGGTCAGCGGCATCACCGTGGCGCTGTGTGAGGAGTGCGCCGGCAGCCGAACCACTGGACTGCTTGGGCTGAACATCTCTGGGCGCTTCCGGGTCACTGTTGATGGGCACCGCCGGGAGCTGATCCTTCAGCCGAGAGAGAGCATCGATCATGCCGTCGATCTCTCACCGTGGCTGTCCATCCGCGCCACCGCAGTGCACTGGAGCGACGGGCGAATCGAGGTTGAGGTGGGTGCAGACAGCGTCGCGGATCGGCTGGTGGAGTCTGTGGAGGTTGAGATCCACTGCGATGAGACCTTCACCGCTGTCCTCGAAGAGATCCCGCCCAACGGCAGCCGGGAGGCCACGGTCTCCCTCCCGCTGGGAACGGACTGCACTGACTACACCGTAGAGATGCGCACCGGACGCTGGTAGTCCGCTACTTCTTCGGTGGAGTCCAGGTTGCGGGGTCCTCGCCTTCGATGAGACCGCTCTCTGGTGTCCAGCCCTTGGCCGGGCTCCAGTTGATGTTCAGGGCTTCGACCGCTGCCCAAAGCATCAGGTAGACCATCGCGGAGGTGTCTGGCTCGAGATCGACCTCCTGCTCCTGCTTCTCATCGCGCTCAAACAGAGCCCAGATGATCTCGTCGAGGAGATGGGGCTGAGCGCGCCACGCCACTGCTCGCGCGCGGTCGGCGAAGCCATCGTCAGCGGGCATCAGGCCATCTGCGGCGGCCATGATGCGAGCGGTCGCAGCGTCGATGTCGCGGCCAGGAACCTTACGGAGGCGTCCGCCAGCCTGATCGAAGATCCGAATGGAGACGGACAGCATATACATCGACACCTGGCCAGCCATCGCTCCCATTGGCGCAAAGTTCTGCTCGAAGAACCGGGAGAGCCTGCGCTGCTGCTTGATCAGGCGCGTTGCGGTTGACTGGAAGGCCTCGCCTTCGCTGCTGCATGCTTCAGCGAGGCGGTGGACCTGGGGACGGAGGATGGTGGGGTTTGACATGGCCCCAGCACTATCACGCCACCGGGCTGAAGTCCTCTACCCGGCCTTCGGAGACCGCGATGGCGTGATTGGTGTATCGGTGGAACATCGCACCGTAGTTCATCTCATGGCCGAGCAGGCGCAGCATGTTGTAGATGCCACCCAGCGCCCGGTGAAGAAAGACGATCTCTCGGGGAGAGCGGAGGTTGGGATACCGCAGCACGCCTGGGACCTGCCGGCGGACGTCTAACATGATGTTGTCTTCGGCGGTTCCGCAGCGGTAGTTGTCGAGGGTCAGGGGATAGCAGACGGTCTGGGACAGCCTCCAGAGCACCTCCTCAGATGCTGGAGTGCCAGGGCCGAGGATGTCGAGATCGCGAGCGATGGGGAAGAAGTCGTCCTTGCGGGCTTCTACGATTGCGCTGGCCATCCGGGCATACTGGCCGGTCCAGTACGGGTCGAACCGCTTGACGCAGCCGAAGTCGAGGATTCCCACGCCGCCATCTGCGCGGAACAGGTAGTTTCCAGCGTGGGGATCGGCATGCAGGGCGCGCTGCCGGTAGAACATGTCGTGAAAGCTCTGGGCGAGCAGGTTCCCGGCCCGGGACTTTGCCTCGGGGGTGGCGATCTTCAGGAACTCGCTCATCGGACGACCCGTGAGGCGATCCATGGTCAGCACCCGACCGGTACACCACTTCGGGTGGGTCTTTGGGATCGAGATGCCCTCGATGCCGGCCATCGAGCGGTGAAATTCCTCAAGGTTGGCAGCCTCCTGGTAGTAGTCCAGCTCCTCCGCCAGCCGGTCACGCATCTCTTCGAAGACGGCATCGATCTCGGCGCGGTCCCGCTTGAGCATCCGGCTGGTGATCAGCAGGGACTTCAGCGCGCTGAGGTCTGAGCCGACGCTGTCCTCGATGCCCTCATGGAGCACCTTGACGACCACTGGGGTGCCATCTGGCAGACGGGCAGCGTGGGCCTGGGCCAGCGAGGCAGTCCCAAGCGGCTCCTCGTCAAATGCCAGGAAGTTCTCGGAGAGCGATCCTTCGAGCTCGGCTTCTACCGCTGCCTGGATGAGCGCAAACGGAATGGGCTCGGCCTTGTCATTGAGCTGGCTGAGGATCGAGGCCATCTCGGGGGGCAGATCCATGCCCTCGACGACCTGGGCGAGAGACTGGCCGACCTTCATCGCTGCGCCCTTGAGGTTACCCATCGTGGCGACGACGCGCTCGGCATTCTCCAGGTGGGTCTTGCGCAGTGACGCGGCGCGACCTTCTTCGTCCTGGAAGGCCCCCCTGATGCGCTGCCCGAGATAGCTGCCCGAGACGCGAGAAGTGAGCCCGCCGAGTCGGGCCAGTCGGCTCATCTTGGAGCGGGGAGGCTTTGCCATTGTCGTGACGTAACCGGTTGGGTGCTTAGCGCCGTCTGCGCTGCTCCAGCAGACAGCCTGCGCAGATGAACCGCAGCGGACCTGCGGAGTCACCCCGACCGGATGTCGGCCAGGGCGGCTGGAGAAACCATGCCTTGATCCCCTCAAAAAGGCGAATTCTTCTACAATGAATGCAGCGTATTGTCGGGCGATAGATCCTGGAGCGGTTCACGGGTACACGCATAACAGCAGGGCGGGGCCGGCTGAAACCTCCAGATTCTTGATTTGCTTCCGGATTTTCGTCACCGCTCAGGTTATCTGTGGCCCGGGAGGGTGTCCGTCCCCCCAAGACTTCATTCCATCGGACAATCCAATACTCCTGACAATGAGAGGTATCCGCTGAGGCGATCGAGAAGACGGTTTCGGCCACAAGCACCAGAAACCGAGCAGCACCGCATCAACCACCACATCCGCGTTCCGCGCGTTCTTCTTATCGATGAGGAGGGCAACAAGCTCGGCGTGATGCCGACCCGCGATGCGCTCGAGCTCGCGATGGACCGTGGCATGGATCTGATCGAAGTTGCTCCCACCGCACGTCCCCCTGTTTGTCGCGTCGGCGACTACGGTCGGCTGAAGTACGATCGAAAGAAGCGGGAGGCCGAGGCTCGCAAGAACCGCAGCACGGTCCTGCTCAAGGAGATCAAGGTCCGCCCAAAGACCGACGATCACGACATGGGCTTCAAGATCAAGAACGCGCTGAAGTTCCTTGGAGAAGGCAACAAGGTCAAGGTCACGGTTCGCTTCCGTGGTCGTGAGCATGCTCACCATGACATCGGCGCGCAGCAGTGCATGCGCCTGTTCAACGCGGTCAAGGAGTATGCCGTCGTCGAGATGCGCCCTCGTATGGAAGGCCGCCAGATGACCATGATCATTGCCCACAACGGCAAGCCTGTTCCGAAGCGCTCCCCAGCGAAAGAGGAGGCTGATGCCGCTGCTGAGGCCGCTGCTGAGGCCGCTGCTGAGGCGACTGCTGAGGCGACCGAAGAGGCTGCTGCTGAGGCGACCGAAGAGGCCGCTGCTGAGGCGACCGAAGAGGCCGCTGCTGAGGCGACCGAAGAGGCCGCTGCTGAGCAGGACGAGGCTGGAGAAGAGTGAGCTGTTGAGTCAGCGCGTGGTCTTCGGCGGCTCTGCCCGCGCGAAGGTCACCGCAGGCTCGACGGTGCTGCTCCGCACTGAGCTCTCGCGATGGGGCCGTCCGCTGTCGGACGGCCCTCTTTGGTCGGTGTTGCCGTCCTGATAGAACCGACTGAGGGTCTCCAAGACGGCTCTTCCCGGTGCTCGGATGGTCTCCATCTTCGGAAGTGAGTCGATGAAGATTCGTCCGTACCAGCGACGGCTGACCCGCTTGTCCAGCACCAGCACCGAGCCCCGATCGCTCTGTGTACGGATCAGCCGGCCAAAGCCCTGGCGAAACCGCAGCACCGCTTGTGGGAGCGAGTAGGTCCGGAAAGGATCGACACCCTGTGCAGCGAGCAGCTCATGTCGTGCCTGCTGGACGGGATCCGTCGGCACCCTGAACGGCAGCCGAGGGATGATGACGAGCCGCAGGGAGTCCCCCTTTACCGAGACGCCTTCCCAGAAGCTGTCGGTCCCAAACAGCACACTGTCGGGGCTGTTGCGGAAGGCTTCGAGGAGCCTTGCCCTGCCCATCTCTCCTTGACGAAGCAGCAGGAAGCGGCTGCCGAGGGCCTCTGAGACGCGACGATGCAGCCCTCGCAGCAGTCGAAAGCTGGTGCAGAGGACGAACGCGCCGCCTCCGCTGACTTGGAGCGCATCGATGATGAACCGCGCACAGACCAGCTCGAACTCTGGGTCGTTGGGAGCGGGGATGTCGGTGGGGAGGCCGAGCAGCGCCTGCCGGTTGTAGTCAAAGGGGGAGGGGAGGGTGGCCAGCCGGATGGTGAGCTGCCGGGGGCCGGGCTCGGTGAGGCCGACGCGTCCGAGGAAGTGATCGAACTGGTTGTCGACGGTCATCGTCGCGGAGCAGGTTGCGATGGCCTTGAGGGGATCAAACACCTTCGCGCGGATCAGCGGACCGACCTCCACCGGGGCAGAGCACAGCGCCGCGGTCGGCGCGCGTGAGCGCCCACGGGCCTCCTCAATCCAGCGAACCTGCTCGGTATTGTCGGAGAGGAATTCGTAGAGGAAGCTTGCGTGCTCGCCGATCTTTCGCCGTGATCGTGCGAGATCCATCACCGGCTGCGGATCTTTGAGGTGAAAGCTCTCCGGCAACTCCTTGAGCACGCTCTCCAGCTTCCCGAGGGTATGGGCCGCTCGGGCCAGCCGCTCAGCGGCACCGGTGATGGTCGGGACTGCGCTGAGCTCCCAGAACGGCTCCTCCTGGACCTGCGGTGTGATTCGAACCGTTCGCTTCTCTGGTGAGAGCACCGAGGAGGCGAGGTTCTCCAGCCACCAGCTGACCCGATCGTGCAGGTCCGTGAGATCGACGATGGCCTGATCGGCCAGCTTGCGAGCGACCTGCTGACGATCGGGAGGCAGGGGACTGTCGGCGGCGATGTGGAAGCCCAGGAGCCGCTCCAGCGCACCCGGGCGCTTGCGCCGAGAGATGAGCCGACCCGTCGACCGACGGATTGCCCGTGCCGTGGCCTGCTGACGGAACAGCGAGGTGGCGGCATCTTCGAGGTGGTGCCCCTCGTCGAGGATGAGGCGATCGAATCGGGGGAGGATGCCGTCTCCGCCGGTCTCGGACTTCACCAGCAGGTCTGCGAGCAGGAGGTGGTGGTTGACCACCAGGAGGTGGGCATTCGCAGCCTCTCTGCGCGCCTGGTAGTAAAAGCACTCGTTGAAGTGGGGGCAGCGGGCACGCAGCGTCTGATCGTGGTCTGAAGCGACCAGGTCCCAGATCTCCTCCTCGACCGGGAACGCCATGTCGCTGCGGCTGCCTTCTGCGGCATGGTCTGCCCACTCTGCAATCCGATGGAGGATCGGCGCGGCGCCGTCTCTGGTGGACTCTTCCTTGAGCCGCCTCCGACAGAGATAATTGGACCGTCCCTTGAGCAGGGCGTAGCGAAACTCCAGTCCGGCCCGCTGCATCACTGGAATGTCTGAGGTGACAAGCTGGCTCTGGAGGTTGATGGTGAAGGTTGCGACCGCCACCCGTGCCTCGTTCTTGAGCGCCCAGAGGGTGGCCGGGACGAGGTAGGCCAGGGACTTGCCGGTTCCAGTTCCGGCCTCGGTGACGGAGATGTTGCCTTCGTTGAGGGTCTCTGCCACCCGCAGCGCCATCTCGACCTGAGCATCGCGGGACTCGTAGCCGGGCATGGTGCGCAGCATCGTTGTTGAGAAGAACCGACGGATCTCGTCTTCAGAGACCGACTCCATTGGCTTTCGATAGGGCTCGACCACCCACAGCGCTCGCTTCACGGCGTTGTCGACAATGACCACGCCGACCCCATCCTCGCCGTAGCGATTTGCCAGCATCATGTCTGCTTGTGAGGCCTCGAGTCTGCCGGAGGGGTGGTTGTGAATGACCACCTCTCCGGGCTTCGGGCGGCTCAGCAAGGCTGGAACGGAGTCCTGGTTGCCGCGACAGTGGACCTCAAGGGCCTCGACGTCTCCGTCTCGATTGATCTGCCCGATGGCGAAGATCTCGATGCCGCCGGCCTCGGTGATCGCGGCACGCATGGTCGCGGCGGCGCGTCGAGTGAAGCGGAGACTGGAGGCAGGCATCTTCAACCCTTATCCCAGCGGGAGATCGTGGTGGTCCAGAAGCTGTCCGTCAGTCTTCAGGACCCTCACCCAGAAGTGAGAAGCCGGACTCCAGCCAGGAGACCACCACATCGCGCATCACCAGGGCAGGGGCCTTGGGGCGGGGGTCCTCTATCCAGGACGTCAGGGTCTGATGGGTCGAGCCATCGTCGGGCGTGAAGCTGCGCTGGAGGAGACGGTCGGTTCGAGAGATCTCCAGGGTGACGCTGTAGCCACGGATGATCAGCTCCGTCTGCTCGCACAGGTGGATGTCGCGCTCCAGGCGCAGGTGCTCGGCCTCGATAAATGTCAGCCCCGGCATCGTCCGTCGGGCCTCAGACAAGCACCGGCGGGCCTCTTCAAAGTTGCCCTCATAGCGCCGCCAGCGCCCCAGCGCGGTAGATGCCGCTGCCTTGAGCACGAGGCTGGTCTCCAGACGGGGCATCATCGCCTCGAGCTTCTGGATGGTGTTGGCTGGGTTGGGGGCCATCAGTGCGGACAGCAGCTCGATCTGGAGGCTCGTAGACTCGGGGAGATCTTCCTCCGTCGTCAACATTCCGTCGAGCATGCGCCAGGTGTTCAGCTCGATCTGATCGAGAAGATCACCCTCCGACGACAGAATGGCAGGGAAGCCGGGGATGACCATCGGCAGCTCTGGAGTGGCCGAGCGCAGCCGGAGGGTGAGGTTCTCCATGCCGATGCTCAGGGCCTCGCCGAGTGCGCCCTCAGCTGCTGGGCGGAGCACCCGAGCAGCCCCGAGCGCGCGGCAGCCCGACAGCGCAACAGCCCGCTCGCTGGCGACCGCTGCCTGAGCCCACTGTCCGCGGATGAGGTACACGAGGATCTGCATGCCCCATGCGGTGACCGCGTGGGGCTTCTCGGCCAGGATTCCGTTGGCGTACATCAGCACGTCGTCGAGCTTCTCTGCGTCGTACAAGGCGAAGAATCGATCGATGTCCACCAGCGGCTCGGCGTCAGGAGTCTCGACGTCGCTGTCCTCTTCTCCATCCTCAGGCAGCGGACCTTCCTGGAGGATCCGGTGTGAGAAGCCAGTAGCAATCCAGGAAGACGCCAGGTCTTTGAGGAAGTCTGCGACCTGCTCTGGAGAGCGGTCGTCGTGGCCGGTCATCTGTGCGGCCTCTTCCTCCCAGGAGAAGCCGGTGCTGGTGGCGGTTCGGTAGATCGACAGGTTGAAGCCGAAGCCGCTCAGCTCGATCTCGCCGGCCTCCAGAAGCCGGCGGTCTCGTGACAGCAGGCTTCGCTCTCGGCGCGGACGGTGACCGGTCATCCCCTCTAAGATGCGGCCAGCCTCCATGAAGTCACACCGCCAGCGTGCACAGCGCGCCAGGGCCAGCCGGACTGCCCCTCTCCAGTGCGCGGCTGCGTTCTCCTGGTGCTCGACCAGAAGAAGCCGCGACTGACTCAGCGAGGGGGCGAGCAGTCCGATGAACAGCATCCGATGTGTCTCGTCGAGCCCGACATCATCGAGCCACTCCAGCGCCATCTGGACCACGGTGACGTTGGTCTGGCGGATTGCCTCGGCCTCATCGCGAGACAGCGTGCGCAGACCGGGGATGCGGAACCAGGACTCCGGACGGCGCGCCTCGAGGCGGAGGTAGAGGCCATCTTGAGCACGGCTGAGGGCATCGGACTGCCGGCCCTGGAGCATCGCAGCGATGGCGCTGAGGGTGACGACATGGCGAACTGGGTAGCGCAAGAGGAGAGCATCGGCGGTGGCGATGACGTCTGAGAACCGGCCAAGGCAGAGCTGGCTGGCTGCGACGAGGTAGGCCCCCACGATGCTGCCGGGATCAGCACGACACTCCGCTCCGGCGGCCTCCAGAAGCATCTCGGGGTCCTCTTGCAGGAGCTTCAGCGCCTCACCTGGGTTGAGCAGCGGGCCGTCCTCGATGGTCGGCCCCGAATGGGGACGGATCGCGGCGATGCGCTCGCTGACGGAGAGGGCCGCCTGCAGCGTCAGCCAGATCTGCTCGTGGTACTCCCCCTCAAACAGGTTGTCTCCGATCGCGGAGAGTTGTCCATGGAGACGCGCGAACCGGGCCTGAACCCCTGGATCTTGGCTCTGGTGGATCGTGGCATCTCGAGTGAGCGAGACCAGGTCTTGAAGCGGTTCATAGACTTCGTTGAAGGCTTCTTCTGGTGACAGTGGCTCGGCAAGTATGCCGTTGAGCCGCTCCGTAATTTCGACGATGCTTCGGTAGCTCATCTGTCCACTCCGCGCGCGGTCGCTTCACAGTAACGAGCAGAGTGCGTGCGGCCATCCATCTGGGGTCGCCCCCCACCGAGCTGGATGCGGAAGGGGACGAGCGGTGTGGTTGGATTGGGAAGTGAAGGCACGCGGAGTAGCTAACCCCGGCGACTTCAGCCTGCCCGGTACATCCCGGTCAGGTAGTCCATTACCATCCGGTGAGTGTTGAACACTGGCATGCAGGTGGCGATGGTGTGAGCCATGATCTTCGCCCATCGATCGGGCTGCTGGAAGGCCGGGAGGATCTCGCTGGTCAGGACCGAGTACAGGCTCTCGATGTCTGCAGCGTCCTGAGCCTCGGTGTCTTCCCAGTCTCGAGTGGTGCCGATTGCCCAGCCATTTCGTCCATCGAACGCTTCTGGCCACCAGCCGTCAAGCACCGAGCAGTTTGGATTTCCATTCAGGGCAGCTTTCTGACCGGAGGTACCGCTGGCCTCACGGGGACGCCGGGGGTTGTTGAGCCAGACGTCGCAGCCCTGGGTCATCAGACGTCCGAAGTCCGCCTCGTAGTTTGGAATCAGGATGACCCGGTCGCGGAAGCGTGGATCTCGTGCCCACCGCAGCACCCGAGCGATGATCGCCTGACCGGCGGTGTCGTTGGGGTGCGCCTTGCCGCCGTAGACGATCTGCACGCCCTGATCGAGCAGCGCGGCGAGCCGGTCGGGATCGGTGAAGATGAGATCACCACGCTTATAGGGCGCGAACCGACGGGCGAAGCCAATGGTCAGCGCGTCGGGATCGAGGACGTCGCGGCCCACACGCTTGCGAACCTCTTCGACGAGCCGGCCACGCATCGCGCGTCGGGCGGCGAGCAGCGTCTTGGCTGGGAGGCTCTCTGCGTTGCTCCAGAAGGTGAGGTCGGAGTGCTGCGCACGCCAGCCGGGGAGTCTGTCGTCAAACAGCGCCTCCATCTCCGGTGCTAACCACGCTCCGGGATGGACACCGTTTGTGATGTGGTCGATCTGGAAGCCGAGTTCTTCGAACATCCCGCGAGAGACCTCGCCGTGGAGCTCGGAGACACCGTTGGCTGCCCGGCTGCCACGGAGGGCAAGCACGGTCATGCTCAAGGGGGTGGAGAGATCGGTGGGATCCTCGCGACCGAGATCCATGAACGTGCCCTCGCGCAGCTCCAGGGAGTCTCGGTAGGGGCCGAGGAGGTCGTTGACGCTCTCCCACCAGAACCGGTCATGACCGGCAGGAACGGGGGTGTGAGTGGTGAACACACACTTCTGCTCGGTGGCGTCCCAGGCCGCTTGTCGAGAGAGTCCGTCGCGCATGCTGTCTGCCCACAGCTCCAGCACGCTGAACGCGGCATGCCCTTCGTTCATGTGAAACACGTCGGTCTCACGGCCGAGGGCGTTCATCAGGCGGACGCCGCCGATGCCCAGCAGGATCTCCTGTCCGATGCGGGTGCGGCTGTCGCCGCCATAGAGTCGGCGGGTGAGGTCTCGGACCTCTTCGCTGTTCTCTGGGAGGTTGGTGTCGAGAAGGTAGAGGCGGACGCCGGCGAGTCGTGCTTCCCAGGCTCGGGCGACCATGTCCTCGCTGCCGTAGGGAATGGTGATCTGGAGGGGCTGTCCTGCATCATCGAGCACCGGGCGGAGCGCGAGATCTGTCGGAGAGCGAAGCGGGTAGGCGGAGGACTGCTGGCCCTCGTGGAGGACCTGGAAGAAGTAGCCCTCTCGGTAAAACAGGCCGACTCCGGCGAAGTCCAGGCCGAGATCGGCCGCGCTGCGGATGTGATCTCCGGCGAGGATGCCGAGTCCACCCGAGTAGATGGGCAGTGACTCATGAATCCCGAATTCCATACACAGATAGGTGATGGTCGGGCAGTCGGGCATCGGGGGCGCGGCGCGCACGGCCTCCCAGCGCGCTAAAAGGGGGGCGGCCCGCTCCAGCCATGCATCGGGAATCGTCTCCACCTCGCGCAGCATCGCAACGGGGCTGTGGTTCAGCGCGTCCCACAGGGTCGGATCGAGGTCGCGCCACAGCGCATTTACCCCAGGGATTCCGCTCCACCAGAGGTCGTAAGCCAGCTCAGTCAGTTGTTCTCTCATAGGGTAGACGTGTATCAGATTCGTCTCGATGTGGTGACTCATGTTTGAGTCACGATGCCATTCAAGGAGCCCAGACGTGCCCCGACACCCCGCCGCAGCACCGCACATCACCGCAATCCCTGGCGGAGTCTTCTCTCGCTTCCGCTCTCGGATCGCGACCCTGACTGGAGAGGTCTACCCCTTGCATGTCGGCGACACCTGGATGGAGCCGCTGCCTGCGGCGCGCATGGAGGCGCTGACCACGGCTGCACACCCCGGCCTGCATCGCTACCCTCCGGTCAACGGGATCCCGGAGCTGCTCGCTGCGCTCGCGGTGCGCCACGGCGTGGACTCGGGGCGCATCTTGATGACCTGCGGGGCGACCGGGGGGCTCAAGGCGGTGGCGGGTGCGATGCTGGCACCGGGAGAAGAGGTCCTGATCCTCGCACCTTATTGGCCGCTCATCGCTGGGATTGTCGCGACCAGCAACGGCACGCCGGTCGAGGTTCCGTTCCTCGATCGGGGGGCGGGCGACATCGCCGGTCGGCTGTCGAAGTACCTGACCGACAAGACCGTCGCGATCTACATCAACTCTCCCAACAACCCCACCGGAGCGGTGCTCTCTGAGGCGGAGCTGTCTGAGCTGGCGGCGTTTGCGCGTGCGCACGACCTCTGGATCTGGGCCGACGAGATCTATGAGCACTATGCCTACACAGCAGACTGCCATCCCGTCGCGGGCTTTGCGCCAGAGCGCACGGTGTCGGTCTTCAGCTTCTCGAAAGCCTATGGACTGGCGGGCAGTCGGTGTGGATATCTCATCGGACCCGATGCTCAGGCAACAGGGCAGATCCGCAAGTCGCTCATCCACGCCTTCTACTCTGCTCCCCGAGCCAGCCAGCAGTCCGCGCTCGCAGCGCTGCTCGGGGGAGATGCCTGGCTGGCCGACGCTGCGGCGCAGTATGAGTCCGCGGGAGCGAATGCGGCACTGACCCTCGGGCTTCCAGCCCCACAGGGCGGCACGTTCCTGTTCTTCGATGTCTCCGATTGCCTGGACGAGCGGGGCCTTGATGGCTTCTTGTTTGATTGCCTGGAGGAGAACCTCATCCTTGCACCGGGGGCCTCATTTGGCCCCGGGCACTACAGCAATTTCGTCCGTCTTTGCTTCACCGCCGCACCGCCCGAGGTCGTTCAGCGCGGGGTCGAGAAGCTCGCGGCCCTCATCGCGCGATCACGTCTCCGTGCTCTGCAGCATGGTGGCTGCGGCCCGCTCGATGACCGGAAGGCGAGTCGCTGACAGGTCGAGGTGCGCCAGCGCGGCCTCTACATCGCTCTCCAGGGGCGGTGGATGGACCCAGGGCTCCAGTCCACGCTCCATATTGTTGGCGATGAAGTCTGCGATGATGAGGGTGGCGACGATCTCATCGGAGGCCACGCCCGCGCCGAGTCGATGGTGCTGCAGTACTGCTGTACACAGCGACTCTGGTAACGACCATGACTTTACAAGGAAACCAGCGATGGCTTCATGGGCGTACTCTAACCTCTCCCACATATCGTCATCAGAGACCTCATTCAGCGCCAGCGGGAGCGCAAGTCCGACGTGCTGGAGGAGCGCCACGGCGAACGCTGTCTCGCTGTGGACGGCGGCGTGTTGGCAGATCACTCGCGTAATATAAGCTGTCGCCAGGCTGTGTTTCCACATGTCCTGCATGGTTGCACTGGGCTTGTTGAACACCGCTCGAGCCAGCGCAGCCTGGAGAGCGAGTCCCCGGACCCCGGACAGGCCGATCCGATCGACGAGTCGCGAGATGTTGGTGATTGGTCGTCGTCCACTGTAGTAAGGCTTCTTGGCGATATGAAGTACAGCCTCACACAGCTCAGCGTCCTCTCTTAAGAGCGCAACAATGTCGTGCCTGGAGGCATCCTCAGGGAGCATCATGAGCTTGGGAACGAGCGCAGGTACATCCGGAATGGAGTCTCGTGAGGGTTCAAAGAGGCCCTGGTGCATGTTGATCTGCTACCTTTCGTTATATTTGTATAAACGGATGTACGTCTCTTCAACTGTACCATCGGGATACAATAATTTACAGCGACCCACTCCATCGACCAATGGCCTGTCCGACGCGCACTCGCATGCCTGGCGTCAGCTCCCAGGTGAAGTCTCCTGGTGGCAGCAAGAGGATCACGGTGCTGCCGAGTCCAAAGCTTCCCAGCTCAGCCGCGCGCGTGATGGCGGGTGGAGTGGGCTGAGTGACGTCTCGGGACTCGCCGCCTGTGTTGGTGATGATGTCGGCATGTGGAGACGTCATCCGCCCGACGCCAAAGGCCCCGATCATGGCCGCAGCGATGAGTCCCCGATCCGTCTGTACCTGGAAGATGAGGCGCTCGTTGCGATCAAACAAGCCATCGATTCGACGTGTTGCTGTCGGAAAGACCGGCCAGAGCCTCCCGGGCAGGTAGCGGGTCCGCACCAGGCTACCCTCGCGAGGGGAGTGGACCCGGTGGTAGTCCTGCGGCGAGAGGTACAGCACCGCGTAGTGGCCGCCCTCGAACTGCTCTCCGGTCATCGGCGGCGCAGACTCGGTCCGTGAGTCGGCAGCACCAACGAGGTCAGCGATGCTGCCGGAGCGGGTGTCGGACTGCGCGAAGGTGCCATCGACAATTCGGCCGAAGGTGTGGACCTTTGCATCCGCTGGACTGACCAGGACCTCCGGGGTCTCATCAGTAGGGCGTGCTGCCGGCAGCAGCGGACGGAGGAAGAAGTCTGACAGCGAGGCGTAGTCCGCTGGACCCCCGACACATTCGTCGAGGTTGATCTTGTATCGCCAAGCGAAAGCCTTAATTAACAGGCGAGATAGCCCAGAACGGGAAATCGCACCCATCAGCCTTGTGGTGTGGTTCTTGGGAACAACACTCAACAGAGAAATGATCAAACCGTCACGCATAACATCCACCTCCGGGGAGTTATAGCCTCCCGTCTAACGGAGCGAGCCTCATGTATCCGACCCTCATTGAATACCAGGGCATCGGCTTCCACACCTGGGGCCTGATGGTCATGATGGCGTTCTTCGCCGCGTTCATGCTTGTCAGCGCGCGGGCGCGGAAGGTCGGCATCGACAGCGATAATCTGGTGCCGCTGTATATGTTGGTCAGCATCTTCGGCCTCGTCGGGGCCCGGCTGCTGCACTTCGTGTTCGCTGAGCCCGCCTCATTCTTTGGCAACCCGCTGGTCTTCTTTGACATGGGGCAGGGCGGCTTTGCCTTCCTCGGCGGCGTGATCGGCGGCGTGGTCTCTGGTGCGCTGTATGCCTGGCGCAACAACATCCCGGTCTGGAAGCTCGCAGACATTGCCGCCGCTGCGATCATGCTTGCGCTGGCGGTTGGTCGGACGGGCTGCTTCTTCGCCGGTTGCTGTCACGGCAGTCCCTGGCACACCGCCCATGCCGAGTCCGGAGAGCCGGTCGCGATCATCGACACCCTGCTCAGCTTGCCCGGCGGCAGCGTGGTGTCGGTCGAGGACTTCCCGGGGATCGCCTTAACCTTCAAGCAGGGCGTCGGCGTCGGCGCGGTCTTCGACACGCCCCTCTATCCCACACAGCTCCTTGAGATCACCGCCGGCCTGACCATCTTCACCATCCTCAGCATCATGTGGAAGCGCTTCCGTAAGTTCGACGGACAGATCATTGCTGGGATGCTCGTGCTGTATGCCCTCGCGCGCTTCAACATCGAAAAACTTCGCGGCGACAGCGTCCGTGGCGTGGACTACTTCGGCATGTTCTCCACCTCGCAGCTCGTCTCCATCGGCATGGTCTTTACTGCGCTGATCATCGTTGCGGTTCGGTTCCGAGCTGGGGTGGGCTCAGAAGTTCCGATCATTGACGACGAAGAGTACTCTGATGAAGACTCAGACGAGGATCTCGAAGGCGACGCTCGCGAAGATGCTGTATAGCGCCTCAGTTCTCGGTGTCGGTGCTGTCTCCGCACTCGTGACCGACGCTGTCGTCGTCATCTTGCTGATCATCGAGCGCCAGCGCGCACTCGTCCTGTAGCTCTGCGTCTGCACCGTCGTAGGTGTTCGACAGCGACTCGCAGTCGTCGTCGGGGTGACAGTCGCAGATGTAGTCGACGTAATCGTCGCAGGGGTCGGTGTCGTCACAGCCAACCACGGCCATGAGCCCCATCAAGATTATCCATGCTCGCATATCGGTCTCCTCCCAGAGATTGTTTCCATAACCCCGTTACGCATCTCAATCCGCTCTGCGATACAGGAGGCCCGGAGGCGAGATGAATCGGTTTGCGGGCAAGGTTGTGGTGATCACGGGGGCGACGAGTGGTATCGGCCGCGCGATGGCTCGGGCGTTCTCTGCTGAGGGTGCGCGTGTTGTTGGGACCGGCCGGGACCAGGCTCGGCTGATGTCATTGGCGGACGAGGTCGAGCTGGTTCTGACCCTCGACGTCACCTCTGAGGACAGCGTCATGATGGCCGCTGCCGCGATCGAGGACGGACTGGGCGCAGCAGACATCTTGATCAACAACGCCGGAATCGGGCTGTTCGAGTCCTGGGACAACACCTCCATGCGCGACTACCAGCGCATCCTGGATGTCAACCTCTTCGGTGCCATTCGGATCACACACGCGCTGCTGCCGGCGATGGTGGAGCGGGGGAGCGGCTGCGTGGTCAACGTCTCCAGCGTGGCTGGCAAGCGGGGCTACGCCAAGCACACCGCCTACTGCGCGAGCAAGCACGCCCTGCTCGGCTACACCACCGGGCTGCGCAAGGACCTCACCGGCAGCGGCGTGGACGTGATCGGCATCTGTCCTCCAGCGGTGGACACCCCGTTCTTCGAGAACGCCGGCTTCCTCGACTACAAGGAGAAGCACGAGGGCCTCAAGCTGATGACCCCTGAGGAGGTGGCTGCCGACACCCTGGATGCCATCGCCGAGGGCAGGCGAGAGCGCATCCTCAGCGCGCGCGCGAAGGTCCTCTGGCTCCTGGACACCTTCCTCCCCAGCGGCGTGGATCTGCTGCAGAAGCTGAAGAAGTAGCCTCCACCCGTTGTCCGCCTCTGGCATCCCTGCGAGTGGCGGCTGCGCGGTGCATGCCGGCGAGCTGTCGTGACACCGTACGGGTCGCTCTCGGCAGGCCAGGGCACCGCCAGACATGACCTACCGCGTCCATTCTCGGATCTGACAGGAAAAAGAGAAGCAGCGGGATACAACCCTGTCGTCTCATACGTCAAGGAGCCCAGATGGGCAGACTTCGTGGAATTGCAAGCCGGGTCAAGCGCAAGATCGCCGGTCGGAAGGTCGTCGGGGATGACTTCGGTCCGTCTCAGGACATGGCCTTCGCCCGTCTCGACGCGAACGCGGACGCCGCCTTCCAGCTTGTTGGTGCCAGCCTGGTCGGTACCTGGGAGGTTTTCCTCACGGATCTCGCACGGGCCCTGAGCTCGACGATGGCTGTCGAGGAGTCTCGGCCGATGCTCGACCGCATCTCTGATGCCCTTGTTCCCACTCAAGGCCCGCTTCAGGAGGTCGGCCGCAACTACCGTCGGAGCCTCAAGCACGGCGTCCAGAAGGGACTACAGTCTGGTCAACTCTCTGACGCCACGGAGCCCATCCTCACCTCGATGGTCAGCGTCCCCAGCGATCTGTCTGAGGGCTGGCTGAAGACGGTCGACTACCTGGAGCCGATCTTCACCGCGCTTGATCCTGGCGGGGCCGCAGAGGCCCGATTCCGTGCTGGCGGCGTGGAGCTGTCTGAGATCCTCAGCTCCCAGAACGAGGCCTACGCCACAGCCATGCGTGCGCTCTCTCAGGCTGAAGACCTCGATCGGGCCCTCACCGATGCGCTCGATACTTGGCGTGCCGGCGTGGTGCGTGGCATCGAGGTCACCCTCTACGACAAGCGCACCGCTCTGGTGGAGGCTGCAAACCGGCGGAAGTCGTGAGCATCCTGCTTGTGGTGATGTCAGCCGCGGCGTGCTCTGGGCTGGCTGCTGCGGAGCGCATCGCGTTTGCGGAGCAGGTCGGGATGGCCATGTTCGCGGCGTCTGCTGTGATGGGCGTGATCGGTGGACTCCAGGTGTGGCGGGCAAAGACCACGCCCCGCGTCCTGGCCCCCCTCGTGATCGTGGTGCTTGCTCACCCGGGTCTCTGGATGAGTCCAAACATCGCTGACTGTGGCCAGGGCTTGAAGACGGCCTCCATTGTGTTCACCATCCAGGCCCTCGCGCTGCTCGCCTGGGTGGTCGCGCGGCCCAAGATCAGCCTCGAGGCATGACGTCGCAGCGCTACTCAGCGCGCCAGTGTCCGTCATCCTCGGTGTCATGCTGAGCCTCAGCACTGGCGTCATCTACAGGACCGCGGCAGACATCCAGCACAGCGAAGTGCGTGCACGCGCTCGGGGGTGAGCCAGCCGGGCGCAGAGACGATATGGGCCTCCCACAACATCGGAGGCAGAAACCATGCTTGATTCCAATGCCATCAAGGCGCTCTACGCCACTCAGGCCGAGCGGCACGCCATCGGTCGCCGTCGCTTGGGCCGAGGCCTGACCCTGGGCGAGAAGATCCTCTTCACCCACCTCACCGATCCCGAGAAGCAGGAGTTCGTCCGGCGCAAGAGCTTCCTCGATCTCACCCCCGACCGGGTCGCGATGCAGGACGCCACTGCGCAGATGGCGCTGCTGCAGTTCATGGTTGCTGGTCGTGAAGAGGTCGCGCTGCCCTCCACGGTTCACTGTGACCACCTCATCCGAGCCTACGAGGGTGCCAACAGCGACCTCGAGGTGGCAAACCACGAGAACAACGAGGTCTACAACTTCCTCCAGTCGGTCTCCGCGCGGTACGGCCTCGGCTTCTGGAAGCCCGGCGCTGGCATCATCCACCAGGTGGTCCTGGAGAACTACGCAGTTCCCGGCACCCTGATGATCGGAACCGACTCCCACACCGTCAACGCTGGCGGCCTGGGCATGATCGCCGTCGGTGTTGGCGGCGCGGACGCTGTCGATGCAATGGTCGGCCTTCCCTGGGAGGTTCTCAACCCCGGCTTCATCGGCGTGAAGCTGACCGGCACCCTCTCTGGCTGGGCCTCCCCCAAGGACGTCATCCTCCGCGTCTGCGAGCTGCTGACTGCCAAGGGCGGAACCAACTGCATCGTGGAGTACTTCGGTCCCGGCTGTGCCTCCATCTCTGCCACCGGAAAGGGCACCATCTGCAACATGGGCGCCGAGCACGGTGCGACCACCAGCATCTTCCCGTTCGACGAAGCGATGGCCCGCTACCTCCGCGCGACCGACCGCAGCGAGATCGCCGACCTCGCCGAGGCACACGCCTCCGAGCTGCGCGCCGACCCCGAAGTCGAGGCCGATCCGGAGTCCTACTACGACCGGGTCATCGAGATCGATCTCTCTGCGCTGGAGCCCCGCGTCGTTGGTCCGCACTCTCCCGACCGCGGCCGTGGCATCTCCGAGCTTGGCGCCGAGGCCGATGCTGAGGGCTGGCCCCGCAAGCTGACCTACGCCCTCATCGGCTCCTGCACCAACTCCTCCTACGAGGACATCAGCCGCGCCGCGCACGTCGCGCGTCAGGCAAAGGCGGCCGGCATCAAGGCTGCCGCTGGCTTCATGGTCTCCCCCGGCTCTGATCAGATCCTGGAGACCATCGAGCGCGACGGACTCGCTGAGGACCTGCGTGCCATCGGCGGCGTTGTCCTCGCCAACGCCTGCGGTCCCTGCATCGGCCAGTGGCGTCGAGACGACATCAAGAAGGGTGACGTCAACAGCATCATCAACTCGTTCAACCGCAACTTCCGCGCCCGCAACGACGCCAACCCCGCGACCTTGAGCTTCATCGGCTCTCCGGAGCTGGTCACCGCGCTCGCCATCTCGGGTGACCTCGGCTTTGACCCGAACCGGGACACGCTGACCGACGCCAGCGGCACGGCCTTCAAGCTCACCGCACCGGAAGGTGAGGAGCTGCCCCAGAACGGCTTCGCCAGCGGCCTCGGTGGCTACATCGGCCCCATCGCTGTCGATGGTCGCGCCGATGTCGAGGTGGTCATCGCCCCGACCTCTGATCGCATCGAGCGACTCACGCCGTTCGCAGCCTGGGACGGAAACGACGTCTCTGGCCTCCGGGTTCTGGTCAAGGCGCTCGGCAAGTGCACCACCGACCACATCTCTGCTGCGGGGCCCTGGCTGAAGTATCGCGGCCACCTCACCAACATCTGCGGCAACCTGATGGCGGGCGCGAACAATGCGTTCACCGGGGAGTTCGGCAACGGCATCAACTTCCTCACCGGCCTCAAGGACACCCACCCCAACATCGCGAAGTCCTACGGTGAGTCCAGCCAGGACTGGGTGATCTTCGGCGACGAGAACTACGGAGAGGGCTCCAGTCGCGAGCACGCTGCGATGGAGCCGCGTCACCGTGGCTGCCGCGCGGTCATCGTGCGCAGCTTCGCGCGCATCCACGAGACCAACCTCAAGAAGCAGGGCGTGCTCCCCCTGACCTTCGCCAACCCGGCGGACTACGACAAGGTCTGTGGTGACGACATGGTCGCCATCGAGAACATCGCCGCCATGGCAGCCGGTGGCTCCCCGACCCTCGTCCTCACCCACTCCGACGGCTCCGTCGATCGCATCGAGACCAACAACACGGTGTCTACAGAGCAGTTCGAGTGGTTCCGGTCTGGCAGCGCGCTCAACAAGATCCGCGCAGACATCGCCAGCGCGTAGCGAAGAGGCCACGCGGCGGCGGGAAGCCGTCTCCGTGTGGCTGACCGCGAGAAGCTGATCCGCCACGTCCACCCGGACGTGGCGCTTGTCGTGAGGGGCCCCCTTCCTTACGGCAGTGCGCCTGGGCTCATTCTGTGCGCTGGGAGGGACTGGAGAAGTCTCCGGGCTTCAGGTCGAGCGCGAGCATGCAGGGGATTCCGATGGCGGTGGCTGGCACCTGGGAGATGATCCACCACGCGCCGGCGTAGGCAAGGGCACCAGCCGGATCGACCCCGAAGACCGTCAGCACTGCCATGGAGGCTGCGGCAGGACCCGCGCCGTAGCCTGGAGGGAGCGCGACCGCAGCGAGGGAGGAGAGCGCGAGGACACCGGCAGCAGCGAGGCCCGGCATCGCGACGGTGACCCCCACAGCCGGCAGCGCCATCGCGAATGCGGCGATCATGCCGATCACCTGCACCAGCGCAGCGGCGGTGTTTAGCACTACGTACCGGGGGCTGGAGAGCGCGGAGCCCGTCTCCGTCATGGCCTCGCGCAGCATCGACAGCAGCCCTGCTCCCTCGGGAGGGGCCTCAGGGCTGCTCATCATTCGACCGAGCACCGCGACGATGATCGCCACGATGACTGCGCCTCCAGTGCCGAAGCTCACCAATTGCATGGCTTGATCCAGTGCATCTGCACCCACCACCTGCTCCCACTGTGCTGCGCCGATCAGCAGCACCACCAGCAGGAGGATTCCAAAGACGGCCGCCTCCAGAAAGCTGACGATGCCCATCGCTGAGGTGGCGATCCCAGTGCGCACCCTGCACAGGCGGTGCAGCAGCATGATCACCGCGACATCTCCGGCACGAGCAGGGAGGATGAGGTTGAGGATGCCTGCGGCGAACCCGATGAGGGTGACCTGAGACAGCGGCGGACGGGGTGCGGGAAGGGCCAGCCATGTCCGCAGCTCATGGAAGCAGAGCGTGGCGACCTTCAGGGCGAGCGCAGCGGCCATCCAGCCGAGGCTGAGCCGATCCGGAATGCCGACGAGCTGTGCGGCATCGACCTCGCGAACCAGCGCGCCGATGACCAGGAGGGAGGCGATGAGCTGGAGGAACCACCACCCCCGTCGGGCAGAGCTCACCGATAGATCCGGCAGGTCACCGTTAGCCGATAGTTGCCCACTGCGCCCTTCTTGCCGTCGACGCCCACGAGGTAGGTGTAGGGCTTGTCGACGGCGGTGCCGAGGACGGTTCCGCTGCCGGCAGAGTCATCCATCTGGCACTCTGCGATGGAGTGCTTGTCGTTGGGCACGCTCCGCTGATCCTGCCAGGCGACCATGGATACGTCGAGGTCTACGCAGTTGCTGTCCAGCCGAACGGTGGCCTCATTGTTGGGCGGAACCTCCAGGCGGTAGATGACCTCCGGTGCCTGGTCGTAGTAGTGCACGGCTGGGGTGCAGTAGGCAGAGTGGACGTAGAACTGATCGTTCCAGTTGCTGTTGCCCACGGAGGTGTTGCCCTCGACGACATCGCCGCAGGCCAGGGTGCCGACCACACCGGTGCGGTTGGGGGAGGGGGTCGGGATGGCTGGCTCGCACTCGACCGGCTCGGCAGCCAGCTCTGGATCGAGGACCTCGAGGGCAGGAACGACCCGAGCGAGGCTGGGACCCAGTTCGCTGCATCCAGAGAGCAGGAGCATGGAGAGCATCAAACCCAGCTCCGCTTGCCGTCGTCTGTCCATGCAGAGACACCCCCCGCGAGGAACCAGCTGTCGTCGAAGCCCCGGTGACGGAGAAAGCGGGCAGCCAGTCGGCTGCGCTCGACATCGTCACAGATGGTGATGAACCGGGTAAGCGGTGGCAGCTCCGCGAGGTCGAGGCCGAGAGTGGAGAACGGCATGCCGAGGGATCCGGGGATGTGACCGGCTTGGTACGCGGCGGAATCCCGGATGTCGATGACGAGCACCTTCAGCTTTCCGCTGCTGAGCTTGGCGAGCATCGCCGCGACGTCATCGGGCTTGCGAGACAGGTCTCCGGTCTCGAAGTCGTCAGGAACCTCGACCGCTGGGCTGTTGGAGCGGTTGCGGCTGGAGGCAGTCATCTGCTCTGCACGCTCGCGGTCCGCAGCGTCTTGACGCTCCTGGACTGCACGGGCGGCCTTGCTGATGATCTTGAAGGGAAGGTTGATCAGGCGATCGAGCATGCCACGACTATAGCCCGCGTCGGCCATACACCCAGTTCAGCTCTGCAAGGCGCTGTGCGTCGTGCATCGGGAGGTCGCGAACGCGCCAGCACCAATTGCCCTCTGCGACACCCGGAGTGTTCATTCGGGCGTGTCCATCTAAGCTGAGGACATCCTGCATCTGTGCCACAGCCCAGCGAGCGGTAGAGCCCCAGGCCATGCGGATAAAGTCCCAGGCGGTGTCGTTGCCGTCTCGGCCGACATAGACGCGATAGCGGTGCTTCACGGCATCCGGAGCGGAGTGGTACCAGCCTCGAACGGTGTCGGTGTCGTGGGTGCCGGTGTAGGCCACCCAGCAGTCCCCGTCGAAGTTGTGGGGCAGGTAGGCGTGGGTGCTGTCTCCGCCGAAGGCAAACTGCAGGACCTTCATGCCCGGGGCCCCCAGCTTCTCTCGGAGGGCATCGACGTCTGGAGTGATGATTCCCAGATCCTCGGCGATGATCGGCACACCACCGCAGCGCTTGCGGACCGCCTCGAACAGGGCATCGCCTGGGGTGTCGCCCCAGACCCCGCTGCGGGCATCGCGGGTGTCCGCCGGGACCTCCCAGGCGGCGCAGAATCCACGGAAGTGATCAACCCGGAGGATGTCGACCTGATCAAACATCGCCGCGAACCGATCCGCCCACCAGGAAAAACCGGTGCGCTCGTGGGCCGGCCAGTTGTAGAGCGGGTTGCCCCAGCACTGGCCGAGCTCAGTGAAGTCATCTGGCGGCGCACCAGCGATGGGATTCGGACGCCATGCGCCCTCTGCCCACCGGAACAGGTCGCGGTTCATCCAGGTGTCCACACCATCTCCGGCGACGAAGATCGGCAGGTCACCGACGATCTTGATGCCCCGGGTCGCGGCTGCCTCGCGGACTGCGCTCCACTGGCGGAAGAACAGCAGCTGTGCGGCGAGGTGTCGCTGGATGAGGCTGTGGTGCTGGTCGGTGAACGCATCGAGGGCGGCGGGCTCCAGATCGATCAGCTCTTGAGGAAACTGCCACCAGCCGTTGACGCCGTAGTGCTCTCGGACGGCCTCGAACAGTGCCCACTGGAGCGCCCACGCGCGCGACTCGCCAAACGCGATCACGGAGTCCGGGTCTTGTGCGACGAGGCGATCGCAGGCGGTGTGAAGCAGCGGACGGTGCCAGCGATCGAGGGCATCGGTGTCGACCCGATCCGGGCTGTGCGGACGCTGCCCCAGCTCATCGACCCGCAGCAGCCCGTCCACGACGAGCCGGTCGAGCGAGATCAGGTGAGGGGCTCCAGCAAAGCTTCCCGGGCTCCCATAGGGTGAAAAACCACCCCCGGTGGGGTTGAGCGGGAGGACCTGCCACAGCGTACAGCCTGCCGAAGCGAGCCAGTCGAGGAAGCGGTAGGCAGACTCTCCGAGATCGCCGCAGGGGCCGGATCCGGGGAGACTGGTGGGGTGAAGTAAGATGCCTGCTCTTCTCATTCGTCCCTCTATTCTGGTCTACAGTCCTTGAGCCACACCGGATCATGGGATAGAGCCGTGGCTTGAGGGGAACATCCCCCAACGCTTTACGATGGAGTTCACCATGGCATCCAACAAGTCCGCACGCCTTCGCGCCAAGCTCAAGGCCAAGTCCCGCAAGGAGCGCGCCCGCAAGGCTGGCCTGCTCAAGGTCCGCAAGGCTGGCGGTCGCATGAAGCGCATCAAGCGCATCACCCGCCGCTAAATCGCCGATCTGGCGAGGTCCTCGCCGGTTGCTTCAGCCCCCTTATCGGTCTCCCGGTGAGGGGGTTGTGCATGTCTGTGTCCCGTCCCGCCCGTGAAGATTTTTCTGCCCTCAGGGGTTGGCATGACGGGGCGCCAGAAGACATGCGCGGGCGCCAGGAGGATGTGTGCAACCGCGGAGGCTCTCACGGTTAAAAACTATTGACACGCCAATAGTTGAGTGCTGTACTCGCCAAACTGTGACTCGTCTCTTCAGCAATTTCTTCCGCATCGCGGTCGCCTCCAACTTCATCACCACTGCGATCATCATCGCTGGGATGCCTCGTGACTCGCCGAAGGAGATTCCGCCGGCGGCGCTCTCCACGCAGGTCGCGGAAGAAGGGGCTGCGCCGACCTTCCAGGAGTCTCTCCTGGAGGGGATGTGGCATGGCGCGAAGGCCTCTCTGGTGATTCGCACCGTGCCTTCTCCAGCGCCGGAGTCGGAGCATGTCGCGCCGAGCGAGCCGACCTGGAGCCCGCCGACCTGGTTTCCCGAGCCGGTCCGCGAGGAGCTGTGGATCCTGGATGCCATCGGCGGAGCGGCGGAGCACACCACCGCTCCGATGCGGCTGTACTCCAAGGCGGCGTTCGTCTATGACGTCGACAGCGGCCGGGTGCTGCTGTCTCATGCTGGCGATGAGCGTCGACCCGTGGCCTCGCTCACCAAGCTGATCAGTGCGCTGACCACGATCTCGGAGTCCCCAGACCTGGAGCGGGAGATCTGCCTGGACAACAGCATGCGGCCCTCCTGGCCTGGAGCCTCGACCCGGCTGCGGTATAGCGCCTGCACGACGGGCTGGGATCTCCTCGGCGCGGCCCTCGTCCGCAGCGACAACGGCGCTGCGATCGCACTCTCGGAGGTCGCCGATCTCCCCCTGGCGCCGTTCATTCTTCGGATGAATGAGGTCGCCCAGGATCTCCACATGGATCTCTCGACCTTCTCTGACCCCTCCGGTGTCTGGGACGAGAACCTCTCCACAGCCCGCGACATGACCCGGGCCTCGGTGGCTGCCTCGCTCCACCCGACCATCAGCCCTGTCGCCAGCGCGCCATACTGGGACGTCGAGTACGACACGGGCCGCACGAAGCGAATGCTGACGACCAACAAGCTGATCGGAAACAAGCGCCTCGAGATCCTGGCCGCGAAGACCGGCTACACCGACACCGCACGTCACTGCTTCACTACGGTCGTGCGGACCGATGATGGCCGCACTCTGGCGCTGACCACGCTCGGTGCTCGGCGCAGTCACCAGCGGTGGTCCGACGTCCGAACCCTGCTGCGCTGGGCAGGGAAGCAGTAGAGAGACCGGCTGCTCGAAGGGTGCGGTAGAGTGGACCATGTTCCTCATCGTCCTGCTGGGCTGTAGCGAGAAATTTGAAGCGATCTCGGACTCGGGGATCGACTGGCCTGACGACGACGGCGACGGCTACACGGCTGACATCGACTGCGATGACGCGGATCCTGCGATCCATCCTGACGCCGTGGAATACTGCGACGGCATCAACAACGACTGCGACGCCGCAGTCGATGAGACCGACGCTGTAGACGCGACCACCTGGTACATGGACAGCGACGGTGATGGCTATGGTGCCTCGGAGGCCTGGACCCTCTCGTGCAGTCGTCCGCCGGGGTTCGTCGCCGACGGCACCGACTGTGACGATGACTTCGCCACCAGTCACCCCGGCGCAGAGGAGATCTGCAACGACTTCACCGACAACGACTGCGACGGTGATTCCTCAGACTGTGTGCTCTCTGGCACCTACAGCCTCGAGGGGGTCGCGGCGATCATCGGAGCCGCATCGGCGGATGAGTCCGGCGGCGTGCTGGCCGGCGGTGACTTCAACGGTGATGGTCAAGATGACCTGCTCATCGGCGCTCCGGCAGCCAACACCGATGACTCGGATGCTGGCATTGTGTTTGTCGTCTACGGCCCGATGTCTGCCGGCAGCCTCTCGGATGCAGACGCCACGCTGACGGGAGACAGCCGCTCTGACAGCGCTGGATTTGCCCTGTCGAGTCCTGGAGACATCGACGGCGACGGAATCGATGACCTGCTCATCGCCGCACCAGGAGACGACGCTGCCCGCATCGACGCTGGCTCGGTCTATCTCCTCCTCGGTCCCGCCACTGGCAGCGCGCTGCTCTCGGAGGCTGCCGATGCGGTCCTCTACGGCGAGGGTACCTACGATCGGGCCGGAGAGTCCGTCGCCGGGCTTGGAGATGTCACCGGAGACGGTGCGCCGGACCTCATCATCGCGGCCACTCGATATGGCGACAACGACTACACCTACCAGGGCGCGGTCTATGTGGTCTCCGCAGCAGACGCGCTCAGCGCTGGAGAGACAGATCTGTCGACGGCGCCGGCACGCATCCTCGGGAACAGCCGCTATGATCGGGCCGGCAGCGCGCTGTCTGGCGGCGACATGGACGGTGATGGGGTCTCCGACCTGCTGGTCGGAGCCTACTCTGCGCCGGAGAACGACGGCCTCGGTCAGGTCGCGGTGTTCCTCGGTCCGGTCAGCGGTGCGCTGTCGGTCGCCGACGCCGACACCCTCCTCACCGGGCTGGATGATGACGACTACGCCGGGTATGCCCTGAGTGTCGGTGATCTCGACGCCGATGGATATGCCGACCTCTGCATCGGGGCGCCGTTTGCCGACGGCGACGAGGAGGCGTCTGGGGTGGCCTATGTGATCCGTGGTGCGCCTGGAGCCGCGACCCTCTCTGCAGCCCATGCCACCCTGACGGGGGGCCACGAGGACGACGAAGCCGGCACCGCAGTCTCCTGCGACGGCGACCTCAACGGCGACGGACACATGGACATCTTCGTCGGTGCTCCCGATGAGACCGCTGCCGGCAACGAGTCTGGGACCAGCTACCTCCTGTATGGCCCGGTCACCGGCAGCATCAGCCTCACCACAGCAGATGTCATCCTCACCGGGGCGGAGAGCCGACAGCGCTCCGGTACCGCGCTGACGGCCAGCGTCGATGCCAACGGCGACGGCTTCTCTGATGCCATCGTCGGCGCACCGGAGGACAACGCCGGCGGCACCGACGCGGGTGCGATCTACCTTGTGTTCGGCGTCGGGCTGTAGCCGGGCTGGTTACATGCCAGTCATGAAGATCCTCATGGCTGCCCGACGCTATCCCCCCGACGTCTACTCCGGCACTGAGACGGTCTTCCGTAACCTCTACGAGCGCGCGCGTGAGCGTCACGAGGTGCGGCTGGTCGTTGGCTGGAAGCAGAAGCGCAGCATGGTCCCTGCGGAGGCGGTCGCGGTGCGGCTGAAGGGTCGGAAGAAGGTCAGCGCCTGGATGGCGATGTCCAAGGCGATCTTCACTGAGGTCCAGCGGTTCAAGCCTGATGTGGTGCTCTCAAACAGCATCGAGGTGCCTCCGACGGGGGCCCCGAGCGCCTGCATCGTGCACGACCTGAACTTCGGGCACGCCAACTCCGGGCTCAGCTCCACGCTCAAGGCTGGGTTCTACTCGGTGCGTGCGCGGACCCTCGATGCGGTCATCACCGTCAGCAGCGCCTCTGCGCGCGCGCTGGCTGCTGCCAATGTCGACGAGGGGCGGATCAAGGTGGTCCACAACGGCGTGGACACAGACTACTTCGTCCCCCAAGCCGAGCTGGACACCGCCGACGACGGCATCATTCGCTTCGCTTACCCCTCTCGCATCCTTCCCGGAAAGGGGCAGCACCACGCCATCGATGCCATCGCCCGGCTGCCCCGTCGCTACAAGGAGCGGGTCCACCTGACCATCGTCGGCTCGGTTGCGGATCAGGTCTACCTTGACCAGCTCAAGGTCCAGGCATTCAACCAGCCCGTGTCGTTTGCCCACAACGTGCCGGAGATGGCGCCGTACTACCAAAATGCCGACGTCATCCTCTATCCGACGGTGATGGAGGAGGGCTTTGGGTTCACGGCGGTCGAGGGGCTCTCCTGCGGCAAGCCGGTGATCTGGTTTGACCAGCCGGCCATCCGAGAGGCGACCGGCGGCCACGGCGTTCCGGTTCCCCGAGAAGATGTTGCGGCGATGCGCTCCGCGATGATCGCGCTGATCGATGATCCCGCGCGGCGTGCAGAGATGGGCCGAGCGGGGCGCCGCTATGCGGAGGGCAACCTCAGCTGGGTGCGGGTGTGGGAGCAGTACGAGAACATCCTCTCCTCCATCGCCCGCTGACACGGCGCGCTCGTCGCCTGGGATGGATTGACGATAGAGTGAGCGCATGAAGCACTACCGTTTTGAGCGCGGAAGCGTCTCGATGGTGTCCGCCTGGACCCGCGACGAGATCCACGAGGGCGTCGCCGCGCTGCTCGATGCCTACATTGAGCGCCTCCCGACAGACAAGGACGCCCGCATCGTCCTCAAGCCCAACCTCAACAACGATCTCGTCGCGCTGACCGGAAACTCGGTCGACCTCCGCGTCCTCGCTGCGACCCTGGAGTGGCTCCAGGCTGCTGGGTACACCGATCTCACGATCGCCGATGGCTCCAACGTCGGCATCGAGCGTCGGGGCATCGACACCTTCGCCCGCCTGCGGGTCGACAAGATGGCGGAGCGCTACGGCACAGGGCTGGTCAACCTCAACCGGGATGACGGCTACCAGGTGGTGCTCACGGCTGGTGCACATCCTCAGATCGCCCGCACCGTCATCGACTGCGACTTCCTCATCTCGATCCCAAAGGTCAAGACCCACTGCGAGGCCACCTTCTCCTGTGCGATGAAGAACTGGGTCGGCATCGCACGGGGGCAGGACAAGCGGCACATGCACATGGATCTTGGCCGCAACATCTTTGCGATCAATGAGGTCATCCGACCAGACCTCATCCTCGTCGATGGCCTCATCGGCATGGAGGGCAACGGCCCTGGAGACGGAGAGCCTTACCGGCTGGGCCGCCTGATGATGTCTGACAGCGCGTTCGTCAATGACGTCGTCATTGCCCGAATGATTGGCCTGAAGGTCGCGGAGATCCCGTACCTGGTGTACGCACTGGAGGCCGGCGACATTGACCAGGACCTCATCGACGCGGTGAATTCCACCGTCGAGATCATCCGCCCGGTGAAGAAAGCTCCGCCGCGCAGCAAGCTTGCAGAGCTGTCCGACTCCCGCAAGCTGCTCTGGCTGAAGAAGGCGGTCCGTCCGCTGACCAGCCAGGAGAGCGTGCTCAAGGTCGCCTACAAGCTCAACATCGTCCAGGATGTCTACTCCTATGAGGAAGACGGGGTCGAGGGGGTGCGGCGTGGTCGGGAGGACTGTGGCCCCTGCACGACGTGCGCGGACTTCTGCCCCACCGGACTCTCTGTCGAGGAGATCGGGGTGAAGACCGATCCAGAGAGCTGCATCAGCTGCATGTACTGCTGGTGGGTCTGTCCAGATGATGCGATCCAGATCGCTGGAAACCCAGGCTATATGGAGCGGCAGATCGAGCGATACAAGAAGGACATCGAGGGGCTGTAGCGACCTCCGGGGAACCGATTCCCGGTGTCGGTGACCAACCCCTCAGCCCCCGGATCAATCATGCTGTCTGCTGCCCTGCTTGCCCTGTCTGCCTTCGCCGCGGACCCCTGGAGCCGCCCCGAGCACCTCCGCGCGGTCACGCCCCCACCAACCCTCTGGTCAGACCTCTCCGCAGCGCGCCTTCCGATCCGACTCTGGTGGGACGGTGCTGGCGCAGTGGAGGTTCAGGCGCTGCGTCGGGGCCGGTGGCGTTCGCTGTCTGAGGATGCCCTCCCTGGCTGGGTGAGCCGGCCGCTGCCCGTAGGGACTCCGCTTCGGGTGCGACGAGAGGGGGGGCGGTGGAGCGCGCCGGTCACGGCCCCGGCCTGGGTCAGCCCGGCAGAGCTGGCGATCTTGGCGAGTCCGGGCGGCACCGTCCTGGCGGGCGACGTCGGGCAGGTGGTCTCTGACGGCCACCAGGCCATCGCCAGCACCCTCGGCGGCGGCGTGATCCTCGCTCAGCCCGGCAAGGCTGGGGTGACCAGCCTGACCCGCTGGGATGGCCTGCCCGATGATCGGGTCATCGCCTTGGATGAGCGGGACGGTCAGCTCCTCGTCGGGACGGCACAGGGCGCCGCCCTCTTCCAGGATGAGGTGGTCGTCGAGGTCTGGGACGATGTGCTCCCGGATCCATATGTTCAGGCGGTCCTCATCGACGACGACGCAGGGCTGTGGGTTGGGACCTACCAGGGCCTCGCCCTGCACCGCACGGGGCAGCTCGACACCGTGCTTGCGCCGTGGTCGGTGTTCAGCCTCTCGGCGGACAATGATGGCGGGGTGTGGGTTGGCTATGAGGGGCTGCGCAGGCTGGACTCCTCCGGCTCACCGGTACAGCCGGAGCTGCCTGCGATCAAGGTCTTCGGCAGCGTCGTGTCGGGCGAGGATGTCTGGGTTGCGAGCGAGGATCAGGGCGTGAAGCTGCTGTCGGACGGTCAGCTCGTCGCGGTCCCCGAGTATCCGACCTCCGAGACCTACAGCCTCACCCTGAGCCCCTATGGTCCGTGGGCGGCAGCAGGTCGGCAGGGCCTCGCGGGGCCGAATGGACTGCGCATCACCCGTCTTGATGGCCTGCCGTCCTCGACAGCCTGGGCGGTCGCCAGCCAGGGTACAGGCCTGTGGGTCGGGACAAATGCGGGGCTCTCCTGGGTGCAGCTCGACGAAGACGGATCCGCGCGCGAGATCCGAAGTCCTCGCCTCTCTCGATGGCCGGCGGATCGGTCTGCCAGCGCGCTGCTGCTTCGCGAAGGCGGCGCATTCGTCGCTGGCGACTATGGAGTCTGGAGCATCGGGATGCCCCACGATGATGCCGCCGACCTCATCGTCGCTGCCGATCCGCCGGTGCTGTCGTTGCTCGCTGTGGAGGACGACGTCTGGGCCATCGGTCGCTCCGCCGTTCGCCTCAACGCCGACGGCGATCTGCACCGAGTCGGGCTCCGCAAGCGGCCAGATGCCGCAGCAGCCTGGGCGGGCACGGTGTGGATCGGGGACGAGCGCGGGCTGTTCCGCTACGAGGCGCAGCGTGATGACTTCGTGCAGATGGCAGAGCTGCCTGATGTCAGCGTCCTCGCCTCCGATGAGCACGCGCTGTGGGCGGTCGGAAAGGGCGGGGTGGTCTTTCGGGTGGTCTTCGGTGCGGTGCGCCCCTACGCCCAGACCCAGCATGCACTGGCGCTCTCCTCCGACGGCGAGCAGGTCTGCGTCGGCACCCTCAACGGCCTGGAGCGTCTCCAGGTCTCGGATGGTGCGGTGACGGATCTGCTGGAGGGGCGCGACGAAGGCGTCGCGATCCCGGCGGTCGCCCACGACGGGCGCGGTGGCTGCTGGTTCGCTGCGGAGGACGGCACGGTCGGCCGCATCCGGTCGGATGGGTCCATCGCCTCCAGCCAGCTTCCCGATGACGCCTGGCCGACCGCGATGGTGATCGACGGCGCGGATGCCGTCTGGGTGCTGACGGAGCGTGGCTCGTGGCGGGTGCGGCTCTAATCCTGAGCCTCCACGCGACTATTGTCCTCTTAGTCGTGCACGACCGATGCGGGCGAGGAAGGCCGTGTTGCCGATGAGGTACCGCTGCCAGAGGCGGCGGGGATCCGCGATGAGGCGAGAGAGCCACTCGTGGTTGTCGACCAGCCACGCAGGCCCGGGGCGCTCGACGGTGCCGGAGATGAAGTCGGCGGTCGCACCCAGGCACCACACCACCGGCGCGTCCAGCTCCCCTCGAACCTGCGCGACCCACTGCTCCTGAAGCGGAGTGCCCATCCCGACCAGCACGATGTGGGGCTCGAAGTCATTGATCCGATCGATGACGCTGTCGTTTTCGGCACCGGACTTCGCGTGGTAGCCGTGGTCTGTGGCGATCTGGAGCGCGGGGTGCTTCTCTCGGAGCGTCTCGGCTGCAGCCTCGGTGATTCCCTCCGCGCCGCCGAGCCAGTAGAGCCGCCAGCCCTTTGCGGCGGCGACCTCGGCGAGCGACCAGATCCAGTCCGCGCCGGTCATGCGCTCCGGGATCTCGCGGCCCAGCAGCCTCGCACCGAGCACCACTCCGTTGCCGTCGCAGTAGCAGACGTCAACCTCGGCGAGGAAGTCTCGGAGGGCGACGTCTCGAGCGGCGGTGTTGATGACGTGTACGTTGGCATACGCCACGGTGTGTGGGAGGCCGTCTTGGATAAAGTCGCCCACGAGGGCAAGCAGCTCAGACCAGGTCAGCGGGTGAACGCCGACGCCGAGGACATCAACCGGAGTCTTCATGACTGCAGGCCTATCCTGCGGCTCACAGGGGAGTCACCCGACCCGGCGGGATGTTGGCCTCGCGAAGCTCGTCTCCCTCCGCGAGGAAGCCGAGCAGGCGGCCCGCGCTGCGGAGCTTGTGGGTGAAGTCGTCGACGCTGCGTACGCTCTTGGCGTGCTTCCAGATCCCCGAGGGGGAGAGGTACTGGCCGGCATAGGCCAGCTTAAGCGCCAACTTCAGCTCTCGATGTGAGAGGTTGGGGAGGTCGATGATGACCTCTCGGGCATTGTCGGCTGGACGGAAGTCACCCTCGACAAACCAGCCGTTGGTGATCGCGTCGTCGTAGAGCTGCGTGGATGGGGAGGGCAGGGCGACGGAGAAGTGAACGAACTTCGTGCCCAGCGTGCGGCTGACCCGCCAGGAGTTGATCAAGGTCTTCCAGGTCTCGTTGGGGCTGCCGCCGATCAGCACGCTGACCTCGGGCTCCACGCCATTGTCACGACATGTGGTCACCGCCTTGACCACATCGCGGACCTTGAGATCCTTGACCATGTCGTCCAGGAGTCCGTCGTCGAAGCTCTCGCTGCCCATGTAGACCATCTTGCAGCCAGCCCGCGCCATCGCCTGGATCTGCTCTGGATCGTGCAGCATGTTGGCCCGCGCCAGGCAGATCCAGTGCAGCCCGAGGTCTTCAATTCCGTTGCAGATCTTCTGGGTGCGCTTGCTGCCCCAGGTGAAGATGTTGTCGGCGATCTCGACTCCCTGGATGCCGAGGGAGGCGATGTCGTGGAACTCGGCGATGATCTGATCAGCGGTCCGCTTGCGCAGCGGTGCGCGCTCGACCGCCGGGGGCTTGAGCAGCTTGTACTCCAGATCGATGGCCTGATCTACGGCGTTCGTGCAGCAGAAGGTACACCGGAATCCGCAGCCTCGACTGACCGCCATCACGGTGATCTGGCTGACCTCAAGGCGGTTTGCCCGGTACTGTCCCAGCAGCATGCGCCGGTCGGGCATCGGCAGCTCGGTGACGTCGAGGAGACTCCGAAAGCCGCCCCGCTTGAAGTCACCCCGATCCGTCCACCATCCCAGACCTGGAGTTCCCTCCATCGCGCGCTCGCCCTTCCAGATGGCGTCGAGATCGCGCAGGGTGTGCTCGGGCTCTCCGAGCAGGGTGAACGCCTGCTGGCCCAGCTCGAATTCTCTGGGCTTCCAGGTCGGGGCGGTGCCCATGAACACGAACCGGGTAGCGGGCCGAAGCTGTCGGATGATCCGAGCCGCAGCCAGGTCCTCGAGCGCCGAGAGGTAGGTCGCCCAGTGGACCACCACGTCGTACTGCTCTTCGACGACAGCCTGCTTGAGCCCGTCTACGTCGATCTGCTCTGCAGGGCAGTCCATGAACCGCACCGACCATCCCAGCACCTTCGCGGCATAGGTGGCGGCCTGCAGGAAGTGGATCGCCGGCTTGTAGTCGAAGCCATAATTACAGCCATAGACACGGTCGATGGGCAGCCCTCTGGGGTTCAGGCTGCTCGGCGGGATCAGGAAGAGTGACTTCATGGGCCAAGACTATCTGAGCGTCGCCTCAGTGTCAGGAGGTACTCTGCCTTTGACGGAGAGAGTATGAAGAGGGGACTCACTGCCGCTGCGGTCATCACCGGACTTGGTCTGCTCGGGCTGTCGCGCTCACCGGCACGCCTCATGGGACTCGCGATGGTGCTGGAGCGGGGGCGTGCGGGACTCCATGAGCATCGGATCACCGTCGATGGCCTCGACATTGCCTACACCGATGGCGGTGCGGGGCCGGTCCTCTTGATGGTCCATGGCTTCAACGCCGACAAGGATCACTGGACCCGGGCAGCCGCTGGGCTGACGGATGCCTACCGCGTCGTCGCGCTGGACCTGCCAGGCTTTGGGCAGAGCACCCGAGACGACGCCATTCGGTACGACCCGGTCAGCCAGGCTGCACGCCTCAAGGCGTTCCATGATGCCCTCGGACTGACGGCGGTTCACCTCGTCGGCAATTCGATGGGCGGTGAGATCTCAGGAATCTATGCGACCCGATATCCTGAGGATGTCACCTCGCTTGCCTTGATCAACGCCGCCGGGGTTGCCTCTCCGACACCCTCAGCGCTCAGCGGCATGGTTGCAGAGGGCGAGAACCCGCTGATCGCCCGCAGCGCGGAGGAGTACGACGCGCTGCTGGACTTTGTGTTCGTCGAGAAGCCCTGGGTGCCGGACGTGGTCATCGATCATCTCGCTGCGATCGCCATCGAAAACCGTGCGTTCACCACCGGCATCTGGGCCGATCTCCGCGCGCACCCCTCGGGCCTGGAGGCGCAGCTTGCGACCATCACGGCACCGACCCTGGTGCTGTGGGGCGACACCGACCGGGTGCTGGACGTCTCGATGGCCTCGGTCTTTGACAAGGGGATTCCGGACAGTGCGGTCATCATCATGCCAGAGACCGGCCACCTCCCGATGATCGAGCGTCCGGCGGAGTTTGCGCAGCACCTCCGCGACTTCCTCGCTCAGCGTGCACAGACCTCGCGGTAGATCGACTCGACAGTGGCGAGGTGGTCGGCGGGATTGAGCCGCTCGGCGATCCGCTGCCGGGCCGCACGCCCCATGCGGAGCGCGGCATCTGGATCGGCCAGGAGGCTTCCCACTGCCGCTGCCATCGCTGCTGGATCGGAGGGCGGAACGAGCAGTCCGTTGACGCCGCTCTCGATCTGCTCGGGGATGCCGCCGATGGCGCTGGCGACCACTGCTCGGCTGGCCGCCTGGGCCTCCAGCACTGCATACGGGAAGTTCTCATACCACCGCGACGGCACCGCGATGACTGCGGCCCGTCGGATCTCGCCGGCGAGCTGGTCTGTGGGGAGGTGTCCGAGGAAGGAGACATGAGACATGCCGGCTGCCTGCCGCCGGAGGTCGGCAGCGATGGGGCCATCACCGCAGATGCGGAGCGGGTGCGTGGGGAGCTGTCGGGCCGCCTCGATGACGATCTCTACGCCCTTTTCTTCGGCGAGCCTCCCGGCATAGAGCCAGCCCTGACCAGGTGCTGTTGCCGGTGGATGGACGGTGAGATCGAGTGGGTTGTTCAGCGGGGTGATGCGATCGGCGGGCACCCCGAACGCCTCCAGCCGACCGGCAAGAAAGCGAGACGGACAGAGAAAGCGATCGACCCGGCCCCAGACGTTCTTCTTGCGGTGGATGGTCTGCTCCAGCGCGACCGCGGCAGAGGGGAGCAGCGCGCCCCACTTGCACCGCTGGCGGATGGCGTTTCGGTAGTCGCCGTTCCGGCACCGCTCACAGGGAGCACCGGCGGTGAACAGGTGCCCTGATGGGCAGATCAGCTCATAGTCATGGACCGTCCAGACCACCGGAACGCCAGCAGCGTTGAGCGGATCGAGGACCGAGGGCGTGAGGTGACGGTGGACATGCTGGAGGTGAGCGACGTCGGGCTTGAAGTCCGCGATGAGCGCTGCACAGCTCTCGGCAGCCTCTCGTGACCACACCATGCGCATCGCCTGGGCGGCGTTCGCCAGCCTCCCCCGGCTCTGCCGCAGATCAACCCACGCCGGAAATCGAGCCTCCCAGGTGCTCGGCTCGTTGTCTGGGTGACGCATCGCGAGGTGAGCGACGGTGTGCCCAGCATTCTCAAGCAGGCCGGTCAGCGATCGGGTGTAGGTGCTGTCGCCACCTCGGGGGTGGTGGAAGGTGTGGATCATCAAGACGCGCATCACCCCTCCTCATCTGTTCGATGTGCCTGTCCCCAGGAGACCGCGAAGGGAATCCACCATGTCTGGGAGAAGGTCTCTGTGGACAGCAGCAGGCTGACCTGAAGTGCCGCGATGCAGCCGACCGTGCCATAGCCCGTCCCGGAGAAGTCTCCGCCGCTGTCCTCCCAGCGCCGCCGCACGGTGCCGAGGCAGGAGAGGGAGAACCACCCGTATCCGATGAGCCCCAGGAGCCCGGTCTCGCTGCCGACCTTCTGGATGACCCCGTGTGCATCGACCCCGTTGACCCTGTAGTGGGGGAAGGTGACCTGCTCAACGAGCACATTCATGCCGGTGCCGCTGCCGATGATGGGGTGAGCGGTGAGCATGCTCCAGGCGCGCTCGTTGAGAGAGTGTCGAGAGCGCGCAGCGTCGAGCATCGCCCGACTGCCGAGCAGGACGGGTGCGTAGTACGCCAGGGCAACAGCCAGCGTGAGGGCCGGAAGGATGAATCGCGGTCGGACTGAGAGCGGCCGGCTCCGGGGCAGAAACCACGCCATGGAGAACACTGCGATGATCCAAGCGGTCTTGCTGGCGGACAGCAGAATCGCAGACAGCGAGAAGAGAACGGCCAGATCGATCGGGCGACCCGGCGCGCGGTCTCGGCGGCCGATGAGCAGCGGCAGGGCTGTCGAGAGCCCGACAGCGAGGGTCTTGTGGTTCGGGGTCAGTCCAGAGATGCGGGCAAACCACAGTGCATCCCCGGCAAGGATGCGGCTGACGGAGGTCAGCAGCGACAGCCCAGCGGTGCTGAGCGCCCAGGCGATCATCGCTCCCCACAGCACCGTGGCTGGGGTCCGCTTCACCAGCCACACCAGCCCGAAGCCATACGCGACGTAGAAGAACAGCGGCTTGCGCAGGAGGTGGTGGAGTGAGTCTGCCGGAGAGATGGCGACCTGCACGCTCAGCGCTGCCGCGAGCAGCATGAGCGCATAGCCGGAGACCCCAGGCAGCGGGGCGCGCTCTCCACGCAGCCAGCCCGCGGCGGCCAGAGGAACCAGCAGCAGCGCCGCCCAGTCTGCCACCGGCGCGTTGAAGGTTCGCCCCAGCGGGAGGATGACCTCCAGATCGATGTAGCTCTGGCTGAGCAGGAGGATGATCAGCAGTGGGGTGGTGAGGATGGCCAAGGGCTTATGATGACTGCGGACGAGAGGTCACACGCCAGCCGAGTCCCAGCAGGGTGAAGCAGATCACTGCGGCTCCCCAGAGGACAGGATCGAGCAGCTCAGTTGGGGCACCGAACACCACCTCTACGATCACTGCCGTGGCGATTCCGACAGCGGAGAAGCCACCAGCGAGCAGCCAGCCGCGAACGTCGGGGCGGACATAGGGCTTGAGCGCGATGAGGTAGAGGGCGGGTACAACGAGCATGTTCAGCGTGGTGGACAAGGCGAGTCCCTCTAGGCCCATCGAAGTCATCAGCAGTGCGTTGAGCGCACCATTGCACATCACCGATACAACGCCCAGCCAGAAGATTATTGTCAGATTTCGCTCTACAATGTGAGCGCGGACGGCCAGGATGCCGAGGAGGTTGGGGAGGATGCCTGGAAGGTACCAGCCGAGCACGGAGGCGGTCGCGAGGGTGTCCTCTGGGGTGAACGCGCCGCGCTGGAACATCAACTCGGTGAGCACAAAGCGGCCGATGAACATGCCCGCGAGCACTGGAGTGGAGAGCGCCAGTGTCCAGCGGAGGGCTTGATCGACGGCGCCACGGGCCCTCTCTAAATCGCCCTGCGCGCGGAGGTTGGACCACGCGGCAAATGCGACCATCGCCAGGCTGCTCTGGAGGAGGGTCTGCGGAATGACGCGGGCGCGGTCGGCGTACTCAAGGGTCGAGACGGACCCCTCGGTGAGCATCGCGGCGAAGCCCTTGTCGACGATGAGGTTCAGGGCGACCAGCATCTCGCCGCCGAGGATCGGTGCGAGATCACGGCCAACCTGCCGCACTGCCGGATCGATGGTGAAGGTTGGAGTCGGTCGCACGCCGGTCTGGGCCAGCAGCCATGCCCACCACAGGAACTGAACCAGCTCTCCGACCACCAGCCCGAGCGCGAGCGCATGTGGTCCGATCGGCACTAAGGCCAGCCACGTCACGGCGAGGACCACTGCTGCCCGGATGACCGGCGTGGCGGCGACACCGTAGAACCGCCCGCCGACCTCGCAGCCTGCACGAAGCACGGCCCCGGAGGCGGTCAGCACTGCAAACGGAACCAGCTCCCACAGGAAGATGATCGCCATATCAGCAGTGTCTTCGTTGAAGCTTGAGAATCGGTCAAGATAGCTGGGGGCCAGGAGGCACATCAGCACCCCGAGGCTCAGCGCGAACAGGGCGCTCCAGACCATCAGCCCGCCGATAAACTTCGGGAGTCGCTCGGGTGCGGTCTCGCGTATCTCCGCCATCGGCGGAGTGGCCGTGGTCCCCAGCGCGGTGCCGGCAAGCACGAGGGCGAAGGTCGGAAACGCCAGCGCCCAGAACCAGGCATCGGTGACCGCGCCGATCCCGAACCACGCCGCGACTGCCAGGGGCACCAGAAAGGCTGCCCCCCGGCTCGCCAAGGCAACCGGCACCAGCAGCAGCGAGGTCCGACCGACACCCATTTCGCCTTCCCTCATGCCGTCAGCTGGCACCGCGTCCCTTCAGCACTGCAGGGATTGTCTTGAGGAGGATGACGATGTCCAGCCACAGCGACCAGTTCTGGATGTAGTCGATGTCGTGCTGAATCATCTCCTTGAAGCCGAGATCCGAGCGACCTGCCACCTGCCACATCCCGGTCATGCCGGGGTTGACCTTGCTGCGCATCTCGAACCAGTACTCGGCTTCAGGATCCCCGACGATGCCTTCGAGATCTTTCATCGGCAGCGGTCGGGGGCCGACGAGGTTCATGTCGCCGCGGATGACGTTGATGAGCTGGGGAAACTCATCGAGAGAGTACTTTCGGATGAAGTGACCAAATGGGGTGATGCGGGGGTCATCCCTCATCTTGAAGAGGACACCGTCCGATTCATTCTGCGCCTGTAGCTTGTCTCGGAGCGCCTCGGCGTTGATCACCATCGAGCGGAATTTGAAGAACGGGAACTTGCGCCCGCCGCGTCCGCAGCGGCTCTGGATGAAGAAGACAGGTCCGCCGTCCTGGAGCTTGATCGCCAGCGCGATGACCAGCAGCGGTGGCAGGATAATGAGGCCTCCCAGGAGGGTCAGGACGAGGTCCAGGATGCGCTTGATCTGCTCGGCGAGGGTGGGGTAGGCGAGGGTGGCGAGGTCGATGAGCTGGAGATCGCCAAGGTTCGTCAGATCGATCCGGGGGTTGGCGATTCCCCAGGTGAACGGCACCTGCAGCACCCTCAGCTCCATCTGATCTGCCCGGCGTGCCAGCTGGAGCGCTTCCTCACGGTGGGTGTCGTGGGTGGCGATGACGAGCACCTGGAGGTTGTGCTCGTTGACGAGTCTCTGAAAATCACCGGTCTGGCCGAGGACCGCGCTCTCCTCCACCACCTGAGCCTCACGAGACTCCTGCGGACGGACGAAGCCGGTGATTGAGTAGGTCCGGTGACCGTATCGCTCCAGCCGCTTGGACATCGCTGCAGCATCTTGACCAATTCCGACGATTGCGACCCGTCGCCGCTGGGTGTGGGGGCGAATACGGCTCTGGAATTGAAACAGCAGCAGCCGGCTGGTTCCGACGAGCGTAGAGGTCAGGCCGCAGACTGACAGGATGAGGAACCGAGAGTAGGTTCGGTCGGGCAGCATGAACTGGAGGATGACCACGACCAGCACCACCACCGCGCTCGCCCGGGTGACTCCAGCGGCAATGCGGGCGGAGGAGGCGAAGCGGGAGGGCTCGTATAGACCGAGCTGTCTGAGCACCAGCAGCCAGGTCAGCAGGAGGACAATTCCGCTGGGCATGAACGGATTGGGCAGCCATAGCTCCCACCAGCTGATGTGCAGCACCAGCTCCAGGTGTGGCTTGTAGGAGACCCACAGCGCATGCGCGCTCAGTAGACCCAGTACCACAGCGATTACATCGCAGATGATGACCAGCAGACCGAGCGGGCCAGCCTTCAGCACGTCAACTCCTGTTCCTGCGAGGGGCTACTCAGCGGAGGCATCCGGACCCGCGCCTGTACTGACATTGCGATAGATCGCGGAGCCTGAGACAAAGGGTGAGACGATGCCCTGGATCTCACGAAAGTAATTGGAGATGTTGGTGATGGTCTTGTTGGGAACCACGACGATGTCGCCCTGCTGGAGGAAGACCATCTGATCCATGCGACCTTCGTTGTAGATGGAGTGCACGTCTACTGTGAACAGCTCTGGCTCATCGAGTCCGCCTCGGATCAGGAGCACATTCCGAGTGCGGGCGGTGCTGGCGAGTCCGCCGGATCGTGTGAGGGCCTCTAAGATCGACATCTCGTTGTTGAGCTGAAGGACCGAGGGGCTGGAGACGCCGTCTCCAAGAACGAAGATCTTCTGGCTCTGGAGCTCAAGGATGTTGACCGATACCTGAGGGTCTTCGTAGTAATCTGCAATGGCTGTCGTCAGGGTTTCAGCCAGCTCAGGGTAGGTCATCCCTGCGGCCACGACCCTGCCCACCAGGGGGTAGGTGATGCTGCCGTCTGGTGCGATGGTGATGTCCATGTCCAGATCGGTGTGCCGCCAAACCTTGATGGCGATCTGATCTCCGGGACCGAGCTGGAACTCGTCAAAGTTTCGAGCAGCGAGCAGCTCAGATGGAGCATTGGAAATGTTGGGTACTGGGGCGCTTTTCATGCATCCAGCCAGCCACATCAGCAGCATTCCCTGAGTCATCATTGCCTCGTTCATGGATGGTAGTCGACATCCCTTATCGTGCCACGCGCTGTTCTACCGTTAAGTACACAGTTGCCCATCTGAGCAGCCTACGGCTATACAACCGCCACGACACATGCTCATGACTGGGGATCGCGCCCCTTATGAGCGTGGACGGGGACTGGCAGCATATGGAACTCCTGAAACTCTACACAGCACTGATGAGACGGAAGTGGCTGGTTGTCCAGTCGGTCCTCTTTTTCGCCATCGCTGCCGTTGCGCTGTCGCTGCTTCTCCCGAAGAATTATCGAGCCAGCGCGCGGGTCATCGTCAACAGCAGCGACTCCACGATGTCGATTCTCAGCGAGCTGGATCTCTCTGAGATTGCCACTGGTCTGAGCAGCAGCTCTGACGACATCACGAACAAGATCGCGCTGGCGACCACCCGCCCGCTCCTCGAGAACCTCATCTGGCGGCTTCAGCTTCGGAACTCTGAGGGTCGTCTCTATACGACGGAAGAAATCCTTGTTCCTGGACTCTTTGGCGAGCTTGAGGCCCGTCCATTGCTGAGTGTCACCCAGCAGCAGGGCACTGACATTCTCGTCTTCGAGGCATCCGCCAACGATCCTCACCTCGCGCGACTCATCGCGGACACTGCGGTCCGCCTCTCGGTCAATCAGTCCGAGAAGCAGGCCCGAGAGGACACCCGCAATGCGGGCATCTTCGTCAAGGAGCAGCTCGAGGACGTCCAGAAGAACTTCGACGACGCGATGATGAAGATCTCCGACGCCCAGGCCGAGGAAGAGATCCTCGATCTGGAGTCGCAGATGAAGGCCGGCATCGCCCGGGTCAGCGATCTCATGATGGCCTACGAGGCCAATTCAGCTTCGATTCAAGAGGTCCGCGGTCGGATCTCCATGCAGCGGATCTACCAGGATCGCGAGACTGATGGCATGGTCTCCCCACGGACTGCGCAGCTGAACAGCAAGATCCAGGGCATCCAGACCAAGCTGCTTCAGCTCGCGGAGCAGCGTGCTGAGGAGCGCACTCAGAAGACCGAGCGTCACCCCGACATCCTCCACATCGATCAGCTCATCGCTGAGACGGAGTCGGAGCTGCAGCGCGCCCTCGATGAGCAGCATGCCCTAGACCCGACCGTGCAGGACCTCGAGGCCCAGCTCTCGGGGCTTCGGAAGAAGGGTGAGGAGATCCAGTCCTCCATCAACCGCACGACCGATGAGTTTGGCGCTTATCCTGACAAGATGCGGCGCATCTCGCAGCTCCAGCTCGCCGCAGATGCCGCCGAAGAGGTCTACAAGAGCCTCCAGGAGCAGAGCTACCAGATCGGTGTCGCTGAGGCGATGACCGTCTCTGATCTTCAGCCCATCGAGGCCGCCAAGCCTCCAGAGCGTCACTACAGCCCCAAGCTGATGGTCAACCTCATCCTCGGACTCGTCCTTGGCAGTGCGTTTGGTCTCGGGCTGGTGTTCCTGTTTGAGTACATCGACGACACCATCAAGAGCCCTGAGGATCTCGGTGAGGTCTGGGATGCTCCTCGTCTCGGCGTCATCCCGAAGTTCAAGGGTGAGGGTGAGCGGCGGGTCATCGATGTCCTGGCGACCACCCACCCGGTCTCTGAGTCCTACCGCACGGTTCGAAACGGACTGCTCTACGCCTCCCTCGACAAGCCCCTTGAGATCATCGCGGTCTCCTCGGCGCTGCCCAGCGAAGGCAAGAGCACCTTCTCCGTCAACCTCGGGGTGAGCTTTGCACGCGAGGGCAAGAAGGTGCTCATCGTCGACTGCGACCTCCGCCGCCCCGCGCAGCATCGGCACTTCTCTGAGACCTCAAACCACCAGGGCATCACCGATGTCCTGACCGGCAAGCTCAAGGTCAACGAGGCCATCCAGCAGACCCCGGTGCCCGGTCTCTCTCTGCTGACCTCCGGACCGATCCCGACCGATCCCGCCCGGCTCGTCGAGAGCCTTCGGCTCCGTCAGCTGCTCCTGGACCTCCAGAAGAGCTACGATCTGGTCATCGTCGACACGCCGCCTTCCCTGGTGGTCAACGACTCGCTGGTTCTCTCTCGGGTGGTCGACGGCATCATCCTGGTCATCGAGGCCCACAAGACCTCCCGCAAGCTCATCTCGGACATGCGCGGTCGGTTCGCCAGCAGCGGCATCGAGCCCGTCGGTCTGGTCCTCAACAAGCTCGACTTTCACAGCAGCGGCTACGGCTACTACTACAAGGCGTATCGCCAGTACCACTCCGATGAGGGGGGACTGCCCAAGAGCGCTCGGAAAGAAAAGAAGTCCGGCGGTGCAGCATGATGAGCGTCCTCAGTCTCTTGATCGCCTGCGGCCCGTCCTCCGACGACATCGCGAACAACCTCTCCTCGTCCAACCCGGTCGTCCGAGAAGACACCTCAAAGATCGCTCGGAATTTCGGCTCACCAGCGGTCGAGGCTGCGCTCATTGAGGCGCTGCAGGATCCGTCTCAGAAGGTCCGCTCCAACTCACTGGAGAGCCTCATTGAGCTGGAGACTGTCGCAGCGGTTCCCGCGATCATGGCGATGCTCGAGGTCGAGTCGGATCGGGATGTGGAGAAGCTTGCGGTCGACGCGCTGGGACGCCTGAAGGATCCTCAGGCGGTCCCGACCCTCATCGCCTACATCGAGACCTGTCGAGATGATGCCACCCGCAGCATCCCGCTCAACGCCATCTGGGCGCTGGGCTACATCGGCGACGGTCTGGCCCTGGAGCTGCTCTCGGGACTCCGAGAAGACCCAGACATCTATGTGTCGTGGAACGCAGACCAGGCGCTCAAGAGCCTTCGTCCGTAGCGGTCTTCTTCGCGTCTTCTGCTGCAGATGCAGCATCCCGCTGTCGGGTAAGTGCGTCGCGCGCGACTTGCTCTGGGACGAGGCGAACCAGCGGTCCAGGACTGATCTCGAGGCGTCGGATGGGTGAGGGGCCGCGGGCATCCAGCTCCTGACCCAGCGGCCAGCGCTGTATGTCGCTGGGGATGTGCCACTGCAGCGGGCGATTGACCTGCAGCATCACCCGCTGCTCGCCATCGTCGACTCGATAGCTTCCGATGATCCGAGAGGTCACCAGCGGCGCGACAGGGAGGCGCCACTCTACGCCGGTCTGAAGTCGGGCGACGAGCTGCTCGTCTCCCTGAGCATCTCCGAGAAGAGAGATCCCCGGGAGTGCTCGGAGTCGAATGGCGGCTCGCCAGTCGACCGTGGTCTGGTTGATGCGCTCTTGGAGAAGCGATGTGCGCAGCTGTAGGTTGACCGGGCCGAGGTGCTCGGCTCCAGCGGTCAGGCTGAGGCCGGGACGGAGAATTGTGTAGTCCTCACCGATCGGACTGGTCCGGGTGACTTCGACGACCCGGAGTCCAGAAGAGACCCGAACCTGTGGGCTGGGCCGGCGTCCCCTCAAGGGCTCCTGGAGGCTCGCCATGGCGACACGCTGGCTCCTCGGGCGCTCGTTGAGCTGAACTCGGACACCCTCCTGCTCCTTTTCGATGACCATCGACGGTCCGGCGAGGGTCCGCAGGCTGCGCTGGACGGTGCTGAACTCGGGACTTCGAGAGACGATCTGGTCAGTGGAGAGCTGCAGCGCGAGCAGCGCTCCGAGTCCGGCATGCTCCATCGCGAGCTGTGCATCTTGGGTGCTGATCCAGGGGGTCTCGGTGTCAAAGGCGGCCAGGCGCCAGTAGACATCCATCTGCGCGGCAGAGGCTCGGAACAGGGGCGAGGCGGTGCGCCCGGACATGACCGCAGAGACATTGTTCTGCCAGCGATACAGGAACGGATCCCGGACCGGCTGGAGGAAGGAGACGACCGGTGCGGCGTACCAGTCACTTGGCTGGGCAGCAGCAGCGGTGATGAGCAGAACAGCGAGCATCACCGCTCCTTCATACCTGGAGCGTGGGCGCTGGTGAAGGCATGGTGTGCTACGTTTCCGCTGTGATGCACCTGATTGTTCTTGGGTTGAAGGTCGCGAGCGCCGAGCCGGCCTCTGATCCAACGCTTCTGCTCACCGAGCGCCTCGTCCGCGAGCAGGGGCTCTCGGTCTTTCGGGGCGCACCCGACCGAAGTCCGCTGGCCCAGGCCTGGCAGCTCCAGGGTGCTGAGGTCGATCCGATCCTCGCATCTCTCCTCGCGGCGGAGCTGGCTGCTGCTGTTGGGGAGGGGAGCATCCAGCAGCCCGCGCTGCGTCCGGGTGGCGTGCTCTCGCTTGGCACGCAGCAGCCGGAGTATCGCTCCGGTGACACAGAGCCCGGGCTGCTTGCCGGTCGGGCCTGGATCGACACCCGTGCCTATCTCGGACCGATGGAGATCTCTGCTCGCCCCGAGGTCCTCGCAGACGTCGACGGCTTCTCAGCGACCGCGCGCGAGCTCTGGGTGGGGGCGCGCGGGCCGCATGTCTTCGGCGGGGTCGGTCTGCGAGAGCGGTTCGTTGGTCCCGGTCGGCACAGCGGCCTGATGCTCACCGACAACGGCCAGCCCGCTCCGATGGCATCCTTTGGTGGGCAGGGCGGTCCGTGGGGTCGCTTCGGCGCGATCCGTGGGGAGATCGGTGTGGGCTGGCTCAATGCTCCCCGCCAGGACGTCGAGCGCCCCGGCTGGCTGATGATGGACTTTCGCTGGCTGCCGCTTCCGTATCTGGAATTCGGCCTGTCGCGGTTTGGCATCTTTGGGGGCGACGGTCGCCCGACCCCCGACATCGGGCAGCTCATCCTCCCGACCGATCCGCACATCTATGACGATCCCGATCAGCTCTTGCCGGATCAGGACGAGATGGCGGCCATCGACGTGCGGCTCACCCTCCCCCTGTCGGTGCTGGTGCCGGGACTGTACGCCGAAGGGTGGTGGCAGTATGGCGGCGAGGATGTCATCGCGCGGGAATCTCTGGGCATTCCCTACCCAGCGCTCGGCGGGGTCGCGAATGTCTACGGCGGCGAGGTCGGTGCCGGTCCGTGGGCGCTCACCCTTGAGGGCACCCGTGCGCTGGATGACTACTTTCGCTGGTACACCGGCCACCGGGTCTATCACGACGGATTCACCCAGGACGGTGTCTCCATGGGGTATGCCCCCGGCGGCGACGCCATGGGCATCTGGGGTGCCATCACCTGGCTCCCCGGAGACCACGGCGTGCAGGCGTCAGCGGAGTCACTGACTCGGGTGGCCGTTGTCGGACTGCTGGATGACAACCTCCTCGCTCTGAGCACTGAGGAGCGGCACATTCGCGTCGGTGCTTCGGGCTGGCTGCGGCAGCCTGACGGCACCTGGCTGCGGCTGGAGCTGTCGCTGGATCGCATCTCTGGGGTAGACTTTGTGCCGGGCACCGCTGAGGTTCGCTACCGCCTCGCCCTCACCAGGGGATAATGGGCTGCGGGAGGACATGTGCTTCACCGAGCGTGGTTCGGCATCTCCAGCGGTCTGATCGCAGGGACCCTCGCCGGGCTGTGTGAGGCCATCACCATCCTGTCGAGCGCCTCGACCGGGGAGTACATCGCGTTGATCTTCGGCTGCGTCATGTATGGCGTGGTCGGAGCGGTCGTCGGTGTGGGGGTCGGCGCAGTGCTCGCGGTGCTCCATCGCTTGATGAGCGATCCGATCGCATGGTCGGTTGGGTTCTTGACCGTTTTTGCCACCACGGGCTGGCTGGTGACCCGCGCGATTCTCTTGGAGGCGCACCCGACCCTGGAGCTAACGACCGAGGCGATGCTGCTCGGTGTGCTCGTCAGCGTGGTCATCGTTGGGCTGTGGCTCGGACCGATCCTCCTGCAGCGAACCCCGCTGAAGATCCTCCTTCGGGTCCGGGGCACGCTCGCCCTGGAGAGCACGGTGCTGCTGCTCGCTGCCGCGTTCTCATTCACTCCAGGAGAGCTCCCCGACGAGAGCATGTACCCCGAGGTTCATCAGCCACCAGACCTCGTCGAGCATCCCAACATCCTCATCGTCACCGTCGACTCGCTTCGCGCCGATCACCTCGGCGCGTATGGCAATCCCGCTGGGCTCACCCCGACCCTCGATGCGCTGTCTCGCGAGGGAATCGTCTTTGAGCAGGCCTTCGCCAGCGCGCCCTGGACCCGTGCCTCAGTGGCCTCGATGTTCACTGCTGCGCCGCCGGCAGCCCATCGGGTCCACTCTGAGCGGGTGCCCCTGCCCGAACAATCGACCACCCTGGCGGAGGTTCTCTCTGAGCGGACCTATGCCACTGCTGGGTTCCCCAACCACATCGACGTCGCCCGCTCGTTCAACTTCCATCAGGGCTTCGACTACTTCTCGTTCCAGGCTCCGTCTCCCTTTGCTGGCGCGACGGAGAGCGCCAGCCGCCTGCAGCTGTATCGATCCATCCAGCAGCTTCGGCTCGCCCGAAATCCTGCACGGGTCGAGGACCACTACCAGCCTGCGGAGGTTGTGCTCACAGAGGCGCGCCAGTTCATCACCGCCAACCAGGATCGGCGCTGGTTTGTCTGGGTTCACCTCATGGAGCCGCGCGCGCCTTACTTCTCTCACCAAGGCAGCCGCGCACGACTCGAGCCGACTCACAGCCTCGCCCAGACTCGGACGCGCTATGCCGGAGAGGTTCGATGGCTCGACCAGCAGCTCGGCGAGACCCTCTCCTGGCTGCGCGCGGAGGGACTGATGGAGTCCACTGCGGTGGTGGTCACCGCAGACCATGGCGAGGAGTTTGGTGACCATGGCAGCCGGGGCCGAGGTCGCACGCTGTACGACGAGCAGCTGCGGATCCCGCTCATCGTCCGTCTTCCCAACGGCAAGGATGGCGGCGTGCGGGTCCCGTGGCAGGTTCGCCAGATCGATGTCGCACCGACCATCGCCCGTCTTGTTGGCTCTCTGTCGCCTGAGGGGTGGCATGGTGCATCGCTGCTTGATGAGGAATTCTCGGCCTGGCTGACCCGTCCGGGCGTTGCGCGAATCTCCGGCCGTCCCCTGATCGCAGAGACCCGACGGCGCGACACGTCGATGACTGCGATTCGCAGCGGGGGATGGAAGTACATCCGCTCGACGCCGATGGGGCCTCGCGGAGAGAGCCGGGAGGAGCTCTACCATGTGGCAGTTGACCCTGGAGAGCGCGTCGATCTGGCCGGGCGAGAAGGGGCACGACAGGCGCAGCTCGCTGGAGAGCTTCGACGGGAGCAGGCCCGGATCCGGGCTCAATGAAGCCGCTGCGAATCCTCCAGGTCGCCGCCTTTCCGTATCCGACAGCCCAGGGGTCTCAGGTCTACATTCGCGGAATGGCGAGAGCCCTTGCTCGGCGAGGGCATGACATCACTGTGGCCTGCTACGGTCACGGAGATGGGGACAGCGATGCGAAGGTGACCGTGGTTCGTACCCCGTGTGTGCCTGGCTACGCTCGCCTCCGGGCAGGCCCCGATCTGATCAAGCCGCTCCTCGATCTGGCCCTCGCCCGGGTCATCGCCCAGCAGCCGGCAGACATTGTGCATGTTCACAACTACGAGGCCCCGCTGTCTGCCACGCTCGCTGGTCTTCGGCGGCCACTCCCGATGGTCTACACCGCCCACAACACCATGCGCGAGGAGCTGCACACCTACTTCCGCCACCCAACGGCGCGCAGGCTCGCGCGCAGGCTCGGTGGAGTTCTCGATCGCGTCGTGCCCCGGCTGGCTGACCATGCCGTCGCGATCAACCCTGCGACGGCACCCTTCTTGAGCGCGATGGGCTGCCCGGCCGTCAGCGTCGTTCCTCCTGGAGTCGAGCCCGATGACCTGCCACTGACCACTCCAGCCCCTCTCCCGCCTGGTGAGTGGGTGGTCTATGCCGGCAATCCAGATGCCTACCAGGAACTCGACATCCTGTTTGATGCGATGCGTCTTCTCCCGGAGGTTGGCCTGCTCCTCGTCAGCGCCAGTCCCCGGTCAGCGTTTGGCGGCCGCAGCTTGCGCCGCCTGCACCATGTTCAGACGTCGGACTTTGCGACGGTCCGTACATGGCTCGCTGCCGCAGATGTCGCGGCCCTGCCGCGCACAGTCTGCAGTGGTTTTCCGATCAAGCTGCTGAATTACCTCGGCATGGGGATACCGACAGTCGCCTCATCAGGGACAGCCTGGCCGATGCCTGGGGTGGTCGCTGTGCCCGACCGTGACCCGTTTGCGATGGCCTCTGCGATCTCAGCACTGCTGCGAGATCCGCAGCGCCGAGCAGTGCTGGGAGAGCAAGCCCGGCGGCACGTCTTGACCCAGTGTACCTGGGATGCGAGGGCTGAAGAGCTGGAGAAGGTCTATGCATCAGTCCTCTTCAAGACGCGGTTTCCGGTATACTCCGGGCCAGAATGACAGCGGTCTCCTTCAACCAGCGGTAAGCTGTGTGACAGCGGCCACGGTCGCGGACAAAACCGACATGAGGCGTCCCAGATGAGCTGGTCCCGAGCCCTGACTCTCTTTGGCTGCGTGAGCCTCCTCGCAGCCTGCTCTGACAAGTCTGACAATCCCTTCAGCTACAGCGGGACACCAGGCGGCGGCGGTGGCGAGAACATCGAGGATGATGCGACCGACTCCGGTGTTCCCGATACCACAGGGGACTCCGCAGAGCCGGAAGACTCCGCAGAGCCGGAAGACTCTGGCACCTACAGCGTCCCCGAAGGTGAGCTGGACGAGCCGGGTGACTACACCGGCGGAGAGCCCGAGCCCGACGGCACGGTCGAGATCGACCTCACGGACATCTCTGGAGACTCCAACCAGGAGCACGAGTACTACCTCGTCCTGGTCAACACGGGTGATGAGCTGAGCTACGAGCTGAGCTTCAAGCCCACGGACTCCGACGACGAGGAAAAGAAGGGGGTTGCCCCACCCGCTCCGGTCGCCAAGAAGACCGTGAAGAAGGCGCCCTCCCCAGCACGCCAGAAGCTCCGCGACTCCATCTCTTCAGGTCAGACCAGCACCTACACCCCGCCCGTTGGCCCGCCACCCCCGCTCGCCTCCAGCGACATTGGAGTGACCCAGGACGACTTCCGGGTGCGCAATGACCTGGAGGATGAGGAGTCCATTGGCTACATCACCGCCACCCTCTGGGCCGTCAGCTCCGGCGTGGCGATCTGGGTCGACGATGACCAGCCGATTGACTGGGACTACGACTGCGATGGTGTCATCGACCAGTACGACGCCAACGGAAACGCCTACGGCTTCGACAACTGTGACCTCCAGACCGTTGCTGACGTTGTGGACATCAACATCATCCCCAACCTCACCGGGTACTTCGGGGATGTCTCGGACGTCGACAACAACGGCCTCATCAACATCGTCATCACCCCGATCCTCAACCAGCTCCCCCTGGACAGCGAGGACGAGGATATTCAGTCTTCCTTCATCGGCTCCTACGCCGATCCGGAGGTCGATCTCAACGAGCGCACGGAGGACAACAGCAACAGCAACGAGCAGGAGGTGATCTTCGCCTTCGCGCCGGATCCGTACGGCTTCTACAACATCTACACCCAGACGACCATCGAGGAATACGTCGACGTCGAGATCCTCGCGCAGGTCTCTCAGTCTCTGTACCGCCTCATCTCCTACAACCAGCACGTTCTGGTTGAAGAGGGAGAGGTGGAGGACGCCTGGGTCCGGGAGGGAATGTCCCTGCTCGCGATGGACCTCGTCGGCTTCGGCGCAGTCAACCATACCGAAGCATGGGACTACCTCGACGCCACTCATCTCTACGCCCTCACCAGCGCAGAAGACGAGGGAGCCTTCCCCACGGAGCCCTACGGAGCGCAGTACTTGTTCTTCCGCTGGATCGCGGATGTCGCTGGGACTGGTGCGCTTGCTGGACTGGTGCAGACCTCAGAGGTCGGCACTGACAACATCGAGGCTGGCCTCGCCGACTACATCTCGAGCGCCGACAAGGGCAAGTTCCGCGCGAAGTCCGGCAGCGATCCCATCGACATGGACGAGCTGGTCTTGATGTGGCAGGTCGCGATGCTGAGTACCGGCCTCACCAACGACGCTGGCGATCCTCTGGTCAGTGAGAGTGCCTACCCGCCGTTCTTGGCTGCCGAGATCATCTCCGCACCGATCAGCAACCCCTCCGCTGGTGACCTCTATGGCGCCAACGGCTACCAGAGCGGCATCAACCTCCGTGGAGACAACCTCTACGTCGAGGGAGGGATCACCGCAGACCCCACCGCGGACCCCTCCAAGCAGGTCCGCCTGAGCAACTCCGACTACTTCAACCACATCTTCGGTGAGGAGTTCTTCGGCTACATCGCAGAGAGCTATGCTGCCCAGGTCATCCGCCTCGGCAACGTTCCCTACGATGCCGCGACATTGGAGATTCGAGCCTCCAGCTCCGACTATCTTCCCCTGGTGATCCGCAAGGACGATCCGGCTGTTGAGGACTACGTCGTCGAGCTGAGCCCCTCGCCGACAGACGTCAACCTCCTCTCGCTGCCTGAGCTGCCCGTCGACGGATCCCCGATCTACGCCATCGGCGACATCTCGGACATCGGCTACACCGCGAGCATCGATGAGGATGGTGTGGAGACCGTGGAGAAGGTCTACGACACCGACCTGTGGTACCTCGACCTCTCCGACCGAGCAGGGGCAGAAGAAGTCGAGGTCGCGGTCTGGCTTGACCGTCGCTACGGAGAAGACTCTGGCTCCATCGATCTGGACGATCCGTGGCTGGCCGTGGTGCCCTCCGCATACGTCGCGATTCCCTCGGTCACCACAACCACCAGTGACTCCTGCTCTGCTGGCTACACGTTCGCCTACCCGGCAGCTGTCCTTGAGCACCTCTACTACCAGCTCTTCCCGTCCTCAGTCTCCTTCTCTGACGCTGGAAGTGCTGAAGACACCGGCGACATCGACTCGGGCAGCGCGCTCGGTGACTTCGACCCGTGCGGTGAGCTTGCTGATGAGACTCCCTCCTGCGACGAGGACTGGGATCGGGATGGCGTGCTGGATGCCGACGAGCCCCAGCCGAACACATTCCTGGAGCAGCTGCAGACGATGCAGTGCACCATCGTCGGTGGCGACCTGACGGGCATCACCCCAGCGGACAGCACCATCTTTGACCTCGACGAGCGCGACAGCGATGAGGACCCCAGCTACAACCGGCAGCTGAACCTCGGCGGGACGTCTGCGGATGAAGGGGAGGGCGCCTATCTGGTGACCACCCTCACTGGCGGCGGAACCTACATCATTGTCGTGGGCGCCGGAGACGGAAGCGGCTCCTATGAGCTGACCGTTCAGCAGGTCATCGAGTGAGGCGAGTGCAGTGAAAGAGGGGGAGCTTCCTCCCGCCCAGTGGCCCGTCCAGGAAGACCCAGACCACCGCCGACGAGCGGTGGTCATGTTTCTGCTGACCCTGGGCAGTGTGTACCTGGTGTTCGGGTTTCAGTGGATGGGCGGAAACCCACTCACCACACCAGATGTCGCCATCGGGAGCGCGAAGTTTGCCGCGACCCTGATGACCATCCTCTTGGCCCATGAGATGGGCCACTATGTGGTCGCAAAGCGGCACGGCTTCTCCCTCTCGCTGCCGTACTTCATCCCTTTTCCGTTCGCGTTTGGAACCCTCGGGGCAGTCATTCGCCTCAAGAGCATGCCGAAGAGCCGGACGGCTCTGCTGGAGATGGGGGCGGCTGGGCCGCTGGCCGGGTTTGGTGTCGCGCTGATTGCATTCATTGTCGGACTTCCTGGGACAGTCGATCCTGGCGGGCCAGAGATGCTGGCGGCCTCGAACGCTGTGCCTGCGATGGCCGCCGAGCCGGGTCTTCTCGACGCGGTCCTGGTGCCGCTAGCCTCCACCCTCGATGCGGTGTTTGTGTTCCTCGGCACGGTCCCCGCCCCAATACCGGACCACATCATCCTCCCGATTCTCGCCAACCCGCCGCTGATGGATCTCGTGGGTCTCGCGCTGGGTGAGGGCGCGCCGGGGCGCTATGCCCACCTTGACCCGATCGCCTTTGCCGGCTGGGTTGGCTGCCTGCTGACAGCCATCAACCTCGTCCCGGTGGGGCAGCTTGATGGCGGACACATCCTCAATGCCCTCGCACCGAGCAAGGCGCGGGCATTGGCCCCTGTCGGCGTCGTCCTCTTGTTTCTTGCTGGCCTGCTGTGGCCCGGGTGGGCGGTCTGGGGCGGGCTGCTGTTGATTCTTCGTGCCTGGATCAGCCTGCCAGTGCCCGCGCGGCCAGCCCTGAGCACCCGAGCAAAGCTGATAGCCATCGCGACACTGGGAGCTTTCCTGCTGTCATTTATGCCCCGCCCGGTTCAGTTTGACAGCGTCGCCTGGGAAGACATCCTGTGGCTCGATGAGGACGGCAAGCGGGTGCCTGCACCAGCGCGTCCCGAGGCGCTGTCAGAATGAGTCCCGTGACCGGTCATCACCCCAAGGTTGATTAAGAAATCATGAACCGCTTCCTCCCCGCGCTCCTGCTGTTGCTCTCTGGACGGGCGCTTGCTGAAGACATCCTCGTCGAGTCCGAGGCGTTCATCGCGCGCAGTGACGCGGTGGCCCTCCACAGCCAGATCATCGATGCCCTTCCCGAAGGCTCGTCTGCCATCGTCCGGCTCGTGCGTCGGTTTCACCAAGGACAAGGCTGGCGCTACCTTGTCATCATCGAGGGGGCAGAGTCTCAGACCGAAGCGGACGCCTTCGCAGCACTCAGCGCTGGTCTGGAGATCCACCGTACTGAAGGTTCAGCACAGCCCGCAGCGGAGCCGGATCCGGCAGCGGAGCCGGCAGTCGAGCCGGAGCCCACAGTAGAGCCGGTGCCGAGCGCAGCGGCTCAGCCGAGCACGCCGTCTGGAGAGCGTGTGCTCGCTGCTGAGGGTGTCCTTCGTGCAGCGGTTCGTGCACATGGAGGGAAGGAAGGGGCTGGTGTGCTCGTTGCACAGGCGGAGAGCATTCGGTTCAGCTACACCCGAACAGTACCGGAAGCGACCGAGCCGCTGGTGGTGAGCAACCACTTCCTGCGCAAGGGAGAGGCGCTGAGGCTGGAGGTTGAGATCACGTCGGGAGCAGCAGTCGACAGCACCACCATCCTCACTGCTGATCAGATCGGCTGGGTCACCGTTGACGGTGCGCACACCGAGCGTGATCCGGGTCGCACCATGGAGATCTTAGAGCGCTTCTCACCGGAGGCAGTGCTTGCGGTACCCCTCGGCTTTCCAGAGGATGTGGAGACTGCTGGGGTCTGGCGAGAGCTGGAGACGGTCGATCGGACAGGTGAGGGAGAGGAGGCCTTGTGGATTCTCAGGGGAGTGGAAGAATCCAGCCTTCAGGAAGCCGCATTTGATGTCGAGCAGCGCCTCCTGCGGCAGGTCACCTGGAGCTCATCGCAGGGCGACATCACCTTCTCCTACGATGATTACCAGCTCATCGAGAAAGATCTGCTCATTCCATTCCACACACGGATCGAGAGAGACGGGGAGATGATCGAGGAAATCACAGTATCGAACTTTGAGGTCGACCCCGTGATTGCTGACGACATGTTCGCTGCACCCCAGTAAAGGCGACGACACTAAAAATATCGAACAAGTCGTGCTTGACACGTCTCAGAAGCTTTTATATAAGCAACCGCGTTTCAGGGCTCTGGAACGCTTTCAACAGAAGAAGCTCTGCAAGTTGCGCTGGTGTAGCTCAATTGGTAGAGCAACGGTTTTGTAAACCGTAGGTTGCGGGTTCAAGTCCCTTCACCAGCTCTGTTGTGCTCTGTGGAATCACTGTCATCATCATCAGCCTAAAAAACTGATGGTGAGAGCTCTGAACAAGGGGGAATGCCCGAGTGGCCAAAGGGAGCGGGCTGTAAACCCGCCGGCGTTTGCCTACAGTGGTTCAAATCCACTTTCCCCCATCCCAGAGTCTTGCGGGAATAGCTCAGTTGGTAGAGCATCAGCCTTCCAAGCTGAGGGTCGCGAGTTCGAACCTCGTTTCCCGCTTTAAGCCCATGTAGCTCAGTGGTAGAGCACCTCCTTGGTAAGGAGGAGGTCACCAGTTCAAATCTGGTCATGGGCTCCACTTTTATACAGTCTTGAAGTCCGGAGACCGTTCTGCGGTCGCCATAGGCCTGAACCCACAGCGCGGGTGCACCCGCGGAGGCATCTCAAGATGGCCAAAGAGAAGTTCGAGCGTAACAAGCCGCACGTGAACATCGGCACGATCGGTCACGTTGATCACGGCAAGACGACCCTGACCGCTGCGATCACGATGACACTTGCTGAGGCAGG
>JAQXDW010000053.1 GCA_029251165.1 Myxococcota bacterium
GAGGCCTGCGAGAAGCCCGACGGCTTCGTGCCGATCGGCAGCGACTGCGACGACACCAACGGTGAAGTCTACCCGTCGGCTCCCGAGCAATGCGACGGCGTCGACAACGACTGCGACGGCGAGATCGACGAAGACCTCACCGAGGTCTGGTACGCGGATGCAGACGGCGACGGGGCGGGCGATCCAGACTCCGGGATCGAGACCTGCGCCCCCGAGCAGGGACTCGTCGAGACCGGCGAGGACTGCGACGACACCAACCCTGCGGCCTTTCCTGGCGGCGAGGAGGTCTGCGACGGGGCGGACAACGACTGCGACGGCGACACCGACGAGGGCGTCACCACCACCCACTACGAGGACGGCGACGGCGACGGCTTCGGCGATCCAGGCTCCACCACCGAGTCCTGTGACCTCCCCACTGGATACGCTGGGGCCGCCGGAGACTGCGACGACGGTGATGCCGCTGTAAACCCAGACGCCACCGAGGTCTGCGACGGCATCGACAACAACTGCGACGGCGACACCGACACCGACGCCGTGGATCAGGACACCTGGTACGCAGACGCAGACGCAGACGGCTTCGGAGATGCCTCCTCCAGCACCACCGGCTGCGAGGAGCCCTCCGGCTACGTCTCCGACGACACCGACTGCGACGACACCGAGATCGCCGTCAACCCCGACGCCGATGAGGTCTGCAACGGGGTCGACGACGACTGCAACGGCGACATCGACACCGACGCCATCGATCAGGACACCTACTACGCCGACGCCGACGCCGACGGCTACGGCGGAACCTCAAGCACCGCCGCGTGCGACCTGCCCAGCGGCTACGCGGACAACAGCGACGACTGCGACGACGGAGAGGCCCTCTCCAATCCCGGCGAGGTCGAGGTCTGCGACAGCATCGACAACGACTGCGACGGCGACACCGACGAGGGCGTCACCACAACCTACTACCTCGACGACGACGGCGATGGCTTCGGCGGAATCGACTTCAGCCAGGAGTCCTGTGTCCAGCCCAGCGGCTACGTCGCCGATGCGACCGACTGCGACGATGCTGAGTCGGCGGCGAATCCCGGAGAGGTGGAGGTCTGCGACAGCATCGACAATGACTGCGACGGCGACACCGACGAAGACGACGCCACAGATGCCGCGACCTGGTACGAGGACGCCGACGGCGACACCTTCGGCAACGCCTCGGTCACCGACATCAGCTGCGATCAGCCGAGCGGCTACGTCTCTGACGACACAGACTGCGACGACTCAGAGTCCTCAGCCTACCCTGGAGCGCCGGAGCTGTACGACAACATCGACAACGACTGCGACGGAGAAACCGACGAGGACCTGTGGCAGGGCTCTGGGGCGGACGGCGATCTGGAGGTCACCGACACCACAGACCTCTCCGCAGACGCCTCCAACAGCCGAACAGAGGCCGACGCCGCGACGTACGTCGTCAGCACAATCTCAGGGACAACCATCACGGTCGGAGAGAGCGCCTCGGGGCTGTCCGCTGGAGACGAGGTCCTGCTCCTCAACCTCCACGGCAGCGACGACGACCACACCGCAGTCGGGACCTGGGAGTTCGCAATGGTCGACGCAGTCTCTGGTACCACCATCACCCTGGTGGAGTCGCTGAGCGAGGTGTTCGGAGAGAGCAGCAACGCCGACCTCACCGACCAGACCGTCTCCATCCAGCGAGTGCCGCACTACGAGGACGTCACCGTGTACGCCGGAGCGCTGCTGACCACGACGCCGTGGGACGGAGAGCGGTATGGCGTGCTGGCCTTCCGGGCAGCGGGAACGGTAACCATCGAAGACGGCGGCGCGATCTCAACCGACGAGCTCGGCTACTGGGGCGGTGAGACTGGCACCTGCGACAACTGCGATGCGTTTCAGGGAGAGAGCTACGCCGGTGAGGGCGACGGCGACGAGTACGGAGGCCCATACAACGAGACCATTGGGGCGTACGCAGCAAACTACGGAGGCGGCGGCGCGAACATCACCGGCGGCGGCGGTGAACACGCCGGAGGAGCCACCGCTGGCGACTCCTGGAATGGCGGCGGCTACACTGCCCCGGAGGCTGGCGAGATCTACGGCGAGTCCGACCTCACCACCATCTTCTTTGGCTCAGGCGGCGGCGGAGTCTGGAACGGCGGCACCGACGATCCTGGAGAAGATCCCGGTCCTGGTGGAGACGGCGGCGGAATCGTCTACATCGGCGCCACAGAGGTCATCGCGGAGGGCTCCGATGCGATCACCGCCATCGGCGGGACCACAGACTACTGGGCGGACGGCTCCTGGACCTACGGCGCAGGCGGCGGCGCAGGCGGCAGCATCTACCTCATCGTGGAGAGCCTGGAGGCCACGACCGACTCGCTGAGTGCAGTCGGCGGATACGGCGAGTCCACCCACACCCGGGTCGGTGGAGACGGTGGAGAGGGCCGGGTGCGCGTCGACTTCACCACCCTCAACGGCTATAGCCTGGGCTCAACCGACGCTGACGCTGAGCTGGCCGACATCACAGAGCCCGACGCCGACTACAGCGACTCTCCGCAGTGAGCCATGACCGCACTCCTCCTGACACTCCTCGCCGGCTGTGACGCCGACTCCGCAAGCCAGTGCAGCCCCAGCGCTGACGCCGGAACCCTCTCCGCCACCCTCGACGGAGAGGCGTGGCTGGGCGAGGGACTCACCTGGCTGTGGACCGGCGACAGCGTCCAGCTGACCACCAGCGGCACCGATCGCATCACCGCGGTCGCCCACCGAGACGCCGACGGGCTCTCCGTCGCCGAGCGCATCGACAGCCTTCCAGTCACCGTCTCACTCGACGACGACGCCGGCTGGGCGCTGCTGTATGAAGGCAGCGAGTCTGCACGCTCGGTCACCGGCACAATCACCATCACCGAGTACACCAACGACGAAGCCCTCGTTGGCTGCCTGTCCTTTGAAGCCGACAACGGCGCGCTCGTTGAAGATGGCTCGTTCAGCGCAGCACCTTCTGGAAGCTGAACAAAATTGCAGTTAGCTTAATGTCATTATCGGTCACATTATGACCAGACAAGACCATCTCTGACCGATATGTCAGTGGAGATGAAGCCCCAACAGCTGCACCTGAGACTCCCGGCACAGCCGGCCGAGGCCACTGAAGACTCCCTCCCGCCGATCTTGCGGATGCCGCCTTGGCGGATGCCCCGACCGGCCCCGCTGCCGCCGACTGAGCTGCTCCTGCGCGCACCGTCTGGCACCTGCACCCCGCTGTGGGCTCCGGGTGAGCGCATGCGACACCTCCGTCCAGCCCGTCCGCACAGCGCACGGCATCTTCGCCGGCTCAAGGCGCTGCTCCGAGCGAAAGCGGGTGCACTCTGGATGCTTGACTACCTCGAGGATGTCATCGCGCTCGATCTCTGGAGCAGCGCGCCGGAGACCGACTGGGAGCGCCTGCCCGTCGAGGATCTGCTCGCACTGGTTGCACGGTTTGAGGGCGCAGCGCTGCCGGGCCTGCTGGCTTGCGCCGCTCGGGATCTGTCTGCTGCCACCACAGCCCTTTCCCGGCTGCACTCCGCATGCATCGCACCGCTGATGGCCTCGGCTCTGAACAACCGCAGCAGCCGGGGTACCGCGCTGAGTTGGCTCCTGCACGACCCCGCACTCTCTGCACTCGGACTCATTCCTGCCGCCGTCAGTCCCGGAAACCGCGCTGCCCTCTCCGCGCTCCGGCTCTTGGAGCAGCACGACCAGAGCCGCGTCATTCAAAACGCTGCCGCCAGCTATGGCCCGACCGTCAGCGCATGGATCGGTCGCTGGCTGGCCCGCAGTCCGCTCCTTGACGTCCCGTCACGACGGCCGAAGATGCCCATATTTTGGGCTCCAAAAGACTGTCATCGTCCCACACTGTCTTGTGGCGCCCCCCTGCCCCTCTCCGCCATTCAGCACCTCGGTGAGATGCTGTGTTTTACCCCTGTCGCACCCGCCTATGCTGGACTCCAGGAGATCCGCAGGTCCTGCTGCCCAGAGCACATGGATGTCTTCGTCCTGAGTGTATTCCACGCCTGGGAGGCCGCCGGCTGCCCTCCACAGCATGACTGGCCGCTGTGGGCCCTGGGGCACCTCGGCGGTGACCTCTCGGTGCGACACCTCTCCGCCAGGATTCGCAGCTGGCCCGGTCATGGTGGCGCCAGCCGTGCGGCCAATGCGCTGCAAGTCCTTGCCATGATCGGCACCCCCCTCGCGCACCTGCACCTCCACCACATCGCTGAGACCACCCGCTACGCCGCCCTGCGTCAGGGTGCCTGGTCGATTCTCTCCAGGCTGGCCCACCAGCAGCGGGTCAACCTCTCAGACCTCATCGATCGCGATCCCCCTCGGCTCGGGCTCGATGCTCAGGGGCGTCGCATCCTCGACTTCGGCACCCGTCGGTTCCAGGTTGCCTTCTCAGCAGAACTCCAGCCCCGGGTGCAGGACCAGCGCGGCCGCTCCCTCCGCGCCCTCCCGCGCCCCGGCCGGCGAGATGTCCTCTGGCAGGCAGAGGCGGCCTGGCAGACCTGGAGGGCCCTGCGCCAGGATGTAAAGACCCTGACCACCACCTGGTCACGCCGGATGGAGCGGCTGATGTGCAGGGCGCGCAGCCTCCCAGCAGACACCTTTCGCGCCCAGCTCCGCCATCCCATCCTCAGCCACAGCGTCGCTGGCGTCATCTGGAGCGCAGTCACGACGACTTCAGAGCGTCTGTTCTGCTTTCGCGTCGCAGAGGACTTCACCCTCATCGGTCGTCAGGGAGAGCCCGTCCTGCTGCCCCACGGGGCACGCATTGGGATTCCGCACCGGCTTCACCTCTCTGATGAGGCCGCAGACGGCTGGAGTGCTGTGCTCGCGCATGAAGCGATCACGCAGCCCTTTCGGCAGCTCCATCGCCCGACCTTCACACCCACCCCTGAAGAATCCTCGGCCCCCCAGCTCACCCGGCTCGTTCAGCGCGTCGTTCCCGCAGGGCGGGTGATGGCGCTGCTGTCCCGTGGCTGGCAGTGGGGCGATGCCACTGAGGCTGGCTTCATCAGCTGCATCCGTCCCATCCATGGGGCACCTTCCGTCGCTGTTCTGCCGCTCCGGCCCGGGATCGCCCACACCGCGCCTGGTCCGCAGCGCCTCGGTCCGATTGTCCTGAAGCGGACCGATCACCACGGCGATGCCCCCGGCATTCCCGGCCGACTCTCTCCGCTGCAATTCTCAGAGCTGCTGTGTGACCTGACCGGGCTGCTCGACGCCTAAGCGGCTCTACCGGCAGGTGCTCAAGAGGTTCGCCGTCACCAAGGCCTGGAGCTCAGAGCACTGCTCGGTGCTGAGCCGGGTCACCCCGCCGTCGAACTTGCACCGGCTCTCCTGGTTGCGGCGGACCGTCTCTTCCTCACGAGAGAACAGCAGCGAGGCCGAACCGCGAGGGTCTTTGGAGAAGCTCTCGTCCCCGGGGAAGGACCGGACCGACTCGCTCTCCGCGTCCCAGACCTCATGGTGCTCGATCTCGTGGTCCCAGGCACGCCCTTCGATGTCGACCGCCCAGTAGCTCGCCGCCACCCGCTGGCCCCCCTCGCTGAACGCGTTGCGAAGGTGAGAGATGGTGGCGGTCTTGGTCTTGCTGCGTCCGAGCAGGAGGGTGATCTGATCGCCACGAACCTCTGCCATCAGACGGTTCTTCTCCGGATCGTCGATGTCGAAGGTCCAGACCTGACAGATGTCGGAGTCAAAGCCAGTCTGGATGATCTGCTCGAACCGAGCCCGAAACGCGATGGGCTCTGCCGCAGAGCAGGCCTCCTCGATTCCCTCTTCGCAGGCCAGCTCATAGGCCGCCAGCGCTGCGACGAAGTCCTGCTCCACGATCACACCGCGCTCATAGAAGGTTCCCAGCCGCCAGCAGCCCGTGGGATCCTGGAGGTTGCAGGAGCGCTCATAGAGTGCCGCTGCCTGGACCAGATCCTGAGTGAGGCCCTGGGTGCCGGTCTCGTAGACCCTGCCCAGCACTGTACAGCTCGGACCATAGACGCTGTCGCAGCCGCTCTGAAGGTAGCGGATAGACTCTCGCGAGCTCTTGACCACCCCCTCGCCGATGCGGAATTTCTCCGCCAGCCTGCCGCAGCTCTCGCCGTAGCCCGACTCACAGGACTTGCGGTACCAGGTCAGCGCCTCGCGCTGGTTGACCGGGACCCCTTTGCCCTCATCGTACAGGCGACCGAGGTGATGACATCCCGCTCCGCTGCTCCCGTCGCATGCCTGCTTGTAGAGGTCGAAGGCGCGGGTGAGGTTCATGTCGGTGCCCCAGCGTCCGTCCTCGAACATCTCCGCCATGGTCACGCAGCCCTCGAGGTCACCTGCCCTGCAGCCGCGGTTGACGTATGACAGGCCCAGCCGACGATCTTTCTCGACAGCCTTGCCGCCGAGGTACATCCAGCCCAGTCGGGTACAGGCTGGCGCAAAGCCGACCTCGCAGGTGTCGTTGTAGTGCCCCAGCGCGATCTCGGCGTCTGCATCGACCCCGAGCCCGAGCTCGTACAGGGTTCCGATGCCGTAGCAGCCCCGAAGATCCCCGGCTTCACAGGCCGTCTGGTACAGACCCAGCGCGACCAGTGGAGAGCCTGAGACCCCCTCCCCGTCCGCATACAGGCGCCCCAGCTCGTAGCAGGAGGAGATGTGCCGCTCGCTGCAGCCTTGTCCATACAGCTCTGCGGCCTTGCTGATGTCCGGAGCAACCCCGAGCCCGTTCTCGTAGGCGGGTGCCATGCGGATGCAGCTCATGACCACACCCTCAGAGCAGGCCTGCTCATGGTAGGCGAAGGCCTGCTCCGCGCTGGCCTCAACGCCGCGCCCGGCCGCATACAGCTCGCCCATCTGATAGCAGCCCCACCAGTCCTCGCCCTCGCACCCTTCCAGGATGTAGGCCACGCCCTTCGCCTCGTCTGCGGTCGTCCCGACGCCGGCCATGTACAGCTCGCCGAGCCCGGTACACGCTGGTGCATAGAGGTCTTTGGTGCAGGACTTGTTGAAGCTTCGGAAGGCCGCCGTGGGGTTGGAGGCTTCTGCAGAGATCACGCCATCGACCCGGCTCATCGCCCAGCTTGAGACGGTGCAGGCCAGGGGCTCTCCAGTGCACTTCTTCGCGAAGATCGACTCCACCATGCCCACGTCTCCGCCGGCCTCGCCCTGCCACTCCTCGAACTGGCAGGCGATGGTGAATTTTTCCGCACAGGCCGCTTGATAGCGCGCCCCCACCAAGTCACTGTCGTGCAGCAGATCTGGGGTCAAGAGATCGTGCTGAAACGCCGCGATCGCCAACCTTCGATTCTGGTAGGTGTCCGGCCAGGCGGCCATCAACATCGGAACCGAGGCCACCAGGCCAACAAGCAACATCTTCTTGTTCTTGCGCATGCCCGCGCTCCTATCAGCAAATCGCGGAATCTTACCATGCCCCCCCCCCTCAACCGTGTCAACCTGCCGTGCGGGACGAGGTACACTGCTGATCTGGAGGACCCAATGAGTCTGGCGCTTGCCCTACAGCTCCTGGTCGGTCAGGCCGACGCAGCCTCTCGATTGGTGGTCACAATGGAGCAGTCCGCTGCCCTGGTGCTGGATGGGGCTGTTCATCCACCGGCGCTTCCCGGCCAGCGGGTCACGCTCAACCACATCGCGCCCGGAGCGCACACCCTGGAGGTTCGAGATTCGGCGGGTCAGGTTCTCTACAGCGCCCAGCTCGACATCCCGGACCATGCCACAGTCCAGGCTCGCTGGAGCAGCGTAGGCGGACTGACCTATGAGGGCGAAGATGCCACCAGCCTTGCCCCGCCGGTCCACACTCCTCCCAGCACCACCAGCCCCTACGCCAACATCGGCTCAGGCTCGGTCACCGTCTCTGGCAGCATCTCCGGCATCCCCTCCACGCCGACCACTGTCTCCTCCCCCAGCGACGCCCAGCCGGCTGCCGGTGGCACAGACAGCGTAGAGACCCGCTCCGGGCTCGGAGAAGCCGCCGGTCAGGTGGTCCAGAACCTCGCCTACAGCGCAGTCCCCGGCGGCAGCATCATCCAGAGCGTCTCTGGCAGCGGGCTGGGTGGCGCGGCCATCGGAGCCATCCAGAGCAGAGCCGGCGGTGGTGAGCAAGCCGGAGCGGGTCCAAGCAAGCAGATCATCAAGCCGGACCCCGAGGCCATCCTCGGCGCTGTGATCTTCTTCCACCGAGGCTCGAGCCCGCTGGATGTCTACGTCGACGGTATGTACCGCGGCCAGCTCGGTCCGGGAGAGCTCGACCGCACGTTCCACATCGAGATCGGCCAGCGTCAGGTTGAATTCTGGGTCAACGGCAGCGCGCTGTTTCGCGGAGAGCTCCAGGTCGATCAAGATGTCCCGGTCCAGCTGGAGCTCAGCGACGTCGCCGCGCCGCGCTCTCCGAACCGCAGCTGGGCATGGGCAGATCGATACTGACTCTTCTGCCACTCCTGCTCACCGGGTGCAGTGAACCTCAGCGTCCGCTGTCGGTGCTCGTGCTGTCCCTGGACACCCTGCGTGCGGATCGACTGGGAGCATGGGGCAACCCCGACGGCTTGACCCCCAACCTCGATCGCATCGCGTCCGAGGGCATCATCTTCACGCAGGCCTACAGCCAGGCCAGCGAGACCTTGTTCTCCCACGGCTCGCTGTTCACCAGCCGCTACCCCTCTGAGCTGGGCCGCCTCTCCTACAGCACTGCGCTGCCGATGGCGGTCCCCACGCTCCCCGAGGTCATGCAGCTGTACGGCTTCCGAACCGCAGCCTCCGTCGGCGGGATTCACCTCGACGCGGAGTATGGATTCTCCAGAGGCTTCGAGGAGTACTTCAGCCCGACAAGCGAGGCGGGATCGCTGTTTCATACCCTCCCCCCGGCGCTGAAGTGGCTCGACGGGCTCTCAGAGGAGGAGGCGTTCTTTCTCTTCCTCCACAGCTACGACACCCACGCCCGCTACCTCAAGCCCCCGCCCTTTGGCTTGGGCTTCACCGAGCCCGGCTACGACCGACTCGGCGAGAAGGTCGCGCAGATGAAGAACGGCACTGAGCACATCCTCGATGGCCACATGATGTCCGGGATCACCCTGGAGGCACTGGTCAGCCAGGAGGACATCCGCATCCACCGTGAGGGGATCTGGAAAAAGCCAGAAAAATGGAACGAACTTCGAAAGCAGCGAATGACAGATGGCGACATCGAGCACATCAGCCGGGTCTACGACGGCGCCGTCTCCTATGCTGATGCCTGGGTCGGCCGCATGATGGCAGCGCTGGCCGACCGGAACCTCCTGGAGAGCACCCTCATCATCATCCTCTCCGACCACGGCGAGCACCTCGGAGAAGATGGGGTGTTTGCCCACCGCTACTTCCTCGATGATGCCGCCCTCCATGTCCCGCTGCTGGTCCGAATGCCTGGCGGGGTCGGAGGCGGGAGTCAGGTCGAGGCGCCGGTCGCGCTGCTGGATGTCGCCCCCACCATCCTCGATCTCATCCAGGCCACCCCACCGGCAGACATCCACGGTGCCTCCCTGCTGCCGGCCCTGCGCGGTGCCTCCATCTCCGGCCGCTCGGTGCTGTTCTCCGAGGGCATGTTTCGGATGATCTCTGCACGCAGTCCGTCGGCTCGCCTGACCTTCACCGGTGTCGGCGCAGACTCTGCGTTCCTCCCTGAGCTGCTCGCAACCAGTGCCCTCGATGGACCGGCGTTTGAGGGCAGCGCCCGGGATCCTGAGCGGTCGGAGCTGCGCGCTGCGATGACCGACTGGCGCAGCACCCTCCACCCCGCGACCTCGACCACATCCCAGATCTCTCCCGGTCTGCTGCAGGAGCTTCGAGAGAACGGATACTGGGGTGAGCTGTGATCTGGCTCCTCGCCTGCACCGCAACCCCTTGGACCCAGTCCGCTGCGCTGGCCCCAACCCTCCACCGCCTGGACACCGACCAGGACGGGCGGGTCTCCGCAGCGGAGCTCTCGGTCGTCGCGCCCGGAGTGGATGCCGGCTGGCTCGACACCGACCGCAGCGGAGACTTCACCGTCGAGGAGCTGATGGTCTGGATGGACACCACCGATCCACTGACCTTCGACAAGCGATTCGGTCGCCCGTCGGTCTCTCGATCTCAGGCTGCCGCTCGGGAGGGACTCCAGCCAGAAGTGCGCATGCTGCTGGACCTGTTCCGATTTCTCAGCACAGAGCTGGTCACCGTCGACCCTGCCCTTCCCCGTCCCCACGAGCACCAGCTTCGCCTCGCAGCCTCGACCGCATCGCTGAGCAGCCCCCAGAGCACAGCCGTGCTCGACACCCTCCGCACCAGCTACGCGGCGGCGGGGCTGACGTTCCCGCCAGGACTGGACCACCAATGAGCCGAGGGCTGTCCGTCCTTGTTGTTCTTGTCCTCTTGCTGGCGCTGGGGACTGCTCAGCTGAAGATGACCCGAGACGCCACGGCGACACTCAAGACGCAGCAAGAAGAGCCACGGCGCGCACCGCCGCCGCTGGCACCGGGCGGACTCGACGGGCGACCGCTGGACAACAACATCGCCGTCAGTCCGGAAAAGGGTCCTCCGAAGTCCAATCTGGGTGGTAAAAAGTCCAGGAAAGGCCCCCGTCATGGCAGACCGTCGCAGGGAAGGCCGTGATGGGAAGGCGCGGACTCCTGATCGTGCTGTGGGGCATCCTGCTTGGTGCCCTGCTGACGAGCATCACCGATCACATGGGCCTGAAGTACGTCCAGGGACTCATCTGGCCGACGGATCTGTACACCTTCCAGCAGCTGGAGCCCGCTCCAATCGATGTCGCAGTGCTTGGCTCAAGCCGGGCCAGCTTCGCCCTCTCCCCGAGCGCACTGGATGGCTGCCTGACCGAGACGCTGGGACGACAGACCCAGAGCGTCAACCTCGCGCGGACGTTCTCCACAGGGTTCACCGCGCAGGTTGTGGCCGCAGATCTTCTGGTCGGTGAGCGGACCCCAGAGGTGCTGCTGCTGGGGGTTGGACCAGAGTTCTTCAACGAACACAACCACCAGCGCAAGCAGAGCATCGCGATGCACGCCAACATCGCCGACATCCCGGATGTCCTCCGCCATGCCGACGGACTGAGCGGGATCGTGGCTGCGCTGTGGCCGCTGGTCCGTGGGGCCTCCTCGCTGTCGATCTTTCTGGCCAGCCGGCATGAAGCAGAGGCGCAGCTGCGCTGGATGATGCTCCACCACGGCGGCGGTCAGTTCTGCTTCAACACGCCGAACTGCACAGAGAACAACACCCGCGTCCGAAGCAACCTCAGCCATCGATGGGCTGCCTCAACCTCCACCATGCTCCCCAACCTCGCAGACGAGCGGTTCGCCCGGTACGTCATCGGCGAGGGGCTGGTCCACGACCGCCTGATGGCGCTCATCGACTGGAGCGAGCTCCGTGGTGTGAAGCTGGGCATCGTGCGCATGCCGCTGCACGACACCTTCCTCCGGCGCATTCCCTCAGAGGTCCACAGCGCCTACGCGGCCTACCTCAGTCGGCTCACCGATGAGCACGGGATCCCGGTGCTCACCCCAAGCAACGCCCCGTGGGCGCGCAAGCAGTCGAGCTACATCGATCCCGACCACATCGGTCCCCGAGCAAGCCAGCTCCTCAGCGAGCAGGTCTGCCGTGAGCTGGTGACGCCTCTCCTCAGCGGTGAGGAGAACTGACGTGCTGTTCAACAGCTTCGACTTCGGCGTCTTCCTGGTGGTGGGCTTCGCCGTCTACCAGCTCCTCCAGCGATGGCGCTGGCCGTGGCTGCTGTGGCTGCTGCTCATCAGCGCCTTCTTCTATGGATGCTGGAAGCCCTGGTACCTCATCCTCATCGCCATCTCGACGGTCAATTCGTTCACCTTCGGGCTGCTGATTGCCCACAGCAAGAAGGTCGGGCTCCGGAAGCTCTTCCTGGCGCTGACCGTCGGCTTCGACCTCACCCTCCTCGGCGTCTTCAAGTATGGCAATTTCTTCCTGGAGAACGTCGAGGCTGCCGCAGCACTGGCGGGCCATCCGATCCGACTCGGCTCGGTCCCCGCAGCGCTTCCGGTGGGGATCAGCTTCTACACCTTCCAGACGCTCTCCTACACCATCGACGTCTACCGAAAGAAGCTCAAGCCGACCGCGAACCTGCTTGAGTTCTCGGTGTTCGTCTTCTTCTTTCCGCAGCTCGTCGCCGGGCCCATTGTTCGGGCCAGCGAGCTGCTGCCCCAGGTCATCGGCACCCGCCCCCGGATGGACCGCAAGGCCATCGGACAGGGGATCTTCCTGATCCTCGCCGGCCTCTCCAAGAAGATGATCCTCGCCGACACCCTCTACACCACCATGGTGCTGCCCTACTTTGAGCGGCCCGACGGTCACAACGCCTTCGAGACCATCCTGGTCCTGTGGTCGGCCAATTTTCAGGTCTACTGCGACTTCTCTGGCTACTCTGACGTCGCAATCGGCGCGGCCCTGCTGTTCGGCTTCAAGCTGCCCGACAACTTCAACCGTCCGTTCTGGTCGCGCACCCCGATGGAGCACTGGCGGCGGTGGCACATCTCGCTGTCGACCTGGCTGCGGGACTACCTCTACATCCCGCTGGGCGGATCGCGGAAGGGGCCTGTCCGCACCCAGATCAACCTCATCATCACCTTCCTGCTCGGCGGGCTGTGGCATGGAGCGGGCTGGACGTTCCTGGTCTGGGGACTCTACAACGGCATCCTCCTGGCGTTCTGGCGCAAGATCGCCCGGCGGGAGGCCACCAGCCTTGCCGGAAAGGCGCTGGAGATGTTTGCCACCTTCAACGCCATCTGCTTCGGGCTGGTCTTCCTGCACGCCCACAGCTTCTACGACTCCTGGCTCATCCTCACCTCGCTGCTCGCCCCGACCCGCCCGCTGTCTGGCGTGCTCGATCCCATCGGCCTGCTCACCCTCGCCGCCGCTTTCGCACTGCACGCCACCCCGCAGCGCTGGAAGGCGCAGCTCTCCGAGGCGTTCTCGGAGATGGAGCCGTGGGGACTCGCGCTGATCATTCTGATGGTCGGCGGTGTTCTCTCGCTGTTCGCCGGGCTCGCCTCGCCGTTCTTCTACTTCCAATTCTGACCCCAGCAGATTCTCGGTCGGACTGGACTGGGCACTCACCGGCGGTGACAAGATCCCCGCCGAAACGATGCGCTGAGGTACAGACGAGGCGACCATGCAGCGGAGAGCAGACGCGGCTGCCGGTCGGTGAGGCCATCGCTCGCCTCAAGGAGGCCGAGGGTGTGCCGCGCAGCGAGCCCTTGCTCGTCGGTGCGCTCGGAGACGCCATGGCGATGTCGGTGGGATTCTCCGCCCGGATCTCCACCGCGAAGGGGCTCCCGTCGCGACCAGACAACCTCGCGGAGGGGATCGTCATCAAGCCGCTGACCGCGCCGCAGGTCAGCGCCATCGACACCCTGGAGTGAGCCATGCTGCACCGGGTCAACGCCGACCCATGTCGCCTCCGCCCGCTCCAAGCTCGTCCCTGCTGCAGGCGAGCGCGCAATGTCTACGCAGACGTGTGGTTCGATGTCATCGCGGAGCACCCAGCAGCGGTCCTCGGGCTGTCTGAGGAGAATCGGAGCCGGCTCGATGCGGTCCTGCCTGAAGAGGTCGCGGCCCCCCTGTCCGGCGGATGATAGGATCTCAGCCTCTCCCACCCGGGATGACTCCCTCCTCCGCCCGGGTTGCTTCTCCACGCACTCCGCCCGGATCCCACCATGCGCATCTCCGCGTTCGCTGTCCTGCCAGCGCTCACCCTCATCGTCTGTGCTGACGAGCCCATCGACACCGCACAGGCGGCTCCGCCGCCAGCACCGGTAGGCTTTACCCTCGGCGCGGACTACCTCGATCCGCTGCTGCCGATGTCCGAGGAGCTCACAGCGGCCCTCATCAAGCGGAAGCACGACACCGCCGCGGGGCTGCTCTCAGAGATGGATCGCAGCCAGCTTCCGGGCACGGTCGCGGCCGATCAGGCGTTCTTGCTGGCCTGGGAGCTGCTGCGCACAGACCGTGCCGCAGAGGCCGCCCAGCTCGTCAACTTCATCGACAAGGCCGAGCACGTCCCAGAGAGCTACCGGGCGCTGGTCCTCGGAGAGCTCCTGCTGGAGGGCGGGGCTGCGGTCGATGCCGCCCTCAAGCTCGCCGAGGTTCCCGACGACACCCCCATCAGCACCCGCGCCCGCCTCAAGCAGGCCGAGGCCCACCAGGCCACCGGGGCCACCCGCGAGGCGCTGATCATCTACCAGGCCCTCGCAGCCCGCCCCGATCCCATCGACGGCAACGCCGAGGCGCTCCTCGCGATGGCAAACCGGGTCGGCCAGGGCTCCCCGGATGCCTACCCCTACCTCCGCCGGCTGTGGGCGCACTACCCCCGGACCGGTCCCGGCCGCACCGCCACCCGTCGCCTCGACAGCTACGAGTCTCAGGGCAGCAAGTACAAGCCGAGTCGGCTGGAGATCGCCCAGCACGGTGAGTCGCTGATGCGAGACTACCGGTTCGACAACGCCGTCGACTTTCTCCGTCCGCACATGGGGAAGTACACCGAGGGAGACGCCGCTTCCTGCATCGCCTGGTACACCTACGGTCGCTCCCGGTTCAAGCGAAACCACGTCACCGACGCCGCCGCAGTGCTCACCCCGGCGGGCAAGAAGTGCGCAGGCATCGATGAGGATCGCGGCGCAAAGTCGCTCTACATCGCCGGCAAGGCACTGGAGCGCAAGAAGCAGTGGGGAGATGCCGGAAAGGCCTACCAGCTGATCCCCGAGCTGTATCCCGAGCACACCATGGCCGACGACGGCTATGCGCTCGCCGGGATCGGCTACCAGGAGAGCGGCAACATGGACAAAGCCATGGCGCTGTGGGCCGCGCAGGTCGAGGCATACCCACAGGGTGACCTCGCCGCAGAGGGCTTCTGGCGGCTGGCCTGGAACAGCTACCGAGCCGGCGAGCCGGAGACCGCGATCCAGTGGGCTGAGTCGATGATCTGGACGGTGCCTCTAGAGAGTGACCCCGTCCATGTCATGGCCGGCCACTACTGGTCCGCGCGCTGGAAGCTGTACCCAGATGTGAACAACCCCGAGCAGCTCTCGCTGGATGCGGAGTCGGTCGCAGAGGGGATCAACGACCTCACCGCGCTGTGCCGGGAGCACACCACCCGGTTCTACAGCCTCCTCGCTGCCGCCCGCCTCTACGAGCTGGCACCCGAGCGCCTCGACGAGATCACCCGCCCGGTGTTCACGGGTGCGCCGGATACCTGGCAGATCACTCCCCCCCTCGCCGAGTCGGTCGCGATGACCCGTGCGCTGCAGCTCACCCGTCTCGGGCTGGTCACCGAGGCCCTCGATGAGCTCTCGACCCTCGATAGAGCCACGCTCGGGCCGACCGGGATGAGCATCTACGCAGAGATCCAGGCCAAGAAGGACTGGGTGGGGGCACACGATCGGCTGCACAAGTACCTGCTCGCGCATCCGCCCTCGACCATCTCCGACAACCAGGATCACATCCTCCGAACAGCCTACCCACAGAACTACTGGGATCTCACCCAGCAGGCTGCCGACGGCTACGGCTTCGATCCCCGGATCTTCTTCTCCCTGGTCCGCGAGGAGTCCTCGTTCAACAAGGACATCGTCTCCTGGGCCGGTGCCCGCGGTCTCTCTCAGCTCATGCCTGCGACCGCACGCCAGGTGGGCGGCTGGCTGGGCATGTCGGTCACCAAGGAGACCAGCTTCGATCCCCTGAGCAACCTCAAGATCGGCACCCGGTACATGGAGTACCTCCAGGAGCGGTTCGAGGGGAACATGTTCCTCGCGGTCGCGGGCTACAACGCCGGCGAGGGGAACGTAGAGAAGTGGCTGCGTCAGCGCGGCAACAAGCCGACGGATGAGTACATCGAGGACATCCCCTACCGCGAGACCCGAGGCTACGTGAAGCGGGTGCTGGGGACCTACCAGGTCTACCGGACCGTCTACGACCCCGGCACGCCCTTCCCTGACTGGAGCGCCTACAACCACAAGGCAAAGCTATAGATGTGGTGAGTATGGCAGACTGACAGCCATGCTCTCACTGCTCTTTGTCGCGCTGCTGACCCTGACTGCTTCTGCCCAGGAAGCCATCCCCGATACGCTGAAGCCATGGGTGCCGTGGGTCTTAGAGCGACACCCTGACCTGAGCTGTCCTGTCGTCGATGCGCAGGCGGCGTGCATCTGGCCGGGCATCCTGACGCTGGACATCCGAGACGACGGCGGGGACTTTGTCCTGAATGTCCAGGTCGACCGGGACGCCGTGGTGCCGCTGCCCGGTGGAGTCAGTGCCTGGCCACAGCAGGTCCGGGTCGACGGAGACGTCGCGGTGCTGACCGATGCCGAGGGGATCCCGGCAGTGGCGCTGACGCAGGGCCGTCACCGCATCGCAGCGACGTTCGTCTGGAGCCGGCCCCCACAGGAACTCCCCGTCCCCGCCAGCATTGGCCTCATCGATCTGACGCTGCGGGGCACGGCCGTCACCGCACAGCCTCGGAATGGCCGCCTCCAGTTGACCGCTGGAGCCCGCGAGGACGAGGAAGACAGCCAGCTGGAGATCGACGTCTCCCGACGCATCCAGGACGGAGTGCCCGTCCGTGTGACCACCGAGATCGCCCTGCGGGTCTCGGGAAGCCCCCAGGAGACGGATCTTGGCGTCATCCTCCCCGACGGTCTCCGCCCGGTGTCCTTCACTGCAGACCTGCCCGCCCGCCTGTCTGAGGAGGGGAACCTCACCCTCCAGGCACGCCCCGGAAGCTTCACCATCACCCTGGAGGCTCTCCACGACGGGCCGCTCACAGCACTCATCGCTCCAAGCCCAGGCGGGGACTGGCCCGCTCAGGAGTTCTGGGCCGTTGCACTCGACGATCAAGTCCGTGCCGTCGAGCTGTCCGGCCCACCAGCGGTCGATCCTGCTCGGACCTCGCTGCCTGAGGAGTGGCGCAGCTTGCCGGCGTTCATCGTCGCAGCTGGGGATGCGCTGGCGTTCACAGAGCTGCGTCGTGGAGAGCCCGAGCCTGCCCCCAACCAGCTCACGCTGCACCGGGAGCTTTGGCTGGATGCCGACGGCAACGGCCTGACGGTCCGAGACACCTGGTCGGGTCAGATGCGACAGGACTGGCGGCTGAACCTTCAGGAGCCCGCGCAGCTCGGTCACGTCTCGGATCACGGCGAGGAGCAGGTGATCACCCAGGCGCCGCTGTCGGGCATCGAATTGCGGTGGGCCGAGGTCAACCTCATCGCCGAGTCTCGGAGCGAGGGACGCTTGGGCTCGGTTCCTGCTGTGGGCTGGGACACCGACGTCAATCGCCTCTCAGGCACCCTCCACCTCCCACCGGGCTGGCGGCTGCTCGATGCTGCTGGGGTCGACAACATCCCAGACTCCCTGCTGGCCCGCTGGAGCCTCCTGGACATCTTCTTCGTCCTCGTCCTCTCGATGGCGACCTGGAAGATGCTCGGCTGGCAGTGGGGACTCGCAGCCCTGATCGGCCTGACCATCAGCCGCCATGAGCCCCTCGCGCCGAGCTGGGCCTGGGTGTTTCTGCTGAGCACCGTAGCCCTGGAGCGTGCGCTGCCGAAGGGGCGCCTCTCGCTCGCCGCGCTGTGGGGCCGCCGGATCATCGCGCTGGGGGTCGTGCTGATGGTGGTCAAATTTGCCAACCACCAGCTCCGCGTCGGGCTGTTCCCGATCCTGGAGGAGCCGTGGACAGAGGCTGATGAGAGCATGTACTCGGTGGCCGAGCGTGCCCAGGAGGCCGTCGATGTCAGCCCCAGAAAGGACAGCGACAGCTGGAGCGATACGCTACAGTCCTCCCGCAAGAAGAACGCATTCATCACCTACCAGCAGGATCCCACTGCCGTTGTCCAGACCGGTCCAGGTCTGCCCCGGTGGTCATGGACGACCCGCAGCCTGGAGTGGTCTGGCCCGGTGAGCGCCGACCACCAGATGCGGCTGCTGCTCATCAGCCCCGCAGCCAACACCAGCCTCGCGCTGCTCCGGGTGGCCCTCCTCCTCCTGCTCGTGCTGCGGCTGCTGGGAATCAAGAACGTCCGCCTGCCGCCGCGCCGCGCCATCGCTCCCCTCGCCCTCCTGCTCCTCGCGCTCCCAGCCCGTGCCGACCCAGACGCGGCGATGCTGGAGGAGCTTGAGGCGCGTCTGACTTCGCCGCCGTCCTGTGCACCAGACTGCCTCAGCGTGCCCCTCGCGGCGATCTCGGTGCAGGACGACACCCTGACCATCGAGGCAGAGGTCCATGCCGCAGCCGCGACCGCCTGGCCGATCCCCGGTCCCTCCGCGAACTGGAGTCCGCAGCAGGTGCTTGTCGATGAGCGCGCTGCGATCGCGATGGCCCGGGGCAGCGACGGCTTCCTGCAGCTCCGGCTCCAGCCTGGAGTCCACCACGTCCAGATCACAGGCCCCATCGCTGGAGATGCCCTGGCACTTCAGCTCGGACAGCCCCCGCAGCGCACGGACTTCACATCGGATGGCTGGGGGATCACCGGACTGCACGCCGACGGCACCATCGAGCCGCTCCTGCACCTCACTCGGACCATGGACGCCACGGGTCAGCCGGGAGCGGTGCGCTCTCAGGAGAACCTCTCGCCATGGTTAGAGGTCCATCGAACACTCGATCTGGGCATTCCATGGCGGGTCCAGACCATCGTCCGCCGTCCTGGTGCTGCGGAGTCCCCGGTATCCATCTCCGTGCCGCTGCTCCCCGGAGAGGCGGTCACCACCGAGGGGGTTCAGGTCGACGCCAACGCCGCGGTCATCACCCTCGACGTCGGCGAGTCTGAGCGAAGCTGGGTGAGCACCCTCGAGGAGCGGGCGGTCCTCAGCCTCTCCGCGCCCGAAGACGTGCCCTGGACTGAGCAGTGGGTCCTCTCCTGCAGTCCAGTCTTCCGCTGTGATGCCTCCGGAATCGCGCCGCTGCACCACACCCGCGATGGTCACTACGCCCCGGTCTGGCGTCCCTGGCCTGGTGAGACGGTGGAGCTCTCCGTCTCCAGGCCGCCGGCTGCTGCCGGGCAGACCGTCACCATCGATCAGGTCCGCCTCGCCGTGACCCCCGGACAGCGGCTCTCAGAGTCTCGACTCTCCCTCACCATCCGCTCCAGTCAAGGCGGACAGCGGCTGCTCACACTTCCTGAGGCCGCAGACCTGCAGGAGGTGTTCATCGATGGTGTCTCTCGGCCGATCCAGGCCCGCGGTGCGGTGGTCCCGATTCCCCTCCGCCCCGGGGAGCAAGAGGTGGAGCTGACCTGGCGAACGCCACACAGCCAGGGATTCCTGGAGTGGGCACCCGAGCTCGACCTCGGCGGACCAGCAGCCAACGTCACCCTCTCGATCACCCCGCCCGCTGATCGATGGGTTCTCGGCCTGATCGGGCCGTCCTGGGGGCCGGTGCCCTGGTACTGGAGCACGATTCTGCTCATCTTCATCGTCGCGCCGCTGCTCGCCCGGGTGCCGTATGCACCGCTGACCACCCCCCAGTGGGTGCTGCTGGGACTGGGCATGACACAGGTTCCCCTTGTATGTTCGGCAATCGTCGTGCTGTGGCTTGCGGCCATCGGCTGGCGGAATGCCGCCCCTCGGACCTCGTGGTGGCAGTTCGATCTGGTCCAGGTGATGCTCATCGGGCTGACCGGTGCTGCGCTCATCTGCCTGTACGCCGCCATCCACACCGGCCTGCTCTACCCACCAGACATGCAGATCCAAGGCAATGGATCATCGGGCACCATGCTGCGTTGGTTCGTAGACCGGACAGACGGCCCCCTTCCGCGCCCCGGCATCATCTCGCTGCCGCTGTGGTTCTGGCGAGTGGTGATGCTGGCCTGGGCGCTCTGGCTGGCATCGTGCATGGTTCGCTGGCTGCCATGGACCGCCCGCTCGATGGTCGTCGGTGGCCTCTATCGACTACCGCCGCGTTCGCGCCCCCCAGGGGAAGAGTGATCAGGCCGCGTCATGCACAGGCTGAGCAGTACACATCAGCTCGGCAGCGGAGCCGACGCTGCCCCCGGATATCCAGGCTGGGCTTCTCCTGCGACAGGCGCTCGTCTGACGTCTGCTCCCCCAGTTCACGGACGGTGTGCAGCACCCCGCTCTTGCTCCTGAGGCAATAGAGAGCGCGACAGCCCTGAAGCAGAGGAGCCTGCACATGCCCGCTGAGGGAAGCTCCCCCGCGCCATCTCCCAGCCCGGATCAGTTCGGGCAGTGGCGCGAGTTGAGCCCACGACGCGAGTATCGATGACATCGCGGGACTGCTTCTCACAAGTCGTCCGAGTGCCCCGTGTCGCATGAGACGAAGGGAGAGAACGGTCACCTTTGTTGGAGTCTACACGGTGATCGCCTCCTGGGTTCTGGACAGAGAGGAGCCCTGCCACAGCAAGCCGCCCCGCATGCCGGCACAGAACACCACACACCGGTGCCCCAGACCAGCTCTCCGACAAGGACGATCTCCACCGTTTAAGGAGCGTTTCATTGGATTCACTCCAGCATCAGCGCCCCTGCTCTGTGGGCGTCAATCGACCAGCACCGACGCGAGCCCGCCCTGCTCACTCTTCTTCACCAGCCGCCGCTCCGTTGTTCTCCTCGACCACCGAGTAGACTTGCCTGGAGGGCGTTTCAACCAGACCATGACTTCTCATTCCAGCCCCGATAACCACGGGAGGTACTGGACTTGAAGCATGCCGTGTAGCCCGTCTCTCGGGGTGGATTTTACCTCGAGTGAGACGCCATGGCTGCTCAGTACACGGGACGCCTCCCTCAAGGGTTGCTATAAAAGGCCTGTGTCGAACCATATTCAGACGAACCTGCTCACTGCCTTTGACGACGCACAGCGACGGGCGCTCGACCTTCTTCGGACGGTCACCAGTCAGCTGCAGTCTGGGATGAGCGAGCAAGACATCGCCGCCCTCGCCGAGTCCGCCGCTGCCGGCCGAGACTTTGTGGGGTGGTTTCATCGGCCCGAGATCCACATCAACCGCATCCCTGGTGGATTCTATCGCCCCTCTTCAGCACACCGTCTGCGCCCGGGAGCGATCGTGCAGATCGACCTCGGACCGGCCACCGAGACGGCATTTGGGGATGTCGGAACCACGCTGGCGTTTGAGGCTGAGGAGCCCCGGGTGATCACCGAAGCACGGGAGCTGTGCCAAGCCGCCTGCGGGTTCGCCAGTCGCTGGAAGTGCACCGGAGAGGTCTTCGTGTTCGCAGAAGCCTGGTGCAACAACCGCCGGATGAGCATGGGAAAGACCAAGTCCATCGGACACGCTTGCTTCCCCCGCGAGGGCATCGCAGCCTCGGGATGGCCACGGGTCGCACGGGCCGCGATCCTCCTGCGACGCAACCAGATCCAGTGGTACAACCCACGCAGAATGACCGGTGTCTATGCGATCAACCCGCCGCTCATTATCGACGGAATGGCCGCCGCCTTTGAAGAGATGGTCTACATCGACGCTGAGCAGAAGATCATCCTCGGCCGGGACAGCCCCGAAGAGATCGGCACCCTCTAAGGGTGCACCGCCGAGCCATCAGCGTCCAATCCCTTCAGCACCAATCCCTTCAGCACCAATCCCTGCTGAGCCAAGCACTGCTGAGCCCAAGCACTGCTGAGCCATCAGCGCCCAAGCGCGTCGATGATAATTCGATGGCGGTCGGGGTCTTGAACCTCAGAGAGCTGAAGGTGGTAGAGGATGTAGTCTTCCCCCTGCGCCAGCGACCGGACCGTTGCGCTGATCTCCTCCGTGCCAGTGGCGGACATGCCCAGACGGACCTGCAGTGCGCCGCTCTCGACGAAGATGAGCTTGAAGTCCAGGGGCACCACAAACGAGAGCCCGCTGACGGTAATCTCCACCAGCCGCATCGGTGGGGAGAGCAGCGAGATGGACGGACCAGACGGCGGAACGATCTCGACAATCTTCCCCTCGACAGCCTCCGTCTCTCCTTCTGTCCAGCGATCGATGAAGCCAACGAGCAGGCCATCCTGGGTGCGGTCTGGTACGGGCACACCAACCCGGATGACGCTGGCCTCAAAGGTGTAGGGCTGACCATCCATGGAGAACCAGATGCGCACATCTTCGCCGCCGTGGAAGCGGAGGGTCGGCACAGTCATGACAACCCCCCCCCGCTCAATGCGGACCAGGATGCCCTGTGTGCCCGTCCCTTTTCGGGACATGATCTCGCAGCTCAGCCGCCGTGAGGCTGCCTCTTCGAGCGTACGGCGGGGATCGCTCTGCATCCTCTGCCTCTCTCTCTCACCCGACATCGACAACTCTCCGCCGTGGGTGAGTGATAAGAGAGCATATCCAGACCACCGCCCACCTGCTGCCAGGAGCTCACTTGAAGGTCGTCCATCTCACAGACCTACACATCCAGACACCACCGCGAATCAGCGAGATGACTGGAAAGCGTCTACTTGGCTCGGTCAATCTGTACATCCTGGGGCGCAAGCGGAAGTTCTCCCTCGCGGTGCAGCAGGCGGCCGTTGCTGCAGCGGTCGCCCAGGAGCCAGACGTTGTCGTGTTCACCGGCGACATCACCGCTCAGGCCCTCGATGCTGAATTCGAGGCTGCTCAGGCTCTCCTCGAGCCCATCCTCTCTCGCTTTCCCACGGTCCTCATTCCAGGAAACCACGACACCTATGTTCGCGAGCAGGTTCCTGGAGAGCGCATGCGGGAGTGGTTCGGACGCTGGATGGGAGAGCGTGCGCCCTGGCTGCACATCTTCGAAGACGTCGCCTTCCTCTACCTGGAGACCTGCCGGCTGGATGCCCTCTCGCGCGGCCTGACCACCCCAGAGCAGCTCGCCGAGGCAGAGAAGCTGCTCTCCGATGTCGGCGACCGCTTCGTCTTTCTCTGCCAGCACTACCCGCTGCGGGGTCGGCGGGGAGAGCCCTACGGCCCGTCCACCAGAGCCCTCCGCAACGCAGACCTCGTCGAGGCATTCCTGACCCGAACCGACCGCATCGGTGCCGTCCTCCATGGTCACGAGCACCATGGCTTCACTGTCGACATCCCCACAGGCGGTGGTCCACGACCAATCCTCAACCCGGGCGCATGTGGGTATGCCTGGCTGCCTGAGCAAGACCGAACCGCGCACCTCAACATCTACGAGGTCGATTCGCATGGGATTCATGACATCCAGCGCATGCGCTACGACGGGAGCGCGTTCGTGCCAGAGCCCGGCGGAGCATATGCTACAGGGCGCTGAGCCTGCACCGCGCCGCAGAGTCGCGTAGGTACCGCTTAGAGCAGCGGAACCGCGTAGATGTCAGCGCGCCGCAGGGCATCTACGCCGAGCCGTGCCGCAAACATCTCGGCAGCCTGAAGGATGTCCGCAGCAACCACAACCAGCGGCTGCTCCGCGCCATCGACACGGACCCGCCACGCGCTTTCATGCTGGGCACGAGCGGCAGAACGAGGCTCCAAAGCCGCCAGCACGGCGTCATCTGGACGAGCAATGCTCGGTGCAACAGCGACGGGCTCAGCCTCGACAGCCGGCGCGAAAGCGATCACTGACGGTTCTGCTGGTGTCGGCTCCACAACCCTCAGCGCTGGCGGCTCGGGGGCAGCACGCGGGGGAGCGGGGGGCTCGACGAGCAGCTCCGAGAGATCGACATCGTCGACATCGATGACACGGACCTTGCTGTGGGGAGAACTCTTCAGCTTTCGCGGCGACCTGGAGGGCACCTCGGGCTCTGGAGCACGCTCATCGGTGTGCTCTGGGCGGACGAGCCGAAGCCGCCCACGGCGCCGACGGCGGCTGCTGATCTCTGGTACCTCTTCCTCGGCACGCTTGGGCAGGCTGGTGGTGAGCGGCCGCCTCGGCTTGCTCTGAGGCTGGCGGGGCTCTTCTGATAGGGGCTCGATGCGCTCAACGCGCGGAGGCATGAGCTGCGGAGACGCGGGGGCATTTTTGCGGTTTCGGCCACCAGAGCGTGCCATCGCCTTTCGCATGCGGCGAAAGTGAGTGCCAAATCGTCGCGCGACGAAGCGAATACTTTCTCCAGAATCGACTTGCCGACGGGCTTCTTCCCACCAGATGGCCTCAATAAGCGGGCGCCCTCTGGATTCTTCAATCAGCTCCGGAATCACAGCTTCCTCGATCAGCCCAAATTCAAGGCAGAGATCCGCGAGTGATTCTTTCTGTAGACGACGAATAAATGGCGGCCACCAGTCGTTATTTTTTAGCGACATTCCGCTCCCTGCATGCCGCGACCAGACTATCATCCCATCCAACTCGGAGCCCGGAAAACGCTGAGACAAGTCGGTGGAATGTGGCTCGGTATGTGGACTCAGGGTAAAAAGATACGGACATGAAAACCAGGGGTCGAAGACCATGCGAGTGATGATCAGCTATCCGCCCATTGAGTCCGCAAAGGGCACTCCGATGCTGACACAGAATCGCCAGTTCCAGTGGTTCCATGAACCAAGTTACCTCTACCCCTGCGTTCCAGCACAGGCTGCGTCGCTGCTCAAAAAGCGCGGGCACAGCGTCGTCTGGAATGACTGCATCGCCGAGCGCAAAGACTGGAACCAGTTCGAGCGCATCGTCGAGGACTTCCAGCCTGAGATGGTCGCCATGGAAACCAAGGGGCCCGTCGTTCGCCAGCACTGGCGAATCGTCGAGCGTCTCAAGGAGCTGGTTCCCGGTGTGAAGTGCGTTCTGTTTGGAGACCACATCTCCGGCAACCCCGTCGAGACCATGGAGAATTCCCTGACCGACTACTGCCTCGCCGGCGGTGACTGGGACTTCATGCTCGAGAACCTCATCAACCACATCGAGAAGGGCACAACGCTCAAGCCCGGCGTCTACTACCGCAACGACGACGGCACCCACAGCCACTCTGGTCCCTACGCCTCCTACGGTGACCTCAACGCCCTCCCCTTCATCGATCGTGACCTCACAAACGCCCACCTCTACTTCGAGAAGTGGAAGAAGCGGCTGCCGTTCATGTGGACCATGGCCGGGCGGGACTGCCCCTATGGCAAGTGCACGTTCTGCTCCTGGACGGTCACCTACCCGAAGTTCCGGACCCAGTCTCCCACCCGAGTGGTGGACGAGATCGAGTTCATGGTCAAGCAGTACGGCGTGAAGAACGTCTTCGACGATACTGGCGCGCTGCCCACAGGAAACTGGCTGACCCGCTTCTGCAACGAGCTGATCGACCGCAAGCTGAACAAGGAGATCATCTTCGACTGCAACTTCCGGTTTGACTACTTCACCGAGAAGAACGTCAAGCTCATGAAGAAGGCGGGCTTCCGGAAGCTGATCCTCGGCATCGAGTCGGCCTCCGAGCGCACCATCGACATCCTCGACAAGTCGCTCACCCGTGAGCGCATCATCGAGGGCTGCAAGATGGCAACCTCCGCGGGTCTCCAGCCGCACCTCACCATGATGGTCGGCTACCCCTGGGAGACCAAGGAAGATGCCTACGAGACCCTCAAGCTCGCCCGCTACCTGATGACCAATGGCCTCGCCAACATGCTCCAGGCCACCGTCGTCATGCCCTACCCCGGCACCCCGCTGTTCGAGCTGTGCCAGCGTAATGGCTGGATCCGATTCGATGAGACCGAGTACGACCGCTACGACATGACCGAGCCGGTCTGCGTGCTCACCGACATGAACGAGACCGAGGTCGTTCAGATGGCGGGTCAGTTCTACAAGATCTTCATGCATCCCAAGTTCCTGATGCACCAGCTGAAGCACCTCAACTCGCTGGAGGATCTCGACTACATGACCCGAGGTGCCAAGGCGATCTTCGGCCACCTCAAGGACTTCGCCCACATCCGCGGAGACGACTACAACGCTGCCGCAAAGTAGTCATAACGACACACGCCCCGTGACGTTAAGCCCTCCCATCGGGAGGGCTTTTACATGTCTCGTCGTATTGGAATTCTCACCGGCGGCGGCGATGCTCCCGGCCTCAATGCCGTCATTCGCGCTGTGGTCAAGCACGCGGTCGGACAGAAGAGGTGGCAGGTCATTGGCATTGAGGATGCCTTCAACGGCCTCCTACAGACCCCACCCAGGCTCTTCGACCTCACACCCCGGAGCTGCCAGGGACTCCTGCATCGGGGCGGGACCATGCTGGGAACCACCAACCGTGGCAATCCATTCGCTTGGAAGATGCCAGACGGTACGGTAGTTGACCGGGGGGCAGAGCTGGCCGCACGGGTCCGAGAAGAAGGCCTGGAGGGCCTCATCGTCATCGGCGGGGATGGCACTCAAGACATCGGCTGGCGGCTGATGCGCGATCACGGCATTCCCGTCATCGGCGTCCCAAAGACCATCGACAACGACCTGGAGAGCACCGACTTCACCTTTGGGTTCTGGTCTGCCGTCGAGGTCGCTACCGAAGCGCTGGACCGCCTCCACACCACCGCAGAGTCTCATGACCGCGTGATGTTGCTGGAGGTCATGGGTCGGACTGCTGGCTGGATTGCCCTGTACGCCGGGGTTGCCGGTGGTGCAGACTGCATCGCCATTCCGGAGCTGCCCTACGATCCGGACCGGTTCGCAGACAAGATCCGCATGCGGCGCGCACGCGGGCGTCACTTCACCCTCATCGTTGTCGCTGAAGGGGCGCGTCCGAAGGTTGGTGAGCGTCTCCCCTCAGAGGTCGCGCACGGCCAGGGCAACATTCAGGCCGGCGGAGCCGCTCAGACCCTCGCCCGACTTCTCGCCGAGCGAATGCCCATCGAGTCTCGGGTCACCGTGCTCGGTCACCTCCAGCGCGGCGGCAGTCCGACCCCGTTTGATCGCGTCCTCGCCACCCGGTTCGGCTCCGCTGCCGTCGATCTCGTGGAGCAAGACGGCTGGGGCAACCTCGTTCGCCTGGACAACGGCAGCATCACCCACATTCCCCTGGAGCAGGTCGCTGGAGCACCGCGGCATGTGAGCCCGGACCACGAGCTGATTCAGACAGCGCGGTCAGTGGGGATTGAATTCGGGACCGCGTCGTAGTCACCTCTGGCCGGCGGGAGCTTCCGAGTCGCGTCCGCTCCAGGGCGACACAGAGTGCGACGGCTCCCCTGTCTGAAGAGGTCTGCTCCAGCAGGTCTGCTGGAGCGGGTCTGCTGGAGCAGCTCTACCAGTCGCTTACCGCGACCCGAGCCGGCGGGAGCGGCACCTTCTGGTCTCCCAGCCGAAGGGAGATCTCTCCGACGGCTCCGTGCTTCTTGAGGACAGCTGCGGCACGCGCGAGCGCGAGGGCTGGCGAGTTGTTGCGCTCAGAGAGGTGAGCGAGGACGAGGTGCTGAATGCGGCTGTTGTCCAGCGCAGCATCGAGCAGCTCGGCAGCCTGATCATTCGAAAGGTGGCCGTGAGAAGATCGAATACGCTGCTTGACCGGCCAGGGGTAGGTCCCACCGAGCAGCATCTCGACGTCGTGGTTGAACTCAATGACCGCCACCGAGAGACTCCGCAGCTTGCGCTCGACAAGCCGTGTTGACCGCCCAAGGTCCGTGACTACGCCCGCCCACACCCCGCCAGACCGCACCCGGTAGCCGACCGGCTCCTTTGTGTCATGCGGGACCGGGAACGGATCGACGCTGAGGTGGCGGACTTGAAAGCGCTCTCCTGGCTCGATGGTCTCGATGCCCTCAGGAACGACCTTGGGATGGAGTCCTGAGGCTGTGCCACGAGACATGTAGAACGGAACCCGGCGGCCGGTCTTCTTCTGGAGCTTGTTGCTCAAGATTCGCGCAGCCCCGACGTGGTCGGAGTGCTCATGAGTGACCAGTACGCCATCAATGGGCGCATCGGCGAGATCGAGCTCCTCCATCCGAGCGAGGATCTGCTTTGTCGAGACCCCACAGTCAACGAGCACTCCCGCATGACCATCACCGATGTAGGTGCAGTTCCCCTTGGATCCAGATGCGAGGACAGCAACCTGGAGGGTACGCGAGAAGAGGGAAGGCAAGGCCACATCCGACTGTAGAGGTGTTCAGCGTCACTACGGTATAGCCCGGTTGCCTGACCGCGCGCTCACCAGAGAAGCGTCCCCGATGTTCTTGCACAGCGGTCCCCATCCATCAGGCGAGCGCGCCAGGCAGGCTCACGGGAGGCAAGACGCAGGCCACGTCACCGTGAGCACCGCCTCCGCAGAGGACCTCATGAGCGAGCGAGAGTCCCCACTCTCGACGGAATCTGGGCCGGAATTAATTAAGGAGCAACAAATAGAATCCGACGACTCTGGAATAGGCTGACCGGTCAGGGGCTCAGAAGAGGCTTGCGGATCGGCAGGGTTTATGTCACTTCATTCGAGTCAACGGAGGAGACATCATGTTGGAGCTTCTTACCGAAGTGCTCGTCGCCGGAGTCTTCGTCTATGGACTCGGGTTCGTCTTCCGGTAGGACCAATGCCCTTCCTCACCCTTCTCCTCCTCCCCTTGTCACCGCTGTCCAGTGGCATCGCCGCTGCAGAGCCGCCGCTGGTTCTTGCGGCAGACATTGGCGCACAGGAGATGCAGATCTGGTGGCGGCCTGGTGAGCTTCTGGTCGGGGATCCCAACTCAGAGAGCCGACCAGGTCTGCGGCCGCTGCTCTCGGATGCTCCCCTGAGCCTGCCGCCGGATCTGAGCGCCTGGACCCCGGTGGGAGAGACTTGCCAGCAGCCACCGCGCGCAGAAGCCACCCTCGACGGGCAGCCTGTCATCGCCTCGATCCACACCGACCCCACCCAGCAGCAGCTCGTCCGCCTCATTGCTGGAGACCGCCTCATCGCCGAGAGCACCCTCGGTCGACCGGTCGATGTCTGTGAGATCCGCATCGACGAGGCCGACTCCCTCCCCGGACCCGAGGTCATCGTCGCCTGGCGGTTTGGGGATGGGGAGCAGCAGATCCGAGGACTCACCGTCTTCCGTGTTCCAAAGACAGCACGCTACTGAACGGAACATCCGCGCCTCCGGTCCGCTCCGTCGGACGGGGCTCAGACCGCCCGCGGCACAGACGCCGGGGTTCGGGCCCTACTCGCCTTCTGGAGCCGTGGGCTCAGGTGCTTCTTCGTTGATCAGCGTGACCTCACCGGGCGCGCCGAGATCGAGCTCGAACTCTGGAAGCTCTGCGGTGATGGGATCAGTCGCGGTGAGGCCGCTGGTGGGCACCCAGCCGAAGTCGAGGTTCTTGCGAATGCGGACCATGTCCCCATCCACCAGCACGACCTCGACACGCTCGTTGAGCTCGACATCGGTGACGGTAACGGAGGAGCCAGGCCAGCGGACGGGCTTGAGGGGCTCAGTAGCCCAGACGTAGCCAGTCAGGGGCGCGGCATCGCCGGCCTCGGTGGCGTCCTGAGCAAAAGCGAAGAGGCTGAAGAGGAGTGCGGTCATGAGGCCCCAGCTAACCCGACTCGGACACCTGAGCGACCGCAGCGGGATAAGCCACGGAGCATGGTCACAGTCCTCACTGACACGCTCCGGGCCTGGGGGCGGTTTGGCATCTTCACCGGTCAGATCGGGCTGCGACTCCTGACCCCGCCGTGGTTCTTCGGCTCGGTGATCGAGCAGACCTGGATGACGTGCAGCCGCTGCCTCGGGCCTGTGATCGCGGTAAACTTCCCGTTTGGCTCGGTGCTCGCGCTGCAGGGGCTGGTGATCTTCGATCTGTTCGGGGCCCAGCGGCTGCTGTCGAGCCTCGTAAGCGTCGCGGTTCTCCGTGAGCTGGCCCCGGTGCTCGCGAGCGTCCTGGTCGCCGCACAGGGCGGAAGCTCCTGCGCAGCGGAGCTCGGCGCGATGCGGATCAAGGAAGAGCTGGATGCAACTGAGGTGATGGCCATCGACGGCCTCCGCCTCCACGCAATGCCCCGGGTCATCGCCCTGACCATCGCCGCCCCGACCCTCTATGTCTTTGGTGCCGTCGCCGGGCTCGCCGGCAGCTACCTCACCGCAGTGATCGTCAAGGGCGAGCCGGCGGGGGTTTTTCTCAACGAGCTGTGGCTGCTGACCGCTCCGATAGACGTCTGGGCGGGGGTCCTCAAGACCACGGTCTTCGGTGCCGTCATCGGACTCATCGCAGCCTTCCATGGCTACTATGCAAGCGGTGGTGCTGCCGGGGTGGGACGAGCCGTCAACCAGACCGTCGTCCGAAGCGTTCTGGCATTCATCACGATCAATTACCTGCTCACCTCCGCCCTCTATGGGGCGCCCGGATGAGCAGTATCGTCGCAGCATTTGGAGCCTACGCCCTCTTCCTCCACGACCTCATCCGGGCCACAATCCGCTACGGGGTCTCGTGGGATGAGGTGCTCTCAGAGGGCTACCAGATCGGAGTCAAGAGCCTCTCAATCCTGCTCATCATCAACGTCTTTGTTGGCTCAAATCTCGCGATCCAGGGCTACAACGCAATGCAACCGCTCGGCGGTCAGCGGCTGGTTGGGATGTTCGTCGCCCTCGCCGGAGTCCGCGAGCTCGCCCCGATCATCGCCGCAGCGATGGTCGCCGCGAAGGCCGGCACTGAGATGGCGAGCCAGATCGGAGTGATGCGCATCCAGGAGCAGATCGACGCCCTGGAGGTCATGGCGATCAACCCCTACGCCACCCTCATCGCCCCGCGCATGCTCGGCATCATGATGGTCATGCCTGCGCTCACCCTGATTGCAGTCTTCGTCACCCTCGCCAGCGGGTACGCCGTCAGCGTTCACCAGTTGGGGCTCAACGGCTCGGTCTACATCGAGTTCGCCGCCGACAACATCCAGCTGATCGACTTCCTGTACTGTGAGGTCAAGGCGCTGCTGTTCGGGCTCATCATCTGCACCCTGAGCTGCTGGTTCGGGTTCAATTGTAAGAAGGGTCCAGAGGGCGTCGGCGAGGCCACCAACCGGGCCGTCGTCGCCTCGGCCGTGACCTGCGTTGTGGTCAACTACTTCATCAGTGAACTGCTCTACGGAGGCCTCTGAGTGATCGAGCTGAAGCACGTCTCCAAGTCATTCGGCAGCCTCACGGTGCTCGACGACATCTCGCTGACCATTCCACATGGCGAGACCACCGCGATCATCGGACCGTCGGGAACCGGCAAGAGCGTCACCCTGAAGCTCATCGTCGGTCTGCTGGCCCCAGACGCTGGCGAGGTCCGCTGCTTTGGAGTGGACATGGCGCGGGCTCGAGAGCGGGAGCTGTACCGGGTCCGGAGACGGTTCGGCATGCTGTTCCAGGACGGTGCCCTGTTCGACTCGATGACCGTCGGTGAGAACATTGCCTTTCCCCTCGTCCACCATCACCCAGAGCTCACCGCTGCACAGCGCCGCAAGAAGGTGGAAGAGAAGCTGGAGCTGGTTGAGCTTCCGGGGGTCTACGATCGTCCGACGGCTGCCCTCTCCGGCGGACAGCGCAAGCGGGTCGGGCTTGCTCGGGCGATCATCACAGAGCCAGAGGTTGTGCTCTTCGACGAGCCGAATTCTGGCCTTGATCCACTGACCAGCAACGCCATCGATGCCCTCATCGTTCGAATGAAGGAGGTGATGGGGGTGACGTTTGTTGTCATCAGCCACGACATCGTCGGCACCATCAACATCGCCGATCACATCGCGATGCTCTCGGGCGGAAAGGTGGTCGAGTGGGGACCGACTCCGCAGTTCGTGCGCAGCAGCAATCCCATCGTCCGGGGCTTCCTGGAGCGCAACCTTGTGCTCCCCGAGGGTCCCGGTGATGTGACCTCACTCCCGCAAGCAAGGTAGGCCTTCGGCAATGGCGAGATCTCGAAAACAGGAGCTTGGAGTCGGCACGTTGCTGATTGTGGCGCTGGGACTCCTGGCGCTCATGGCGGTCAAGACAAACTCGTGCACGGGCGGTCGAGACACCCTCAACGCCACCGTCACCCTGACCGATGCCAGCGGCATTGCAGATGGCTCCCTCATCAAGCTCGCCGGAGTCGACATCGGCACCGTCACAGACCTCACCGTGGTCAACGGTGAGGCACGCCTCTCGCTCGCCATTGATAAGAGCGTCGGAATCCGGCAGGACGCTGTGGTCCAGATCCGCGCACGGTCGGTGCTGGGTGAGAAGTACGTCGGCCTGACCACCGGCACAGAGGCCGCCCCCCTGATCGCTGACGGCAGCGTGCTGACCAACACCCGACGGGCCACCGAGATCGATGAGCTGGTCAATGCCATGGGCGCGATCATCAACGACATCGACACCCAGGCGCTGTCCGCTGCCTTAGAGGCCATCGCAGCGGCGCTGGAGGAGGATCCGGAGCGCGCCGGGCGCATGCTCGCCGATGCCGAGGTCATCCTCGACAACGTGGCTGCCGCGAGCGCAGACCTCCCGCTTCTGGCGGCCTCTGCCGGCGAGACACTGGCACGGGTGGACCGCGTGACCGGTCAGCTCACGCCGCTGCTCCGGGACAGTGGTGTGGTGATGTCCCGCCTCGATGCGGCCACCGCCGAGCTTCCACAGACCGCCGAGGATGCCTCCGCCACCCTCTCCGAGACCCGCGCGCTCATCTCCGAGACCCGTGCCGCGGTCTCCCATGGAGACGAGCTGTTGCTGCTGATCAACGACAACGCCGACGACATCGAGCTGATCATCGACAATCTCTCCGAGATCGACAAGTGGGAGCTGCGCCGTCTGCTTCGCGAAGAGGGCATCCGGGTTCGCCTGCGGAGCAAGGACGTCGTGCCGGAGGAGTAGGCCGTGAGCAGTCCGGCTGAGCCCTTACTCCGTCCCGAGGGTCAATCGGCTCTCTGCGGTGCCGCTTCGACACGCATCGCTTCCCTCAAAGAGCACGGCCTCCGCAGCGGGAGCACCCTGAGGCGGCGTCGTGAGGGGCTCCCAGCTTCCCGGCTCCAGCAGGCAGGTGGCGTCCGTGCTGGCCGGCTCCAGCCAGGCCGTGATGGCTCCGGTGAGCGCGCAGCCACCGAGCGTGATGCTGTGAGAGAGGACAAGGTCCGCGTCTTGCGGAAGGCAGATCTCGCCGAGAGAGAGTTGCTCGCTGACGGTCTCCGGAATGTCGACGGCGAGGATGACCCGGTGGGGGTAGACAAGCTCGTCGAGGAAGCTGCCTGGGACCGTGATCTCGGTCTCCAAAGAGACCTCCTGCCCACACGCAGCCAACATCGCGATGATCATGCCTCGTCCTCCGTAGCACTCGATGGGGCAGGCTGAGCGGGAGACTTTGGCTTCAGCGAGAAGCTTGCCTGGACATCCAGGGAGTAATTCGTCAGCAGGTAGTGGAGATCTTTGTGAAGCTCCAAGGCCTCGAGGTATCCACGGACCTCTCTGGCGATGAGCCGCACGATCTCGGTCTTGGCTTTGTCACCAGTGGCGAGCGCCGAGATGAGCAGCTCGCGCGTCCGACGCTCCTCGGCCGGCCGCTCGGCCCGTGGCTCGGACTCCTCCCGACCATCTTCTTCACGATCACCCTCGAAGATGCGTCGCGCCAGGTTTCGCAGACCAGGTCTTCCACGCTCTTCAGGGCGTTCCGCTTCTGCCGTCTTCTCTTCGGACATCCCGACCTCGTTGTCCCTGGGCCTTGATCTAACGTGGACCGCGCTCGGGCCGCTCGACCTGAGGCTTCTTGCCAAGACCAGCATCGGGAACCACGAAGCTGATGAGGTTGCCGGCGTTGGTCAGCACGACCGCCTGGCGGCCGTTGACTGCCGGCGTCGCGGTGATGCCCGCGAGAAAGTAGCCCGGATCGTAGGTCCAGAGCAGCGCCCCGTCGTCAGAGATGAGGTACACGCTGCCGGCAGAGGCCGCGATAAGCAGACCCGCCTCGGTCTCGATCGGCTGGGTCAGGGCACCATCGGTCTCGCTGTCCCACTCCCAGAGGAGATCACCCGTCTGTCCATTCATCGCACGGAGGATGCCATCGCCGCCGCTGTGGAGCAGTCGATCACCCGCGAGGACAGCCGCCTGCGGTCCGCCAACCTCCATGCGCCAGCGCACCGACTGGGTCTCTCGATCCATGGCGAGCAGCGGCTCGGAGTAACCCGAGACAATGATCTCATCTCCGCTGTTGAGCGCAGCGGCAATGATGTCGGGGTAGGCTCCCTCGCCGACCCGCCGGCTCCACTGGGGATCTCCAGAGTCCACGGACAGGGCAATGAGGGCACCATCGGAGAAGCCCGTGAGCACGCTGTCACCAGAGAGGGTCGGCGAGGGCGCGCCGTACAGCTCAAGCTCTGCGGTCCGGGTGGGGTCGGTTCGGTGGGCGTAGCGCCAGGCCAGCTCACCGTCGGCACGCTGCAGCGCATAGACGAGGTTGTCGACGTTGGCAAGGTAGACCCGGTCCGCCGCCACCGTCGGCGAGGAGAGGATCGGCGCGCCGCTGTAGTGGCTCCAGAACGGAACGTCACCAGACACCGGATAGCACCAGGTCGTCCCAGAGCTGTCTGAGAAGTACACCCGGTCGCTGTCGATGATCGGCGCAGACTGCACCGGACCGGCCGCTGGAAGGGTTCGCAGCAGCCGACCATCTCGGCGATCGAGCACGATGAGGGCATCGAGCGCTGCAGAGCCGATGAAGATCTCTTCGCCATGAATCACCGGAGCGCCAAGCTCCGTGTGGGTGGCGGAAGAGAGGGTCGGCGCAGGCAGCGGGATCCTCCACTGCTCGACCGGCGGCGCATCAAAGGCTGCCGGAGGCGTCGGCGAGAGCTCGTATGGCCCCCAGCCGCCGGTGGCGGAGAGGAGCCCGAGGGCAATCATCCAGTCTGAGTGTAGGGACGTCATGAGGCCCTCAACCCTTCAGCCGGCCAAGAGCCTCCGCAGCTTGTGAACTCAGCGGCGACTCCGGGTAGCGGGTGGTGAAGTCTACGAGGGTTCGGGTGGCATCCTCAGCGCGGTCTGCAGACTCATAGATGAGCCCAAGCTCCAGGAGCGCACGCTGCGCGACGATCCCCGAGGCCGACTGATTGACCCCGTTGAGGATCGCCGCGGCGCCGTCGACGTCACCAGACGCGGCCTTCACACTGGCGAGCTGCGCGGAGGCAGACCAGGCAAGGATGCCCTTGCCGCCAGCCTCGACAGCCCTCTCGAGGGCCGCGAGCTCGGCAGCATCATCGCTGACACGCTCCCAGGCCTCAGCAGCCTTCAGCCATGCCATGACCGCCGCGGTTCCCTGCCCTTCGGCTGCGACCGCCTCGTATCGCTTGGCACCCTCGCGGAGGGTCGCCATGAGGTCTGCATCCTCCGGGTCGTCCTGCGGCGCCATGCCGAAGGCCGCGAGGGGATCCGGTGCCGGCATCCGTCGGTCGATCTCATCGATCTGAGCGTGGAGCTCGCGCTGGACCTCGCGGAGGTGATCGCTGAGCAGCGAGTAGCCCAGGGTACCTAAGAGGAAGATGCCCAGCGCAGTAAGCATGTGCTTCCACCACGTTGCGAAGAACTGGTAGAAGCCCATCTGGGCTTTGAACAGGACATCCTCATCGCCATCATCGAGATCGTCGATCTCTGGGGCGAACTCATCTCCCCGTCCCTTGTCTTCCGCCACGGTGCTCTCCTTTACGGCCGAGTGGGCTTAACCCATCTGGCGAACTCCGGACGAGCACAGATCCCGTGGGGCCTAATTCTGCAGATCAATAATGAACGGCGTGGTGGAATCCGTGAACTCCACCTCAGCGGTAATGGTCGCGCTGGTGCCGTCTTCTGCGACCACTCGGATCGTGTGGCGCCCGGGCGTCAGGGTGGTGTTGACCGGGCTGGTTCCGCTCTGAGTGCCGTCGATGTAGATCATGTGACCGGTCTTGCCAAAGATGTGGACCGTGCCCTTGGCGATGATCGGCTTCAGCTCGAAGGGAACAGCCAACTCACCGCTCTGCATGTCGACGGCTCGAATCTCGGTCCGGTAGCCATCCAGCTCGACCTTGATCGTGTGGCTGCCGAAGTCAACGGTGGTGCTGACGGGCGCGCTGCCGAGGCGCTTGGTTCCCAGCCAGACCACTGCCCCAGCGGGATTGGTTGCGATGCTGAGGGTGCCTTGCTTTACGTCGTCCTCGGTGCCCCACATGTTCTCAGAGCCTGGAGACAGCTCCGCAGTAGCGGGCGCCTCTTCGGCCTCCTGCCCCCATGGTGAGTCCGTCTCAGCAGAGACGGGCTCAGTCACTGCGGTCGGGCGGCGCGTCACCGACCGGGTCGGCGTTCTCGGAGTCTTTACCGGCTCCTCGACAGCCTCCGCGACATCAGCACCCTCGCCAGCAGATGCTGCAGCGTCGGGCTCCTCAGCGTCGGGCTCTTCAGCGTCAGGCTCGTCCGGGTTCCCCTCGGTCAGCGCTTCAGTGGTCTCATCAGCGGTAGAACCGTCGCTGTCCTCCGCGTCTTCGACCGGCGCCTCCCCGGCTACGGGCGGCAGACTGGGAGGCTCTGGAACCACAGCAGCAGACGGAGCCGCCGGCTCTGCTGGGGCTGTCGCGACCGGCTCGCCGTCTGCACGGTCGGACATCTGAATGACAGCGAACGTCGCGACGGCTGCGAGCAGCGCCACCGCACCGACGAGAAGCAGGAGGCCACCGCGGCTGCTGGACTCTTCCTCGGGCTCATCGACATACGGCGGAAGAACGGAGATCGGGGGCTCCGGGCTCAGATCCGCAGCGACAGCCGGGACAGGATCGGCGGGATCCTCCGCTGCGCCGTCGGACGGCTCCTCAGCCTCAGACAGCGGGGGGAGTGCGTCCGTGTCGATTCCCGCGTCCTCGGTAAAGGTCACAGGCGGGGCCAGGTCTTCTTCGAGGATGGAGCGGACAGGGGCGCTCTCTTCTGATGCCGCCGAGTCCAGCGCAGAGATCGACTCAGGCGCCGGACTGGAGTCAACATCAGGCTCGGAAGCCTCGACCAGTGCCGGCTCCGAAAGGGGCGCCGCTGCGGGCGTCTCTAAGGGCTCGGGCTCGTCGAGGTTCTCCTCGGGCACGGATGCTGGAGGCTCTGGAGCGCGGGTGACGGGAGCACTCTTGGCGCTGTCCCGTGCGGCCTCAGCAACCCGTGCGGCCTCAGCAAAGCGTGGCTCCGGAACATCAAGCATGCCCGCGATGGAGAGGGCTCCACCCGCGACCGTTGGCTTGAGGCCAGGCGTTGGCAAGCCTGCACCTGGTGGTTCACCGGGGAGATCTGCTGCAGACGGCACTGCCGGTGCGACCGACTTCTCCAGCGGCGTTCCATCCCGGAAGCAGAAGTCGACCCGATCATCGTAGATCGTGCTGCAGTGTGGACAGACCTTCATGTTCCCTCGTTGTGGGGGGAGTATACGCTCCGGCTCAAGTCTCGTACCGCTTTGCGAGGTGGCGCGAGATCACCATTCGCTGGATTTGATTGGTTCCCTCAACAATCTGCATGACCTTGGCATCACGCATATACCGCTCGATGGGGTACTCGCGAGTGTAACCATAACCGCCGAGGACCTGGACAGCGTCGGTCGTGACCTTCATCGCGGCATCGGTGGCACGGCACTTGGCCATTGCGGCGATGTCGGAATACTCCCTTCCGTTATCCCGAAGCCAAGCTGCCTTGTGGACCAGAAGGCGCGAAGACTCGATGTCGATGGCCATGTCTGCGAGCATGAAGCCGACCCCCTGAAACTCAACGATCGGCTTTCGAAACTGCCGGCGCTGAGTGGCGTAGTGGGCGGAGACGTCGAGGGCAGCCTGGGCAAGCCCCACTGCGGAGGCGCCGATGGTGATCCGCCCTCCGTCCAGCGCGCTCATCGCGACTCGAAACCCGCGCCCCTCGGCCTGGAGAAGACTGGAAGCTGGAATCCGTGCATCTTCGAAGATGAGCTCGACGGTTGGGCTGGCGCGCAGCCCCATCTTCTCCTCCTTTTTTCCGAAGGTGAGGCCTGGAGTGTCGCCGGGAACCAAGAACGCTGAGACCCCTCGAGCGCCCTCGCCGCCGGTCCGCGCCATGACGACGTAGAGATCGGCGTAGCTGCCGTGGGTGATCCAGAACTTGGTTCCGTTGAGGATGTATTCGTCGCCATCCCGGACCGCGGTGGTCTTCATCGAGGCTGCGTCTGAGCCAGACTCGGGCTCAGAGAGCGCGAATGCTCCGAGCAGCTCGCCGCCAGCGAGGCCGGGCATCCACTTCTGCTTCTGCGCGTCGGTGCCAAACTCCGCGAGAATGATCTGCGGCAGGCCATTGACCGCTACTGTGACCGCATAGCTGGCGGAGACCTTCGCGATCTCTTCAAGGACGATGGCATACTCCAGGTAGCCAAGCCCCAGCCCGCCCCACTCCTCTGGCGTCGGAACACCACACAGCCCGGCCTCGCCGAGGCTGGTGAACAGCTCGCGGCGAAAGACTTCATGCTCATCATCGTCGCGAACGGAATCCGCAAGGATGGCGCGTGAGGCCTCCGCTGCGGCTTCCTTCAGGGCAATCTGTTCATCGTCGAGTGCAAACATGGCTACCTCCGTCGGTGCCCCATTCCATAATCGGTGATCCCCCTCGCTGCCTTACAGCCCACAGACCTCTGACCACCAGGAGGGGTCGCCGACCGGCTCAACGAGCAGTCCCTGGATGGGCACAGAGAGCCGACCGTCGCTGCACCAGGAGGCCCCAGAGAGCGCAGCATCATCGACCGCAGCAGCGGAGAGCGGGCCATCGGGCACCGACAGGCAGGTCGCTGTGGCAGGGATGAGCGCAAAGACTGCCCCGACCGGCTCCGCGCACCCCGGCCCGCCCCACTGCCAGCCGCTGTCACAGCGCAGGAAGCGATACACCGCGACCCCATCCACCGCCGCAGCACAGTCGAGGTGGCTGGAGGCAAGGCGCTCGGCGACCAGGGGGAGATAGGGGTACTGTTCGCGGTCGAGGCCATCTGGTGGCGGGGCATCGGGCTCGCCATACGAGAACTGCGAGCCGGTCGCGGAGAGATCTTCAGGCAGCACCCACTGAACCACTCCGCTGCCGCCAGCGCCCTGCCAGGTCGGACTCGAGGCAAGGGCGTCCAGCATGGAGGCGATCCCCTCGACATCACCGCGGTAAGGCTGTCCTTCCTCTGGAAAGATCTCGTGCCGGGCAGAGGGCGTGCTGGGATCTGGTAAGCCAGGCTCGAGCTGGTAGAGGTGGACGTGAAAGGTGTAAGCCCAGGGTCGCAAGGGCTGACCGGTCAGCGCCGCATGACGCCAGGAGATGAGGAGCTGAATGAGGCGTCGGGAGGCTGCTCCCCAGGAGCCATCCGAGGGAGCCTCCAGGTGCTCTGCCATGCTGCCGACGACCCGCTCTCCGGGCAGAACCACAGGCCCCTCCCCCGCCAGCAGCGCCTGATCGTGGTCTGCGCGCCACAGCTCAAACGGGGGATGATCAACCTGCTGGATGAAGCACTCCCCGTAAGCCGATGAGAGACCGACGGGGACAAAGGCGTCTGGGACGTCCGCAAAGACTGAGGCGGGATCGGTGACCACAGCGATCTTTCCAGACAAGCTCGCGGGCAGGTGGCCGGTGTAGCTGGTCAGCGGGGTGTCGAGCGTGTCCGCGAGCGCAGACACACCACGCACCCCAAAGCCCACGACATCCTCAAGCACCGCCGGCTCTGCATCGCTCAGCGGATCGCCCGCCCAGGCATCGCAGGGGTGAACTCCGACCGGACGCTCGACCGCGCCGAGCAGCCCAGAGGAGTCCTCCGCGACGGTATGCAGGTGGACCCCGAGGGCCGCCCGCTCCTCCGACAGTGCGACCGACAGCGCAGCCTGGACAGCATCGATCTGCTCGTCGATGAACGCCGCGTCGAGGTCTGGATCCTGAGCGAGCGCGGCGAGGGTGTCAGCATCTCCCGACCAGCTCAGTCCGAGCTCAGGGCCGAGCTGAAGATCTACGGTCCGTCCGGTCTCCAGCCAGCGCTCCAGCAGCCAGGTGGCGTTGCGGGTTCGGCGATACCAGCTCCGCCCGACCGGCGTGCCGCAGCCTGAAAGACCGCCATCTGCACAGCCGACCAGGAGTCGGGGCAGCGGATCGCCGTGCGCCGTCAGCATGACCTGAATGGGCGGCTGGGTCGCGGTGATATCAGCCGGCGCGCAGGCCAGCAGAGAGAAGAGCACGGTGAGATGATATCCGGCTCACTCCGGCAGCGGTGGCTCCAGCGCCAGCTCCTCCCGCCATGCCGCCTCCAGCAGCGCCTCCGCACGACGCTGTGTGGTCAAGCGGTTGAACCGAGCGGCCCCGGTGTAGGCCCCGACAAGGTTGGAGGACCAGGTGATCAGCGCGACACCAGTGAGCACACCGCCGATGGTGATCAGTCCCCTTCGGTCCTCCACAATACCCGTCGCCAGCATCGATCCTCCCCACAGCGACAGCCCCCCAGTGACCCCCATTGCAATCAGCCCGTCGCCCACATGTCCGGCGTACATCTGCCCCACACCAGGGACCAGACTGAGGGCGCTGGCGACCCCAGGACTGCGCTGTGGGATCGGCTCCTGTGCTGCGATGGACAGCGCCGCTGCCGGCTCCGCGAGTCCTCCAGAGACCGCTGAGAAGTGATCCGCAGCAGCACTCAGATCGTGCGCCTCCAGCGCGAGCACACCGCGAATGTAGTCGGCGTGGTCAGCCTGAGGGGCCGTCGGGTGACGCAGCTGCAGCACGGCGAGGCGTGCATCTGCAGCCTGCGTGCTCCCAGAGCGGTGCAGACAGAGGGCTGCACGCAGCGCCGCCTCTGGGGTATCCAGCCGCCCGTAGACGTCCGCTGCCGCCTCAAGCCGCTCCCCGTGCTCATACGCAAGCCCGATGCGAAAGGTCGTGGTCGGAGACGGCGCCAGAAATTCGGAGAGTCGATACCAGCTCAGCGCAGCGTAGGCATCCCCTGAAGACAGCAGGTGATCGGCAAACGCAGCGGCGGTCGCGGCGTCTACCGTGGGCGGCTCGACCGCTGCTGGGGCACTCGGCTCTTCAGCGTGCGCGGCGGCCAGCAGGAACCGGATCATTCCACCTCGGGGTCTGGTGGGGGGTGACGACAGGATAGTGGCTCACCATGCCCGGATGCTCGCGAAGGAGCCGATCCACGGTCAGCAGCCCCCCCAGCGGAACCCCGTGCTCGCGGACGGCGAGGATGCCGTACGCTGAGCAGGTGGGGTAGAACGCGCACTGCGCACCGTCTTGCTCCGAGCGCATACGATACTGACGATACAGCCGCTCAAGGAGTCCCTTCGGCGGAGCGTCGACCACCTCCGCTGTAGAGACGCCGGGAGCCGGAGCGGGCCACGCTGTCGGAGCCCACTCGGCGGCCTGCGCCAGCGCAAGGAGAAGAATCATACCGACAGGGCGACCTCGTTCTCCAGTCCCGTGACCGGCTTGTTCTCCACCTGCATGAACCGAGTACGGGTCCGAAGCACCCGACACTTTCGGAAGTCCGCCCCCAGCAGCGCCAGCAGCTCCGAGGGACGCAGCCCCCGACTCTCGACGGTGACGAGGCTGACATCGACGGCGGCGAGGCCCTCCTGGCTCAGCTCAGCGTTCAGAGCGATCCGATCGATGTTGGGCTTGACGTCGATGGTGCGCATGGCCTGCGGCATGCTTCGACCGCGGCGCTTCTTCTTCTTGGCCTTGCGCTGCACCTCGATGCGCTCGCTGACGACAAGTCCTGCGATCGCAGCCTCGATGGTCTCGGGCTCGGCAGGGATGAAGAAGACGTAGTCGGCACCCGCGACCTGGCTCATCAGCGAGGGCGACTTGAGGGGGACCTCCGTGACGTTGAGCACCCGGAAGTCATCAGGTAGGACCGCCTCCAGGCGCGCCATCAGCGTGCGGGGATCGGTCCGCTCCTTGAGGGTGATGTCCATGTAGGTGGCCATCGACTCCTCTCCAAGCGGGCGAGCCGACTCAAAGGCGACCTTGGGATGGGGGTGGAAGCCCTCGGAGTACGACACCGGAGTGCGCGCGCGGCGGAGGGCTCGCAGCCAGGCGTTCATCGTCTCAAGGTGTCCGAGGAACCGTGCAGAGCCACGGATGCCGACCCGGAAGACGAGGCGCTGGACTGCCGGGGGCTCCGGCTGACGCTTGGGGGGGTGGCCGGGCTTGGGGGCCTCAGCGAAGTGGGGCTGAGGCTTGCGGACGAAGTCCTTGTCGCTCTTCTTTCCATCGATGGCGTTGCGAAGCATGTGGCTGCACAGGGCGCGCTCCTCATCGATGACGCCGCAGCGGTGGCACTTGCTGTGTCGGCAGTCCTCGGCATGCTGAAGAACCAGCGCGCGTGCCCAGTCCTCGGCGAACCATCGTCGGGGAATGAAGATGTCGATGTGATCCCAGGGCAGCCGCTCGTTGAGCTTCCGCCGACGCATCGCATACTCCGGATCAAAGCCGACGTCCTCGACGGCCTGCATCCACAGATCGAACCGGCGGTGCTCGTCCCAGGCGTCAAACTTGCAGCCAAGCTGCCAGGCACGCTCGATGAGATCGCCCACGGAGCGATCGCCTCGCGAGACGAGTCCCTCCATGTAGGTCTCTTCTGCGGGGTGACGTCCGAACTTCACGCCCGGGTTGCGGCCAAACCGCTGCCAGAGGATCTCCTGCTTCTGCTTTGTCTCCTCGATGGAGATCTGCCGTGCCCACTGGAGCGGGGTGAACGGCTTGGGGACGAAGGTCGAGACGCCGGTGTGGACCCGAGCCTTGCGGTTCAGCTCACGACCGACCGCGAGCGTGCGCAGGGTGAGATCGGCGATGGCCTCGATGTCGTCGTCGCGCTCGGTGGGCAGGCCGATCATGAAGTACAGCTTCACATGATCCCAGCCGCGGCTGTACGCCTCGGTCGCCATGGTCAGCAGCTCCTCATCTGGGATCCACTTGTTGATCAGCGCGCGGAGGCGGGGGCTGGCCGCCTCAGGAGCAAAGGTCAGACCGGTGCGCCGGATGTCAGCGACCATGTCGGCCAGCTCCACGCTGAAGCTGTCCAGCCGCAGCGAGGGCAGCGAGACACCGATGCGATCTGGCGCCGCCCGCTCGACCACCTTCTCGACCATGGTGCGAACCTGGGAGTAGTCGCAGGTGGACAGCGAGACGAGGGAGACCTCTTCGTAGCCGGTGGACTCCAGGGTCCGCTCCAGGAGCGTCTCGATGTTGTCGATGCTGCGCTCCCGAACCGGACGGGTGGTCATGCCCGCCTGGCAGAACCGGCAGCCCTGGGTACAGCCACGCAGCACCTCCAGGGAGATGCGGTCGTGGACCTGCTGGGTGAACGGCACGATGTAGTCGACCGGGAAGGTCGCGGCGTTGAGGTCTCGGGCGATGCGCTTGCGGATCTTCGGCGCGGTCGCAGATGGGAAGATCCGGCCGTCCGCCATGACCTCGGTCGGGTACAGCGAGGGCACGTAGATGCCCTCGAGCTTCGAGAGCGCCAGCAGCCGGCTCTCGCGATCAGTGTGGTCGAGGAAGACCTGGGCGATCTCGACCATCGCATCCTCACCGTCACCGACGACGAAGAAGTCCATGAACGCCACAAGAGGCTCGGGGTTGAACACGGAGGGACCACCGGCGAACATCAGCGGCATCCCCTCGCCCCGATCCGCGGCCCGGACTGGAAGGCCCGCGAGATCCATGAGGTTGAGGATGTTGGTGTAGGTCAGCTCGCTTTGGAGGGTAAATCCGATACCATCAAAAGAATCGATGGTGTCCTTGCTCTCCAGAGCGAACATCTTCAGCCCGCGGCTGCGCAGCTCTCCCTCCATGTCCACAGCAGGCGCATACACCCGCTCAGCCCAGACTCCGTCGATCTGGTTGAGGATTGCGTAGAGGATGTGGAGGCCGAGGTTGCCGAGACCGACGTCGTAGAGGTCCGGGAAGGCGAGCGCGAGTCGGACCTTTGGATCGTTCTTCATGACGGCGTTCAGCTCGCGACCGAGGTAGCGGCTGGGCTTCTCGACGAGCGGGAGGATCTCGCTGTCGAGGATATCGGCGAGGTTCATGGTGCTTCTGCCCTTGAGATGGATCTGCGCGGATTTGAGAAGAGTCCGTCTATAACCGAACCGCTGGCAGCAGCGGGGCAAATGACACGGACAGGCCGAGGTAGCGCTCTGGCTGTCCGGCAAATTTTCCAGCGTCGTTCTCGCCGACGTAGCCCGACAGCCCGATCCGAAGCGTCCGTGCTCCAGACAGCTGAACCCCCACCTCCCCGGCAAGAGTGGGCCACCAGTCCTGCTCGGACTGTCCGGAGACATGTGCGCCGAGGTAGGCACCGACCGGCCGGTGCCAGTCGAGGTTGACTCCGACAGCACCGCCGAGGGCAGGAGCACCGTCTACGATGTGGTAGATGTATCGAATTTCGGCGTAGGGATACAGCTCTCCGCCGCCGGGAAGCGGGAGCAGGTGCGCGCCACCGCTCAGCGAGAGCCACTCCCGGCTGTAGCCCCCTGCCGACTCTGGGACCGTGTCCAGCTTGTCGATGCCGTCGGCAAAGTGACCGGAGAGGTGGACCAGCGCCAGCCGCCCCTCCAGGTTCCGCCAGCGGATGTCGACCGGGAGTCCGAACAGGCCGTCGAAGGTCACGAGATGAAAGGTCCACTCCGCGCCGGGCAAGAAGCCCATGTAGACCCCTGTGGCCAGCGACAGCGAGACCTCAGCCTCTCCGAGCGAGCCACCGATGAGGGCAAGCCCATCCGCCATCGTCGCCTCGATTCCCGAGCCCCGAACCACGACGCGGCTCATCGTCTCTCGGGTGCTGGCGATGTGGTTGGTGTGCAGCGCCAGCGCTGGGAGCCAGAGGGTGCCCAACTCAGCGCCCCATTGCCGCAGTGAGGATCCGGACGATGTGCTCCATTCGCTCCAGCCCAGCCGCATCGATCGTGCACTCGATCGCCAGCACGCCCGCCCCGCCTGGCAGCCGGATTGTCGCGCCGTGTGCCTCCAGTCGGGAGAGGGCAGCCTCCTCCGGCTTCACCGCCGCAAGGACACCCCGCGCGGGGATGACTGGGGTGAAGTCGTCGCCTTGTCGAAGCCAGAGCGCGCACTGTCTCATCGCGATCTCGCTGGCGAGCAGGCCGGGAAGCTGCGCCTGGAGAATCGCGGCTCGATCCGCTGCAGCAGCAAGCAGGAGAGCCTCAACCAGGGCCGTCCGAAGCTTGAGGCGAGCCAACTCATGCTCCGCTTGCCCCCCAGCCGCTGCGCGCATCACGGCGCTGTAGACATCGCGGAGGCGAAACGGCTTGAGCAGGTAGTCGCTCACGCCCATCTTCATCGCAGCAGTCACGATCTCGACAGTGGGGAAGCCCGTCATCACGACGACACCGATGCGAACGCTCTTGCGATGCAGCGCCGTGACCAGCTCGACGCCAGTGACCGTCGGCATCTGGACATCGGTCAGGAGAACATCAGCGGTGTTTCGCTCCAGCCAGCTCAGCGCCTGCTGGCCATCGCTGGCGGTGTAGACCTCATGCCCTCGTGCCGAGAGGTATTCTCCAAGAAGCTCGCGGATCTCGAACTCATCGTCGACAATGAGTACCCTGAGGCGCTGTGTGCTGTGGTTTGTCATCCCACTCTCACTCCTGCACGATGATGCTACACTCCTCGACTGGAGCGGAGGTTCTCGCCATGGCACGAGTCGGAAAAGAAAACCGAGCGCTCAACAGCCGACTTGATGAGCTTGAGCGTCGAATGTTCGTCTTGAAGCTCCAATACGAGAAGTACTTCTCAGGACTGGAGCGAAAGGAGCCGATCCGGGAGCGCGATGAGGTCCGACGCTTCCTCCACGACCTGATGCAGGAACCCATCACCAACGGAAGACAACGCTTCAAGTTCCAGAACCTGCGAGCACGGTTCACTAGCCTGGAGATGTACCTCACCCGAAATCTGGTGATGATTGAGCGGGGAACCCATCCAAAGATGAAGTTCCGCGCAAGCGTGAAGGAGCGTCAACGCAAAGAGGCCGAGAGCCACCGGGCAAAGATGGCTGCACGTCGCGCGCGGGCGCTTACACCAGCGGAGCGCGAAGACCGCGCCTATGCCAAGATCTTCGAGAGCTACATGGATGCTCGAAAGCAGTGCGGTCAGTCCACAAGCATGGACTATGAAGCCGTCAAGAGCACCCTGAAGAAGCAGGTCCGCATGATCAAGAGTCGCTACCGGTGCGACACGGTGAAATTCCGGGTCACGGTCGAGGACGGCAAGGCACGCCTCAAGGCCGTTCCCAAGCGGTCGTGATCCGATGATGCGCAGGCTCCTGCCGCTGCTGCTCGCCGCGCTCGCGGGGCTGTCCGTCGGAGATGCCCTCTGGCGAGGAGCCGTCCG
>JAQXDW010000090.1 GCA_029251165.1 Myxococcota bacterium
GGCTCCTTGCTGAGCGTCTCGAGACCACCGGCAATGCCCGCCTAAACAACATCCCGCTCGATCCCCCTGAGAACTGCCGCTTCGTTATGCGCTACGAGCACAAGCCACACGGCGAGCTGTGCGTGAAGGTTGAGCTCGTCTGGTTCCCCGAGAACGGCGGCGCTGGAGTGAGCCAGTCCTCGTTCGACATCTCGAGCGCCGAGTAGAAGAACCGCTGCGCGGTCGCGACCGCCACTCCCGGCTCAAGGCCAAGGCGACCATGACTGAAAGACAAGACCTTCCTTCGCAGATCACACGGTTTCTCGAAGAGAACCACATCGGTCGCACCGAGCTCTCATGCATGGTCAACGACCTCGTCGCCGATCCGAGCGAGCGCGCCCTCACATCCCGCACCTTCGATGCGCTCACCTCGGGCGTCGAGCCTACGACCGCCGGACTGCATGCGCTGACGAATGTTCTCCAAGACGCGATGGGCTTCGAAGTAGACGTCTCCAAGATCGATCGCCTCGACCGCAAGGTGCTCGGGGTGATCGCTCAGGGCGTGGGCGGAGTGCTCTGCCTCTCCGCCATCTACATCGTCCTCGGGGGGGTCGCGGCCGGCGAGGCCACCCTCACGGCCCTCTACGACGCGCCGGTCGCGCTGACCTATGTCCTCCTCGTGCTGGCCCTGCTGCTGCTCGCGAGCCTCGAGGGCACCCAGATCGCCATCGTTGCCCTCACCGACAAGAAGGTCTCCGCGTTTCGGCCCGCCTACCCGCGCGGCGTCGAGGCGGCTCGGCTGGTGCAGAGCCGTGAGGCGGTCCAGCGCTACCTCGCAGGCCGCCAGTTCTTCGTGATCTTCGTCGTGTTCGTGATTGCGCAGGTCACCTCTTTTCCAACGATGTCGACCTTCCCGTTCACCGACATCTCGATTGATTCCGCTCCCGCATTCATCACGCTGCTGGGCTTTCGTCTCGGCCTCTTCGGCGCACTCTTTGTGCTGTGGATTGGCCAGCTTGTTCCCCAGTTCGTCGCCAATAAAGATCCCCTCTACTTCCTGAATCTGCCCGGTATGAAGGCCGTGATCCAGCTGTGCATGGCGCTCGAGTCTGTGGGGCCGACCCGCCCCGCCGACTGGCTGAGCGGGCTGGTGCGCCGCGAGCTGTCCGTGCCCACCGCGCGCGTCGTGAAGCATCGAGAGCTGGTGCAGGATGTCTTTGGCTACGAGGTCATCGCCCAGCGGTACTGCTGGGACCTGCACAGCGCCCAGCAGTGGGACTTCGAGTACATAAATGTGTACGGCATCCAGACCGACGGGATCACCCGACTGAGCGAGCGCGCGCTGCGCTTCTTTGGTCAGCTCGAGCAGGCACAGTTCACGAACGTGCTGGTCAATGGCGACGGCCAGCGGTCTGCTCTTGTCGGCAGCCTGGGAATGGAGGCCTCCAGAGACGAGGACGGCTGGACCCTGTTCGCTCAGCGCATCACCAGCGAGGACACCTTCCGGACCGGCGATGTCGTGCAGAGCACCTACACCCTCTCGGGCAGCGGCCTCGTAGATCGGGGCTACCTGATGGTCACCAAGCCGACCAAGAGCGTCTCGTTCATGGTGCGACTCGACCCGACCATGACCGACTGTCCAGGGCTCACGGTGAACATCTACCAGTATGACGATCTCACCGAGCAGGCGCGACACATCGACACGCGACACATCGAGCCCACCCTGGATGGTACGCAGCGTATCCTGACCTTCACGGACCTCTTTCCACGCCTGATACGTACTATGAGCTGGAGTGGGGTCTCGTGTCCGCTGAGGTCGTCGAGTCGCCGGCCGCGATCTCGATCACCTGAGCCCGTCCGGCTCGCGCGCCCCCGCTGCCTCATCGTGTAGGCGGGCGGCGCCTTGGAGTCACAGCCTCTCGGGGATGGTGATGGCTGAAGCGATGGTTATCGTCTGCCCACAGAAACAGGTAAAGTCCATCACGGTTTGGGCGGTGTGCCGAGCAGGGCGACCTTCACGGATCACACACATGAAAGGATCACCGCTGATGTTGAGCCGCCGCCATGGTCACGAGAGCGCCGACATCCCATCGCGCTCTCGTCACAAAAGGCTGCCACGAGCCGGTCATCTCGGGGCTGGGGTGAGGGCTCCCCGCGTGGGGTTCCTGCTGCTGCTTGTCGCAGCGATGTCGTGCAAGCCTGAGCTGACGGAGTCTCCGCCGCAGCTGGAGCCGTTTGGATTCGTTTCTGCACTTCGGATACCGGAGACGGTGGTCCTCACCCATCCCGCTCCCGACACGCTCCAGACCATCAGCATCTCCATCTATCCCGCCGATGCTGCACCCACTGAGGGACGCCGCTACCGCTTTGAGCGAAGCGAGTCACATCCGTTCTTTGTCGAGGACAGTGCCGGGTATGGACTCTTGTACCTCCCGTTTAATCCTGCGAACACTGAGATGACCGTCGACATCTCCAGCACAGGGCGTGACGGAGGCTCCTCAAGCGAGCACCACGGCTTGATCACGGGGTACAACGAGGAGCTGGTTCACCTCCAGGTGGCTGCGGATGAGCAACGCACAGAGTCCTGTGGAGATGCCGCCAGCATCTGGTTTCTGCCCTACAATTATAAGTTTGCGGTCGCGGTGGATGACTGCACTCAGCGCGTTGTTGCATCCTATAAAATTGGCTTTGGAGAAATGAGCAGCCTGGATCAAGTCTTTGGTGCAGACATCTTGACCGAGCAGCATCAGCAGCGCGTTCAGATCTTTACAGGAAGGCTGCAGCCGGGCTCAGGCAGCACCGTCATGAGCCTCTCGCCCAGCGGCGAGACCATCGCAGAGAACGACTTCGTCAACAGCAACTACACGCATTCCATTGCGAACCTTAATCAAGGGTTTATTGGGTTTCGGACCCGACTGGTTGATGACCCTGAGGAGGCTTACTCCAACGAGATTGTCTATGTAGACACACGCGGAGAGGAGCAGCCGCTCTTTGACCTTCAGGACCTTGACAGCTTGTCCGATTTCACGGTCAACAGCGACACCGGCTTCCTGTACTATGCCAACAGCCTCCAGTGTCTGAGTAATGCAGAGTCGTCGGGCGGCGAAGAGGTGATTCCGGGCTCACGCCTCTGGTTCTCCAGCGACAGTGTCTTTCGATGCTCGATGACAACAGGGGAGGGGTACGTGCTGGTGTTTGACTTTGACGAAGAGACGCTACAGTCCAGCCTGTTGTTTTCTCTCTACCTCCCTGAAGGCTCTGCACCCCACAGCGTCCTCTGCCTCGGGGACAAGGCAGAGACCAATGAGCCGGTTTGCTATGTGTATGCCCGCCATGACGGAACCAAGGGGACAGGAGAGCCCGCGGCAGTGCTTCGCATAGAAGCCGGAACGTGTGAGGCGGATGGTGGGCACTGTGACCTAAGCTATGATGACCTTGATATGCAGTTTATCCAGGGAAGCTCCAGGATCTACGGGAAGCTTCTGACCGACCAGGAGGGCTTCCTGTACACCGTGAGCACAGACGGCACCCTTGAGCGGCATCAGCTCACTTCTGGTGCTGGGGACGAGTTCATGATCGCCCTGGGTGCGCTGACCCTCTTCACAGAGAGCACCGAGCAGCCGTTTCTTGAGATCGGAATGGGCACACGGTTCTCTCCCAGAGAGGTCGTTCCCGGGCTGCAGTGAGCACCCTCATCGGTGCTCCTGCACGAACGCTGGGGATTGCTCAGTGCTCAGCTCCTCAGTGCGGGCACTCCGTCGCAGTCCAGTTCGTTCCCTCAGACTCCTGCATCTCCCGGATAAAGGTGAGCTTCGCATCGATGTCGTTGTAGAAGTTCCCCTGCGTCACCTGCGCCTGAGGCATCTGCGTGGGGGCGTCGCACATCAGGAAGTCGAGGTAGCTGCCCATGCCCATCACCTCCATCGTCTCCGTGAAGTCCAGGCTGCTGTTGAAGCTGAGGTGACAGCTTCGGCAGTACGGCTGCACGATGTCGCTGTAGAACGCCTCCGAGTCCACGCTGGGATTCGTGGGGTGTGTGGCCCAGCCCGGCGGCATCCACTCGGTGTCCTGGATGCCGGTTCCATCGGCGTACCAGCCCGTGATCATGTCGTGGACGTCTGTGCTGATGTTGGTCTCAAACAGCACCTCGTTGAGGGTCTTGAATGCCGCCTGCTGGCTGGAGAGGTTGTAGCCCGGGGTGTAGCCGAAGGTCTCCACGGAGAAGGGGATGAAGCGCGGCGCCCGCCCGAAGGCGTCGGCCATGCGGCCATCGTCGGGGTAGACCAGGCTGGAGCCGGACACGGTGAGCTGAGACTCCGCGGCGGGCTCACCACCATGGCAGTTGGTGCAGAGATCGGGCATGGCCTTGACGCCGAAGTCATCCAGCGGAAGCTCTCCGATTCGGGCGCCGCTGCTGTCGAAGGCAAAGAACCGGGTGTAGTGGGCACCACCGTTCACGGGATGGGGGCGGAATTCCATGGCCACCGTGGCCACCACCCCGAGCCCAGCCGCTGCCGCACCGACGGTGAGGTAGTTGGTGGTGTACATGGCGATGATGGGATCCTCACCCGTCTGGTTGGGATCCCAGTCGCTCCACTCCCACATGTGCATCTCTCGGCCAAACCCGAGGTCGCCGTCGTTGCCGTAGATGGCGAAGGCGTCGTCGCCGCCGCTGCGGCGGGGGTCGAAGTTGCCGTTGGTGTCGTACTTGTCGGGCCAGGACAGCGAGCTGACCCAGTCCTCAAACGTGGTGGCTTCGCCGAGGGGATCGATGGCGTCGTAGTACGCTTCTGCCACATCTCCGCCGTCAAAGCCGGTCGGAAGCTGTGCTTCCTCCACCAGCTTGCGGGTGAGGTACTCCCCTGCTGGCTGAGCGGTGGGCAGGGTCACGTCGGTGCATCTCTGATACGGAACGGGCTCGGGCCAGGTGCTGAGGCTGTTCAGGAGGCTGGAGGGCACGACGACCTGCTCGACGATGTTGAAATTGCCGTCATGCAGCCACAGCTCCGTGGAGGTGCTGAGCGAGCCCGGGCCGATGATGGTGACCGGTCCCGATATCGGAACCAAGAAGGCGGCCTTGTTGGTGATCATGCTGAGGTGAGGGGTGCCCTTGACCATGTGATCGGCGATGTAGACTCGGATGCAGCCGAATTCCTGTGCGAGATCCGCGACCACAAACAGGGCATTGGCGAGCCCGCTCGCCGGCACCACGGCGTAGTCCCCGCTCATCGGATGGTCCGCTCCCTCGTCTTCCCAGGAGCCATCATCGGAGGTGAGGCTGAGCAGCCGAACCTGCTCGCGACCCGTCACGTCATCGGCGTCGAGCAGAACCTGGAGGCTGGCCTTGTCGCTGCTGATCTGGAGTTCCTTGCCGTCGGCGTCCACGAGCGAGAGCGCCACGGCCTTGAGGGGCTCCGCGAGGCTGGTGCCCTCCTTGCCGTAGGCGACGGGCTCGCCGGGCAGGCCGCTCTCCATGTCGATGAGGGCGTAGCTGAGCGAGACCTCGCCGGTGACCTCCTTGCCCGACGCATCGACGATGGCGCCCTCGGGGATGGTGAGCTGGATCTCTTTTCCAGCGGTGACCAGCTCGGTACCAGACTCCGCCTTGAAGGTCACGGTCTCGTCCCAGTCCGGCATGTCGGGGTTCACCAGGGTGCTGTCGCCGTGGGCATAGACCACATGGGACCAGCGCATGCCGCGTCGGTTGAACGACACCGCGCACCGTGCTGCTGAGGTCTTCACCACCGCCTCCCACCTGCCAGACTCATCCACCTCAACGGAGGTGCCGTCACACAGGCCCACGCTTGAGCCGGGCTCCAGCTCGCCGTAGAGGTAGACGCTCTCGCTGTCCTGGAGCTGAACCGGGGCCATCGCAACGCCACCGCGTCCGTCGCTGGCCATGACCGTGCCCATGTTGTCGGCGCTCCAGGTGGTGGTGATGGTGATGTCATCGCCGTCTGGATCCTCAACCACTCCCTCCGTGCTCACCGTCAGGCTCTCCCCGACCCGGAAGTAGTCAGTGCCGTTGAAGATGACGGGGGGGCCGGTAAACCGGGGGGCAGAATTCTCGATGGTGAGCGAGAGGGGCTGCGAATCGGTTGGCGCCTCGGCAGACATCGACGTGCCCTCGACCTTCACCGTCACAGTGCCGCTGCCCTGGAGGGCAAACCAGCCGCTGATGTTGGTGATGCCCGTGCCTGAGGTGGCCCCGGTGCTGTCTTGCAGAGACACGATCACATCCTGGCTCACCAGTCCACGGTGGACCAGCCCGGCCCCGTCGGTGTCGCTGACATGACCGAGCACGAGCCCGTCGAAGTCCGCCGGATTGAGCTGATACTGGTCGTTGGTGTCGACGCCGCCCACGCGAATGTCTTCACAGACCGTACCCTCACCAGCGAGAAGGCCAAAGCACAGCTGGGACTCGCGCTCGTCCACGTCGATCTGGAACTCCCCCCAGACATTGCTGCGCACCACGTCGTCGGGGTTCTCGCTGGCCCACACCCGAGCCGAGGCCACGTTGAAGTTCCCCTCCAGAACAACCACGCCCGAGACGCCCATCATGACCACTGGTGGAGGAGGGGTGCCTGTGTCGTCTTGACCGGTCGCCGTGTCGTCGCCCGTGGTCACCGTGTCGGTGTCATCGGTGCTGGTCGTCGCTGTGGTGTCCTTGTCGCCGCATGCGAGCAGGGTGAGCGACAGGGGCAGGATGAGGGGAAGGCGAGGCATGTGATCTCCAAGGGCGGGGCTCAGGCTTACTCAGGTCCTCGTCTCAGGGCATCCTTCACCGTTCCTACGTTTTCTTCAGAGCGACAAATCAACCGTGAATTTGGAGTTTAAATTAAACAAGACAGGCCCGCAGGGTGGCGGATATCCGTACACGTCGTCGAGCCGTGATCACGCGTGCGCCGTGGTCCTGGGCGGCATCGACTTCGATGGCGGGACGGTCTGGAGTGGAGCCTACGTTGTGTCTGCGGTTTGGTGAATCTCGACGGCGACGAGGTTCACGTCGTCAGGAATGGATGCCACCGCCGCCCGGCTGTTCTTCGACCCCGTGGTGCCTTGGTGGCGGCGGAAGATCACGCGGAAGACGGCACAGCCGATCTCCACCAGTGCTCCACGATGCCCCCACCCCGCTCTCTCCGCTGGGCCTCTCCTCCCGAGGTCCGCCTCGGACACGTCGCGCAGGTTGCAGCGTGGCTCCGTACCCGGTGTGTGGGTCGAGCCGGGTTGATCGTGCTGGTGCCTGAGTCTCTCGGTGCTCAGCGAGGGCTGATGCGAACGGATCGGATGGTGAGTGTGCTCACCCTAGCTCAGGGCCGCCATCAATCATCCCAGATCTCACCAGCGGACTGCAGCGACACTCTCTCTCGGACCCGACGGACTGGAGTGTGTCACCAGAGAGGAGCTGGCGCCTCTTCTCGGTCCGCTGGTGGATCTCCTTGTTGGCTGAACTGGCCTGCCGATCGGCTTCGCCCTCCGGGTCGACTACTCCTGTACTCTCGTGCGCTTTGGGATATGTGAACGGGGTACCTGTGGACCCCGTACAGAGGCCCGGAATGCTGAGGGTTGCTCTCGAACGAGTGCATGACCGTGGGGCGCGGTGGCGTAGCACAGCAGAGACAATATTGTGATCTGTTAATGGTTTATAGATTGCTTTAATCCTATCTTTTTCAGAGATCTTGGTAAGATGCGGCCTACCACAATCACCGGTCATCTTGTCCGCTTTCGCGAGACATGGAACCCCGTTCATGCCTTCCGCGCCACTCGGCTCATCGTTGAGGGGGGACGTGTGCCTGAGCTGATGTATGGCGCCTGGTGTTTAGCGCTGCTGCCCCCATCTACGGTGGTCCCGCGCGCCGTCGAGCACCTCGTGCGGCAGGTGGAAGACAACCTCTCCGAGTACCTTCGGCAGTTCCTGTCCACCGCCCAGCTTGCTGCTCTCTATGGTGACCGCTACGCCATCTCCGACCTGCCCTCAGGCTTCGAAGGAACCCGCACTGAGAGCGTGATCGAGCGGGATGGTCTTCTCCTCGTGGGGGAGTACGGAGACCAGCAGTCGCGGATCGCCATCGTGTCAGCAAGTGACTGCCATATCGAGCCCCACTACCTGACCGATGCCGGCGTTCGACACATCCATGCAATGCATGCTCACCCCGACGACCCACAGGGGATCATCGTGACGACGGGTGATCGGTCAAAGCGCCTCGACCACTGGACCTTAGACGGTCACCGGCTGTGCTTCGAGTCACGACTGCGCAAGCACTTCGCTGGGCACACTGCGCTGGCAGCCCTCAACGGGCAGCTCTACGGGGGAACAGACTTCAGCTCGAGGCCAAACTACATCGAGCGCTTGGACGGGAAGACGTTTCCCTTTCCCCGGCCGGCCTACACCAAGTTTGCCCGGAGCTTCCACACTGCCGAAGGGCGCTGGCTGCTCGCAATCAGCAGCGAGCTCGACGACCTCGGAAACCACAACGTGCTGTCGATCTTCGACACTGTGAACCAGCAGTTCGTCTACTGCGGTCTCCTCCCCGCGCTCAAGGCCCCGCCGCCTGTCCACTCGTGAGCACGGGGGGAGTGGAGCCGCCTCTGGATCACGCTTGGGTGGGCGCACGTGTCCACCCCGCACGGCTCGGGTGTCTGCGCAGCGACCACGCCGTCCTGAGTGGTGCCCATCCTGGAGTGTCTAGTCCGTATCCTGCGCGAGCCACTCTCCGATGCGCTGGCCGATCATCAGTGTGGTGAGGTGGATGTTGCCGGTGGGGATGGTCGGCATCAGGCTGGCATCGCCGATGAACAGGTTGCGAGTCCCGCGCACCCGACCGCGGCCATCGGTGACGGCCATTGGGTCATCGTCCGCCCCCATGGGCGCTGTTCCGCAGGGGTGATACCCTGAGTCGCAGACGCCGAGGATGCGCTTCTTGAGCCGGTTTCTGCTGCGAAGCGTCCAGGACATCGGGAAGAACGTCGTGGCGAGGTCGCGCATCGCGGGGGTGTCGAGCAGCGCCAGCCCGAGCTCGACCGCCGCACAGGCGCGGTCGAGGTCATCGGGATGGCTGAGGAAGCGTGACTCGATCCTCGGGGTTGCCTTGCTGTCTAGAGATGGCCAGCGGATGGTTCCTGCGGCCGCTGGCTTGCCGAGCATGGCCATGATGGAGACGAGCGGCAGGTTGAGCTTCCCAACCGGGACGATGCTTCCTACCTGAACCTGGACATCGTGTGCCGGTCCGCTGGCCAGGCTAGTGCGCAGGACCGTCTGGATGAGGCCACAGCGAGAGTCGGACAGCCCGGCATGCTTGGGGCGAAGAAAGAAGGCAAAGCCGGGGTGGTCGAGCAGCTGCGCGCCCACTCCAGGGCGATCAATGCGGAGCGGGACGTTGAGCCGATCCAGCTCTGCTCGGGGGCCGATCCCGGATGCCATCAGCAGCCGAGGAGTCTGGATGGACCCGGCACAGAGGATGACCCGGCCGGCCAGGATGCGCTGTGGGCCGGAGGGCGTCTGGACCGTGACGCCGGTGACGGTGTCCGCGGAGAAGTCCAGGTGCAGAACCGTGGTGTCGGCCCGGAGGTGAAAGCTGTCGCGGCTGCGAACGGCGGGGGTGAGCCATGCTTCCGCAGCGCTGATGCGGCGGCCGTCGCGCTTGTTCATGGCGTGCGGACCAAAGCCCTCGGGGGTGTCGGGGTTGTTGGTGTCTGCGCAGGGGGCGAAGCCGAGCTCGGCTGCGGCCTCGATGAGCGCGGCCTGCCAGGTGCCCCGCTCGTCCGGAGGATGCCGCCGAAGGGGGAGCGGACCGTCCTGGCCGTGGTGGGGCGTGTCGAAGTCGCTGTCGGTCTCGATGGCACAGAAGGCCGGGAGCGTCTTCTCAAAGGTCCACTCCGCCAGCCCGCGCGCGCTCCACTCGTCGATGTCGCGAGGCAGGGCGCGGATGGCGATGCAGGTGTTCACCGCAGAGGAGCCGCCGACCACCCGACCTCGGGGCAGCGGAAAGCGGAACTGCCGGACGGTCGGCCGATGCTTGAAGCCCCAGTCGTGAGAGGTGGCGTTCTGCCGACCATTGGCGAGGTCAGGCGGCAGCTGCTCGGGGAGGTGATCGGGGCCAGCCTCGATGAGCAGCACCTGGTGGCCGCTTATCCGAGACAGACGCTCTGAGATGACCGAGCCCGTCGAGCCGGCACCCACCACGATGGTGTCGTACTTCATACACGGAGAGTATCGGTGTTCTCGTCCGCAGGTCCAACCTGGAGTTGACCTGTTTGGGTGGAGGGGCGCTCTCGAGAGGCAGCAGAGGACGACGCGGTCGCGGCTCTCGCCAAGACCCAGCTTCTCGCTACGACCGAGTCGTCCTCCGTGTTGCGACTTCCCAGCCGGGCACACGGAGAGGCTCCTGCGCGCGGAGAGCGCCCCGACGTCCCTGACTGCGGACTACTTCCGGTTCTTTCTGCGCGATTTGGCCGCTTTCTTCGACTTCTTTCGTGCTTTGTTTGCCGTCACTTTCTGGGCCCGTACTTTCTGGGCTCTCAGCTGAGCGAGGCTTGCTTTTGCGCTGTCAACATCGTGGCTCGCGACCGCGAGCACATAGCAGCAGCTTCACGAACCGGGCGTGCTGCCATCGGTGACGCCGAGTGTGTAGTCAAGACCGGCAGTCTTGAGGTGCCTTGCGGCCTCTTGAACAGCGGCCAGGCCGCCTTCTAAAATCGGTGTGGATGTTGCGGTTGAATTCATAATGAACCCCTATCTCATTGGGTGTTGCCGCAGCGGATTATCCGTGCCCAGTCAGCCTACCTTCGCAGAGACTGGGCATCAGATTGGTGCGCCGCTGAGCTGAACTTATCTACCCGGTCGAATCGCAAGGTTCTGCTTCAGAGTATAGCTTTGGTTACTCGACTTCGATGTTGAAGGTGATCTGGATGTCGTCCTCACCGCCGATGGCGCTAAAGCCATCTGCTGCGACATCTGCAGCCAGTCCCTCAGTCTTGACCGCCTCGCCGTTCTCTGGCGGCATGTGCCGCAGGGTGACGGTGAGTGCACCAGAGCCCCAGTCGAGGGTTGTGATGGTGCTGGCGAGTCCCAGCGGGAGTCCATCCGCATCGGCATCATCGTATTCCTGTGAGATGATCGCGTCGTCGTTGTTCCCGGTCGCGGAGCTCTCGACAGCCGAGCCGGTGAAGAACACCTGGTGTTCTTCGGCCGTGTTCTCGATGTCAGGCGTCACCTCCTCGGCAGGATCCTCAAGGTCATTCCACAGCTCAACGTCGAGGGTGTACGTCAGGGTGTCGTGATGATTGTGGGTGGAGGCGTCAGGGAGCAGGATGTCGTCGATGACTGGGTCCCCGTCATTTTCGGGATCAGACCATGAAAAGCTCAGGGTCTCTCCACCATCTTCGGGAGTGAAGTACAGCACTGCGGTCGTGGTGACCCCGTGGGTGTGGCCTCCTGAGTGATCCGGATCTTCGACATCAGCGCAGCCAGCAAGCAGGACTGGCAAGACAAGTTGAGTGATGGGCTTCATGAGTCTCCCTAAGCGGCCGGTTTCTGGGTCACGACAAGGGTGAATTTTAATTGAGTCTCTGACTTAATGCAATATGATTGCAATAGCGATGGGTGTGCTGATAGTGGGTGCTCAGACACGCCATGCTGAATACCTCATCAATCATCCAGCGCTTCCGCACCGTTGCTCTCGAGCTCCCGGGCTCTCAAGCTCGCCTGGGGTGTGGCTCCGCCTCCTCGGAGCCTGTGCGCCCTCCAATCTGCAGGCTGCTGAGCGGGCTGCCTGGCTCGAACACTCGGCATGTGATCTGGGCATTGACTGGTTGGTTCTTCGCATCGGTCGGTCCTGCACGCAGTGAGCGCTGCCTGGGAGTGAACACATGAAGCTCGAGACCCTGACAACCTGTCCGCTCTCGTTTTCGCCACCGTTTGTGTGTCCATGGAGGAGAGCACTCCATCCAGACGACAGGCACCGCCTGGAGGTCTGGTGCGCAGCGCTTCTTCCCGAGGTCACGATCGACGTTGTTGAGTGGGTGGGCGCCGACCCACGGCACCCCATTCACGCTGTGGTTGTGTCCTTTCCGTCCAGCCACAGGCCACCGATCACGCTGTACATGAAAGTCGAGGACGTAGAGCGGCGTCACCTCGCTGAGGCACTTGAGACAAGTCGTCGCGATGACCGTTCTCCGAGCGCTTACGTCACAAGCCGTCAGGCTGGAGACGCCTTCATCCAGTCGCCTCCGGCTTGACTGGGTTCACGGCATAAAGAACGCTCCCTGAGTCCTCTGGCGATCAGCCGGTGTCTGGTCGCTGCTCCCTGGCTTGGAGCCTCTGGGATGCCTTCCTGAATGTCTGAAAAGGGTCGAAGCAGGTTTCCTCTGGCTGATGAATGAGGCTGAAGGTTGTGTCGCCATCCCGGTCGAGCAGAGAGCGTGACCGAGTCTCGGCCTGGGCGGCATCGGGGAGAGTGTGCTGGTGTGGATGCTGCTCAGAACAGGATGGTCAGCCTCAAGCAACTTGATTGCTTTAGCGAATGTGTCGCGATAGGTTGGTCCGATGGAGGGAGAATGAACGCCCCACTCTCTGACTTGCTGGACTGGGTAATCATTGGTGGAGGAATCCACGGCGTTCACCTCGCCGTCCAACTCATCGGTGAAGCAGGTGTTGCGCCCGAGCGGCTTCGGATCATCGATCCGGGTCCGACGCTCCTGCGTTCCTGGAAGCGGTGCTCTGCAAACACCGGGATGCGCTACCTTCGCTCTCCGGCAGTGCACCACCTGGATCTCGATCCCTGGTCACTTCTCCGCTATGCCGAGACGGTCGAGCAGCGAGAAGGGGAAGCCCGTCCGCTGTTCGCGCCGCCCTACAGCCGTCCCTCTGTGGAGCTGTTCGCTGAGCACTGTGCGGATGTTGTGTCCCGCTATGATCTGGAGGCCCTGCACATTCAGGACACCGCGAGCGAGATCACGCTGTCCTGCGACCGCGTCAGCGTGGCGCTCGGTGAGAGCGGTACCCTCAGCGCTCGCCACGTTCTGCTCGCAATGGGCGCTGCGGCTCAGCCCCGCTGGCCGGCGTGGGCGAGCACCCTGATGGCCCACGGCATGCACATCTACCACATCTTCGACCCGGGCTTTCGCCTCGCTCCGGAGACATGGCCGGGGCGGGTCGCGGTCATCGGCGGTGGCATCTCTGGTGCTCAGGCTGCCATGCGGCTCGCCGACGGTAAGCGCGAGGTCCACTTGATTGCACGCCATGCGCTGAGGAAGCACCAATTCGACAGCGACTCAGGCTGGGTCGGGCCCAAGAACATGCGAGGCTTCACCACGATCCGAAGCCTGAAGAAGCGGCGAGCAATGATCCGAGCGGCCCGAAACGTCGGCTCGCTGCCTCCGGATGTGTACCGTGAGCTTCGAGCCAGCATGCAGCGTGACGCCATCCAGTGGCACCAGGGGGAGGTGACGGCATCATCGATGGGCTCTGGGGCGATGCTCCAGATCGGCTCGGAGCGCCTCTATGTGGATGCGATCCTCCTCGCCACCGGCTTTGAAGACCACAGACCCGGAGGGGCGCTGGTCGACCGAATGATCGAGAGCCACGATCTGCCCTGCGCAAGCTGTGGATTCCCCGTGGTCGACAACCACCTCCGCTGGCACCCCCGGGTGTTTGTGACCGGACCGCTCGCGGACCTGGAGCTTGGCCCGGTCTCTCGAAACATCATCGGTGCCCGTCGCGCAGCGGAGCGCATTGTCCCCGTCGCACAGCGTGCATGAGCGCCCTCAGGAAGGATTTCCTGCTGTGGTTCTCCACGATTGCCCGGGTGTACATCCTTGCGAGCCTGCTGTGCGGCGTCCTCTCCTTCGCCCTGACTCGGCTCCTCCGGACGCCTCATCTCGGTCACTCCTGACCGCCTGGACATGCCAGCCTGCGGGCTAAGGAGCGACCGCTCAGCGCTCCTCAGCCACCGCCGCTGTCCGTGCCAGGAGTCCGGCGTTGGTCGCCTGGTACATGGGAGCCAGGATGCGCCCCAGCAGCCCGCCCAGAATCGCCGGTATTAACCCCGAGAAACGCTCAATGTGTACCACGAGGGTTCCTGCGCCGTCTGGATGGAGCTCGAAGCCGTGGACTGCGGTGAAGATCCCGGAGATTCCCCCCTGCCAGAAGAGCGCCCGGCAGGGCTCCACCCGCTGATAGGTGATCGGAACCCAGAGCGTCCAGCGGGCCAGTCGCAGCGCAATCCGCCCCGCCGCATCGGTCTCGAGTGCTCCGCGCAGGCCTGGCTGCGACGGGTTCCACAGGTGCCACTCTTGCCCCGCCGCCAGCACCGACCACACTCGCGCTGGCGGGTGGGGGATGAGCACGGATGTCTGAAGCGTCGTCACTGCCGCGGTCCGCTTCTCGAGTCCGGGCTGCTGAGGCGCGACCGCTCGGCGTCTCTCTGTGGTGTCGAGCGTCTCTGCATTGTCGGCCTCACGGAGAGTGTACGCGATGAGGCCGCCACCAGCTCGGCACCACACACAGTCCCAGCGGCACGGATCGCGCCGCACCGGGAGCGATCGCTTCGAGTCTCTGGCCGCATCTCGGTATGATTCGTCAGGGTCTTCACGCCCTCTCGTCCGCGGATCGACCCTGCTGCACTGAAAGGAACTCCCATGACACACCCCGGCCTCCGCTTGCTCTCGATGACACTCCTGGTCGGCTGTGGTGGCGGCGAGGCGGTGCCTGAGGATGCCCTCCTGGCCGCTGAGGCGGCAGGGCACTTCACCGCCGGACTGGAGACCGCCGCCATCGTGGGAGGACTGATCACCGAATTCTCCACTGAGGATCCCGCAGATGAAGCGGTCGAGGCCGCCGCCGCCGTGCTCGACGAGCTGCTGGGAAGCTGCGCCAGCATCGAGGCCACTGCTGGTGAGAGCACCGCGCTGCTGCTGGACTTTGGCACCGACGGCTGTGCGTTCCTGGAGACCCCCCTGGTGCTCTACGGCGCGGTCTCGTATCAGACCACGGAGGCGGGAGTCGTCGAGACCTGGACGATCGCATTTGATGCCCTTCAGATCGGAGATGTGACCCTCGATGGTGCCATCACCATGACCCAGGTCCTGGGGCTGACCGCTGGCTTCGAGCTTGCCGACCTGACCGTGTCCTATGGAGACGTGTCGCTGAACCTGACCTCTACAGGGGGGCTACAGACCTCCGCCTCGCACCTCGAGGTGGGGTTCTCTGCATCCGGCTCGTTCACCTGGGCGGACCGCTCCTGGTCTCTGGATGCGGTGGACGTCTCGCGCGCGCTGCTCACCGACTGCTACCCCGAGGCTGGAGTCGTCGAGGTGCGCTTTGCCGATGACGCTGGAGCCGAGCGCCTCGCTGTGGTCACGTTCGAAGACCGCCAGCTTGGCCTCGACTCCGATGACTCCGGCAAGGTCGCCGTCACCCTCGATGGTGAGGAGCATGTGGTGACCCTGCCGTCTCGGGGATGCATCGGCCTGTAGCGCTGGGAGTTGCCAGCAGGCTCTGACGGTGCCTCGCCACGTTTGGGCTGCTTGGATGCGTTGACACGACAGGGCGGCGTCACGAGCGTCGGCTCAGTCGTCATGGACATCTGCTGATGTTGACGCTGTTCGTCTCTCCCTCTCCCTCTCCCTCTCCCTCTCCCTCTCCCTCTCGCTCGTACAGCTGGGGGACTCCGGTGAGCCGTGTGCTAAATGTTGGAACGAACCAATGGGCTGGCGAAACGATAGAGTATGCGGGGCACGCTGCTTGCGCTCAAGCAGAATGGGTTAGGAAGCGAAGCGGTTCGTGTGGAAATGACTCATCGAAAATAAAGTTTCAATGACAAATCCTTCAAATAGACTGAAGACAGAGAAAATATGAACTGGGTGCAACGAATCTTTCTGGCCTCTTGTCTGAGCGTGACCGCTTGTGGCGAGCCACTCGTCAAAACGCTGACCATTGAGTCCATCGAAGACCTGGACTGTACGTTGGATAATTGTCAGCACGTGATTCAAGTAAAGATGATCAACTGGACAGAGGACACAGCAGAGCACTCGGTCATGATTGAGTGGGCTGTCGGAAGCATCCAGGCGCTTGGTGAGGTTCCGTTCACTGGAAACACTACGTACTTGGTCCCGATTACGACCACAGCCGTTCCCGATACACCGTGCGACATCACCACTGATGTGGTGGCCCGTGTTCTCAATACAGCCACCCAGACGACTGTGACGGATGACGTCCTCGATGAGGTTGGCATCTCGTGTAACGAGTAGCGACTGCCGCTCTCTTCGAGGGGGGTGAACACGAAGATGTGCCGGTCGAGCGCAGCGGCGTTCTCTGAAACACCCTGGCCACTGTCACCGGCAGAATCTGGGCCACAAGCGGATCGTGGAGTGCTCGGTTGGCAAGCGGCACGGTGCCGCGTGGCTGGCAGCGTACACCGTGTGGGGGGCGGGTACCCCATCACCTCATTGTCACCTCTTGCATCGAGCGGCATCGGTGTGCCGCATGGAGTGTGGGAGAGGCGCTACGGACCCAAGAGGGGCAGTACCCTGCGATGGCAGCGCCGCTGGACTCACAGCGCCGCTGCCTTGGCCGCTCCCTCAGGCGGTCTGCCAGCCAACAGCACGAGACGGGGTGATGGTCGACCCCTGCAGTCCGCTCCTCCAAGGTGGGCCTTCCTGATCTCCAGCCCCGGTCTCTTCGACCCCCTGTGATCGTGGAGAGGTTGGTGGTGCCGCTCCATCGGAGCGATCATCACGGGGTGGGGGAGTACCCCGTCGGCCACATCGCACGACCAGCCCGCGTCGTCTGGTGGAGTCGTTGGTGGACGACGGCTCTGGTGACATTGCGGCTGCTTGTCGCGACACCATCGGGCTCGTCGGTGCGTCACGGCGGCACCAGAGTTCGACCAGAGCATCATTCTGCACCATCTTGCATCAGGCGTGCGGTGTCCGGCTCGGTAACTCTGTTGGTGTCACTACAAAACGGGCAGGGAATGCCCACCAGGAGACCCCATGCGAGCCCTTCAGAGACTGCTCTTGATCGTTGCTGCGGCTGTCACCCTCTTGAGCAGCGCTGGCTGCGTGGTTGAATCCTCCAGTGCGGATCTGCAGGCATTTGCTGGATACGAGCAGGCCGAAGACTCCGCTCTGTACCGTCTCGCTGATGGTGAGGTTGAGCAAAAGCTGAGCATGGGAGACTGCAGCCTGGACTTCGAAGACGCCCTTGAAGAAGGCCAGCCCTGCTACTGGGTAAAGGCGTACGTCACGATTGGCACCGTCACCGTTGTTGACTGGGTGTATGTCTGCAACGACACCGTCACGGTTCGTGTTCCCAGCGACCCTGTGCTCATTGGTCTCCCCATCACCGTCGAGATTCCGGGTGTGGGGAAGGCGTGCGGCACGGTGACGCTGTAGGACCGCTCGTCCACAGGGGGCCGATCAAGGCCGACCTTGATCGGCGCGCACAGCCTGCGGTACCGTCCAGCCTCCGAGAGCTGGACCCCAGGCGATGGCCCCTTCAACACTTCCTGATCGCATCATGCTCATGGACGGGGACGTGTGCCTGCGGACTGGGCAGATCAGCCGTGCTGGACGGGACGCCACGCTGACGACAATGGAGCTGCGTGCTCTGCAGTGGATGGTGGCGCATGCCGACGAGGACGTCTCCCATGAGGAGCTGCTGATTCATGTCTGGAGCTATGCGCCGGGCATCGACAGTCGAGCGCCCTACTTTACGATGCGGCGCCTGCGGACCAAGCTTGAGAAGGATCCTGCGAAGCCGGCTATCCTCCTTACCATCCATGGCATTGGCTACCGCTACAGCCCGCCTGCAGCGGTCACGCTGCCGCGGCCCCTGCCGCAGAGCAATCTCCCGCGACCGACTCCGCTGGTTGGGCGCGACCAGAGCATCGCGACCCTGTGCCAGGCCGTTGAGCTGCAGGGCTGGGTGACGCTATATGGGCCGCCAGGGGTGGGAAAGACCGCGCTGGCCATTGCTGTCGCAGCGCGCATCGGTGGTGAGGCCTGGATGTGCCATCTCTCTCGCTCAGATGACGCCCAGGCCGCAGCCCAGAGCGTCGCTGAGCTCCTGGGGCGGCGTCCCGCAGCCGGTGATCCCACTGAGGTCATCGATGCCGCTGGCGAGATGCTGGCCGGACGCGGAGACATCGTGCTGGTGCTTGATGACATCAGTCCGACCGCAGTGAAGCAGCTGCGCCAGGCTTGGCGGGCGCGTGCGCCGGGGCTTCGGGTCTTGGCAAGTCATCGCCGCCGTCCCGCTCAGGGTGGCCACCTCGTCGAGCCCTTAGCGCCAGCGGATGGTGCTGCGATGCTGCGTGCCAGCACGGCACACGTCGACGCGAGCACCACCTGGGAAGATGCGGATCTCCGCGCCCTCTCCGCTCGACTCGATGGCCTCCCGATGGCGCTGGCGCTGGTCGCGCCCAGGCTCCGCTTGCTCTCCCCCGCGCGCCTCGTGCGGCGCAAGGGGGTCCTGTCTCAGGGCGCGCTCCAGGAGCTCATTGCTGATGCCTGGCGCGAGTCTGATGCGTTCTCACAGGGCATGCTGCTGGCGTGCTCGGCGTTTGTCGGTGGCTGCTCGCTCGATGATCTGGTTCAGGTCTCGCTGCTGGAAGAAGAGCAAGCCCTCGACACTCTCGAAGACCTCACCGATCGGTGCCTGATCCGGGTTGTCGAGCGACTGAGCCCCTCCGGAGAGCCCCGGTTCTTCGTGTTCGCCCCCGTTCGAGACTTTGTCACCGCACAGAGCGGATTTGAGCAGGCCCAGTCACGGCAGAGCCGCTGCCTCGCTCAGGCCTGTCGAGCGATCCAGCGTGCCCTGCGCGACGGCAACGCTGAGGCCTACGCCCTGCTGGTCCTGGAGTCAGCCAACCTCCATGAGGCGGTGCTGGTGTCGGAGACTGAGCTGGAGGTTCGCTTGGTGATGGATGCCCTCCTGTGCGCCAGCGGAACCCCAGCGGACCGGCTGCACAATGCTGACCGGGCCGTGGCGCTGGCCTCCTCGCGTGGAGACGCTGCGCTGCTCTCGGAGGCATTCCTCGCCAGGGTGACCGGCGCGCGCGGTACGCCGCAGGCTGATCTGACAGACTTCTCCCGTGCCATGGCGGCCGCAGCCAGCGTGGAGCAGCAGGCCCGCATCTCTCTGGCTCATGCCCAGCACTACCTCGTCCGTGGGCGTCCGCTGGATGCGATCCCCATCCTGGCGACTGCCCGCGCTCATGCCTCACAGTGCGACAACCCGGTTCTCCTTCACGCGGTCCTTCAGTCGTGTCTGCACAGCGCCGTCGATCGTGCTGACTTGGTGGCTGCGGAGGCCCTGGCGGAAGACATCCTCGCCCACCGACGCGCCTTCTCGCTGGAGGCGCTGCCGCTGCAAAACCTCGCGGTCTGGTACGACATCAGCGGCCAGATCACTGAGATGGAGGACGCTCTGCGCCGAGACATCCTCGCTCACCAGCGACGGGGGGAGCGGGACCGTGAGGCCAACGCCTGGATGAACATCGGCTTCCTGCGCATGCACAAGCTCGATCCGCAGGCAGAAGAGCAGCTACAGCAGGCGGTGCAGCTGGCGCGCAGCGCAGGGAATCGGCAGGTCGAGTCGGTCGCTCGGTACAACCTCGCCTGCCTCTACCTCAGCGACGAGCGCATCACGGAGGGAGTGGTTGAGGTTCGGGCCGCGCGTGCCCTTGCCGACATCATCGGCAACCTCCGGCAGCAAGCCTTCTGTGCGCTCGGGCTCGGTCAGCAGGAGGTGGCCCGCAGAGATGCAGGGGCGCGTGTGCACCTCGAGGAGGCCATCGCGCTGGCGGAGCGCTGCGGGGACCCGAGCATCGCGGCTCTGGCCCGCATGCTGCTGGTCACGGTTCTCCACGAAGCCGGCGCGCCGGCCGAGGCCGCACAGCGCTGGCGTGAGCTCAACGCCTGGCTTGAGGAGAGCATGCTGGTCGAGCGACTCGCCCTCGCGCAGCACTACCACGGCGCGCTCTACGCCCTGGCCCAGGGCAGCTCCGTGCAGATTGACGAGATCTTCTCCACGCCACCAGCCGACTCGTTCTCCAAGCGTCTCCTGCGCGCCTGGGCCAGCCAGCGTCAGTGAGCCCGTTGTGGTCACTGCGGTCAGATGACTCCGGCTGCGAACGGTGACGGTATGCGCGGTACCTCGACGGTTGATCCCGGGCAGTGTGCGGTGATGCCGGCGCAGTGAGGCATGCGCGGATCTCTCAACGTGTGGCAGCCCAGCGCCGAGCATCCACACCACCCACAAGCACCCCGCCAGAGCACGCCGAGACCGACTGCCACCGCGTACAGATGTGAGGGCACGATGCCCCGGAGCCATGGCCGGCATTGATGACGGTCCCTCATCGGTGCGGACCTGAACCGGTGCTCTCTTCATGAGCCGGGAAGCCGCCGCGCCTTGGCTTCTGTGCCGACTCGCGCGGAGAAGCGATGGGGCATGCGGTCTGGAGAGCGTCTCTACAGACGCATGCGTGCTCTATGGGTGTGTGCTGGGGGCTGGTGAGCGCTCTGGGCTCAGGGCGGCCAGGGCGCGGCGCTGCCAGACCCGGATCACGGAAGGATCACCGGCGCGGCCGGACGTCTGTACCGCTGTGATCAGCCGTGAGGGGGGGCTGTCCCAGGCTGCCCGTGCTACAGCCCGGAGCAAGAAGTCTCGCACGTAGAACCTGGGGTGTGAGGTCAGGGCTGCCGCGACGGCATGGTGGTGCCAGGTGGTTCCCTCGCTGCTGCGCGACAATGCCTCAGCCGCTGCCGGGGCAATGATGGTGGAGTGGGGCTGAAGCAGATCCTGCATGCACAGTGCGGGAAGCTGGGTGAGCAGCGAGGGGAGGTGGCGCCCCATAAACCAAAGGGTCTGGGCCTTGGTGTAGATCTGCGCCAGCCGAATGGAGCTGGCGTTGCAGCACTGAGGAACGCAGTTGTAGTGCAGGGAGCGCTCCATGAACAACAGCAGGGCCTGGTCAAGGTCGGCGTGGTGCTGGTGAGGGGAGCTGCCCACCATCACCAGCCGCCTCACCAGCTGGCTGCAGCGAGACAGGGCGCGCTCCTGCTGCCCAGGGTTGCTGCGCGCTCCGACCCCAGGCTGCCGAGCATCGGTAGAGAGCAGGCGGATAACCTCAGCGATGGTGGCGGTGTGTTGGTGGTGTCGCGGGTCCATGCCGAGTGCTTAGTTTCTCCGGGGAAGCATCGCAAAGCCGACGCTGTGGGTCTCGGGGAGGCGACAGGGGCAGCCCGGTCTGTCGCGGTCGCACTGAGGAGTCTCCACGGCGGCTCCAGGCCCTCTGTCGCACCGCTCTTCCCGCTCGGCAAGGGGCGTGGTGTCTGTCGTCGGCCGGCGCGACGGGGAGGGCGGGTATGCCCTGCCGGTCATGATCGCTCGGGCGGCCTGCGGCATTGGTGTACGCTCTGTGGATGCTCCCCCTGCTCGTCATGGTGCTCGCGTGCTCGGATGACGCACCCGGTCCGCTCGGCATCGTCGCGCCCGTGCGTCCTCCGGATGTTCTGCTTGTGGTGCTGGACACAGTGCGCGCCGACGCGCTGTCTGCGTATGGAAACCCCCGCCCGACGAGCCCTCAGGTCGCTGCGGTTGCGGACGCGGGCGTTCGCTTCGCGGACGTGACGGCGGAGGGGTCGTGGACCTGGCCGAGCCACGCCACGCTGTTCACCGGGCTGCCGCCCTGGGAGCACGGTGCCCACCTCGCGCCTCCCGCAGACGGCGGTGTGCAGGTCGGGCCGGACCCATTTCATGCGCGTGCGCTTCGCACGGATGTGCCGACCCTCGCCGAGCAGTTCTCGGCGGCCGGCTATCGGACGGTCTCGGTCTCCGGAAACCGACTGATCGGGGAAGACTTTGGGCTGACCCGTGGCTTCGAGCATGCCGTCACGCCTGGCGACGACCCGGCCGTTGTCGCTGCAGCCACCGCTGCGCTGTCCCAGCCTGATGACCGACCGCTCCTGTTGTTCGTCAACCTGTACGGCGCCCACGCCCCCTTCGACGTTCAGCCTGTGTCCTGGCTGCGGGAGCATCCGCTGCTTCAGCCCGAGGCCCAGCCGCCGTGGCTTGCGCCCTACCTGACGCGAGAGCGGACGCGCCTCAACTACTTCCTGCAGCCTGCGGGTGCCGATCGCATCGGGCTGTTTGCCTACATGCGTGGGGAGCTGGAGCTTCCAGAAGCCGGGCGTGCGCTCCTCCGGGATGTCTACGAGGGGGAGGTCTCAGCGGTGGACTACCAGCTCCACCTGCTGCTGAAGGCGTGGCAGGCTGCGCGCGGTGGGGAGCAGATCGTCGCAGTGACGAGCGATCACGGAGAGCTGCTGGGAGAGCGCCTGTCGATGGAGCACGGCCGCCTGGTCTATCCCGAGCTGGTGCGCATTCCCCTCGTGATCGCCGCACCCGGACGACTGACAGCGGGGCAGGTTGTGCACACCCCGGTGCAGCTCTCACAGGTCGCACCGACCCTGCTTGAGCTGGCCGGAATCCAGGACGGGGACAGCCTGGTCGATGTGGCGGCGGGCGGTGCGGGACCACCGACCATCCGCGCGGCGGCGTGGCGAGACCACTTCTGGGCGGAGCAGGTCGGGGCCCGAATGGACCAGGGCTGGCGGCTGTGTCGGGTGGGCAGTGAGGCCGTCATCTTCGGAGAGAAGCAGGGCCTCGAGCTGTACCAGATCGACGCCGACCCCGGCATGCACGACGACCTGGCCCGGGTCGAGCCTGCGCGCGCGGCTGCCCTTCGGGACTCCGGCTGCACCTTCCCAGAGAGCGCGCCGACGGCAGATGTCGTGGCGAGTCCAGACGCGCTCCAGCACCTTGAGGCCATGGGCTACATCGAGCCCTCTACGCCCTGAGCGGGTCGGGAGTGTCCAGCAGGTCAGCCTGTGTCGCCTCGCGCGCAGCGGGCACTGACGGGCGTGATGATCTCGCTGTCATCGACAGTGTCGGCTGTTTTTAATGCGGGAATCTATCCGATATGCTCGAAATCTATCAATTGTATGGAGGCGTGTGGTTTTGGCCGTCAGAAGCTGGCACGCTCTGTGCTTCTTCTCCAGGCATCAGACAACAACCTGAAGGAGCCTCCGATGCTGACCCTGATGACCCTCATCAACATGGCCGCCGCCTCGACCCAGTCCGCCAGCACCTTCCACCTCGACTCGGGCGAGACGCTGTCTCACTACGCCCAGTGGTCTGGCATCTCCGTCGAGGTCATTGCTGAAGAGAGCGGCCTGGACCACATCGGAGTTCATGCCATCGGCACCCCGATCCGCCTGCTCATTCCCGCTGACGCGGTCCCCTCCGTCGAGGCGGCTCGGGGTGAGCACCTTCAGGCGCGCTTCGGAGAGTGGGCAGCGGGGTACGACGTCTACGACTACGAGTACAGCGTCTCGTCTGGCGAGACCGCCTGGTCCATCGCCCTCGATCACGGCATCGACCTGTGGCACATCGAGTCCAGCAACCCAGACGTTGATCTCAGCACGCTGCGCCCGGGTCAGACCCTCCTGGTGCCGCTCCGAGAAGAGGAGGGCGGCTGCTGAGGAGTCACACACCCTCCCGACCGGGGCGCTGCGCTGTGGCTCTCGGGTCGCGCTTGTGCATCCGTGTGCGGGGAGGCCGCCCCGAGCAGGGACACCAGCCATGGCTGAAGCATGGGTCCTGGCGGTGGGGGCTCGCCGCGTGCCTCGGTGGGCCTCAGCGCCGTCGATGTCTCTCACATCGGCCGCGTGACCGCCATCGCTGGCGAGCTGTTCTCGTCCCCCAGCAGCGGGGGCTGCTCCGAAGAGCGGCGAGTGTCCTCCCGAGCAATCGAGCGCCTCCGCTCCAGCACCAGCGCCTGAGCACACTCCGGAATCTCACCCCGTCCAGACCTCACCTCGGCACCTGTGCGAGAGTCAGCGCCGAACATCCCACCCTGGACACCGCTCGTGAACCCCACCGCACCCAAGCCCAACACACTGTTCATCGAGGTGTCCGGATCTGGCATCCCAGAGATCGACGGCCTCTTCGTGCCCTCGACCGCGCCACCGGTCGAGTCTGAGTCGGGGACGGTGTCCAGCCTCGGCTACTGGAACGGCAAGATGGCATGGGACCGTGCCGACGGGAAGGGGGCGCGGAGTCCGGCGCTCTCCTACTCCAACAGCTACCGGTCCTGGCGGATCTGCCGCCTCGACGGTCACCTCGCCTACGACTTCACGACCGACGACGCGCTGCCCCCTGCCGACCGGGAGTGGCACGTCTACAAGATGGGGGTCGCGCCGGCGCCCTCGGTGGTCATCCACCACTTCGATCCCCGACAGCCCCTCCCTGCGCCCAACGTCGTCTTTGTCCTCGGCGGTCCGGGCAGCGGCAAGGGCACCATGTGTGCGCTGGCGGAGGCACAGCTTGGCTGGACGCACCTGTCGACGGGAGACCTCCTCCGCGCCGAGCGCAAGGCCGGCGGAGAGACCGCCGCCGCCATCGAGCGGTACATCACCGCCGGGGAGCTGGTGCCCAACGAGATCACGGTGACGCTCCTCAAGAACGCCATGGATGCGGCCATGCGACGAACCGGTCGGATCAACTTCCTGCTCGACGGCTTCCCGCGCTCCCTCGACAACATGGAGGGGTGGTACGAGATCTTCGGGCGCGAGGCGGAGCTTCCCAGGATGCTCCACTTCGAGTGCCCCTACGCGGTCCTTGAGCAGCGCATCCTGGGTCGCGCACAGTACTCGGGCCGCAGCGACGACAACATCGAGAGCATGAAGCTTCGGTTTGACACCTTCAAGGAAAAGACGCTGCCGACGCTCCAGCTCTTTCGGAGCAAGAACAAGGTGGTCGAGGTGGACGCCAGCCAGGGCCGCGAGGATGTCTACGCCCTGGTCAAGCAGAGCCTTGCAGCACACACCGACCCGGAGCTGGCCGCTCAGCCGCTCACAGAGGCCTCAGAGATGCGGCTCGGGCTGCGGCCATATCCGAAGCGGTCGTAGCGGCTCGCCGCTGGCTCAGTCCTTCTGCTGGGCAAAGGACATCATGTTGTCCTGCTCCCATTGGGGGCGAGAGGCCAGCCAGTCCTCGAAGCCCTCGGGAGTGAGCTCATGGGTCACGACCTCGATGTTCGAGGGCGAGGAGAGCGAGTACGACGTGAGCGTGACCACGACGCGCCCGTCGCGGTAGGTCATCTCGACTCTGCTGCCGCTGTAGGCTGCTATGTGATTGTCTTCTTTTCGATAGAAGCGGTCTGACTTCAGGGCTGCAATGATGCTCTGGGCTGCGGACATTTTTGCTCCTCTTGAGTTATTCATGTTGAAGGTATGACCATGAATATACCGATCAGGATGCCCTCAGGGCAGCCACCGCGAGGCGCGCTGCAGGGCTACCAGTCGGTGACCGTGTAGTCCTTGAGGAACTGCCCCCAGACGTGCTCGCCGGTGTTGATGCCGTGGAGGATGGGGTCTACGATGCGCGCCGCGCCGTCGACGATGTCCAGCGGGGGGTGGAAGTCGTGGACCGCGCGCTTGCGCTCGGCGTGGTGGATCGGATCCTCATCGGTGACCCAGCCTGTGTCGACGCTGTTCATGTGGATGCCGTCCTCGATGTAGTCGAGCGCAGCCGTGCGCGTCATCATGTTCAGCGATGCCTTGGCCATGTTCGTGTGGGGGTGCCGGGCGGTCTTGAAGGTTCGATAGAACTGCCCCTCCATCGCGGAGACATTCACGATGTGCTTGTCTCTGGTGGGCACCCTCGCCATCAGGGGCTTCAGCCGTGCGTTGAGCACGAAGGGCGCCACTGCGTTGACGAGCTGCACCTCCAGCAGCTCGATGGTGGGCACCTCGTCCATCATCAGCCGCCAGCTGTTGACCTTGCGCAGGTCCACCTGCTGAAGGTCCGCGTCCAGCGTGCCGGTCGGGAAGAGCTTCTCGCTGCGGTCCTCGTCGCCCGGCGCCAGGGGGATCTGGCTGAAGGACGCGCTGGGCATCGCCGCGTCTACGACCGCATCGCCAGAGACCACCAGGGCCGCCTCACGGTCGCTGAGCTGCGCGGCTGCCGGGGTGCCCTCCAGCTCCAGGCCCATCAGGTGGTCGTAGTAGCCTGGGGGGCGCCGCACCGTCTGGCAGGCGTTGTTGATGATGAAGTCCAGCCGGTCGTGTGTGGCCAGCAGCCTCTCGCAGAGGGCCTCGACGTTGGGGATGTGCCGGAGGTCGATGCCGTGAATCTCCAGCCGATCGCCCCAGCTCTCGAAGTCTTCTTCGGCCGCGTATCGTCGCGCGGCGTCTCGGGGAAAGCGGGTGAGCACGATCACCTCCGCGCCCGCACGCAGCATCAGGATCGCCGCCTGGTAGCCGATCTTGACCCGCGCGCCTGTGACCAGCGCCACGCGCCCCCGCAGGTCTGCAGTCTGGGTGCGCTTTGCGTAGTTGAAGTCTCCGCAGGTCGGGCACATCTGGTCGTAGAAGAAGTGCACCCCGGTGTACTCCTTCCGGCAGACGTAGCAGGTGCGTGCCTTCTCGGTCTCGCCGAGGGTCGGGGGCGGGGGCAGGGCTGGCAGCGGCAGGCCGTTGTGGATCGCCTGGCGACGGGGGGTGAGGAAGATCGGGTTCTCGCGGAGCTGGCGAATGCCCGTCTGGTTCAGCAGCGCAGCGTCCCGCTCCCGGGCTGCCTCGCGATCCTTGCGCTGGTGTGCGCGGGCCTGCGCCTTGCGTGCCTTGCGCAGCGGCCGGGAGACCTGCCCTGCCGAGATCAGCAGCCGCCGGCGCAGCACCGGGTCCAGCTCCGCGAGCAGCGCGCGGTCGCTGTGGATGGACTCCAGGATCGCGACGGTGTCTTCGACGCGTGCCTGGAAGGTGAGATCAGTGTCGGTCGGTTCAGACATGGGGGACCATGTAGCATGGCGCGCGCGGAGCCTCGCCCCAAGCGGCCCACCGAGCACCTCCAGGCAGCCCATCCCGCGCCGTCAGCGTAGAGTCCATCGTGCAAGGAGTGGCTGATGGGACACATCTACGACGCGTCAGGTCGCCAGATCGCACGGATTGATGGAGACGAATTCTACGATGGCTCCGGACGTCTGATCGGTCGGTCGGACGGCGAGCACCTCTACAGCGGCTCCGGGCACCTGATCGGTCGGTCGAGCGGCGGGCACCTCTACAACAGCGCTGGACACCTGATCGGTCGGTCGGACGGCGAGCACCTCTACAGCGGCTCCGGGCACCTGATCGGTCGGTCGGACGGTGAGCACCTCTACGATGGATCGGGGCATCTGATCGCCCGTGCTGATGGGGTGTCGGGCACCGCGATCGTGCTGTTCTTCTACTTTTACAGGTGAGCCTGCACGTCAGCCTGGCTGACGCGTCCTGTGTGGTGGTCGCAGTCCCCGCGCCTCAGCGCCCGGAGGGGGGCCTACTCTTCGAGCGTGGCGTTCTCGATGAGGACGTCGTAGCGGTAGCCTGCGCCAAAGTCCTTGTCGGTGATGAGGGTTCCGCGCACCACCACGGTCTGGCCCACGGCGACCGGGTCGTCGGTCGTGACCGTGAGGTCGTGGGTCCCGTCGGCTTCGCTGCCCGTTCCGTCCTGGAGGTGCATGAAGGTCGTGCCCATGACACCAGCAGTGACCTTGGTCACCCGCCCGCGCACGGCGATCGGCTGGTTGGCGAGCGCCGTCTTCTCGGCGAAGAGCTGCGCCACGGTCTGACCGCCGGCGAGCGCCTCGACAGGGGCCGCAGCGGGAGCGGGAGCAGAGGCGGGAGCGGAGGCGGGAGCGAAGGCAGGAGCAGGCGCTGCCTCTCCTCCAGCCACGCGAACCCAGGGAACGAACTGGATCGCTTCGAATGTGCGCCCGAGGGTCTTGCTCTCGAAGTTCTGCATCAGGGAGCCCTGTCCGGCCTCAACGGCCTGGCCCACGGTGATGTCAGCCTGTAGACCCGCAACCCAGAGCTGCTCGCCGCTGGCGTCGATCCGCACGTAGGTATAGCCGCCGCTGCTGAGCACCTCGCCGGCAATCCCGCTGTGGGCGACCGCATCGCTCGCGGCGGGCTGGGGAGAGGGGTGCGCAGCGGGCTCAGCGGCCACGGGCTCGGCGGCCACGGGCTCGGTCAGGCCTGGAGACGGCGGCGCTGCTGGCGGGGGCGACTCGTCGCACCCCATGAGCAGCACGAGACACAGAACGACGCGGGTCATGAGGGCTCCGGAGTCAATGGGATGATGGGCTCACTATCGCCGCAGGGGGCCACCGTGCACGCCATCTGGTGACGTCGCCCCGACCCTCGGCGGGGGCGCATCGGGATCGGAGCGGCCGGGGAGCGCCCTCCGAGACGCTGCGCTGGCTCTGAATGTCTCGGTACACTGCGGCCATGCTCCTCACCATCTCGATCGCCGCCGCAGCCCCCATCGCCGTTGCCCCGACGTCGACCGGCGCCGTCGTGGTGCTCGCTGAGCACGATCCTGCTGCTCACCAGACCCACCTGCTCACCCAGGCCCTCTCTCCAGCCGGTCAGCCGATGGGCGCGCCAGTCTTGCTCCAGCAGACCCCCGGGCAGGTCCTGAAGGCGGCGATTGCCGCAGACGACGCGGCGGTGTGGCTGGCCTGGGTGTCGATGCTCCAGGCCCCTGACGCGGACCAGCCCGGGCGCTTCGTTGCGGAAGCCCGGCAGCTCGCGCCCACCCCTGGGGCGACGGTCAGCCTGGGCTCCTACCACCTCGGAGGCCACCCGGAGCATGGGGCGGTCGCGGTGGCGGTGTCGGAGGACGGCGGAGCCTGGGTTGCCGCTGCCGACACCACTCGCCCCTGCCGCGCTCCGGACGCCCCCGGTGAGGAGCCCTGCCTGGGCTATGCGGTGTACCGTCTCGACAGCGGTGCACGCGAGGCCATCCGCATCCACACCGGTGCCCTCAGCGGCGGACCGGAGCTGACCATTGAGGGGCTCATTGACACCCCGTCTGGGCCGGCCCTGTCCGCCTGGGCCTGGCGGGGTGGGGCCAACGTCGATGCGCTGTGGCTCACGGAGCCGGCTCGAGCGCTGCCGTCCTGTCGACCGCCCATGGCGCGTGCCTGGGTGGCGGATCACCCGCTGACCCTGTGCCCGGCCAGCTTCGGTCCCGACGACTGCCCGGTGGGCTCTGACGGCACCTGCTTCATGGCCATCGACGCCGCCGGAGAGCACGCCCTCACCGACTGGCGGCTGTCGTGTACCGCCTCCGGTCCGGTGGTCGCGCTGTCCTGGTCGGGAGGGGAGGCGAGCTGGCCCATTCAGAGCGCGGAGCAGGGGGCACCGTTTGGACTGGGAGCCTGGGCGGGCGAGGTGTTCGTGGCGCTGGTGGGTGGCGCGGTTGAGGTCTCGCCCTGTCCTGCGGTGCCTGTGAGGGTAGGGCCGTAGCGGGGCCTCCTCCAGTCCTCGTATCGGCATCGGCTGGCGGGCGAGCCGCGACGATGGACGACCGTCTTGGTGGATGCGGGACACTCCCCGAGCCGGCTGCTGTGTCGCCGCCGCAGCCGGTGCGGTCAGCTGTACACACGCCCGGCAGCAGTCCACCAGGCCAGCCTATGGGAGGGTTGCCCGCAAGAAGGCGGAGCGCGTCACGCCGTCGCTGGGGCCTTGCTCTGTGGCACGCACCAAGACGAGGGCCTGGCCGCTGTCCGCCGGCTGAACGGCGAACGAGGCAACCCCGTCTCCGGCTTGCTCGGCTTGGATGAACGCGGTGACGTCGATGCCCACCCATGCGTACTTGTCGCGAAGAACCGGTGTGGTTCCCAGGGCTGCGCCTGGAGCCGGGCGGCTCTCCCAGGTGGGGGCCATGGAGCCCTCGTCCCAGTCGTCGTCATGGACCGCATCGATCCGCAGCTCCGCATCCTGTGCCCAGGTCACGCGCGTATAGAGGTACAGCTCTGCGTGCTCGACGGTGTCGGGGAGCGTGTGAAGCGCCACCTGGAGGTAGCCGATCTGATCATGGGTCGGCCGCTGAGCCTGTCGCGTGGTCACGTCCGCCTCGCCGCCAAAGCGCTCGCCGGGCGCGCTCGCGGACACGTGGACATCGGCGTGTACAGGAACATCAGCCGTGGTTCCCAGTCCTCCCGGACCGATGTCCTCGAAGGGAATGGCGCGAAGGCTTGGGATCTGGCTGAACATGTCTCCCGACTCGCGCTGGCTGAAGTCCATGGACTCCAGCGCGACGAAGCCGGGGTCGCTGCTCGCCGTCCAGTTGTTCGCTGCATCGAGGATGAACCCATCGCTGGCATAGTCGACGACGTCAGCATCGTCGGCGAGCGGCACCGCTGGGTTGTAGACGACGTTGTTGTCGTAGCGGTTGGTGGTGGGCTCCCAGTGCGCCTCGGTGCTCCAGCTGTCCAGCTCTGGGTAGGCGAGGCTGTGATCGCTGGGGATGGCGGCGAAGTAGGTCTCCCAGGCTGCGGCAAAGCTGTCCTGATCTGCGCAGCCCCACCCGGCGGTGCTTCCGTCACAGTTGAGGTAGAGCGAGAGACGGAATGGCCTGACGGTGTCGACCATCATGTTGTTGCGGACCACGATGTGCTGGCCGTGGTTGCTCATCACCGCAGCACAATTGGGGTACTCCGAGCTGCCGATGGCGTAGAAGATGTTCTCCTCGACCGTGACACCCATGGTTCCATTGTCGAGGTAGACCCCAAAGAGCTTGTCGTTGTCTTGACCGAGGTGGTGGATGAAGTTCCGGCGGATCAGGCTGCCGCGCTCCCCGGGGTGCTTGCCGAGGTTGGTGTAGATGGCGCCGATGTCTTTGAACACCCGCCCGAGCTCGAAGAGCTCGTTGTACTCGATGACGTGATCATTGCCGCGAAGCTGGATGCCCATGTGGGGGCCATCGCTGATGCGGTTGTTGTGAACGCGACTGCCCACCCCGTCGATGTCTACTGCCGGGTAGTACGCCTGGTAGAGCCGCCCGAAGTCCTCGAAGGTGCTGTCAGCCACAATGTTCTGGTGAGCCTGCGCGCTGTAGATGCCATCCTCCGGCCATCCCCAGGCCATCGGCCCGGCGAACACCCCGCGACGTCCGACACCGACAACCGCGCTGCGGTGGAGCTGGTTGTCGGTACCGACCATGATCACGGCGTCCATTCCCAGGTTGCGAAACGTGCAGTCCTCGACCCGCAGCCCGCTCGTGTCCTCACCGTGGATGCCGTGCTCGCGCCCGTCCTCAAAGATCAGGCCGCGAAAGGTGATGTGATCGGCGCCATCGAGGTGCACCAGATCATCCTGGAGGGTGCTGACGACGACACGGCTGCTGGAGCCGAAGTCCGCCGGCGGGAGCACATAGAGCACGCCGCGCTGCCGATCGATGAAGTACTCACCGGGCGCATCGATTTCCTCGAGGAGGTTGCGGAAGACAAAGAAGGGCTGCCAGTTCAGGATCCCGCTCACTTCGCCATAGGAGAGGGTGATCTGCCGGGCCTTGGAATCGACGGAGGCCAGGTGGTTGTGGGTCCACTCCCAGTCCCGTCCGACGGTCCCCTCCAGCCAGATGTCGTCGGCATCTCCCCAGTGCTCGGTGCGGTCCAGCGCGTGGCTGAAGGTTCCGCCCCGGCTCCAGAAGTCTGCGTCACCAAGGATGGGTCCGGCATCCACGACGCCGCTCAGGGTGACCGAGCCGTCATTGGGCCAGCGGGCCAGCGGCATGATCTGATCGTCGATCACCAGCTCCATCGGTGGGTCTGCGAGTACCGAGGACCAGCCCAGGTTGTAGCCACGACGACTCAGCTGTCCGTAGTCGCTCAGGCCAGCCGCGCTGAGATCGATCTCCAGCAGCTGACCGTGCACGCTGCTGTCCACCAGGCGGCTGAGGACATCAGCATCTGACACGACCGTGAAGCTGCTGACGTCGAGGGCTTGTCCGCCGCTGATTCGCACCGTCTGCTCGGTGGCGGAGCGGTAGACGATGGGGTGCGCAGCGGTTCCGGAGTCTTGCTCATCCAGCGCAAAGGTCGTGCTCAGCGTGTGGGTCCCGCCGTGGAGAATTACCGTGGCTCCATCGCTGAGCGTGCTGTCTTGCCTGTGCATGCGGATGGCATCGCGCGCGGCCTCCAGGGTTGCGAGGGGCTGGGCCTCAGAGCCGACGTCGCTGTCGTCACCCCAGGTCGCGACATGCAGGACGAGTCCGGTCTCGTCTTCGTCTCTGGCGGTGTCGTTGCTGCTGGAGTCCTCTGCGCCCGTGTCTGGGGCTGCCGCTCCGGAGTCTGCCGCGATGTGGTCGCTGGTGTCCGCTCCGGGGCTCGCGGTGACCCCTGGCCGTGGCTCCGCGCACGCCAGGAGCGCGACGGGGGTGAGCACAGTCCATGTCATGACATCCTCCAGCACGGAGGGCGCTCCGTTGCAGGCCATAGGCGAGTCGTCTTCACGTCTTAAGAATACCGATCCGCGAGGACGAGCGCGTGGGGCCCTGCTCTGGCGGACTGCGAGCAGCCTGCGGTTTTGATCCCGCCAGCGGCGGTCATGCGACGCCGTGACAGCCGCTCGGGGGGCCTGAGGGCCCACGCCCCCCGAGCGGGCGCCGACTACACCGCGAGCTTCACGATGACCTGGGCGGCTGCAGCAACTCCAAACAGGGACTTGGTGACCGTTCCTGCAGACTTGGTCCACTTGGGCACATAGTCCTCATCCTGCAGGTTGGTGCAGATGTCGATGGCGCTCTCTGCAAAGCGGATGTCTTCCGTGAGCTCAGCGGAGAACGTGTTGTATTCCTCCTGCATGATCATGAACTGGCGGTGGATCTTCACCAGCTGCTTAGAGGTGCGCGCATCCTCTCCTTCTGGTGCCGTGGGAAAGTTGCTCGTGTACTTCGAGATCTCCTTGTAGAGCCGCCCGGCCTCACGCTCCTGCTCCGTGAGCTTGCCGGCGTATTCCTCCGCCTCCTTCTTGGTCCGTGAGGTGGTCGTAAAGAGCTCGGCAGATACCTGCCCCAGCGCAGATGCAGCCCCCTCCTTGAGGACCTCCTTGGCCTTGGCGGCCTTCTGTCCCTCTCCGCTTTTCAGGGCTTTTTGCCGCTTGTTCCAGGTGGATTCGATCGTTGACATTGCAGGGATAAGCTTTTTCTTCAGTGACTTTGTGCTGCGGCGAAGCTTCTTGATTGAGAGCGCAATGTCCAAGACGGCCTTGGCGATTGCGATGCTGCTCAGGACTGTGCTGGTGCCCAGGCTGGCCGCCATCGCAGTGGTCGAGACGGCAATGGTTGCGGTTGAGATCGTGATGTCGACCGCGACTTCCTTCTTGAAGGCGCTGAGGTACTCGCAGCGCTTCTTGTGGCGCTCCCAGTACTGGTCGACGACCGCGTTGACGTTCGACTCTACGATCTTCGTGTAGTAGCGGATGACTTCATTGGCCTCTTTGACCTTTGCTTTTCGATCATCCGGCGACATCTTCTCGAGCTTCTTGTCCAGATCCTTGATGGTCTTGCGGAAGATCCCCATGGTCTTCTTGACTTCTTTCTGGCAGTCCTTCTGAAGGTTGATCCAGTGAAATCCGAGCTCTCCCTCTTTCTCCAGTCGAGCCAGCTCATCGTCGATGATGAGATCCGCCTGGATGTCGAACGAGCCCACATCGAGCCACTTCGACTTCAGATCGCCGGCGGCCTTGCGCTTGTAGAGCAGCTTCATCTTCTTGCGGTTGCCGCGCTTGGGCGGCTGCACCAGCGCCTCGCCGTCCCTGAAGATGTCACCCAGAGAGGCCTCCGTCTTCTTGAGGAGGCTCTTGGCATGCGCACTGGACTTGATGTCGGTGACATTGAGGAGCCTGCGAATCGTCTTCTGATCGTCAAAGATGCTCTTCTTGAGCGGGATCCACGCCAGCTGTCGCTTCTTGAGGGTCTTTCCCTTCTCCATGCTCTTGAGCTTCTTCTCGATGGAGAAGTGCCCCCCGTCAGCCTTCCACTTCTCCGTGGCGAGCGCGTCTGCGAATGCCTTCGGGAAATTCTTCTTGTTCTTGGTCGCCGTCTTCCAGGTCTTCTTGAGCGCTTTGTAGTCTTCGGCCAGAGGCATCGTGGCTCCCGGAGTGTTGGGGCGTGGTTTCGTTGAGGCGTGTGCTCTCTTGGGAGGCCTGCGCCTTCTGCTGCCGGGCTCCTCTGAGCAGAATAACTCAGGCTTGATGCACAGCCCGGTCCCAAAGCTTCAAGTGTGTTGGCCCGTTTATGTAGAGCCAATGCCGGTGATCGCCAGCCGGATCGATGGTGTCGAGCCGGCCCATGGTGACGCCTCGACGGGGGGCTCCTGTGCTGGCTCAGGGCCGGCCTCGTGATCCCTGTCATGCCGCGACCTGTCGCTGAGGGGGATGCCCTGCCCCCTCGGGGCTCACGCTGCTGTGGGGCTGGAAGCGGGCTGCCAGTGCCAGCCGCTCTCGCCGCGCGTGAGCCGGCCTGCGGTGCTGTCGAGGTTCCCCTCGACCAGCGAGAAGGTGCAGGTCGGGGGTGCGCGAAGCGGGGTGCCCTCGTGTACGAGCACGACCACGCGACCCGAGATGCTCTGGTGGAGCTCGTCGAGGAGGGCATCGGGCGGCTCGTCCTCCACGGGCTCCTCCAGCGCATCGAGTCCCTCGATCACCACCGCCGGGGTGCCCAGCACGGAGAGGCCGGACACCGCCTGGACAATGTGTCGGGTCTGGGGACGCTCGGTGGCCATCCATGCCATGCCGGTCCGTCCCTGCAGCGCCAGCACCGGGCGAGACGCCGCCTGGGGAACGAGCAGGACTGGACCGGCCTCGATCCATGCGGTGGCCAGTGACGCCACAACGTCGCTGAGCACTACGCTGGCGGGGAGCTGCCAGACCTCCGGTGTGCGCGCGATGCCGCTCGGCGGGCGGACCGGAGACAGCGGGACGGCGCGCTGTCGGCGGCGCTGCGTCCACATCCCGATCAGCCCGCCGGCCACCAGCGCGATGACGCCCACCAGTCCAGCCGTCAGGAAGCCGGTGGCGGGAGCCGGGGGCGCTGGGGGGGCGCTGGAAGCGGAGGGAGCGGCCGGCGGTCGGGGAGCGGAGGGGGTGTGGAGAGCGGAAGGGTTGTGGCGAGCGGAGGGGGTGTAGGAAGCGGAGAGGGAGTAGGGCGTGGGGGCGGTGTAGGGCGCGGAGAGGGTGTAGGGGGCGGTCCGAGAGGGCGGCTTCCGGGTGGGCTGTCGGGCCTCACCGTCGAACTTTCGATCCTGAAAGGACACCTGGACCACGGCATACTGACCTGACACGAGGGCCTTGATGAGCGGGCGATACTGGCTGTCTCCCGCAGGAATCGCATCCTCCCAGAGCACGGCTCCTGCGCGGTCTTGGAGTGTGACCGTCAGATCTCGATGGTCCATCGTCGCCGCCAGCGGCATCCGGCCGGAGAACACCCCGTCCTCAGCGAGAACATCGGGAGCCTTGCCGTCGTCGCGCAGCACGAGCGGCTGCCCGCTGACCAGCGCTACAGGAGGGGCGCTCAGCGCCTCCCCAGCCACCAGGATCAGCCCATCTTCGTTCTCGTCCGCTGCGGGAAGAAGCGCAGCCGGATGGTCTCGTCCCGAGGCCGTGAGGGTCAGCAGCAGCGGCAGCACAGGGGTCCTCCGTTTGGGGGCATCGTACTCCACTCGGTCCCGAGTGCTCAGCCGCGGGCCAGCGACCGGCATGGATCGCCCCGCATGCGGGGGTGTCCCAGCGGGAGGACACGCCCCCCGTCCCGGAGCGCAGGGCCCTCGCCCCAACAGGAGCCGCGCGACAGGTGATACCCTCAGGACATGCACCGACAGGACTGGCGGCGGCTCGGCTGGGTGGCGACCGGGCTGATGGTCGTCAACCTCGGCCTCCTTGCGGCGCTCTGGTGGGCGCCCATGCCCCCTCGGACCCTGCCCAACCCTCCGCCCATCGCCCCCTCCACCATCTCGGCTCTGGCCGCGCCGCTCCCCGCTCCAGCCGCATCATCGGCGGAGCTGGCCGCCCTGGATGCGGTGCTGGCGGGTCGGCTTGAGCAGGTGGCGCTGGCGCAGGGCGCTGCGCTGTCGTCGGTGATGCCAGCCGCAGAGCTTCGTCAAGCGGCGAGGGCTGCGGTCGATCCCCACAGCGCAGAGGTCCAGGCCCTCCTGGCGGCCTACGCCGAAGCGTTTGCCGCGCTCGATCCGTCGGCACCCTGAGCGAGCGGGCCTACCAGTAGCCGCGTGATCTCAGGATCTCCTTCAGCGCAGCATCGTCGGGCTGCTGACCGCGAAAGTCGCTCTGCTGCAGCCCCTGTCTCCAGGCCAGCATTGCGCTGCGCAGGGCCTCAGCGACCTCGGGCTGCTGGGCGATGACGTTGTCCTGCTCGCCGGGATCGCTGCGGAGATCGTAGAGGGCGAGGTGCCCGCTCTGCACGGTGGCGGTCTCTAAGACGAGGTCGTAGTAGGGAAACGTTAGGGAGAAGCCTGAGAAAACGAGGCGGTGGGTCAGGGTTCGAGCGGAGAGGTGCCCGAGGACGCCTTCCTGAAAGATGACCTCGGGCGCTGGAGCGGTGGCGAGGAGATCGCGCCCCGCGAGCCCGGCGGGGGGTGTCGCACCGGCCAGGGCCAGCAGGGTGGGCACCACATCGATCGCCTCCGCCAGCTCCTCGCGCCGTCCTGTGGCTGCGCTCCCCCAGATGATCAAGGGCACTCGGGTGGTGCTGTCCCGCAGCGTCACCCGGTGGTTAAAGAAGCCATGGTCGTGGAGGTCCTCGCCGTGATCGGACGTGAGGATGATCACGGTGTTGTCGAGGCCGCCCCGCGCCTCCAGCTCCGAGAGGAACCACCCCAGCTGGAGATCAGCGGCCAGCAGTCCGCCGTCGTAGTGATCGCGAAGGTGCGCGATGTCCGCCGCGCTCAGCGGCACCCCGTCCGCAGAGTCCCAGTCGGTGAGGCGTGTGTAGCCCGCAGGATCGAGGATGGGGTCTCCGGCGGCATGGAAGAAGCTCTCCAGGGGAAAGTCGGGGTAGTACACCCCGTCATAGACCCGCTCTGTCGCGCGACGGTCGGAGAGGAGCGCATCGACGCTGCCGGTGTAGTCGCCGCCGTAGGCGTGGTGCCAGGGGCCTGCGTGGGGGTAGGGGCGGTGGCAGTCGTAGCCGTGGAGGGTGAGGAAGAACGGCTCGCGAGCCTGCTGCTCCACCCACTCCAGCGCCTGGGGTGCCTTGTGGAAGAAGGTTCCGAAGTCGTGGGTGTCGTCAAAGACCGAGGCTCCCTGGTCGAAGCCGTAGCCGGCGCGGAGGTGGCCGCCGGCGACAAAGGCTGCGGTGCTGTAGCCGTACAGCCCCAGCAGCTCAGCGATCAGCAGCGCATCTTCGGGCAGCAGGAAGGTTCGATAGTCCGGCGCGGCGAGCTCGGAGACGTGCCGGCCAGTGAACATCGCGGCGTGGGAGAACAGCGACTCGTTGGACTGGGAGAAGGCGTGCGTGAACCACAGCCCCTCCGCCGCCAGCCGATCGAGGGTGGGGGTGGGGGCGCGGGGGTTGCCGCCGATCCCGGTGCGGTCCGCCCGGAGTCCGTCGATGGAGATGAGGATCAGGTTGGGCGGACCGGGCGCGGGGGCACAGGCCAGCAGCAGGGCAATCACGGGCTCTGCTCGCCGTGCAGCGCATGCCAGGTCTCCTGGCGGGCCATCCAGCCCTCCCAGGCCCCCTTCAGGACCACAAAGCGCCAGGATATCGCCAGCATCAGCGCGCCGTTGATGGCCAGGAGGACGAGGGCGCGGCGGCGAGGGTGCACTCAGTCCACCACTGCGAATGGGGAGAGGGGCTCGAGTCCGGCCTGCTGGTAGGCATCGCGGAACGCGACGATGAGGGTCCGCACCTCTGGATCCTCCACGGAGCACTGCCCCGAGTCGACCACCACGCGGATCTCCTCGGCGCTCACCGGAACGCGTCCGCCCAGCGCGCGGGCCATCTCCATCAGGAAGCCGTTGAGTCGCATGCAGGCTTCCTCGTTCAGGAAGAGGGCGCCGTCCATGCCCGCCAGGGGCAGGTGGAGCTCGGGGCCGAGGCTGAGGGCAGCGGTGGGCAGCGTCACCGTTGCGGTCCAGCTCGGCCAGCGCAGCACCAGCGTGCCGATAATTCCGATGAGGAACAGCGAATTGATCGCCACCAGCACCAGCGAGACGCGCTCGACAAGGCGTCTCATCAGCGGGGGCGCTCTTCCAGGAGCCGCACGCAGCTCTCAGCAGCCATGCGGTGAACAGCCCAGCTCTGCTGCAGCGCTGTGTACCGCTCAGCGATGAAGAACATCAGCACGGCGTTGAGCAGCAGGAGCCACGGTAGGAGCTTGACGGGGGCGTTCATGGGGGCTCGCTGGGGTGACTTGAGTATACAATACGGGCACCATGCGCTACGGATTCCCCCTCCTGTTGGACCTGCTCGGCTGCCAACAGCCGACGGAAGATGGGATGTCCTTTGTGGTGATCTCGATGGACACCTTTCGGGCAGATCACCTGGGGGCGCTCGACGCCAGCGGTCGCTCGCTGACCCCCAACCTCGATGCCCTGGCTGCAGAGTCCGTGGTCTTCTCGCGAGCATTCGCGCAGTCCAACGAGACGCTGTTCTCCCACACTGCACTGCTCACCGGACAGAACCCCTCGCGCTGGGGGGAGCTCTCCTACTTCTCCTATCGCCTGCCGCCGGACGCTCCGACCCTGGCAGCGGTGCTGTCTCGGGCCGGCTATCAGACCGAGGCGGTGGTGGCGGGCGGGCACCTCTCGCCGGGATTTGGGCTGACGGTGGGCTTTCAGCGCTACCAGTCCATGCAGGAATTCTCCGGCTTCCAAGAGACGGTGCCCCGCGCTGGAGAGCGCCTGGCTGCGCTGGCGGAAGGGGATCGACCGTTTCTGATGTTTGTCCACGGCTACGACACCCACTCTCCCTACATCAAGCCCGGGGTGCTCTTTCAGCCCGACACCCCCGACTACCAAGGGGAGATGCGAGCCCTCTCGCGCAACCCGCTGACCGTTGAGCGGATCTACGGCGAGACGTACTACCCGGACTTTCAGCCCGCCGGAGTGCTCGGAGAGGAGACACGCAGCGACCAGGACACCGAGGTCTCGTCAGCCCTGGCGCGCTACGCCGAGGATCACCCGGGCCAGTCCCTCTCCGCCGACGATCTCGCCTTCCTCCAGGGGGCCTACGATGCCGCTGTTCGCAGCGCGGACTTCTTCGTCGGCGTGCTGCTGTCGGATCTGGAGCGTCTGGGGTTGGCTGAGCGGACGGTGGTGGTGGTCCTCTCCGACCACGGAGAAGAGCTGCTGGAGCATGGCTTCTTCAACCATCGCTTCTCGCTGCACGACGAGAGCCTCCACGTGCCCTTGCTGATCCGAGTGCCGGGGCAGGATGCCTCGGTGGTCTCTGATCCCGTGGCGCTCACCGACGTGATGCCGACGCTGCTGTCGCTGGCCGACGTGGCCGCGCCCGCAGCACTCGCGCCGGCGCTGTGGGCAGGCACCGATCCCGATCGGCTGGTGTTCTCAGAGTCGATGCGGGGAGAGCAGAGCTGGCGAAGCCGCGACGGACGACTCATCGCTCGGGATGCCTCGGTCTCCTGGCTGGGCGGCGAGGACGGCGCGGTGCTCTCCGAGGCGGCCGAGGCCGTCCTGCGCGATGCGCTCTCTGCATCCCAGCAGGCACCATGAGCCGTCTCCTCCTCCTGGCGGCCCTCGGCATGACGCTCCTGGCGCTGGCCCAGCTCTGGCGCACGCCCCAGCCGCGCTACCCCACGCAGACCGCAGCCTTGATGGATGCGATGGATGAAGACGGCGACGGACAGCTCAGCGAGACGGAGTTCAGCCGCCGCGCCCCCGCCGCGACCCCCATGACGCTCTACGACCTCAACCACAGCGGTCAGATCGAGCTCCATGAGCTCGAAGCCATGGTGCTGGCGGTGGATCCGGTGTGGCTGGCCGATCCCCCTCGGTAGTCCCCATGCCCCGTCTTCAGGGCTGTCCCGGTACGATGTCGTGCTCGGGCAGGTGGCCTGGAAGGGTGTCGCTGTCCGGCATCGGCAGCAGGTAGAGCACCGTCAGGGTGACCAGGTTGAGCAGCAGCAGGGCGCTGGCCACCACCAGGAGCTGTCCAGCGGGCGAGGCAAGCACTCGGCGGGTCTTGCGAGAGAGCATGACGGGCTACTGCACCCGAACCAGCCGCGAGTCGCGCAGGGGCGAGAGCGACACCAGGATCACCTCCAGCTCCCAGGCGTGCAGCATGCCGTCGCGGTCGATGTCGGCCAGCGAGAACGGGAGCGTCTGATCGGCGGCCGCGGTGTACTCTGCCGCCGAGATGCCGCCATCGCGATCGGCATCGAGCACGTCGAGAAAGGCCGCAGCCACCTCGGGATGCTGGGCCGGTGGCGGGGTCAGCAGCAGGGCGATCGCGCCCGTGGTGGTGGCCAGCGCGATGCCCAGCAGCACCAGAGTCGGCAGGCGTGCGAGCATCACCGGATCGTAGCACAGCGGCCCGGCCAGCGCGGGTGCCCATGGTCTCCGTGAAGAGGCGCTCTACGCCGTGATGGTATCCTCGTGCTCTATCGGGTGTGCTTGCTGGAGGTGCGTCGTGCCTCCAGCAGTCCCTCTACAAGACCGAGAACACAATGCGATCCGGGCAATTTTTTCTCCTGACGATGACGCTTGCCTGTGTGGACACCGGGAAAGGACTTGAGGATGTCGCCGTGCAGCTGGGGGAGCTTCCGCTGATCATCTCGGCTCCACACGGCGGCACGCTCCGCCCTGCTGAGATCGCGAAGCGCTCCACCGGCAAGAACACAGGGGATGCCTTCACCGCCGATCTGGCCTGGCTGCTCTCCGCAGAGCTTGAGGATGCCACAGGCTTGCGGCCCCACATGGTGGTGAACAACCTCCACCGGTCAAGGCTGGATGCCAACCGCGAGATCGTCGAGGCAGCGGAGGGCGATCCCCGCGCTGAAGAGGCCTGGCTGGAGTACCACACGGCCATCGAGGCGGCCCAGGACCGCGTGGTCGAGGATCACCTCTCGGGCCTGTACATCGATCTCCACGGTCACTCTCATGACATCCAGCGGGTCGAGGTCGGCTACCTGCTGCTCGACTTTGAGCTCAGCCTGAGCAACGACGAGCTGGACGAGGGCACCAACTGTCAGGTCTCTCTGAGCGACACGACGCCCATCTCCTGCGCAGAGAAGAGCAGCGTCCATGAGCTGACCAGCCGCACCGGCGGGCGCAGCCTCTCCGTCTTGCTGCACGGCGAGATGGGCCTGGGGTCCATGCTCGAGATCGACGGCGTACCGGCGGTTCCCAGCGAGGAGACCGTGTCTCCGCTCGATGGGGAGGACTACTACAACGGGGGCTACAGCACCATCCGACACGGCTCGCGAGACGGCGGAACGATCAGCGGGATTCAGCTGGAGATGCCCTCTGACATTCGCCAGAGCAGCGCGGACCGTGAAGACCTCGCGGCGCTCATCAGCAGCGCGCTGCTGGTGTACATCGAGACCATGTACAGCCCGCCCATCTGAGCCCACAGCGCCAGCCCGCCGCTGTTTGGCCTGGAGAGGAACGACGCATCGCCGCTGAGCGAGGCGTCGATGACGACCCGAGCTGCGCCTCAGGTGCGGCTCAGCGAGAGGGGGTGCGTTGCGGACTTCCTCGCCGGCTCCTGGAGCCCGCCAACGTTGAGCACCGTCGGCGTCAGCGAGGGGCCGCCGGCCTCGTCCTCGCGCGGCAACGCGCTGGAGCCTTCACCAGCGAGCTGCGTGTGAAGACCCCCGCAGGCAAGCCGCCGGGGAAGGAGTGCGTTGGTCATGCCGCAGTGCGTACGGTGCTCGGCTTGTGGGGGTGACCACCATCGTGGACACTGCGGATCCGTGCTCATGTCCACCTGCTCTAAGGGCCTGTCGTCGGCGGAAGATGCTTGCTGGATGGCCCCGGCGGGGCTTGCTGTCGGTGCGAGACACCTCGGCGCAGCGGGCGCTGTGCGTGATGCGTCTGTTGGCGGAGGCGTCACACGCTAAGCTGGGCGCATGCGCACCCTGCTCTCTTTTCTCGTCCCGTCTGTGCTCCTGGCCTGCGGCATGGACGAGGACCCCGACTCCACCAGTCCCGACCCCACCTCCGCAGACTCCGGCTCCGCAGACTCCGGAGAACCCGGCGGCGACTCGGGCGACCCCGACGTGGATGGCGCGTGCCCGGAGGGGGCTGTGCTCGGAGTCGAGACATCCACGGGCTGCATCCTCGGGGAGGGGGCTGGGGCGATCGAGCAGTGGCTTGGGGTGCCCTACGCCGAGCCCCCCACAGGTCCGCTTCGCTTCGCGCGCACCGTTCCTGCTGCGCCGTGGACGGCTCCGCGTGAGGCCGATGCGTTCGGGGAGAGCTGCATCCAGTGGGACTCCTCCGGCATGCAGCCCGTCGTGGCTGGGGATGAGGACTGCCTCACGCTGAATGTCTTCCGGCCGGAGGGGACTGCGCCGGATGCCGGACTCCCGATCCTCTTCTTCACGCACGGCGGCTCCTACACGTCGGGTGCGGGAAGCCTGGAGAGCTATGCCCTGGAGCCCCAGCTGGCCGAGCGTGCGATTGTCGTCACCCACAACTACCGGCTCGGGGCGTTCGGCTTCCTGGCCCATGCAGACCTGTCGGACGAGGACGCGGCCACGCACGGAGACGGCGGAAGCTCGGGGAATCAGGGGCTCTTTGACACGCTGACGGCCCTCCAGTGGGTGGCGGACAATGCGGCGGTGATGGGAGGAGACCCCGAGCAGCTGATGGTGTTCGGGGAGTCGGCGGGCGGGGTCACGACCTGTGCCCTCCTGGCGAGCCCTCTCGCCGCAGGGCTGTTCAGCTCGGCGCTGATCCAGTCGGCAGGCTGCGGGTTCCTCGAGTGGCCGCTCGAAGACACCACCGGCACCGACTATGCCTTCAGCGCCCAGGGCTTCGGGGCTTATGTGACCGCCGAGCTGGGCTGTGCGGGGGCGGAGGGGGTCTCATGCCTTCGCGAGCTCGCCCCAGAAGACATCCTCGATGGGGTCTCCGGGCTCGACTTCACCGCCAACGTCGACGGCGTGTTTCTCCCCACACCCGCCCGAGAGGCGTTCTCCCTCGGCGCGTTCAACCAGGTCCCCGTCATCGCGGGCTTCAACGAGAACGAGGGCGTGATGTTCAGCGGAGCGCTGGGCATCGACACCGAAGAGGCGCTCGCCGAGGCCCTGACGGCGGTCGCGGAGTATCAGGGGCTGGGAGATCCGACTGCGCTCATGGAGACCTACACCAGTGGTGCATTCGGCTCGCCACAGAAGGCCTATGACGCCTTCTACGGTGACATGGTCTTCTCATGCCCCACCCGCTCCTTTCTGGACGCAGTGTCTGTCCATGTCGACACGCGCGGATACTTCTTCTCCGAGGCGCCCGACTGGCTGGTGCACTACGCCGGATTTGAGGAGTGGGGTGCGTTCCACTCCGCTGAGCTGCCCTTCGTCTTCGGGACCACGCTGCAGTACTACACCGCACCTGAGCAGGCGCTCTCCCAGGTCATGCAGGCTGCGTGGGTGGATGCCCTCACAGACAGCCCCGCTGTAGAAGGCGTGGGCGCCTGGCCGCTGCTTGGCGCGGGGGGAGGCATCTCGGTCGACGGCGGCATGTTCGTGGAATTCAACGCCGAGGGATCGGCGGTGACATCCGGGGTCTTCCAGGCGCGCTGCGACCTGCTGGCGTCGCTGGGCTGGCAGACCTACTGAGGGACCCCGCCGAAGCTGCCGCCGCATGCCGGGGCTGGTGATGCGGTGCCGCTGGAGCCGAGCACCTCAGCGGGGGCGCTTGCCATCGGCATCGACCCGACTATGAATTCTCGGGCAACGATGGCAGGAGGGTGCGGTGGGGAGCGGCAGCAGACAGTCGAGCGGCTCGCGTCTGGGTCGCCTGGGGCGGCTCACCGGCCGCGTGGGGCGCAAGATGGTGCAGAGTCGGGTGGTCGGTGCCTTCAGCGGGAAAGAGACCCGCGAGCGGCTGTACCGAGAAGCCTTTGTCGACAGCGCCCGCAAGGTCGCCGGTGACCTCGGCTCTCTGAAGGGAGCGGCGATGAAGCTGGGCCAGGGGCTGGCCCTGGCAGCGGACAGCCTGGAGCTGCCCGAGGATGTGCGTGCCCAGCTCTCGCGCCTGCACGACAGCGCCGAGCCGGTGCCGCTCGCTCAGATCCTCGAGACGGTCCAGTCTGAGCTCGGCGGCCCCATCTCCGAGCACTTCGCGCGCTTTGATCCGCACCCGCTGGGCACCGCCAGTCTTGCTCAGGCGCATGCCGCCGCGCTCCCGGACGGCACGGAGGTCGTCGTCAAGGTTCTGCACCCCGGAGTGCGCGAGAGCGTGGGGATCGACCTGGCGCTGATGAAGACCTTCGCCCGCAATGTCCCCGGCATGCGCCGCCGTCGCTCGGAGATCGACGCTGCGCTGGAGCTGGTCGCGGAGCGGCTCCGAGAGGAGCTCGACTACGACCGAGAGGCAGCCAACATCAACATCTTCAGCCGGCTCTACCGCGACGATCCGGACGTGACCGTGCCGGGGGTGTACCCCCGCTGGTCGACAGACCGTGTCCTGACGCTCGATCGCCTCGATGGGTGCAGCTTTGAGGACTTCGAGGCCACAGCCTCACCGTCCGCCCGCCAGCGCGCGGGTCTGCTCCTGGCCCGGACTTTTCTAGAGCAGACCTTCGTCTTCCGGACCCTGCATGCCGACCCCCACCCCGGCAACGTCCGCTTCCGCCCTGATGGGCGCATTCAGATCCTCGACTTTGGCTGCGTGCAGCGGTTCGACGAATATTTTGTCGCCCACTATGCCCACATCATCCTCGGAAGCCTCGCGGGGGATCGAGAGCGGGTGCTTCAGGCCGCGCGTGATCTTGGGGTCTGGACCGGCAGCACCCCTGAGGCGGGTGAGCTGATGTGGACCTACTGCCAGCAGGTCATCGCTCCCTTCGGTCGCGGACCCCTGATCATTGGAGGGCCGGAGGATGATGTCGTCGAGCGCGCGACCCGTGGCGGCCACCGCTTCATCCGCTACCCAGAGCTCCAGGGGCCTCCGCCCCTGCTGTACCTGCACCGCACCCTCGGGGGCATCTACACCCTCATCCGACGCCTCAAGGTCGAGGCGGACTGGGCAGTGCTCTTGGAGCGCTACTGCCGCAATGCCATTGATGTTGCAGAGGGTCGCGTGAGCGCAGAGGGGCGGCTGCGCGCGTGACGCTGGTCAGGGGCCACCCCGAGGTCTTCGGTGGTGCCCCGGGCCGCAGCAGCGGTGCTGGGCGTCTTCGAGGTCACCACTGACGGTCAGCCCGTGTGCGGAACCGGTCGCTCCGGCGATGACATGGGCCGGCGAGCCGGCTGCCCCAGCGTCTCTATGTCCAGCGGCACATCGTCGCGGCTTCCCTGCTGGTGATGGTGTGCGCGCGCCCACGCTCTGATGGTGCCTGAGAGCCAGTCCACGACAGGCTCATCCTGGCTGGTGAGCAGTGAGCGGATGGGATGCTGGAGGCCGCGCCAGGAGTCCAGTGCGCCGTCATCGCCCGCCTGGAGGTCGGAGAGGTAGACCCGATGCGTCCCTCTCTTAAACGTCACCTCGATGAATCCGGGTGTGAGCATCACGCACACGCCAGGGAGGCGAGCGCGACGCCATCTTCGCAGCCTGCCCGCAGCCGACAGAGCCGAGATCATGATCACAAGATCGATCACAACGAGCAGCATCGTGAGGATGACAGGCAGCCCCGTGCTGAGCTGCAGTCCGATGGTCAGGGCGAAGGGGATGGCGAAGCCGGCCAGTCCAGAGGCGACAGTGAGGATGGAGACAAGGCGGGAAGAGCGAGACCACCTCGGCGGCGGGAGGTTGATGCTGGCGAACCCGATGTCTTCGTGAATGCGCACAGAAGGCGGACACGAGCTCGACAGGCTCTCTTCAGCACTGACGTCCTTCATCGTGTACGACGGGGACACGGGTTGAGGCTGGGCCGCATACTGCGGGACTAACCCAAGCTAGAGGCATTACCGCTCCGGCCCCTGCTGCGCGCTGCGATGGCTGGGGTCCAGGCCGGCATGTCCACCCCATCAAGATGCAGCAGCACGGGATGCACGCACTGGTGGAGTGGCGACCCTGCACTGTGCCTGCGATGCTCAGAGAGGGCTGCTCGCCCTGCCGCTGCTGCGCTCCAGAGTCGGTGACCGCCCGGAGTGTCACACCGCTCGGCAGCCGATGCCTGGAGCGCTGCGACGTGCCGTGCGGTGCTGTGGTGTCACGCGAGCAGCGCGGTGCAGGAGCAACGGCTGTGTGCCGCGCTGCACCACGCGGCTACTTCCGCTCCAGATCGAACGCAGCAACCGGCTCATCTCCCCAGGCCGCGATGGTGAACGATCCGTTCTCCAGGTAGGTGCAGGAGGTGGTGACCTCAGCGATGCCTTCAGCGGTGACATCACCGATCGCTGTACCGGCCAGCGTGACCATGCCGGTCTTGTCGTCGGTGCTGAGCTGGGCACTGACTGTGGCGTAGAGGAGATCGCAGTTGCCGCTGTACTTGCTCAACGCCATCGTGCCGGTCGCTGCACCCTTGTCGTCGAAGGTGACCGCCAGGTTCATCGTTGCCAGGCAGCCGTTGACCGAAGAGAAGGAGCCCTCAAAGATCAGCTCTTCGTCGATCGGACAGTCCCCTTTGCCAAGGTCTGGTTCCTCTTTTTCCTTCTCCGGAAGCTCGGTCTCCGGGTCATCTTTGACCTCAGCGAGGTCATAGGCTTCGCCCATCGATAGCGATCCCTGGCCGGTGTAGTCCGTCAGATCGTAGGCATAGACACCCTGAATCTCTGCGCAGTCCTGCGGCGCAGCGAAGTTGATGTCTACGCTCACCAGACCCGACAGGCAGCGGCTGTCTTCCATAGCAATGGGGCTGTAGACCGTCGCCTCTCCTTGGTACCACCGCACCGCAGAATCGCTGCTGTTGAGGCTGACACCAGCAGCTCGCCCAGTGTAGCCGCAGTCCACGGTGTCACCATCGGTGGGGCCGTAGCCGAGCATTGGCAGCTGAATGTCCATCGACCACAGGCCGGACTCATCGACCACCAGATCCCAGAACCCCCCGTTGTCTTCGTAGGTTCCGGCCTCGGTGCGCTGGAGAATGGCGCCGGCGAAGGCCCGGTCCAGGCAGGAATAGACCTCCTCTGGCTCGGCGGTGTCCGCTGGCCCACCAGTGTCCTCGGGCTCTGGCTCGGTTTCTGGACAGTCCTCCTGAGCGGGACTGGTCTCTCCGGTGTCTGCAGGAGCATCTGCGGGCACCTCTTTGGTCACGATGCATCCCAGCGAGAGCAGAATCAGTGTCATAGAGAACATCCTTTAGGCTTGACTGACAAGTGGAGAAGAGGAAGCTCGAAGAGCTCCGGCGGCGCAGAAACAGTGTCTACAGTCACTACTCATACTACTCGCCACTGACCGCGCTGTAGTCCCCGCTCGCTTCGTTTCTGGCTCCGCCACTGACCGCGCTGTATCCCCCGCTCGCATCGTTGTAGTATCCGCCACTGACCGCGCTGGTTTCCCCGATCGCTTTGTTTTCATGGCCTCCGGAGACGCTGCTGTAGAAACCGCTCGCTGTGTTGGCGGTCCCACCACTGACGCTGCTGCCGTACTCG
>JAQXDW010000091.1 GCA_029251165.1 Myxococcota bacterium
ATCAGTAAAGGCTTCCTTGGCTTCGGTCGTCAGGTTCGACAGGAGAACATTCCTGTTGGACTGCCAATGGTTGAGGTGCCTGCTGGAGCGTTCTGGATGGGCGCTAAGGACGACGACGAGGATACCGTTGAGTGTGAGAAGCCACGTCACAAGGTTCAACTAAGCGGCTACCAGATCAGTCAGACGCCGGTGACGCAGAGACAGTACACGGCAGTCATTGGAGAGAACCCTTCCGGCAATCCGGCTTCAGCCCAGCACCCTGTGGAGAACGTGAGCTGGTTTGACGCGGTGCGGTTCTGCAACGCGCTGAGCCAGAGGTGTGGCCTGGAGGAGGCATACACCATTGGGGGTGGTGATAAACCACGGGTCTCCTGCCGCTTCGATGCGCACGGCTTCAGACTGCCCACTGAGGCAGAGTGGGAATACGCCGCCAAGGCAGGACAGGACTTCAAGTACAGCGGCTCTGATGCCCCCGATGAGGTCGCCTGGTACGACGGCAATAGCGGAGGAAAAACCCACCCTGTCGCTCTGAAGAAGCCAAATGCCTGGGGACTCTATGACATGAGCGGAAATGTCTGGGAGTGGTGCTGGGATTGGTATGACAAAGACGAGTACCAAAATCGTGTCAGTTTGTCAGGTGACAAAATGACAATTGCCAACCAGCCGAAAGGCCCAAAAAATGGTGTTCGTCGTGTGCTTCGGGGCGGCTCGTACGTCAGTGCCCCCTGGTTGCTGCGCACCTCCTCCCGCTATTGGCTCGGGCCCGATGGCCGGTCCGGGGTCGACGGATTTCGCTTGACCTTGCCGTCCCCATCGCAATCTTGAAGCTTGATAATTGATGTTTTCATGTCGCGCGCAGCGCGATCGCGGCCATGTGACAATTGTCAGTTTGCGGAGCCCTTTTTGTCATTCTGAGCTGACAATTGTCACTTTGTGGGCTTGATCTGACACTTCAACCTGACAATTGTCACTATGGAGAGGTCGTGTTGTCACTTCAACCTGACAATTGTCACTTTAGAGGGTCGATTTGTCATTTCCAACTGACAATTGTCACTTTGGAGGGTCGATTTGTCATCTTCGCGGTTGTCGCGTCCCCAGAGTCCAATCGCTCCCTGGACAGGCATGGCACATCGGCGCTGGGCTGCGCTCCTCGGAGAGCACAAGCCCGCATCCTGGATGCCGGTCATCTGCCGCTCGACATCGCTTTGTCCACTTCGCCCGAACCCTTGCACACTTCACGCCATTACCATCTTTCAACCTGACCCGAGCAAGCTGCCACCAGCAACTCAGAGCCAGCGAAGACCGCTAGCGGAGAGACCTCACGTGGCGACCTCAGCGCAGACGCATCCAGCCCATGCTGGCCGTCTCTACAGACTGGTGCGGACCAACAGTAGTGCTGACCAACAGCAGCCATGATGCAGGACCGCCCGAGGAGGCTCGACTCCTCAGCTGCTGCCCGCCCCGCTCAGCGGCAGGCCTGGCCGACGGTATAAGTATCGCCCCGCCTCGCTCTCCACCCGAAGCTCTCCATGTTCCTCGTCAAACATGAGCCGACGGGCCTGGAGCTCGACCTCATGCAGCGGCATGTAGGCCGCAACGCTGCCGGATCGGTGGATGGTAACGCCGGTCCGTGCGCGCGGCGCGGTGAAGCCAACCTGCTGTGCGTCCGATGTGATGGCTCCATGCGCTCCAAAGAAGCCCTCAAAGACCTCAAGCACCGCTGACCAGTCCTGGATCTGCACTGTGATCATGCGCCCCCCCGCTTGCCCATGCGTATCGCAGTGAGCGTGACCTGCTCGGAGCGCAGCCTGATCTGCGTCCGCAGGGGCGGACTACCCTGCGATCTCCAGGGTCGCTGAGGTCGCACAGACGATGGGCTGATCGTCCTCGGTCAGCGAGAGCGCGCCGGTGATGATGTAGGTCCCCGCATCCATCGGGGCGTTGCAGTCGTCACCGTCTGGTCGGATGATGACCTCCTCCTCCAGGACCTCCCCCGGCGCCAGGGTGTACGCCACAGACTCTCCGTAGTCCGCGCAGTCTCCGGCCAGGCAGCTGCCGTAGTAGTCCACCCCGTCTCCCAGCCCCTCGAACGCCACGAGGCCGTCCGGGCAGGCTTCTGTGACGGTGACGGTCTGCGGTGCGCCGCTCACGTTCTCGATGCTCGCGACGATCAGAGCCGCTGCGTCGGAGGCTTCCGCTGCGCCGCTCACGGTGAACGACATCATGATGTCACACTCCACCAGCTCCGCATCTCCGATCGAGCCCACGCCGTGGTCACAGTCCATCGACTGCCCGAACGGAATTGTGGCATCACACTCGTCTCGACACCCTGTGAGGGCAGCCAGAACAGCAAGGATTGAAAACACACGACGACTCATGTCACAGACCTCCACGACCTCACTTTAAGCAAGAAGCGTTCCGATGATAATAATCAACGTTCAACGGTAAGATGAACCCCTCACCAGCCGCAAGAATGCGACATCGGTGTCGTGACGCGAGAGCCTCATGCTGTGCGAGGGTGTGCGCTCCTGGTCTCGTGACAACCGATTGTCAGAGGGCGGCACTACATACCTGTGACCAGAACCTGACTGTAGAGAACGCATCGGTGCTTGAGAAAGAAGCCGAAGAGTCAATATGCTAAGCACCGATGCTCACCGTTCTCTTCATCGCCTGTCGCAGCCCCCTCCCTGGCGCTTCAGCAGACCCTGGCGCTTCAGCAGACACCGACGCTCCAGCGGATGTCGTCCCGCAGCCCGGACTGATCCTGGGGGGCGTGGTGGCGTGTGCCGAGCCGGAGCGTCGAGACACGGAGGGGCCGGTCTTTCAGCCCGATCTCGGCGCGGACTGGACGGCGTACACCAGCGAAGTCTCCGCGTTCGGTATGGCGGTCGAGGACTTCACCGGCGACGGTCTCATCGACATCGTTCTGCCCGATCACGACGGCTGTGCGCTCTTCGCGGGCCAGCCCGACGGCACCCTGTCCCGACGCGATGGCGCCCTGCCCGAGGCCTGTGCCGGCATGGGGGCTGCTCCAGCGGACATCGACGCTGACGGCGACCTCGACATCCTCGTCGCGACACTCGAGTCACCAGAGATCCTGCTGATCAACGACGGCAGCGGCATCTTCACCGATGAGGCCGCTGAGCGAGGACTGCACCAGGAGCGGAATGATCCCACCATGGGCGCCTCCTGGGGGGACTACGACCGCGACGGCGACCTCGACCTGTTCATCGCCAACCACAGCTATCGGGGAGAAGACGGCAGCCAGCCGCCGGACCCGGGGGTCGCCAACCGGCTGATGCGCAACGACGGCGGCGGCGTCTTCACCGACGTCACCGCAGACACACTCTCGGCCGCCGCACAGCTTGGCTACACCTTCCTCGGCGGCTGGCACGACCTCGACATGGACGGCAACCCAGACCTCTACATCCTCAACGACTACGGCAGCCGGATCTACCCCAACCTCCTGATGATGGGTGACGGTGCCGGCACCCTCACGGAGGCCGATCCGGCCGCCGGCCTCACCCTGGCCATCGACGCCATGGGACTTGGCGTGGGCGACTTCAGCGGAGACGGGTGGCCGGATCTGGCGATCTCGGACTGGGGCGGGGTTCACCTGATGATCAGCCAGGAGGACTCGACATGGTACGACAGCACGCTCGCGAGCGGCATGACGACAGACCACGCCGATCAGGTCGTGGGCTGGGCGATGGAATTTGCAGACCCCGACAACGACGCTGACCTCGACATCTTCGCCACCTTCGGCCCCAGCCCGCTGGAGCTTCCCGAGGACGGCATGCTGGAGAACCCCGACCACCAACCCGATGCCCTGTGGCTCAACGACGGCGGCACGCTCACCGAGTCTGCAGCAGACTGGGGACTGGACAGCACCGGCAACAACCGCGGACTGGTGGTGGCCGATCTCAACGGCGATGGCTGGCTGGACACGCTCCGGCGCGGGATCTTGACGGGCGACACCATTCTCCACCGAAGCCGCTGTGGAGCGGCGGCTTGGATCAGTGTTCGACTGCAGGCAACAGGCGAGAACCCGGCCGGCATCGGCGCACGTATCGAGACCTGGCAGGACGGGGAGCGTCAGCTGCGCTGGATCAGCTCCGGCAGCACCAGCCTCTCCAGCGGCGGTCCGCTTGTGGCGCACTTTGGACTCGGTGATGTCGACATGCTCGACCGCCTGGAGGTGTTCTGGCCGGACGGCACCACCGACGCCTTCACCAACATCCAGACCCGGCAGTCGGTGCTCATCCGCCAGGACGACATCGAGTAGGCGGGGCAGCACGGGCGCTCGCCACGCTCAAGGCGTCTGCATGCCCGCTGCGGAGCATCCAGCCGCTCGGGTACCGACAACACGGAGCGCCTCGCGCGTGTGCACGCTGAGATCGATGCCCTGCTCTGGGGTCATGCTGCTGGTGCAGCGTGCCCTCCGCCCAGTCGATGCGCACAACCGTGCCGTCCCAGGCCAGCCCCGCGGGGTCGGACGATGCGCCGACGGAGACCCCTCTTGCATGCGGCCCGTGGACCACCTCTCTTGCCTCAAGCTGGTCTCAAAGGCCTATCTTGCTGGTCTTTTTCTTTGATATCATCCAGAGATGGTCACCTTGTTTCTCGCCTGCGCTGCATCCACTGGGGCGGATTCTCACGGGCGAGACACATCCGACCATGCGCAAGACAACCTCCTGGCGAGTCCGCCGCTGGCCAGCACAGACGTGGTGATCATCGGCGGAGGCGCAAGCGGGCTCGCGGCGGGGAGGACTGCACTCGACGCGGGCGCAACGGTGATCATCATCGAGCGGGAGTCGGCGCTCGGCGGCTCGGCCCTCTACGCCGGCAGCTACTTTGCCGTCGGGACACCGTGGCAGGCGGAGGCCGGCTACACCGACAGCGTTGAGCTGGCCCTCCAAGAATGGGCCACCCTCACCAACGGCGGAGATCCAAGCCACCCCTGGGTCGAGAATTTCCTCCAGGACTCGGCAGACAACCTGGAGTGGATGACGACTTTCGGGGGTGACTTTGCCTGCAGCAATGAGATCATGGGGCCATCCTCCGTCCCGCGCACTCACAACCTCCAGCCGATCGGCCCGCATCCCTTCACGACCCTGATCGAGCAGCTGCACACCTCGGCATGGACGGAGACCACCGCGAAGAGCCTGCTGATCGAAGCCGGGGCCGTGGTTGGTGTGGTGGTTGAGGACGCTGAAGGAACCCAGGGCTGGATCGCAGCACAGGCAACGGTGGTCGCCACCGGAGGATTCGCACGAAGCGATCGCTGGGTCTACGAAGCCCTCCCGGCGCTCAAGGGGCTGCCGAGGCATGTCGGAGCCTGGCACAACGCCGACGGAAACGGCCTGGACATCATCGAGGCGGCGGGGGGCCGGCTGGAGAACATGGACAACATCGCCATCTACGGCCACAGCACAACCGATGCCCTGCTCGGCGCGCCCGAGACTCAGCTGGTGCTGGGCATCGAAGAGGGCGTGGTCGTCGACCAGACCGGGCAGCGGGTGATGAACGAAGACGGCCTCCGAGGGGTCTGGGGAGGGCGGGAAGCCCTCCAGCATGGCCAGCTGTATGCGCTCTACGATGAGACCATCTGGAGCCGCCTGAAGATCAGCGGGTATGGCTACAACTACATGCCCGTCAGCGACGGCTCCATGTCCTCCGCCGAGTTCGCCAAGCAGAGCGAGCTCCCCCAGGCCATGACCTTTCAGGAGCTCGGCGCGGCGGTCGGCATCGACGGAGCGGCGCTCCTGCAGACCGTGGCCGACTTCAACACGATGGTCGACAGCGGCGACGACGACGACTTCGGTCGAGACATGGGCACCGCCGATGCCCTCCGAGATGCGCCGTTCTACGCCCTGCCCATCGCCGCAGCGACCGGCAAGAGCTTCGGAGGCGCGGCGCTGGCGACTGACGGGGCGGTCCTCGACCGCGACAGTCAGCGCATCGAGGGCCTGTTCGCGGCTGGTGAGGTTGCCGGCATCCTGGGTGGCGAGCACATCGGAATGGGCATCTCCGGCTCAATCGCAGCCATCGTCTACACCGGTCGGGTCGCGGGCGAGAGCGCCGCGCGGTACGCCGGACACTGACCGGGCGCAGCCCTCAGCGGCGACAGCTCGGGGTCGGGGGCGTGACCGGCTGCAGGGCACGCAGGCCACCGGCGGCCGACAAGGCCTGCGGGGTGCCGAGCGCCTCCAGCGCGGTCAGGACCCACGCCGGGGCCACCCCGCTGCGATGGCGGTTGAGTCCGCGCTCGACGGCGCTGTCGATGGCTGCGGCCTGCACCCACGCGGAGTCGCTCGTCAGCGCCGCACGGACTCCTGCTTCGGCGATGGACCAGTCAAAGACCTCCAGCGCCCAGACCACAGCGGCAGCCTGACGGACCGCGACATCCAGGCTGCACTCCAGCACCTCAGGCACCCGGCCGAGGTGAAACCGGCGGACCAGCTGCCCCTCTCCCAGCTCCGCAGCGGTGCGCGCGCGATGGACGCCGAGGGCGTCGATGCTGACCGACGCGGTGCCGTGGGGCCAGGGCTCGCGAGCGCGCATTGCCATGAGGTCTGCCTGAGCGGGGAGCGGGCCGCCCTCGGACAGCTGCCGCTGGACCCCCTGGCGAACCGCGACCACATCCGCCAGGGTCTCCGCCCGATGCTGCTGCTCAGCAGGAAGCTCCGCTGCCACGGCGGCGCGAAAGTCCGACAGACCGCCGTCGGCTGCGGCGTCTGCGGCCACGATCTGAAGCCCGATCCACCAGAACACCGCCGGATCGGCCCGTGGTGGTCCATCGGGGCGCTGAAGAACCTGCTGAGCTTCCGCAGCCGCAGCGAGCAGCCCGGGCAGACCGCCTGTGGCAGCATCCTCTCCAAGGGCCCCGATGAGGTGAGTGAAGCAGCTGTCGGAGAAGTCCCCCGCCTGTAGACACCAGCCCGCGCGCTGGGGCAGCGGTGCATGCTCGGAGATGCGGAAGATGCACTCATCTCGCCAGCGTGGGCTGGTGACGGCCGCACACAGGGCCGCAGCGGCCTCCAGCTGACCCTCGCGCATCCGGTCGCTGGCGGCATCGACTCGGCAGGTGTCCGCCGCCTCGTGGGTGGCATCGGCACAGTCCTGCGCAACCGCAGCGTAGCCCCCCTGGAGGAGGTGAGGTCGCAGCAGGGTCGTGTCGCAGCGATCGCGGAGGGCCACATCACTCAAGCCCGAGCAGCGGTCCCAGCCGGTCTGCCGAATCAGCGCCATCCAGACCAGATCCCGCTGGATGGGATCGGAGATGCCCTGTGCCATGGCGAAGGCCGCCTCCGGATCGTCCGCCGCCTCCACCTGCGCGATCACACACGCGTCGTCACGGCATGGAGACGACGGGCAGCCCAGGAGGCTGAGCAGGAAGACAGCAAGGCAGGAGCGCACAGCCATGAGGCTACCGCACCCAGGCCACAGCGCGGACCATGCCCCGCCTCGCTCTGGAGCGGAGGACACCGCGATGCCAGCGGACGATCCCCCCGGCCTCTCGGGGCAGGTCAGCCCCCCGCTGAGTGATACGGGCAGCCCACGGGCGGGACGGGGCCCTCGTGGTCAGGGACGGGTGGGTCGTCTTCCCAGACCTTGGCCTGGTACTGGAACATGGGCTTGAGCAGCACGTTGCGGAGGTCGCTGCGAAAGAAGAGACTGGACGCCGCGCCCGACATCGGCGGAACCAGCCACGACCAGTCGCCGAAGACGGCGCGTCCACACGCCTTCTCCTGCTGCTCGAAGCGATGGAAGTAGTCGGACATCTTGTGGTGATCGAGCATGCGCACGCGGTGCTTCTTGAAGCTGTGCATCACCGCCACGCTCAGCTCGACCATCGCCCGATCCTTCCACATGGTGGACGAGTCCGAGCAGTCCAGCCCCAGCTTCTCAGCCACGACCGGCAGCATGTTGTAGCGATCCGCATCGGCCAGGTTTCGCGCACCGATCTCGGTGACCATGTAGAACCCGTTGAACGGCACACAGCGGTAGGTAATGCCCCCCAGATCGAGGGCCATCTCGCTCACCGCCGGCAGGGCATACCAGCGCAGCCCAAGCCCGGCAAACCAGGGATACGCAGGATGCTCAAGCGGCACCTCAAGGAGGGCATCTTCGGGGAGCACGAACACCTTGGGCGGACGGTCTCCGATCTGGATGACCAGCGGCAGGACGTCGAAGCGCCCCCCGCCTCCGCTCCAGCCCAGCGCCTGGATGCGCTCGGTCAGATCACAGTTTGCGGGATCGCCCACCACGGTGCCGTCCGGCTGCCGATAGCCCGCGTATCGAATCAGCTGACCATTCCAGATCCGAATGCCAGGCGCGCCGGGGCGGAAGACCGTGAGCATCGAGCGGATGTCGCCGCCGTTGGTCGCTCGGCGCATGTGCTCGACCAGCGCCGCAAACAGCTCCTCTTCGGTCTCGAGGTGCCGCATGTCGCGCACCTCAAGGTGCTGCCAGAAGAACCGCCCGATGCAGCGGGTGCTGTTCCGCCACGCCAGCTGGGCACCATAGGTCAGCTCCGCGGGGGTGTGGGTGTAGGTTCCCGTGCGCGACAGCTCGTCCGAAACGGCCTCAACCCGGTTCTTTACCGCTGACTGAAGCCCCTGCTCTCGGTACATCTGAGAGAGAAACGCCTCCGCTTCACGGGCGATGGCAGGAGCCGCATTCGGGTCGAGAAAGAAGCTCTCGGCCTGAACGGGCAGCTCCTCGTTCTGCACAGTGACCGGGCTCGCAGAGGCCGTGGAGGGGGGCTCGACGCGCTGCCCCGCGTCGTTGATCGCAGAGAAGAACCGCTCGGTGCGTACCGCCGATGACGGCCAGCCGCAGTCCTCCAGTGCGGCACAGACCATCTCCATGTACCGCGCGGGTCCGCACACAAAGGCCAGCCCACCCGCACGGTAGGGGTACTCGCGCGCGATCGTGCCTGGGTCGAGCCGAGACCCCTGGGCCGTGCAGCGTCGCGTCCAGCTCACCGGACCATCAGAGAGGCGGTCGAGCTCGTCGGCGAAGACAAAGTCTGAGGACTTTCGGGCGGACCAGTCGATGTGAAGGGGAACCCTCACCGTCTGCTTGCTCAGGGTTCGCGCCAGGGCGATGCCAGGAGTCACCCCGATCCCCCCCGCAAACATCACCACCGGACCATGCTCCTCTGGCCGCAAGCAGAAGTCACCTTGCGGTGATGAGCAGCGAATGAGGGCATCTTTGTCCGCATAGTCCGCCAACCATCTACTGAACTGGCCCATCTCTTCGCGCTTGATGGTGAGCTCATAGGCATCCGGCGCGCCACCGGGGCTGGTGAGGGTGTAGGCACGGGTCACCCAGCGGCCATTGATCCGTCCCTGGAGGACGATGTGCTGTCCGGGGAGCGCGGACTGCACCGCACCCTCTCCGGGCCTGAAGCGCACCCGGATGATGTCCTTGGACAAGGGGGTGACGTCGAGCAGCTCGGCCACCTGAAGGCGTGGAGATCCGAGAATTTCCTCCACGACTGGGGTACAGCCGCCGCAGACCAGGGTGGCGCCCGTCGCACGGGCCACTGCCGCGACCGACATCTGACCGGCCTCACAGGCCACCTGCAGCTGACCACGACTCACCCCCGCACAGTGGCAGATCACCTGGTCTGGCTCGCTGCTTTCCTGAAGCGCAGACATGCACAGCACGCCAGCCTCAAGAAAGACCGCGCGCTCCCATGGGCGCAGCACGCGCTTCGCAAACAGGTCTCCCATCATGTCCCGAAGCTCAGGCCAGGGCTTACGAGACGCGAGCCCAGTCAGGCACCCGTCGCGAAGCTCGATGACCCGGAGATCCTCGCCGGTGCCGTAGTGCAGCAGCTCCGGCGAGGCCTCGATCCCGCTCCAGCGCGCCTCGAAGGCGGCGTTGTTTCGAGTCCGACGTACCGTGAGCGTTCCGCCGCTGGCCAGCTCCAGCCGGCTGAGCGTGGCATCGATCGACATGCACGGATCGTCGACGTCCCACAGCAGGCCTGCCGTCTCTGGAAAGGGGTCACCAAACGCACCATACCGACGCATCATGATGCCGTGCCCCGGGATGATGTTCAGCGGCACAAACGCCAGCCGGTGCGCACGCAAGACCGCCTCGACCGGTGTGCGTCCCTGCCATCCGGGCTCCGAAGCGTGAGCGGCCAGGAGATGCTCGACCAGCGCATGCGCCGCTGCCGGTGCCAGGCCGTCACCGACCCAGTCGTTGCAGAGGTACGCGACAGGCAGCGCCCGGAAGAGAAGCGGAGCGGTGGCGTCCTTCAGGGCATATCGGAGCGCCTCTCCCACCCCCGCGACAAATTCCTGCGACTCCAAGGTCCCGCTGCGGTCGGTGTCTGCGGCTTGGGCGAGGGTCCTGGAGAGCGTCTCGGGAGCCCCCAGCGCGACCATGGCGTCGACGGCATTCTGGATGGAGACAAGTCCAGTCTCAGAGTCCGCCATCTCCGCCATCTGAAGCGAGATGAACGGCTCGGGATCGCGCAGATCTGCGATCAGCTCGCTGACCAGCGAAGCCAGCTGATGCCCGTAGAGCGGCTGCGGTCCCACCACACGCTCGCCAGGCAAGGGGGTCCCGTCCAGCCAGTCCAGGACCAGCTCAGCCACATCCTGGCCAGCAACCCAGGGGACCGCGTCCATGCCTTCGCACAAGGCGAACATTCCATGCCGAAGCACGCTCGCGCGCGTGTGGAGAAGGGACTCTGTTAGCGGCGCGTGCTGAAGCGTCGCGACGCCGGCGCTCCTGGCGCGCTGCTCCAGTAGAGCCCGCTGAGAGCCCTCGGGAGATGGTCCTGGCAGCACGACGAGCAGCGCACAGTCCGGTACGCTCAGTGCCTGCTCAAGCTGCGCGCGCACGTCTCTCGCGTCGGTGTAGCCGACCAGGAACACCACCCGGTCCCCAGGCGCCGGCGCGATGACCACACCCGGCGCCACCACCTCCGGAGCCGGCTCCGTCCAATACGAGAGGACGGGGTGCTGAGGGCGCGAGATCACAAGAACAGGCATGAGATACTCCAAAGATACGTTGAGAACGTGTAGACGATGTGACCTGCGCCGCGTGTCCGAGCTCAGCACAAGAGCCGCGCGACGACCCTCCAGAGTCCGAGCTCACTTGACCCTTCCCCTGCTGACAGGACCGATCGTTGAACACTGCTGGGGGTGAGTGTCGCACAGTCTCTGGGCGAACGGCTGCCGTGGTGTACGCGCCTAAACCTGGGACGCTCAGCGCATCCCTCGACACCAAGCGGCCCTGATGCTGACACACCGCAGCCATTCCCCTGGCTCCGCCTCGCTAAGATGTGAGTCGTGCTCCGTCACCTCCAGCTCCAGGGCTGCACCATCGACCTGGACCAGCGCCGCATCGTTCGGGCCGGAGTCTCGCTCCGGCTGACCGAGCGCGAGGCCGCGCTGGTGATGCACCTCGCATCCCGGCCCGGCCAGGACGTCCCGCGTACCGAGCTCCTCACCGAGGTCTGGGGCTACACCGCTGCGGTCAACACCCGCACCATCGACACCACTGTTCGCCGGCTGCGGCAGAAGATCGAGCGAGACCCGCTCAACCCCGAGCACCTCCTGACCGCCTACGGCATCGGCTATCGGCTGTCGCTGCAGCAATCCCTGCCCGCCGCGCCTGCGCTGCCGACGGCACCAGCGACGACGCTGCTGGGTCGACAGATCGAGCTGGCCACCGGACACGCCCACCTGACCTCCGGGGCGGTGCTCACCCTCATCGGTCCGCCCGGCGTAGGAAAGTCTCGCCTGGCGCTGGCCCTGGCACGCACCTGTGGCCGCCCGGTTCTCTCCTGCACCCCGACCGGCGTCGGGCTGCTGACTGCAGTGGCCGATGCCCTCACCCTGGACCCCACTGCGCCCGATCTCAGCGGACGGATCGCCGCCGCCTTGACCGCTCGGGCGGGGTCGCTGCTGCTGATCGATCCGCTGGGGGCTGCGCTGGGTGAGGCCGCCGATCACATCGCCCGCTGGAGCGCAATTCCCGGCCTGGCCGTGCTGGTGGTCGCTGCCGAGCGGCTGCGGATCGCGGCGGAGCACCCCCTCATCCTGGAGGGGCTGGACGAAGAGGCCGGCCTCGCCCTGCTAAATGCCCCCGACGACGATCAGGCGCTGCTCCGTCAGATCGTCGCCCGTGTCGACGGCCTACCCCTCGCCCTGGAGCTGATCGCAGCCCAGCTCCGTCTGCTGCGCGCCGCGGATCTGCTCCAGCGCATGGACAAGCGGCTGGAGCTGCTGGTTCACGGTCGGCGCGATGCCCCGCGCCACCACCTCAGCCTGCGAAGCGCCATCGAGAGCGCCTGGAGCATCCTTCCGGCAGCACTCCAGGACATCCTGATCCAGTGTGCGGTCTTTCCCGGCAGCTTCACCCTCGATGCCGCTGAGGCCGTGCTCCGCTCTCCAGACGACCAGCCGGTCACCGCTCACCTCCTCTCCTTGCTGGATCGGGCGCTGCTGTCTCGTGCGGAGGGCCGCCTCACGGTGGAGTCCAACGTCCGCCTCTACGCCGCCAGTCACTCGGCGGATCCCGATCTCTCAGACCGGTTTGACACCTGGGGCATGCACCTGACGGCGCCGCTGATGCCCTGGTGGGCGAGCGACATGCCCGAGCGCATCGCCGCCCTCGTTCCCGAGCGAGACAGCATCCGTGCCCTCGCCAGGCGCGCCATCGAACACCCCGATCCCGCGCCGCTTGCCTGTGCCCTCCACCCCTTCCTCGCGCTCCACGGCCCCGCGCCCTTGCACGATGCGCTCCTGGAGGCTGGCGCAGCCGTCGACGGCCCCGATGCAGCGCGGCTGCGCACAGCCTGGGCCGGACGGCTCCGACGCCAGCGGCGCATTCCCGAGGCCATCGCCCTCCTCCAGCAGGTCATCGACACATCGACCGGCGACGAGTCCGCCGCCGCCCAGGCCAACCTCGGCATCCTCCGCGATCACCAGGGCCATCCCGAGCAGGCCGACGCGATCATCGACGCGGCCCGTGCTCAGGCAGAGCCCAGCAGCCACGCCCACGGCCTGGCGCTGGCGGCCGCTGGGGTGCTGGCCTTGCGGCGCGGGCAGAGCACCGCTGCCCGGCAGCACCTCACACAGGCCCGTCGCATCCTCCGCGTGACCGGCGACCACACCGCAGCGCTCATCGCCACCCTCAACGCTGCCCGCTCCCTCCTCGGAGAAGGCCGGGTCGAGGATGCCCTGGATGCCATCGCCGAGGCAGAGGCGGACGATGCTCGCCTCCTGGGCCGACGGCGCGGCCTGCTGCAGATCTGTGCGGGACACGCGGAGCTGATCGATGGTGCTCTCGACGACGCCGACAACCACTATGCAGTGGCCGAGGAGCACTACCGACACACCGGCCAGGCGCGTGATGCCCTCCTGGTGCGACTGTACCGGGGCTGGGTGCTGCTGGAGCAGGCTCAAACCGAGACGGCAGCGCACACTCACCGAGCAGCCCTCAACGAGGCACGCCGCAGCGCCCACGCCCTCCTCATCCCCCTGGCACAGGTGCAGCTGGCCTGCGCACGCTGGCAGGCTGGACTGCCCGCCGCCGCTGCCCGGCTCTTCCACAAGGCCGCAGACGACTACGCCGACCGCTCGGCCCACCGGCTGGCGCTGTATGCCCGCGCCCAGGCCGCTGCGGCACAGGCCGCTGCTGGGCAGCACGCGGCGGCACGCGTCACCCTCGACGGGCTCGATGCCCTTCCCCTCGCCGACCCCGGTGCCGCCCACATCCTCACCATCGCCCGACAGCACCTCACGCCGGATCCCGACGTGATGGCTGCGCTGTCGGCCGATCCCGTGGTCACCACCACGCCCACCCTCCGCCTGGCGCTGCGGCGTCTGTTGCAAGCTGTCACATCTAAGACAGAGCCGCCCCCTGCACCCAGCGGGTAGATCCGTCGCACCACAGGAGGGTGTGATGATCAAGCAGGCACTGGTTTTGGCAGCAGTGATGATGGGATGCGACACCGAGTCCGTCGAGGACACCGGCCCGACGGAGGACACCTTTGACGTGGCCGCAGAGCTTGCGGTGTGGCTGTCGGGGTCCTTCGACTCCAGCGAGCAGGCTGCAGCAGACTACAGCTACTACGCCGTTCAGCTCGTCGCCTGCCCGGTCGAGGCTCCGGAGCTGGGTGAGCACGTCCTGTACATCGAGCAGGCCCTCTCCGACACCCCACAGGAGCCCTATCGCCAGCGCCTGTATGTCATCGAGCCCCTCGAGGACAACAAAGACGGCGCCCCCCAGGCGCGCTCCTCGATCTACACCATCGACAATGAAGACGACTTCGTCGGGCTGTGCGATGACGCAGAGATCGCGTCGTTCTCCGCCGATCAGGCTGAGCTGCGCGAGGGCTGCGAGGTCGATCTGACCTGGGACGGCAGTCAGTTCAGCGGCCAGACCCAGGCCGAGACCTGCTCCAGCACCCTCAACGGCGCCACCTGGGCCAGCAGCGTGGTCACCGTCCAGGATGACCGCATCATCTCGTGGGATCAGGGCTGGGATGACGACGGCAACCAGATCTGGGGAGCCACGGCGGGGGGCTACATCTTCCTTCGTCAGGACTGAGCTCGACGGTGTGGGCGAGGGCGAGGAGCTCATCGGCGAGGGCCCCGAGCGACCTCAGCGGCGGATCGCTCTTGGGCGCGTCACAGATGAAGTACAGTGTGTTCATTGAACATCTTTGGAGCACACCGTGGCACTTCCAGTGTTTGTCCTATGGAATGAAGAAAGCACAAGTCATCTCGTGGTGGGCCGTGGCCGAACCGAGGGCACCAAGAAGCGCTCCCCAGGACGCAGCCGACTGGTCCGGGACGTCGCCAAGGCGATGACGAAGGTCATGGGCGCTGGCTGGACAGAGCTCACCGTTCCCCCCGATCTGGCAGGGGCGCTGCCGGTCGTCCTTGCGGCTGCTCAGAGCCCCGATCCCCGCGCACCGCTCTCGCTGGAGCAAGAAGTGCTCTCGTATGGAATTGCCTGCCTGTTCCCTCGGTGGAATAAGTTCGCCCGGGTGCGCACCCAGAGCACCAAGCTGGTCCGCAAGTGGTTCCACCTCGGCGGGGCGGCATTTGCGGTGCGCACGCTGAGCCGGGCGGTCAACCTTCGGTATGCCGGCAGCTGGCAGATGACGGCAGACCAGACGCTGAACCTCAAAGCGGGCAGCGCCTTTGAAGCGGCCCCCCTCAACGCCACCGATATCGACCACCACAAGCGCGACAGTCCGGCCCACGCCCTGGCGTTCCGGACGCTCCGAGAGCTGCTCGCCAACGCGACGGACACCGAATACGCCGAGGCGGTGGCGGCGGGCGAGGTGGCGAGAGAGACGGCATCCCTGACCCTTCGGGCGTGGCTGACGTTCGCGATGCCGACCCAGTCTGCCTGGGCAGCAAGAGACGCCGCCGACATGCTGAAGCGGGATCCAGTTCCCCCCACGTACGTCTTGCTGATGGACGCCGTGCCGGATGTCCACCAGGGCGTCTTGATGCACAGCCGACAGCAGCGTCCCCACCACCAGGCACTCAACGCCCTGCTCTCCCACCATGGAGAGGAAGCCGCTCCGGCGCTGCTGGCGCTGGCAAAGCAGGCCGGAGCCGACAAACAGCACCTGATGTATTGGTGGACGCTCGATGCGCTGGCACAGCTCCCCACCCCCGAGGTCGCGGCCTTCTTGGTGGAGGCCTACGCAGCGGGCGAGAAGCAAGAGCACGAGAGGATCGCGCACCTGTTTGAAGCGGCTCCCGAGGTGGCGCTGCCAGCCCTTCAGTCGCGGGTCGGTGACCATCCCACACTTCAAGCCCCCCTCACCGCGCTCCTGAGGGCCAACCCAGCGCTCGACACCGACGCCGCGCCCCTGAGCCGAGAGGAGGCGCTCCCGCCCCTGCTGCGCACACCGCCCAGCGGAAAGCCGCCGCCAGCGAAAGACTGGGAGCTGGGTCGACTTCCCCAATTGCGGCTGGTCGGCAGCGACAGCGTGCTCTCTCCAGAGGCGATGATGACCCTGGGGCATGCGCTGCACGCCAGCAAGGGAGAGCGCAGCGCAGCACTGGACGCGGCCCTGCAGGCCATTGAGCCGGCCGATCGCGTGGCGCTGGCCGACACGCTTTGGAAGGTGTGGTCGGAGGGACACTCACACTGGGTGATCTTTCTGTCGGCCCGCAAGTGGCTGGGGCTCGCCCAAGGACTGCTCGGCAATGATGCGGTCGCAGAGCGCATCGCCACGGAGGTCGGAGCTTGGTCTGGCCGGCGCTACAACCAGGGCAAGGCATGCCTGGTGGCGCTACAGACCATCGGCACCGATGGCGCTCTTCGGCAGGTTCATGTGCTCTCGAAGACCGCCAAGTCAAAGGGAATTCGCAAGTCAGCCACCCAGGCGCTTCAGGCTGCCGCAGCCAGACGAAGCGTCAGCGTCGATGCCCTCATCGCGGGCTGGTCCGCGCCCTGATGTGACCCCCGGAGCCACACGGCAGGCCCCGATCTCGGCACACACCGAGCGAGCCACATCACGCGCCGGTCATCGGTCATGAGCACACCCGTCACGAAGCCGATCAAGTGCTCCATGAGGCGAGCCGCGCGGTGGCGTCAGGCGGTGGCGGTGGGATCTGTGGCGGTGGGATCTTCTGTCGCAGCCGAGCGGCGGCGGAGCACAAGCAGCGGGAGAAGCAACAGCCCAGCAAACCCACCAGCACCGCCCGTGCTGCATCCACAGCCCTTTGAGCCGGGCTCAGCGGTTCCATCGAGAGACGCCTCGCCTTCCGTGTCGTCCGCGCCAGTGTCCGTGTCGTCTGCGCCAGTGTCCGTGTCGTCCGCACCGGTGTCCGTGTCGTCTTCACCGGTGTCCGTGTCGTCTTCACCCGTGTCCGTGTCGTCTTCACCCGTGTCCACCGCGTACTCTACAGAGGCTTCGAAGGAGTAGGACCCCAGCGAGCCGTAGTCGGAGTACCCCGGAGAGTCGGGATCGTCGTACCCAGTGCCGTCGACGGTGAGGAAGTAGGTCCCGGCCTCGAGAGAGAGATCGAAGTCGGCATACAGCGCCGTGGGCGGGTTCGACTCGGCCAGGACGGTGCCCGACTTGTCGGTGATCGCCGCCGCAATGTCGAGGTTCGGATTGATGGGGTCTGGCTCGACATGCAGCACGAGCAGGCCAGCCTCAGACACCTCAAGCTGGAAGACGTCCAGATCGTCGCTCTGCTCGATGAGTCCATCCACCAGGACCGGACTGTCGAGGTCGATGACCGTTGCGGTGCCGATGCTGCTTCCGTGGTCATCGACGCGGTAGTCGAACCCGTTGAGGCTCGTGATGATGGCGAGGTCGTCCTCCCCCACGGTGTTGGAGTCGGGGTAGTCGCCGCGATCCCACTGGCTCAGGCCGTAGTTGGTCCAGCCCATGATCGGAGACCACGCCACATCGCCGGTGCCGTGCCCCCGGTAGTAAGAGGGGCCCGTGACGGTGCCGTCGTCAGCCAGTCCGAGCGTGTGCCCCACCTCGTGCGACACCGAGTCGGCGGTCCACAGCCAGGTCTCGTAGATGTCCGAGAAGTTGCCGGACCACGCGAAGAGTTCGTCGTCATACGCGGAGGAGAAGGTGCCGCTGTAGGCCCAGCTGTAGTCGTAGGACAGGTGGTTGATGACAGCCCGGACTCCCCACTCTGTGTCGCCGTTGCCGGTGTTCTTCAGCGCCTCGATGTCCGGCCGCTCGGTGGTGATGTCAATGTCGAAGGGCATGAAGTCTTCCGAGACCGACCACCACACCAGCTGGATGATGGTGAGCTCGTCGTCGGAGAGGGTCTCGGGGCTGCCCTCCCAATTCCACGCCGGGTAGACATACATCGACCCGCCCCATGGGACGGAGTGTCCGTCGAAGTCGAGGTAGACGATCTTCGTCGCGCCGGGGTTGCTGTGGAGGGTGAGGGTGTCCTCCAGCGGAAAGGGTGCATCGGTCAAGACCGTAGACGGCGGGAGGGTGATGCCTCGCTCTGAGGGAGACGGAAACCGGTCCCTCACTGGAGCCATGCTCGGAAACCGCAGCGAAGCATCAAGCGCCTCGATCTTGAGGTCTTCAGCCTGGGCGGAAGAGAGCAGTACAGCGGTCAGCGAGAGCAGAGACATCATCATGAGCGCGATGGTAGCCGATACCATGAGGACTCGCGTCATGATTCACTATCAATCTAAGAAAACAAAGCTTTATCGGTTGTTATTTCTGAATTTACACAGCTCATCACTTCGCTACAATTACGATGTCTCAGGGCTGTAGCCAAGAGTCTCCCGACTCCACTCGATGGGCTGCAGTGCTCTGAGAGCGTCCCTACTTGTCGCCATCTGTGAGCCATCTACATTGCTATACAACCAAGTACAGTCAATATAGACGGATGGACGCACACTTCCTCTCTGGATTACAACCAACACCGCCACACACGACCTCCAGTGTGGCGCATCGGATCCTCCGGCCTGATGCGGTGCCGATGGCGCCCGCTCCACCGCAGCGCGCACAAGTCCGCAGCCAGGGTCTGAGAACACACCGAGGAGCCCAACCAATCAAGTCAAGCGGTTCTCTTCGAGGCATCCACAGTCAGACACAAAAACGACAGCGCCAGCCAGAGCCCTCGCTCATCACCAGAGGACCGCCTTCCGATCAGAACATTCGTGGTAATAAGTGTAATCTGAGGATTTCCAATGATTCGCTACCTTCTCTCATCGCAGCTTCTCTTCGCGATGCTGGCCTGCGACGACAGCGCCAAGCCAGACGACAGCGCCAAGCCGGCCGATGACGATGGCGATGGACACATCGCGGAAGCCGACGGCGGGGAGGACTGCGACGACTCCGACGCAAGCGTGTACCCCAGCGCCGAGGAGATCTGGTATGACGGCATCGACAGCGACTGCGACAGCGGCAGCGACTTCGATGCCGACCTCGACGGTCACGACGCCGACGCGCACGGCGGAGAAGACTGCGACGACACCGATCCTGACACCCACCCGGGAGCGGATGAGGTCTGGGACGACGGCATCGACCAGGACTGTGACGGCGACATCGACCGTCAGGCCTCCAGCTGCACCGCAGACTTCACCCTGAGCACCCCAAACGGCGACACCAGCATCGACGGCTGTCAGGAGTGGGGGCTGAGCGCAACCTACGAGTTCGATCCAGACGACGTGCCCGAGATCCGCTCGTTTGTCCTCAGCTTCGACGGCAGCACCGAGGCGGACTTTGAGTGTGCCATCACCATCGAGCAGGATCACGTCTGCGGAACAGGCTTCTACCGGCACGGCGAGGAGGAGTCCGGGCTCACACAGGTCGTCACCCTCGACTGCTCAGGAGTTGCCGATGAAGACGAGACCACCTTCATCGGTGAAGGCTACCTGCACCTGACCAGCATCGACACCGGCGAGGATGCTGGGAGCTTCGCGGGAGAGGGGCTGGACACCCGCATGGAGGGCACCCTCTCCGTCGGAACCGACCGCTACGCCCTGTATGGATCCTTCTCCATCGGTGCCATCCAGCTGGTGAGGGATGAAGAAGAGCAGACCACCTGTGCGGTCAGCGATGGCGATGAAGACGACGACGGAGTGCTCGACATCACCTACGACGGGGAGGACTGCGACGACACGGATCCCGAGACCGGTCCGGGCTTTGCCCCCAACGACTCTCCCACCGACTGCATGCGAGACCGCGACGGCGACGACTGGGGAGACCGCACGGTCAGTGCCGACAGCGTGACCCCCGGAACAGACTGCGACGACACCGACGCCACAGCGTACACCGGCATCGCCACCAACGAGCCGACCCTCTGCACACACGACAGCGACGGTGATGGCTACGGCGACATGACGTCTGTCGAGCCGCTGGATGCCGGAACCGACTGCAACGACAGCGACGCCGCCGAGTTCCCTGGAGCCGTCACCGAGGCAAGGCCGGGCGAGTGCATGACCGATGCCGACGGCGACGGCTACGGCGACAAGGGCGCCACAGGGCTCTACGACGCCGGAACCGACTGCAACGACAGCGACGCCGCCGAGTTCCCTGGGGCCGTCACCGAGGCAAGACCGGGCGAGTGCATGACCGACGCCGACGGCGATGGCTACGGCGACAAGGGCGCCACAGGGCTCTATGACGCCGGAACCGACTGCAACGACAGCGACGCCGCGGAGCTCCCTGGAGCCGTCACTGAGGCAAGACCAGGCGAGTGCATGACCGATGCCGACGGCGATGGCTACGGCGACAAGGGCGCGAGCGGACTCTACGATGCCGGAACCGACTGCAATGACAGCGACGCCGCCGAGTTCCCTGGAGCCGTCACCGAGGCGAGACCGAGCGAGTGCATGACCGACGCCGACGCCGATGGCTACGGCGACCTCAGCGCAGGAGGGCTGTATGACGCCGGAACCGACTGCGACGACAGTCTCCTCGCCGTCTACCCCGGCGCTGCGGTGGCAGAGCCCGACCTGTGCACCATGGACTACGATGGCGACGGCTGGGGCGGCTACTGCAGCGGCACCCTCAACGCCGACGCTGGCTCGGACTGCCATGACTACGACGCCACGGTGTACCCCGGCTCCATCCTCGAGGCTGCTGGAACCGAGCTGTGCATGGAGGACGGCGACGGCGACGGCTGGGGCACACCCTCGCCGAGCGGGATCTGCTATGACGCCGGTACCGACTGCGACGACACCGACGTCAGCGTCTACCCCGGGGTCGCAGCGAGCGAGAGCGCGCTGTGCACCATGGACGTGGATGGCGACGGCTTCGGAGACGAGGACGCGCCCAGTCCGCTCGACGCCGGGACCGACTGCGACGACGCAGACAGCTCTATATACCCGAGCGCACCCGGATTTGAGACTGCTGGCGGCCAAGACATCGACTGCGACGGCGACGACTACATCAACTACCCCGATGACGAGCGGGCAGACTGGGGTAGCGTCGAGCTGACGGCACCGTCAGCAGCGGAGGACCTGTCGCTCGGTCAATTCATCGAGGTCGGGGACTGGGACAACGACGGAACGGATGACTTCTATGTGGGCGGCAACGAGGTGGGCTACATCGTCCTCGGCCCCGCGTCCGCCTGGGACACCGATCTACAGAACGCCACCACGTCACATGCAGAAGATGCCCAGGGCATCGGCTTTGGCGACATTAACGGAGACGGCAGCACCGACTTTCTCCTGACCGGCTGGCTGGACGACGACGCCAAGGGCGCCGCCTGGCTCGGTCCCGTCACGGGGGTCATCGATGCCAGCAATGCCGACTTCACCTGGGAGCGCGGTGGCGACGACGACGACTGCGGAAACTACACGTTTGGTCGGTATGAAGACGAGGATGTGCAGATCGGGGACCTCAACGGCGACGGCCAGGCCGATCTGATCGTGGGATCGACCTCTCACAACGGCGAGTGCAACGGCGGCGCCGGGGTTGTCTGGGGTGCGGTGTATGTCACCTATGGACCCATCAGCGCCGACGTCTCGATCAACGACTCCGACCTCATCCTGACCGGCACCAGCTACCCCAACAGCTTTGGCCGCTACCCGCATGTGCTGGAGGACATGGACGGAGATGGCATCGACGACCTCGTCACCAGCTCCTACCGTGGAGACGAGAGCCATGTCCTGCTGGACGTGAGCGGCCACAGCTCCGGGAGCTTTGCCACGGAGGCCGACCTCACGCTGACGTACGGAAGCACCTCAAGCCAGACCACGGCGAAGTCCTGTGGTGACTACAATGGCGACGGATACGGAGATCTGCTCTATGGAAAGGGGCGGGAGGCGGCGGTCTATCTCGGCTCCACAGCGCCCACAGACACCCCAGCGGTGGAGTGGGAGGACACCACCGGCAGCTACGGAACCGGCGGCATTGCCGGCGGCGGAGACTTCGACGGTGACGGGTTCGATGATGTCGCCTTCCACGACATCTCGAGCAATGTCTTCCTCTACTACGGCGGAACAACCGGCAGCTACGAGCTGATGACCGACGCCGACGCGGTCTTGAGCTGGTCGAGCAATGTCGGCTCCTCGTATATGGGTGTGGGACGCCCGATACACTTTGGCGACCTTGATCAAGACGGGTGGGATGATCTGCTCATTGGCATGCCCGCGTCTGACAGCAACGGCTACCGCGCGGGCTCAGTCCTGCACCTGCCTGGCGGGCTGTAGCGAGCCGAGCATCGGCGCAAAGCTCCCCAGGGCAGCACAGCTCCCGTGTGGGATACTCGCGGCACCACCCCCAGACGAGAGAGTCCATTGAACAGGCTCCGATACACAGTCTTCTTGTCGTTGCTGATTGCATGTACGTCCGCCTCAGAGACCAGCACGACACCAGCGCACAACGCAAACGCAAACGCAAACGCCAACAGCGCACCGCAGACGAACGCCAACAGCGCACCGCAGACGAACGCCCCCAAGCCACAAGGCAGCGCAGGCTCAGCTCCGAGCACCGAGCGCGAGGGGGGCTGCAACGACCACCAGACGCGGATGTGCTGCGGAGATGCGGAGTGTGATGGTCCAGAGACGCCCGAGACCTGTCCCGAAGACTGTGGTGAGCCCACAGGTTCCGCTGAGGGCGCAGAAGACGCTGCAGAAGACGCTGAGGGTGCTGAGGGCGCAGAAGACGCTGAGAACGCTGAGGGTGCTGAGGGCGTGCCCTGAGGACAGACGAACGGCATGCGCCGGAGGCCTGGACACGCGGCTTTTCAGCACTACGCAGTCTCTGTGACCACGGCATCGCAGCCGTGGCCCACGGAGTCACCATGTACCGTCCCGCTGTCCTCCTCCTGCTCGCGCTCGGCGGCTGCACCTCCAGCCACTCCAGCACCCCAGCTTCTCCAGCGGGAGAGATCCACGCCGCTCCCCTCACCCAGCTCGACGGCACGCCACTCCCCGCCGACACCCTGGCCGGAAAGGTGGTCCTCTTCGTCAACGTGGCCAGCTCCTGTGGATACACGTCCCAGTATGAGGGTCTACAGGCCCTCTACGAGACCCACCGAGACGACGGCCTGGTGATCGTCGGCGTGCCCTGCAACCAGTTCGGCGGACAGGAGCCTGGCACCCCCGAGTCCATCGCGACCTTCTGCAAGACCACCTACGGCGTGACCTTCCCCCTGCTGGAGAAGCAGGCGGTCAACGGCTCCGAGCGCAGCGCGCTCTATCAGCAGCTGGTGGGCGGCGGAGACGACGTGCGCTGGAACTTCGAGAAGTTCATCGTGGGCCGTGATGGTGCGGTACAGGCACGCTTCCCCTCAGGCACACAGCCCGACTCTGGAGAGCTCCGCGCAGCCATCGAGCAGGCCCTCGCTCAGGCCGGCTAGCCGCGGCCGGGCGCACAGACACCACGCCACGGCATCAGTAGCCCACGCCATATCCCGCGCCGGAGCCGCTCCCGTACATCCCCGACACATCCTGCCCGCCGAGGTCACCGCTGTAGGCGTAGACGTACGCCCCGGTGGAGGCGTCGTAGCTGAGGTCCATGGAGTAGTCGAAGGATGCAGTGCCGCTCACCGCTCCCGTCGCCACCACGTCGCCAAACATGTGATAGCGCTGCTCCATGCTCCCGTCTGCCGCCGTCATCATGTAGAGGCTCATCCCGGTCACGCCGTTGAGGATGACGCCCCCGCTCTCGACGTCGGTGAACACCATGTCGTACTCGTACTGATAGTGCTCGGCGCTCATGGTCAAGGATCCGACCAACTCGATGGTGCCCGTCCACAGGCCGGTGCCGCTGATGGTCGCGGCGAACGAGTAGTCGTCTCCATCTTGCTCCACCGCCCAGCCTGTTGTTGAAGGCTCCGCTGCTGAAGGGGTCGTGACCCGCTGTGCCGACTCTGCTGAGACGGCCGTCGACACCATGTACATGGCCTGGAAGACCTGCTGTGCTTCGTCCTGGGCGAGCCCCCCGCCTCCGCAAGCGGACACGGTCGGGAGCACTACAATGGCTGCAGCGATGGAGGGCAGGCGCATGGGGTCATCCAGAGGACTGAAGGGAGACCCACAGTATACCGCTGCTCAGACAGGGCACACGATTGCCCCGTGCGTGACCTGACGACATCCAGTGCAGATCGTGCTCTATAGAGAGCGGGCACGTGAGCCGTGCTCCCCTATTAGAGGCGGTTGGAGAGCCCTTCTTCAATGGCAGCACGAGAGCCGATCCCCAGGGTGACAGCCGATCCGACGTTCCCCTCTGAGGGAGGTCCCACAGAGACAAAGTAGGTCAGCTCTCCCTCGGCGGCATTGAGCACGGCTGCGCCCTCTGAGCCAACGCTCTGCTCTGGCTCGAGGCCCTTCGCCGTGATCTCGGCACGGTACTGCTCAATCAGCCCCGATGCCTCGTCCTCAGACTGGTAGCTGACCATGTGAGAGACAGGCTGCTCGGGCAGCGAGATGAGGGCGGACATGATCAACGTAGAGCGTGGTGGAGGAGAGAGACTCAGGGCGGGATCATGCACGGCTCCGTCGCCAAACTTCATCTCCATCCGACCACCACCGGGGAGGGTCATGGCCATGCCGTCCTCGCTGATGTCGATCTGCTCACCAGTGACACTCTCAATGAGCTTCTCAGAGAGACCGGCACAAGCCAGCAGCAGGAAGGCACTTCCAGTCAAGATCAGCCGACGCATTGTTCTTCCTTGGGCTCGAGACCTGGGCGTTGAGATACCAAGATTGGGTGCTCGGCGCCCGATTCTATCCGGACTTGAGCGAGATCCGATCAGCATGCGCCGGCGGCAGCGTGAGCGAGATGACGCCAGGCCAAGTTTAATCGTCTTTGCGAAGAACAAGCGCTCCGTAGAGCCATCAGAAATTCGATTGTTTTCTATCAAACCCATGCTTGTTCCAAGCGTGTACTTCGACAACAACCTGCTCGATGACGACGGTGCCGCATCGGGATACGGCATCAAGCCAATACTCCCATTACCCTTATTAAAGGTGCACTTACCCTCACGGACCACGCGTTCATCCGGGTAGACTCGATCACGTTCACGGTGGCTGTCGCCCCCTTCAGCTGGCTAAAATTCGGGCGAACCATCTGGGCCGAGCCGACATCGCTCCTGTGCTTGAAGCCAAGCAGCATCGGGGAGCAGGCTCGTGCGCCTCTCCTTCGAGGAGGGTCGCGTCCGGACCGACCGGGTAGCCGCAGGGGGAGAGGACTCGTCGAGCGAGTCAGGAGCGGTCACCCGAGCACCGCATCGGCCACCGCAACGCTGGACGCCCCTCGCCTTAGGCGGCCTCGTCTGCAGCGAGCCATGTGCCATGGAGCGGCAGCGGGACAGAGTGGGGAAGCTGGATGCGGGCCACAACAGCGAGGTCGTCCACGGTCATCACCACGACCTGTGCCGCAGCACCATGGCGATACAGCGGTACCAGGAGGTGGTCGCCAGCCACCACCGGCTCTCCGGGGAGGTCCGGGGCCAGATCGTGCATCAGGGGAGGCCCCTCACCAGCGATCCGGACCACAGCAGACAAGAACGGATGCCGGCAGGACTGCGGCGCGCCCACACCGAGCATCACCCGATGGGCACCCGCACCAACCTGAGAAGGAAGCTCCATCCAGATATCGGCCAGCACGGTGTGCTCGACGGTCCGCTTGGAGAGATCGATGGTCAGCCGTATCGGTCGAGCGAGCAGCTCAGATGCGTCTGGCTGATCGAAGACCACATCGAGGCTCTCGAGTCGGGGAAAGCCAGGATACTCGATGCCTTCGAGCACCACCGTGTCTCCGTCTTCCCAGGCCCCCGACCAGTGGAAGACGAACCCTGGAGGCACAGCGAGCGAGATCGGCGGGCCGCCGTCGCGGGGAACCAGCAGCGCCTTGCCGGGCGCATCCCGCATCGAGATGGAGTCCACCGGGCTTCGGAGGCCGAGCAGGGTGGCCGGCACGTCAAAGACGGTGGCCGGCAGCACGAAGACGACAAAATTGCGGGTGAGCACCATGTCGTGGACAAAGGGCAGGTCGCGCATGGGCAGCGCCCGCGTGCTCAGGTCTCCTGCCGGACTCACGGTGTGGATCAGCAGCCGGTGGGGGGCGCCATAGGCGGTGCCGAAGTTCCACAGCTCGCCGGTCTCAGGGCAGATGGAGGGGTGGGCGGAGAAGGGGAGCTCGGGTCCGATGATGCGCTGCAGGAAGCCCGTACCCTCCAGAGCACCGTCGTAGCTGAAGCGGTCGAGCGTCTCCAGGGAGTCTGGATCGAAGCGGTGCGGCAGGCCGCCTTCCCACAGGGCCAGGGTGTGACCGGCGTGCTGCACCACCGATGTGTTGGCGGCGTTCTTGAAGCGCATGCGCAGCGCGTTGGGCAGGAAGCCGCCGGGGCGGTTGGTCCCGAAGCCACGGTACAAGATACGGTCCGCCGCTTCCTCCGCTTCGAACTCGCGGGTGCGGACGAAGCGTGCGCTGTAGCGCGCCCGACCGTCGCGGAATTCCAGGCGCTGGAGGAAGCCGTCGCCGTCGAAGGGATGACCGTACTCCACCCCACCGCGAGAGGAGCGACCGGGGCCGTTGCGGAGCAGGACACCGCGCAGAGTATCGGGGAGCGCGCCCTCGATCACCGGTACATCGATGCTCTCGGGCACCTCTGTGGCGAGCTGACCGAACGCCCCGGCCACAAGGGCTCGCATCTGGGCTGGCTGAATCATGCGCCTTGCTCCATCTGTTGAAGCTTCGATATCGCGTCGAGAGGGGATTGCCTCTCTGCTGGTGCTGGTGCTGCTCAGCATCGCCAGCAGCCTGTGCTGCCGGCACAGGGCATGTCAGCCGGCTGATATTCAACGTGTGCTGTTGGATTCTGCGAAGCCCCGCACAGCATCACGGGCTGCTGAGACCACGACGCGGCAGCCCGTGTGTGATGTCGCCAGTAACCCCGCCGCGATTCACCGGAGAGCGCGGGTCCTGCTCGGCTCGCGCCGGGGTGATGTGCTGTGGTTGCAGCCCGAGCGGTGCTGCTCAGTCTTGCCGGCGGCGGCGCGTCACAGCAAACCCAGCCCCGACGAACCAGAGCCACGAGGCGCCCAGAGCCACAGCGCTGCAGCCCGCAGTGGCATCGTCGTGCATGAGGACGCTCATTTCCTGGGAGTTGCCCCCGGGGTACGCTGAGTCGCCACCCTGGAAGCCCCGATCGTTCCACCAGGGGCACGGACCGTCGGTGTCTTCGCCGCCGCAGGAGCTGCCGGGATGCTCTCTGTCAAAGTCCCTGTCGATGCCGCTGCCGTCGTCGCCGCCGTCGTCGTCGCCGCCGTCGCCGCCGTCGTCGTCGCCGTCGCAGTCTCCGTCCCCGCCATCGTCTTCAAGCGGACTGCCCGTGATGGTGTCCGTCGAGTACATGTCCTGGATGTTCGCCTGGACACCACCTGCAATGATTCGGGTGTCCGGCATCACGGTGCCGTCGCCCAGCTGCCAGAACATGTCTGGCGAGACAAAGACACCGGAGAGCTCAGCCCCCACATCGTCTGAGCCATCTTCTGCGGTGACCTGTGCCCAGGGCTCGCCCGTCCAGCCGCCGCCCTCAAGCGAGAAGAGAACGGCAGATCCCGGGATCCCGTCGAGCAGGATCGCAGAGCCCCGCTCCAGGCGCATGCCACCCGTGACCCGGATCACAAAGCGGTCCTCCGCGGTGCCCTCGATGAGCAGCGTCTCGCCGGACCCAAGAAAGAGGCAGCCGTCGATCTCATAGACGCTCAGGCCTTCACTGTCGCGGTCCACGCTGAGGACGTGAGAGCCGATGCTGTCCACGGCCTCAGCGTCACCCGTGCACTGCTCGGTGGGTGCGCCGGAGATGGTGGTCGCGTCCAGGTTGTGGACGCCATCGATGGTCGCGGCGGCATCAGCGTAGAGGTCTGACCAGGCGGTGGTGTCCAGGAAGTCATCGCTCCCCAAGATCGTGCCGCCATGCAAGGAGCCCCCGTCGCCGTAGTGTGCATCTCCCTCAACCACCACACCAGATGCGGTCTCGACCCGGTAGCGCCCGCCGATGGTGCCGTAGACATGCGCAGCGGAGCCGAGCTGAAGGAAGCCCGCCGAGGAGCCGGAGTCAGAGTCTGCGAGAGACACCAGCGTGTAGTCGCCAGCAGCACCGAGCGTGGTGAAAGGGTCCACGGCCTGAGCAGTGCCAGAAGCTGCGAGACCGAGAACGGCTGCGACGATCATGTACCGGGATGAAGACATCGTGGTCACTCCTTTTCCCCACACTACCATCAGTGGCGCTTCGTGAAGGCAAAAACAGTGGCCAGCGTCAGCCCCTCAGGCAATCAGCGTGCTCACCTTCGCTGCGGTGTTTAGCACAGACGTCTTGAAGGAGCGGGGGGTCCAGTCGAACCGATCCCGCGTCTTGGAATTGTCGGCGGCCAGGTTCATCCCCAGCATGCCAGCCATGCCCTTTGCTTCACGATCGAACAGGGCGACGATGCGAAGGAGGAAGTCCGGGGCCACACGGGTGCTCGGCCCCTTGTAGCCGGCCTCTTTGAGGATTCCCGCAGCCGACACGAAGCTGTTGGGCTCAGCAGTCGCGGCGATGAAGCGCTGCCCGGCAGCATCCGCGAGGCTCATCGCCTGCACATGCAGCCAGGCCACGTCTCGGACATCCACCATCGGGAAGGCCATGCCCGGAACCATCGGCATCTTTCCGCGTAGCATCTGCTCCATCATGGCCATGCTCTGGCCAGAGATGTTCTTCCCCAGCGGAGGCCCAAAGACCCCACCGGGGTTGATGACCACCAGCTCCATGGCGTCCTCTCCCGAGGCCTCAGAGATGAAGTCCCAGGCGGCCTGCTCCGCCAGGGTCTTGCTCTTGGTGTAGGTGCTCACGCCCGCTGCCGTGATGTCTGTCCAGTCGTCAGGTCCGAAGGTACCGGTCTTCATGCTGCCCATCATCGACAGGGCAGAGCTGGTCAGCACAACACGCCTCACCCCTGCCTGCTGCGCGGCGCGAAGCACCCGGCGGGTGCCCTCTACCGCAGGGCCGATCATCTCGTCCTCAGACTTTGGGTTGGCGATGGTGAAGGGCGAGGCAACATGGAGCACGTATGCACACCCCTCAGCAGCACGCTCCCAGCCCGCGTCGCGGGTGAGATCGACCACCGCGAAATCGAGCGCGGAGGTGTCGATCGAGGCCGCAGTGAAGGAGTCTCGGACCTGCTGTTCCTTGTCTGCGTTGCGTATGGTTCCACGCACCCGATGGCCCGCACGGAGAGCCTCGGCAGCACAGTGAAGGCCGATATATCAGGAGATTCCAGTGATAAGGACAGTCGATCTCATGAGCGACACCTCTTGCCTGACTAATATTATACCAGCAAGTATAAATACCTGAGCAGGGCTCCTGCGTCCAGGGGTTATGGTGTCGAGAGGAAGACAAACATGGCGGATACAAATGCTCGGCGGGGGCGTGGCCGGCCCAGGACCTTCGACCGGGCTCATGTGATCGATGTGGCCATGAACAGCTACTGGAGCGAGGACATCCACGGACTGTCTCTCAACGAGATCTGCCGAAGGGCGGGAGTCTCCAAGCCCGGAATGTATCGTGAGTTTGGTGGCGAGGATGGCCTGATGGAGAGCGCCCTCGCACACTATGCAGAGACCGTTCTCGCCCCCTTGATCGCGCTGATCGCAGCCGAGGCGGCCTTCACTGAGGTCCTCGGGCAGCTGCTCACATTCATGACCCGAGCCGATCGCGACAGACCAGCGGGCTGCCTGCTGGCCAAGCTCCGCAGCGCACCGTCGCGGCTGGGGCCGGTCTCTCAGGCCCGTGTCGCCGCCCTGCGCGATACCGCCATCGCAGCCTACACAGACTGGATCGAGCGCGCCAAGGTGCGCGGCGAGGTCTCCTCCAGCATCCCAACCCACGTCGCAGCGGCATTGCTGGACACCTACTTCATGACCCTCATGACCCAGATGGCCGCAGGAGAGGATCCCGACCTCGTGCGCGCCCAGGCCCAGCTCGCGCTCGCAGGCCTCACCGGACTCGACGCGTACGAGGGATGAGACGCACCGTGGTGACGGACCTCCGACCGCAGCGCCCTCAGCTCAGCGCGGCCATGATCGGCTCCAGGTCGTCGAGGTACTCCGCCGGATCGACACCGCCCAGCGCCAGGATCGTTGCCCCGAGGTGCCCAGCCTGAAGGTCGATGCCCGCATCAGTGCGCTCGCCGCTGCTCAGGTCAATCGGCTCTCCCATGAAGTCGCTGCTGAGACCGCCGATGCTCTGCCCCCCCGCCACCCCAGAGCCGATGAGCATTGCTGAGGTGAAGGTCCAGTGATCGCGCCCGCCGTTGAAGTTGAGGGTCGGGTGACGCCCCATCTCGGAGATCACCACCACCGTGACCTCATCGGAGAGCCGGCGGTTCGAGGCTCCGACGCGCTGATCGAGCTCTCCCATCAGGTCGGTGAGGTAGTCAAACAGCTCCTCGAAGTGGAGCGACTGCAGCTCGTTGAGCGTGTGGGAGTCCCAGCTCTGCCCGAAGGGTCCCCCGTAGCGAGTGATCGCGCAGCGGCACACCCCCTGCTGCATCGCATCCATCGCGAGGCCGAGCTGCTCGGGAAAGGTGGTGGCCGCAGCGAGATCGAGCTGCCCGCTCTCCATCTGGAGAGCATTGGTCTGGCTCAGCGTGTCCTGGTACGTCGCCAGCCAGGCGGCATCCTGACCACTGCCGCCCATCTCCAGCAGCGCCGCAGCCTGCTGCTGCAAGAAGTCCTGCTCTGCAGTGTCCGTGAGCGAGGTCTGGGCGATCAGATCGGACTCCTGGAGCGCGGAGCCACTGAGCAGTGCAGAGAGCTGACCGTTGCTGCCCAGACGAATCGCAAACTGCGGATATTGCGCCGTATACAGCGGACCATCGATGTGCAGATAGGGCAGCAGCGTCCCGCTGGAGGCATGCGCCCCCAGGATGGTCCCCCAGTCGTCCCGGCCCGCGCTGGCTGCACCGGTCATGATCAGCTGGTTGCACTTGTCGTGCACGATGGAGCGGGCCTCGAGGCCGTTGATGACGCAGGTGCGTGACGCATACTCAGCAAAGAAGGCATCGACCATGGGGCGGTCGTCGTGGCGGCCGTAGGTGATCCCGCCCACCTCAGCGGGCTCCAGGCCGGGCTCGACATCGATGGCGCTGTTGCTGAAGACCGGGCTGAACAGCATGCCCACGTCCCAGCCCCCGTTGCAGAAGACGAACAGGAAGCGCCGCTCCTGTGCGGTGACCGGTGCGGCAAGACCGGGGGCGGGAAGCAGCAAGCCCGCGCTGCCGACGGCGAGGAATCTGCGCCTGGTGAACGTCATCGTGTCACAAACCTCGGATCCTGAAGCATTGCAGAGAGCAGACCGATCCACCCAGTCTCACTGCTGATCGATGCCCCTTCTGTCCACAGCGCCGCCGCCGCCTGGAGCCAGGCGCTGTCCGGACGCTCTGCGTACAGCTGCCAGTACAGCGCGCGAAGCTGGCTGTTGAACGCCTCATCCTGTGGGGTGGTGTCGGAGTCGACGAGGGTGAGGAGGGTCCGCTCGGCAGCCGGACGCGCCAGCTCTGCGGTGACCGCATGCTCCGCCGCGGCCTGAGCCAAGCGGCGAATGACCAGGGCCCAGGTCACCCCCGGACGCTGCTGAGGCCGGACGACGCTGACCCCATCGACTCCTCCTGCCAGCATCCGATAGCCGATCTGGTCGTTGTCCAGCTGCTCAAAGCCTTCCCAGGTCCAGGTGAATCCGGTGAGGTCCGCGACCGTGCTCGCCAGCTGCATCGGAGAGAGCGCGCGGCGCAAGACCTCACGCTCGGCATCCGCCTCGTCCGCCTCGTCGCTCAGTGCACCGGCCTGGTAGGTCGGGGAGTCGGTCAGCGCCTTCAGCAGCGGGATGACCAACATTCCGCTGTCGACAAAGTCTTCATGAAGCGCATCCACTTGCTGGAAGTCAGAGAGCTCGGGACTTCGCCGCCACAGCCCGGTCGCGAAGGTCTCGACGGCACAGCGGCTGAACCGGGGATCCTCCGCGACGACCTCCCCCATCGCATACAGGCCGTTGATGGGCTGTCCGAACCAGGACATGCTCACCCCCAGCGTCGACTCGCCCATCAGCTCACGCTCTGGGTGGTAGTCCGTCAGCTCAGCGGTGTCGTAGAGGTCAAACCACCAGAACCCGAACAGGGTCGCGGCCACCGGATCGATGACCGCGTGGCAATTGACACAGGCTGGGTTGCTCTTGAGCGCCTCCGTGGTGCCGCTCTCATCCAGCAGCGAGGGCGTGCTGGAGAAGGAGATCTCTCGCTCCAGCATGTCCTCGCACAGCAGCAGCCGAAAGATCGTGGCAGCACGGGTGCGGTTGTAGTTGAAGTTGCTGGTCCAGTATCGCCACCAGAGGCCGTTGCTGGCGAGCACGCCCACGTCGGGCCGGCCGTCGGTGTAGTGGCTGACCTGCCAGCCGCTCTCCTCCTCGGGGTAGTCCAGCGACCAGATCTCCGCGAGGAGCGAGTTGGCGATTGTGTAGTCGGCCGTCACCACCTCGCTCCAGGGCTGACCGCTCACCGCGACATGAGCCGCCAGCCGCAGCGGCTCCTCACCGACCGCGCGCTCGAAGTCATACTCCTCGATGGGATCGAGCTGATAGTCGAAGTAGCTGAGGTTGAAGACGTCCACCCGGGTCAGCCACTGCTCGCCCAGCATGAGCATGAGCTGCTCCTCCAGGCGGGAGTCCTCCAGCCATGCATCGCGATAGACGCGGACCTGATCGGGATCGGCCTCCACCGCATCGAGCTGCTCCGGGGAGGGCAGCACCCCGCGAAGGTCCAGGCTCATCCGACGCAGCAGGCGGGGAGCCTCCAGGGGCTCCAGCGGAGGCGCAGCGAGGACCGTGGTCTCCGGAGACGCCGTGTCCGCCGGCGGCAGCACGGCAGGCTCTGGGCATGCCAGCAGGAGCAGAATCATCGGGGATCCAGGCGGGCTGAGATCGACTCCAGGATCGCGCCGGTCGACAGGCACGCCTCCTGGGTGGGGCCCCCATCCAGGCTCAGCGTGCCGCAGCCGGTGCAGTCCTCGGCCAGCTCCACCTCGAACCACAGACCGGAGGGGTCACGGAGGAGGATGGAGCCGGAGGGTTCCTGGCAACCAGACCGCCAGCTCAGCTCCGAGAGGTAGACGGAGTGCTCCCCAAAGGAGAACCCGCCCTCCAGGACCAGGGAGTCGGTGGTGTCCGTGCTCGTTCCCGTCATAACCAGCGAAGAGGACATCCGATCTCGGAGCCAGTTGTCCGCAGGAGGATAGTGGAAGGTGCCGAGAATCAAGGCCGTCCACTCCAGCATGCTGTCGTCCCACCGCCCCTCAAACAAGACCGTCCCGCCAGCGATGAAGAGCTCTCCCGCAGGATCGGTAATCTCTAGAGAGGTCAAGCCGCTGCCGTAGACATACTCATGCACCCCATCCATCTCTCTGTCAACGGTCGCCCACGTGCTAACTCCATAGTAGGTGTAACCACTGCTCGATGTGCAGGGTTCCAAGAGACCAAAGACCGTGCCTTCCTGCCCTGGGCAGTTGTTGTCTATTCCAGCCAGGACATCTGAGAAGACCACCCGCAGATCCTGCAGGTCAGGCATGTGCTCTGTGAGCAAGACATCGAGGGTCGGCACCACATCGTCGATGGAGAGCACCGGCTCAATGGTCACCGGCTCCAGGGGCTGCGCGGTGTCGGTGTACGCCGGACAGCCCGTGTCGCCCAGCTCAGAGCCGTCCCAGCACAAGACCGGCTGCTCACAGCCCATCATCCAGAGCAGCATCATGGGTACCGTGCCCGGTCGGGCAAGCGAGGAGCACTATTGCACAGACTGCACCCCCAGAAGCACCAGAGATGCTCCCGCTTGACGGGGAAAGCTCTCCAGCTCTGGGCGGTCGCTGAAGCTGGGGGGATCGACAATGGGGGGCATGTCTGAATTCATGGGGTGAGCATCCTCCTTCCAGCGAAGGAGGTAGTCTTCAGGGGGAATGCCTGACTCAGATTGATCATGAAACCTTGGGTCTGGTGTAAGAAACGTACCCGTTCTTCCATCGAGAACCAACAACCCCTGAGAGGCCGGTGCGGCGACGTGAATCGCTGCGCTGGGATGACGCTGCCTCAATTCATACCAGAGCCGGACAGCATCGTGGCCCGGGATCAGCACCGAGGACATCTGCGCCTGGGTTGCCTCCGCGTGCAGCCAGGGAGAGTCAGACCAGGGACTCCCCGGCACCAGCGCGATGGGGATCAGCAGCAGCGGCAGCCAGGCGCTCCGGGAAGACCACCGGCTGATCAGAGCCACCGGCGCGACCACAAAGAGGGGGGCGACAAAGAAGACGGGGGTCAGGAAGCGAATCGAGAGGTGCGACAGCAGACTGGGCAGCACCCCCGCGACGATCCCCGCCACCCCAACCCAGCCCGCCAGCGCAGCGCCCTGGCGACGCCGCAGCAGTGTGATGCATCCGCTGACACCCCCCAGGATGCCGCCGAGCAGCATCCACCACAGCAGCGCGCTGCCCACCGTGGGGAAGGTCCGCTGGAGGCTGGCGATGGACTCGTGGCGGCGCCTGTCGCTGTCGGTGCTGGTGGCGGCGCGCGCCTCAACAATCGTCTGGTACAGCATCGTGGGACCCATCGAGCGACCGAAGACATAGCCATTGTCGAAGGGCTGCGCGTCTGGATTGAGGGAGAGCGGAGCGACGCCGCCGGGCTGCGGACGTGCCCCGACCTCCGCCATCTGAATCTGCGCCTGCAGGGTGAGCAGCGGACTGGGGAAGGCGACGTAGACCAGGGCCATCAGCAGAACCGGGGCCGCAGCCCGAGCCGCGTTGCCCAGCCAGGTGCGCCAGTCCAGCAGGGCAGAGAGGGCGAGGACGCCCACCAGCAGCAGGCCGATCCCGAGCCCCTTCGCCTGGACCGCAAGCACCACCGCCACCCCGCTGCCCGCCACCACCCACCAGCCCCTCTGGCGGGTGCGGAGGGCCTCGACCATCCCGGCAACAGCCCAGACGGCACCCGCAGCCCACAGCGGGTAGCTGCTGATCCAGCTGCTCAGCAAGATGACCATCGGAGAGGCGACCGTCAGGACCGCGACGGCGAGCGCACCGCAGAAGCCGAGCAGGGACCGGCTGATCAGAAACAGTCCCGCAGCAGCAGACGCCGTCGCCGCCATTGAGGCGACGGCGGCGTTGACATGGAGGGGACCGGGGAGGAGTCCAAAAGTCGCAGCGAAAAGGCTGTAGATGGGCCAGCGGTTGGGGGGATAGGGCACCCCAGGCTGCCCGATGGCGAGGGCCCCCTGATACCAGGTGTCCCAGTCCGCGCCGTGGGGAGTCCAGGTAGAGTCGAGCCACTGCTGGTGCAGCACCAGAAACGCCAGGCTGACCGCGAAGACCGCAGCAGCCCAGCCTGGGTGCTCCCAGCGAGATCGGTCCGTAGGCGTCTCCATCTCGACACTCTACCGTCTCATCGCCAGATCAACGGAATCGAATCGCGATGGTGGTGGCCGGGGCCTTACTCGTCGCTGATGTTCTCCAGCCAGGAGATGCCCTGGCCGTCAGCGACGAGGATGTCGTCCAGTCCGTCGCCGTCGAAGTCAACCGCGGCCGCGCTGTAGCTGCTGAAGTCGGGGACGCTGAGCGGGATGGCCTCCAGACCATCCTCGCCGTCAATGCGCAGCGCCTGGGTGCCAGACATCACCGCTGTCAGGCCGCCGCTGCCGTCGAAGTTGCCGGTCGTGATGCCCCAGTGGTCGGTCAGGGCGTCATGGGTGTTGAAGTCCATGCTCCCTGGGCTTCCGCTCACAAACCGCTGGAAGCCCTCCTCCTGCATCAGCCAGACCTCGTCCGATGCGACTCCCTGAAGCCCAGCGCCGTGGGCACGCGCCCCGTACAGCGTGTCGTCGACGAGCTGCAGACCGCTCGTCGGCGTCCAGCTCCAGATCTCGGTGACCCCATAGGCCCAGTTGCAGGCGTAGACAAAGCCGAGCTCGTCGCCATCGACGGTGGTCGTCCATGCCTCAGGGTAGATGCTGGAGAGGGTGACCGCGCCGATGGTCTCCGTGTCCTCCGCAGCGCCACCCCAGGCGATGTGGAGGGTGTCATCCATATCGATGATCACCTCGCTGAGCCCGTCTCCGTCGATGTCAGCGAGGGGGGTGAGCCCACCCCAGGAATCGGAAGCCGCCAGCAGGGAAGCGCTCCACGCGCCGTCATCGCTGGGAGAGAGGACACCCATCACCACTCCCCAGGTGCCTGCATTGTCGTGTACCTGAAGCTCCACGAGGAGACGGTCGCCACCGGACGTGGGCAAGACGGTGCCCCGGTAGACCTCCCGAGAGCCAGCACCGACCGTGAAGCCGAGGTCGTCCTCACCGGCAGCAGCGAGCGCTGCGACAGCCTGATCGATGGCAGCAGTGTCTCCGGACACCATGCCGTGCTCACCGTCACCACGCAGCCAGCGGAGGCTCGAGTCGCTGATGTAGACCATGTCGATGTGGCCGTCGCTGTCCAGGTCGCCGAAGGACGTGAAGTCGCTGCTGGAGGTCTCTGCTGAGAGCTGCTGCGCGTCTTCAAAGACGAGCGAATTCACCTCAAGGCTGCCCGATGTCTCTGGAGTCTCCGGGGACTCCGGCGAGCCGATGTCGGCGTCCAGGTCGCAGGCGGCGAGTGCCAGAAGGGGAAGAAGAAGGGACAGTCGACTCAGAAGTGAGGTCATGGGAACTCCTTGGTACACCGTCACCATCACTTGAGCCCATTATGTCGTCCATCATTGATAATAGTAACATATCATTCTGCTATACAGAACAATAAACTCAAAGGCTTCACGAGGCGACGGGGCCGCTGGGCTCAGGCTGGCTGGTTAGGAACCAGGAACACACGAGGGAGGTACTCCGTGGTGCTCGCATGGATAGGGGTCATCGCCGCGCTGTGCCTGATCCTGCTGTCGCTCGCCCACGCCACCTGGAGGCTTCAGATCGCGCCGACGCCGTCGTCTCCCGATGCACGGGCGCGCATCGCTGCCCTCGTCGCGACGCAGCTCGCTGCTGACGGCTGCGATGCCCCGACCATCTTCGAGCTGGGCGCAGGCTGGGGAGGTCTCGCCGCCCGGCTCGCCCGGATGCCCGCCTCAGCGACACCATGCGTGCGTGGCTATGAGCGCTCAGTGGTTCCCTACGTGGTCAGCCGGGTCTTCCGCCAGCGCGCCCCTGGTCTCACCTTTCACCGGCACGACATCACCGATGCCATCGCCGAGGTGCGCGCGGGGGATGTCCTGGTCTGCTACCTCTGCCCAGAGCAGATGCGGCGGATCAGCGCAGCCCTCCGCGCACGACTGGGAGACGATCCGGTGGCGGTGACCCTCATCTCCTTGAGCTTCGCCCTGCCCGGCTTCTCTCCAGCAGAGACCCAGATCCTTCCCAGCCTCTACCGCGCCCGACTCTATCGCTACGCCGTCTCTCCAGGTGAGCCGCAGGTGCCGCTCAGCTGAGGCCCTGCGCACCGGCATCGCCACGCCAGGCAGCATCGATGACCTCCGTCACTGCTTGCTGTCCGTGCGTCGCTGGTCTGCTCGGAGCTACTCGAAGGTGGCGCGCATGTAGTCGGTGATGAGCTGGGCTTCCTTCGCGGTGACATCCACTGGCTCCATCGTGCCGTGGCCATTGAGCATGACGTCGTTGAGGAAGGCGTCGTTGTGGTGCAGCTCGCCGGTGATGTCCTTGCCGAGTCCATCGACCCCGGTGCCGTCTGCCCCATGGCAGCCCACGCAGTGCAGGGTGTAGAGCTCCTTGCCGGTGAGATCGGCGTCCGTGTCGGCGTCCGTGTCGGCGTCCGTGTCCGCGTCCGTGTCGGCGTCCGTGTCGGCGTCCGTGTCGGCATCCGTGTCCGCATCGGCTTCTTCGGCGGTGGCGGTGTCGTCGCCCTTGTCACCGCATGCAGCGATGAGCAGCATCATGATGTAGAATCGCATCGTTACCTTCCTATGAAACTTATTCTATTGACCCAGCATTGGAGCCGCTGACCTGACCTGAGCCAGGGGCCTCCCCTTTAGCTGAAGTGGGACCGCTCATATAAGCGATCACCATGCCAGCGCCGAGTCTGCCCGCGCTTCATGCCGTGACGGTGTGCCGTCCTACAGGCCGCTGAGGTCGATCACCGAGTCGGTATCCACGATGCCGTCCTTGCTGATCTCGTAGGCGATGACGTAGTTAAACGGACCCACCTCGTCGCTCCCGGTCACCTCATAGCTGAGGTACCCCTCCAACCATGAGTCGAAGTAGCTGGAGAGCGAGGAGGTAAACTTCCCGGAGTCAGGTGCAATGCCGAAGCCCCAGCTGTAGTTCTGGATAAAGTACCCGGCTGGATCGGCACCAAAGTCGTTGCTCGGATCGACCAGCTTGCAGCCCGCTGAGGTGGTGTACGTGGAGCCCGCTGGCACCGACCAGCTGAGGTAGGCTCCAGCCTTGGTGATCGACGTGTCTGTCGCTGCGGCGCTGACATCAACGATCGCAATGCAGGCCTCGGTGTCGGAGTTGCTGCCGTCCCAGTCGTCGGAGGTCAGGTACAGGTAGAAGTAGTTCCCATAGAGGGGATCGACACTGGAGGTGATGGCATCATCCTCCAGAGTGACCGTCCAGCTGATGGTCAGACCGGTCATCTCCAGGTACTTCGAGGGGTCAGGCGTGGTGCCCAAGCTGAACTGGTAGTAGACTCCGCCATAGTACAAGCCATCGGGCAAGACACTGAGATCAGCATCCGTGTCGGCGTCCGTGTCGGCGTCCGTGTCGGTGTCCGTGTCGGCGTCCGTGTCCGCGTCCGTGTCTGCATCCGTGTCTGCATCCGTGTCTGCATCCGTGTCGGCGTCCGTGTCGGTGTCCGTGTCGGTGTCCGTGTCGGCGTCCGCTTCGACACTGGTGGCGGTGTCGTCTTTGTCTCCGCAGCCGAGGAGAGAAGATAGGAACAACGTGTACATCAAGGAGTGCATGCGAGGAGCCTCTACTGTGGGCAGGATTGTCCAGTGTGCCTGTGACCGCTGCACACTCTGACAGCCTTCCGCTCAGAAGTCCACACCCTCACACGAGAGAACGGGCTGTCCAAAAAACAGGTTGGTCTTGGAGCTTATGTCTCGACTCAGATGCCCTGAGCAGACACTACAGCGCCTGTAGACACACACGACTCTGGAGAGGCCCTGTGCCCAGGGGCATCATCTCCGCTGGCGCTGCTTGCGGAGCGGAAGAGAGCGACGGTCGTCACGGCGTCGGCTCCTCGCCCCACCACCGCGAGATCATGCCTTCCGCCCGCATTCCCATCGGACAGCAGTCGTCGCGCTCCTGGCTCGCGGCGTCGGTGAACCACTTCCACCAGTGGACACCGGAGTCTGGGTATCGGTGTTGGTGGCGGACACTCAGCGGGCAACGGAAGTCTACGGGCATCGAGGTTCCGCTGAGAAGTTGCGTGTGTCAGCGCTCAATCGGCTGCTGAGTTCGGTTAGAATCAACGCATGCAAAGCACCGATCCCATCGCTAAAACCCGCGCCTGGTTGGCTGAGAATGACCCAGACGTGCTCGCTGCGGACCGCTCTCTGAACCGCGAAGCCCTCAAGCAGTCTCCGCTGCAGCGCCTGGCCCTGTCCGCTTCTCAGGCGAGGGTCTATGACCGTCTTCGGAAGCGCATGCGAGACAAGCGCGCCTCACGCTGACGGACAGCCCAGACGCTCCGATCATCCCACTTATAGCGACGCTCAACGAGAACGGTGTGGACTGCATCATCGTGGGAGGAGCCGCTGCGGTCCTCGCGGGTGCGCCAGTGGTCACCCGGGATCTGGACATTGTGCACTGGTAGGCACCGGAGAACATCGAGCGTCTGATGGTGGTTCTCAGGGAGCTGGGCGCGTACTTTCGCCCGGATCCGGAGAGGCGACGGATTTCGCCAAGGGCCAGCGTTCTCGCTGGTATCGGGCAACTCAATCTCGCAACCAACAGCGGCGATCTGGACATCCTCTGTCGACTCTCTGGTGGTCATGGCTACGATGATCTGCTTCCACACACGGTCGAGCTTCAGGACTTCGACCTGATGCTGCGGGTGCTGGACCTGCCGATGCTGATCCAGGTGAAGACGGAGACCAGCCGTCCCAAGGATCGGCTGATGCTCCCGAATCCTCATCGCGGCGCGAGAGGAGCGTGGGAAGGAGTAGAGCGAAGCCCTCACCGTGAAGGTTGTTCTGCCACAGGTTTCCGCCTCACCATCCTCGACCTTGTCTCATCGAGCCACGAAGCGGGCTCAGGCGAGGCGGAAAGGACCGGTTGTGGCGTGGGTCGCTCTGAGGCGGAACGGTCATACAAGAGGGCAGTCGTGTGGGTGTGGTTCGTGGGCGTCGTGGCGCGGCATTTTGGCCCTCCGCGGCTGAGCGGTCGCCCGGGGCCGCCCTTAGGCTTCTCGAATTCGCGAAGCGCGACACATCCTGGCCCGTTATTTTCTCAAAAGAAACTTATCACGAAGCAATGAGCGGTCCGTCGTCATTCCTCGCTGTGGTGGTTTGGGGCTGCTGCTGAGTGAGGCACTTCCATGCAGGGCGGATCCTCAGGCGGGGCCGCCCTCAGGCGGGGCCGCCCTCAGGCGGGG
>JAQXDW010000094.1 GCA_029251165.1 Myxococcota bacterium
GGCTCCTGGTTGGTGATGGTCACCGAGGCCGAGTCTGACGCCGTGCCGCCGCTCTTGCCGTCGTCGGTCTCCACCAGGCACACCACCGCATCGCCGCCGAGGAACACCCCAGAGAGCGTACTCGTCAGCCCCGAGGTCGAGGTCGCCGACTCGGGACTGCCCTCAACCGTCCAGGTGAAGGTGGTGGTCAGCGTGTCGTCGTCATCATCCGATGCCGTGGCGGTGCAGCTCAGCGTGTCATAGCGGGTGGCCGGGTCGGGCGTGAGGAGGACCAAGAGGCTGGGAGCGCGGTTGTCGAGGGTGATGTCAGCCGTGCCGGTGTCGGTGCCGCTGCTGAGGTCGGTGGCGGTGGCGGTGCACTCAATGGTGTCCGCCGAGGCAGCGCTGGTGGTGGCGAGGTTGACGCTGCTGCCGCCGCCCAGGCTGTCACCCGTCGTCGTGTTCGACCAGCTGTAGGTGATGGTGGGCGTCTCGCCATCGGCATCCGTGCCTGATGCCGAGCAGGTCAGCGTCTCGTCGTTGTCCGCGCTGCTGGGCGTGATGCTCACCGTCCCCATCACCGGGTCGGTGTTGTCGACCGTGGCGGTGTCGGAGCCAGTGTCACTGCCGCCGTCATCGTCGGTGGCGGTGGCGGTGCAGGTCAGGGTGTCGCCCGGGTCGTCGCTCTCGACGATGGTGTAGGCCACGTCGGTGCTGCCGTCCTGCCAGGCGTAGGTGATGTCTGGAGTATCGCCGTCCGCGTCTGTGGCGGATGCTGAGCAGGTCAGCGTATCGCCGACCTTGCCCGAGCTGGGCGTGACGCTGACGGTGCCCAGGACCGGGTTGGTGTTGTCGATGGTGGCCGCGGCGGTGCCGGAGTCGGTGCCGCCATCGCCGTCGTCAACAGATGCGGTGCAGGTGATGGTGTCGCCGGGGTCATCGTCCGCATCGACGGTGTAGGTGTTGCCCTCCGAGCCATCCTGCCAAGTATAGGTGATGGTGAGGCTGTCGGCGGTGTCAGCATCCGTGGCAGCTGCCGAGCAGGTCAGCGCATCGCCGACCACGGCAGTGGCGGCATCCAGCACCGGACCGGTGAGGACAGGGTCGGTGTTGAGGACGGTGACCTCTGCCTCTCCGCTCTCGCCCTCGCCGCTGCCGTCGCTTGGGGTGACGACGACCTTGTAGGTGGCGTCCTTGGTGGTGCTGGCGCTGGGGAAGGTGGCGGTGGTCGATGCCGAAGACAGCGAGCCGTTCTCATACCAGGCGTAGCTGTAGGTGACGGTGCCGGAGCTGTCGGGGTCAATCGAGCCCGTGGCGGAGGCGATCAGATCGTCTCCAGTCTGCAGTGGGTCGGGGGTGATGGAGACGGCTGGGGGTGTGGGCAGGGCGTTGATGGTCAGGCTGAGGCTGGTCTCCGCGTATAGACCGTCGGTGTCCGCTGCCCGCACCGTGAGGGTGTGCTCGCCCGTGCTCAGGGTGTCGACGCTGAAGTCGATGGTGCCGGTTGAGTCGGCGCCCTGGGTGGAAAACGCTCCATCGACATCGCTGCTCCAGGACAAGACGAGGGCGGTGGGCAGATCCTCGTTGTCGGTGGCGGTGCCGGTGAAGCGGACCGAGTCTCCCTCGTTGTCGACATCTCCCGAGCTGGGTGTGCTCACCACCAGCGTGGGCGGTGTGCCGACGGTGACGTAGATGCTCTCAGCGCAGGTCTCGCCCACCTCGTCGGTGACCGTCATGGTGATGCGGTGGGTGGCAATGCTCAGGTCACCATACGAGAAGCCCACGCTTCCGTCGGAGTCCGGGGTGCTCTCCCGGAGTGTCTTGTCGATGTCGCTCTCCCAGACCACGCTCAGCCAGCTCTCCGCCACATCGACATCGTCGACCACGCCCTCGAACAGAATCTCCTCCCCTTCTGCCACTGCGTAGCCGTCGAGGGGCGAGGTGATCGAGCAGGTGGGCGCGGAGTTCGGCGGACCCACATCGATGATGACGCTGGCGGTGCCCGTCTTTCCAGTGGTGTCCTCGACGTGGAGCTCGACGGCGTGCTGACCTTCCGTCAAGTAGTCGTACCCGCTGACCTCTCCATCCGCGTTGGGATTGGCTTCCACCTCCAGCACGCCGTCCAGGTCACTCTCCCAGTAAGCGATGAGGGTGTCGGGCGTGTCCTCGCCATCGGAGAGGATGCCGGTGAAGGTGATCTTCTGATCGGAGTAATAGGCCCCCCCCTCCTCTGGGGTGAGGATGAGCGCCTCGGGGGACTCGGTGGGGATGACGGTGATGGGGAGGATGTCGCTGCCAGCGGCACCCTGTGGATCTCTGACCTCGAGTGCGACCTCGTCTGCCCCGGCGGTGATCAGGATGTCGCAGGTGGTAGTGCCATCCTCTGCGGGCGCGGCGGCGGGGCAGACCTCCTCGGTGCCCAGGTACCAGATGGCGACCAGGTCCTCGGCGCTGTGGTCCGGATCGGTCACCGCGCCACGGAAGACCTCTACGTAGCCCTCGAGCACCTCGGATGCGTCGGCATGAGAGGTGATCTCTGCCTCTGGCTCAACATTGAACACTTTGCCCTCGCTGTCGGGCTTGCAAGCGAACAGGAGCGCGAGGAAGGGCACGGTTAATCGAGACATCTGGAATCTCCACAGCGTTGTATCCTACCACTCTCCTCAGAGACTGCCTCAAGACTTGAACTGGACCCGTTAGAGCCCGTCAACGGGCGCCTCAAGTCAGCCAGTACAGGGAATGCCACCCCAAGCCAGATCGAGCGGCCAGGCACCGGCCACCAGCGCGGATGTCATCGCTGGCGGGTCACCAACACCTCAAGCTTCCCATGGCGATGGGCACGGTCATCGCGATGAGGCGAAGAGGGAGATTCCTGGTCAGCACCCAGTCGAGTCGTACCTCAGAGGCAGGAGCGGCTTCGTCGGCAAACGTAGAGAGGCCTGTGTGACGCAAACAGAAGCAACCCCCACAGCCTCTACAACACCTGGACTCACAGCCAAAACAACGACCTCAATCCGCTCCAGGCTGAGCTCGCATGCGGTCACCAACTTCGAGTGGCCCCGGTCAAAAGGACGGCGTCAATGATAGATCCGTGAAGGGTAACCAGATGGAGCGTACCTCAATAAAACAACTGTAGTACCAAGCCCATCAACTCAAGGAATACCTCATGACTCCCTTGCTACTTCTACTTGTGGGCTGTGGACCCGACACGACCAACATCATCGAGGTCATTGTCGATGCATGCTGTTGCTGTGAGGATGACTGCGACACTGGCGACACGCACAACATCGACACGGGCGACACGGGCGACACGGGCGTCACGGGTACGCCTCCCTGTGCCGACTTTAGTGCTCCGGATGCCAGCCGGGATGTCGCCACCATCGACGACTGTGAGGCGGAACCTGATCCCATCGAGTTCATCCCCGAGGTTGAGTGGACCTGGGCACCGACAGACGCCGATCACCCCTTCAACCAGGTGATGGTTACCCCGGTCACCGGAAACCTCACCGACGACAACGGCGACGGTATCATCGACACCGACGACACCCCTGATGTCGTGTTCACTGCATTTGAAGGCAGTAACTATCGAGACCACGACGGCGCGCTGGTCATCGTCAGCGGAGACGATGGAACCGAGCTGTACTACCACACCAGCTTCACCCACAACGGCGTCATCTACACCCCCCAGTCCCAGGGTGGCATGGCGCTGGGTGACATCAACAACGATGGCATCCCCGAGATCTGCCTGCCCACAGATCAAACCCCCCTGCTCTGCACCCATGCAGACGGCAATGTGATCTTTTCTGCAACATGGACCTCCTCCATCCCACGCACCGAGTGGGTCAGCGGATTCCCGGTGATCGGAGACATGGATGGCGATGGCAACCCCGAGATCGCCATCGGACGCGTCATCTGGGACAACACTGGCGCAATGATCGGCGTCGGTACGTCCAGCCACGGCGGCTACACCACCAACGGTGTCGACTTCTATTCCAACTCTGTGATGTCGGATGTCGACGGTGATGGCGATTTAGAATTGATCGCAGGAGATGTCGCCTATGAGATGGATGGAAGCCAACTGTGGAGCAACAGCAGCACCGAAAACGGCTTCTCCGCAGTGGGTGATCTCAACCTCGACGGCAGCCCTGATGTGGTCACCACAGGCACTGGTACCGCCTACATCCTCGATGGCGCTGGCAACGTCTCCACATCCTTCGCGCTGGTCAACTGCGCCTCTGGAAGCACCTGCGGTTCACCGACGATTGCGGACTTCGATGCCGACGGTGAGCCGGAGATCGGAATCGCAGGGGTCTCCAGCTACACGGTCTACGATGACAACCAGACGGGCACGTGGTCTGCGCTGTGGAGCGAGACCATCAACGATGCCTCTGGCGGAACCGGGGCGGTTGTGTTCGACTTCGAGGCCGACGGTGAGGCGGAGGTGGTGTTCGCCGATGAGGACCGCATGTACATCTGGGGTGGCTCAGACGGTACAGACAGGCTCGGTCTCGCGGGCTGGGATCCCACCGATCACAGCAGCGGAACGGGGGTAGAGTCCCCAATTCTGGCCGACATCGACAACGATGGCTCCACTGAGATCGTCCTGGGGAGCAACGAGTTATTCACCAGCGGATGGTTCGGTGTTCGCTCGCTCGGCAGCGGGAGCGGCCCTGCCTGGGCACCCAGCCGACCGGTCTGGAACCAGCACTCCTACCACATCACCAACATCAACGATGACCTCTCCGTGCCCGCCGCCGAGGAGAAGAACTGGGGCACCTTCAACAACTTCCGCACCCAAGATCAGGGCGACCGCCCCGGAAACTGGCTGCCTGACCTTTTTCTCTCCTACGTCGACTACTGCGCCGACTGCGATGCTGAAAAAGCAACGTTCTATGTGGTGGTGGACAACCAGGGTCTAAACGCCTCGATGGACGTAGACCTCGTGTTCTCCGACACTGTCAACGGAGAGCTCTCTCGGGACACGATCACAGGGCTGCAGCCCCAGGAGAGCCAGGTGTTCGGCCCCTACCTCATCAGCACCGACGACTGGGCGGGCGCGCTGGAGGTCCGCATCGACGAAGCTGGTATCGAGGCGGAGTGCGACGAGAGCAACAATGCACTCGATGTGGGCGAACTCATCTGCGACTGACGAGACACGCCAGCTGGAGACCTGTGGAAGGGGCGCGCGGCACTTCGTCATGGCGAAGGCTGCGCATCCCCTTCCCTCGCATTCCTTTACCGGTGGCAGACCCGCTGGAACCAAGCGGAGCGGAACGAGGGGTCAGAGTGAGCGGCCCCCAGGGGTCGCCCCCGTCTGTTGAGGCTGCTGGGTACCCCTCACTGGCGGCCCGGATGCCGGGTGCGAGCACAGCGGTTCACAGACGCAGCGGTCAATGAAGAGGCTCCCCTTACGGAAGGTTCAGCACGAGGGGTCTCACTCTGTGAGCAGGCTGTGTAGCCGCTCCCGATAGCCGATCCAGCGCGGAAAATCACGGGGCAGGCCCTGTGACTGTGCAAGGTGAAGGTGGGAGATCTTCGGGAGGGCTTTAAGCGGCATGAGGTTGGCTCGCTCTACGTAGAAACCCAGCGCGAGTTGCCGCAGGTTCTTCAGTGACGCTAGCGGTGTGAGATCCACCGCCGGAGGCTGAGTACTGCCGTTGAGCTTGAGATAGGTCAGGGCTCTGAGCCCGGACAGCGGCTCGAGATTTGCTGCGCCAAGTCCAGAAAGCTTGAGTGACTTCAGCGACCGCAGACCAGCCAATGGTTGCAGATCCGCCGCGGTTCCTGGAGGGCGTGGTGGGAGCTGAATCGAGAGATCGGTCAGGCTCGTCAGCTCAGCGAGCGGAGCAAGGTTGGCCGAGGCCGACACCGTGGCAGAGAGCACCTTGAGGTTTCGAAGTGGACCAAGCATTGAGAGGTCAGACAGCTTGCGATGCCCCACGATGAGCCTCTTCAAGCCCGTCAGCCGTGAGAGGAAGTGCTCGTCTCGGGAGGCCGGCAAGCGCGCGAGCCTGCGAGAGGCGATCATATCGAGCTCTACGAGACCAGAGAGGTGACCCAGTGAAGAAAGATCAGCTTCGGGGCTGATACAGAGCTTGAGCTGCTGTAGCTGAGAGAGCCTGGAGAGGTCCCCCCCGGGGTAGATGCGCAGATACTCCAGCGACTTCAGGCCCGTCAGTGTCGCAAGGGCTCTGGAGTCGGGATTCCCCTCGCCGGGCTCCACGCTGAGGTGCTGCAGGTCGCTCAGGCCCTCAAGCGCACATAGGTCGAGCATCGGAACCCGACCAAGGACCAGCGACTCGGCCTCCTCGAGCGCTCCGGTCAGCCGCAGGAGCGACAGCGCCATCCAGTAGCGCCGGTCCAGCCGCCGTAGGTGTGTGCGCCGAGACGCCGAGCGTTTGATGTGCACCTTGCCCGCCTCAAGCGAGACGCCACGACTGAGATCGGCGAGCAGGACTGGATCGGCAAGCGCCCGAAGCATCTCCATGCCCTGCTGTGCGTAGGCTGGATTGGGTGCAGAGAGCATATGGCGAAGCGGCAAGAGACTCTTTGGAGAGGGCACCTGCGGCTGCGGCTTGAGCAGGTCAGCGGCCTGGGCCACCTGCAGCAGGCTCTCCTCAGCCGGTGTCCGCTGAGGCTTCTTGGCCAGGGACCGCGCCAGCTTGCGGCGATAGGCATGAATGGAGTCGGGATCTTCCATCAGTCGACGGGCAGGAATGGGGCGAAGCAGAGGACATTTACCCACATCCAGTGACTCGAGGCCCGTCATTCCGATCACCGACCAGGCGGCAGCGAGAGACGGGCAGTCCCGGACGCTCAGGCTCTGTAGCCCCACAAGGTGCGAGATCGGAGAGAGGTCGGTCAGCGAACCACACTTCTTCAGGTCCAGGTGCAAGGCTGCGCTGAGATCAGCGCCCGCGCTGGCGGCCACCAACAGTGCGTTGCCCCGCAGGATCTTTCGCCGCAGCCGCGGCCGACCTTGCTTGTCGATCTTCACTGACCGGATCACACCAGGAAGGACCGTCAGCGAGCACAGCCCTTCCAGAACCAGGTGCTCACCGAAGGTCAGGTCACTCAGTGACCGCAGTCCAGACAGCCCCCCGATCGTTATCCGTCCCACCACGCCGACCAGATCCAGCCGGCGGAGACGCTTTAGCGCTGAGAGGGGCTGGAGATCCAAGTCGGCCGTTCCCCGCAGAACCATCTCAGTAAGCGCCGTTAGAGGCGACAGTGGTCGCAGATCAGCGGCAGCGGGACCGACGCAAAGCGTGAGGGTCTTGAGCGAGGTCAGGGCGGCGAGGCTGGGGAGCGGAGCATGGACATCCGCCGGCAGGAAGGAGAGCTCGGTCAGGCTCGTCAGTCCCGGGAGCCAGCCAAGCTCATCGCGCAGCTGAAACTGGCTGAGGCACAGTGACTGCAGCCCTTTAAGGGCCCGCAGTTCCGAGCTGTCGCGGAGATCGGCCTGACCGCGAAGCTCAAGGAATCTCAGGCTCGTCGCATTCCCCAGCCCCCGAAGCGAGAACGAGGCTCCCGTGGTCCACAGCTTGAGGGTCAAGAGGTTCGGCATGACGGGAAGGTCCGTCAGGTTCCTGCGAGACCGACCGGTGCTGAGGGTGAGCTCCTGGAGCAGTGGAAGCCGCGAGAGCAGTGAGAGGTCCGCACGCTGCGCCTTGTCTTCGCGTATACGAAGCCAGCGCACGCCCGAGAGCCGGGCGAAGGTCGCCGGATCGGGAGGTGCATCCCAGACCAGCATGACATTCGCCATATCCGCAAGTGTCTCGGCTTGTTTTGCCAACTGTGAGCAACGAAGATGAGCGATATCAGTTCTCCCTCTTCCTCTTCCAAGCCGGAGAAGAGGTCCGGTTCATCTGGTGTGGGGCGATGGTAAGCCCCGGGATCGCATCCTACCCTTTCCATTCGCTGAGGGGCAGCCGCTGCCGCCGTCAGGTCACGGAACGTCGGCGCAAAGATGGGCACTCAAGATGTCCGATCGATGGTCATGTCGTAGAGCAGGACATGTCCGTTCCAGACACCTCAAGAGTGAGATTATCGGGCGCGATGAGCTCACCGGTGAATGACTCATTGAGCGTGGTGCTCAGAGAAATTTTCACCATGGCATCCGTGGTCTCGATGAGTTCTCTTTACAGAAAGCCAGTGATGCTCCTGAAGCTGTGGGGCTGACGGGCAATTCAGGTATCCATTTCTATGCTCTTGGAGATGCACCGTTTTCTCGCCAGCGGTGAAGCGGAGGCGGGGTGCACCACGGCTGAATTGGACAGGTGATAAGCGCAATCCAGGAGAGAAGAGAGGTCTCCGAAATCCTGAGCTGAGCGTGGCTGGTTGTCGGCGAAACGCAAGCGCGAAGTCGTGCTGAGACTGCTTCGTGGGGAGCCGCTTGATGAGCTGTCCCGGAGCTGGGCGTCAACGCCGGCACCTTAAGCCTTCCTTGAGAGCGGTCTGGCCGGACTGAGAAGCAAGAAGATGGACCAGCGATCTTCTTCGGGATCGACCACTGCACCTCGGAGTGTACTGGGGTCCACGCGGCCTCTGTGGGAGATCGGTTTGAGGCACTGGAGGCGCTTCGCCAGGGGATCCACGAACACTTCGGTGACGCCGAGCAGGAGGTGGCCGTTGGTCTGACGCTTCGACACGATCATGGCAGCCAATACACCAGCCGAGCCTTCAAGAACCGAGCTGAAGTTCCTTCCCCTGCTGACTTGGCTCATGGAGACCATGAGAGAGGGCGGAGCTTTTGGGCTCCTGCAGCACGCCCGTGCTCCTGCTTTGGCAGGACTCCGTAGGTGAGCTCGCACAGATAAAAAAAGTCCATAAGCAAGTATTTAATATAAAAACTAAACACGCCAGTTGGCTCTAAGGAAGACAACTGTATAGCAGGCTTTAGTAAACTTGATAATGCTTTCAACACAGGGGACTTGAGATGGGCATTGCAATCAAGAGCGGTAGCGGGAGCGACACTGGCACCATGGTCAACGATGCCGCGGCAGCGCTCTCAGGCGCTGCCTCAGTCGGCTTTGGTGCCACTGAACTGTTCAGCAATGGTGAGCTCGCGCCCGCGCTGTTCGAGATTGCGGGAGACATCCTCGGTCCTGCCAGCCTTGTTATCAACGGCATCGCTCTGGCCGAGACCGTAGCCCGCGGTCGGGATGCAAAGATTGCCTTTCGTGCGCTTACCAAAGCCATCGAGGAAGAATCGGACCCCCTCGTCAAGCAGATCATGGTTGAGGCGGCTGCCCAGAACAAGTGGGAAACAAACCGTCGCATTGGTCGTGGACTCTTGACCGCTGCAGCGATTGGTCTCACTGCCGCGAGCATCGCAACAGGTGGCATCGGCTTTGCTGTCGCGACAGGCGTTATTGGTTTCGTCAAGGCAGCAGAAACCATCTGGAATTACTACAAGAAGAGGAAGGCGGCGGTGCGTCAGAAGAAAGATGCAGCCGCCTTGATCGACAAAGCAATCGATGGAGATCCTCCCTCTGTCAAGCTGCTCGAGAGCCTGGGTATTGCACTGCCGGAGAGCAAAGAAGGCAAGCAATACAAGACGTCCATCGGAGAGCTTGCACCCTTCTTGGGCCGCTCCACGGAAGAAGCGCGCAAAGCAGCCATGGAGAAGGCCGCCCAGAACGCACAGCAGGCTGGTGAAAGGGCTGCACTGCTCATCGCTCAGCTCCCGCAGGCGGCCTGAGGCTCGAATGATGGAGCCCAGGGCTTCCGGTCAGGTCCGCAAGGACGCCTCTCACTCACCAACTGGTCAAGGTCTTCATGGACAACCTCATCCTGGCGCAGCTCGAAGAGTATCTATCCCAAAAAGGGTTCAAGGTACACTTTCAGCGGTCAACGGCTGAGGTACCGGTCAACCAGCTGGTCGTTGCCCTGGGCGAAGAAGCCTACCTCTACATGATGAAGCTTCCAGGCCTCGACAAGCCACCGACCCTGCAGCTGATGATCATCCTGCCGGTACAGGTTCCGGTCTCACGGTTCGGCCACACCGCGCGCATCATCTGTCTGGTCAACAGCCGCCTTCCCCTCAAGGGCTTTGAGCTGGACGAGCAGAACAACGGAAACCTCTACTTCCGCCACCTCCTCCCGCTCGCCGGTGCGTCCTGGGACGCGGACCGAATCCTGGAGGTTCTCCACAGCATGGTGACCTTGCTCGGCCGCTTTGGCTCACCGGTGCTTGGCGTAGCGAGCGGAGAGATGCGCTTCGGCGAGGGGCGTGCGGCCTTTCTCAAGTCCATCAAGGAGCACAAGTCAGAGCTCAACACAGCCTGATCAGGCGGTGATAGGCATGCCAGCCCAACTCGTGTCCTCTTGCCCCGCGCGAGGTCCGTCGGAGTGCCTGCTGCCCTGAGCGCCGGAGAGCAGGACGAGCACTCTCTTGAGGCCCCTGAGCAGCCCCCTGCTGGCATCACATCCCAGCAAGCCACAAGTTCGCTCCACATGGCGTTGTCCACTTCGCCCAGACCCGGCACACTTCGCGCCATTACCATGCTACAACCTTATTCGAACAAACTTCCACCAGCAGTATTTAGCCAATAACCCCGGAGGCTACTGTGGCCTCGGTGGCACTGGCGTGACCTGCCCCGTCGGGGTCGGCGTCGAGGGCTCGCCCCTCCCCTGACATCGGCTCTGCCCCGTCTCGCCTGCCCATTGCCAGCAGGGGTGCACGATGGCGTCCGAGGAGCGTGGCGATGCCGTGGTGGTTGCTTTGGAAGCGGAAGGTTCAGGGCGCGGATGTCGCCCGCCTGGAGGCGTGGGAGCCGGGCGGTCCGTCCATGGCAAGGGGAAACTTTCTGGGGTCTCGCATGCCGCGGCAGGACCTCAGCGGCATCGACCTCTCCAAGGCAAACCTCACCCAGGCTGACCTGCGAAAGGCAGACCTGGAGCGGGCGAGCCTGAACGGCGCCAAGCTCAACCCTCCACGAAGACGGGTCAACTCCAACCTGGTGCTCCGCTGCCCGCCACAGAAGCTCAGTCAGCGGCGACGAGGGTCATGTCGAAGACCTGCGAACAGCCCGAGATCTGGAACCCCGTTGCCCCCAGGTTGTACATGTCCCCG